>CAMAWD010000129.1 GCA_945861785.1 Rhodoferax sp. OV413 | reverse complement strand
GGCGGAGGACAGCCGCGGAGCCGAATGCGCCGTCGGCCTGATCCGGCACTGTGCCGCGCGTGTCCGGTTTGACATGGTTTGCGGATGGATCAATCGCCAGCAATACGAAGGGTGGCCTGGTGTCGCTGCAAGGTTTGGGCCAGCAGGCTGGACAAGGCATAGACCGCGTCGATGGTCGGGGTCGGGGTGCCGGTGATGGCACCGAGTTCCATCACGGCGGCCACCAGGGCCTGCAACTCGAGTGGCCGGCCTTGTTCGACGTCCTGCAGCATCGATGTCTTGTGCTGGCCCACGGCCTGTGCGCCGGCGATGCGTTTGTCCAGGCTGACCTTGAACACCACACCCAGCTTTTCGCCGATTGTCTGCGCCTCGCGCATCATGGCTGCGGCCAGCGCGCGCGTGGGGCCGAACAGGCAGATGTCTTCGAGCGTGGCGTGGGTCAGGGCGCTGATCGGGTTGAAGCTCAGGTTGCCCCACAACTTCAACCAGATCTCGGAGCGGATGTCGGTCGACACCGGCGCCTTGAACCCGGCCTGCTTGAAGGCAGCGCTGACGGCGCGCACCGAGGGTGTGTCGCTGCCATCGATCTCACCCAGCGTGAAGCGGTTGCCCTCGATCACCCGGATGACCCCGGGCCGGACCACTTCGCTGGCAGGGTAGACCACACTGCCGATGACGCGCGACACGTCGATATGGCGGGCGATCACGCCATCCGGGTCGACTGCGGTCACCGGGCGACCGGTGTAGGGGCCGGGCAACCTGTGGAAGTACCACCAGGGAATGCCGTTTTGCATGGTCACCACCCGGGTGTCACCGTGCATCAGGTGGTGCAACTCAGGTGCCACGGCGCCGACCTGGTGCGCCTTCATGCCCAGGATGACGAGGTCCTGCACGCCGGCCTGGGTTATCACATCGGTCACGCGTGCCGGGCGCACCTGCAATTGCTGGCCGTTCTCCTCGATCAGGGTCAGGCCGTCGGCCGCCACTGCGGCCAGGTTGGCTCCGCGCAGGATGATGCTGACCTCATGGCCGGCCAAGGCCAGTTTCACGCCCAGCATGCCACCGATGGCGCCTGCTCCGACTACACAGATCTTCATCTTTGCGCGCCCCTTTCACGCCTCAGCGCAACACGAAATACGCCGCCAGACAATACAACACCGCGGCAAAGGCGCGCTTGAGCGGCGCGATGTCCATGCTGTGCGCCACCCGGGCACCCAGCGGCGCTGTCACCATGCTGGCGACCGACAACACCACAAGCCCGGGCCAGAACAGGTAACCGATGACCCCGGCCGGCATCGCGGGCAGACTCAAGCCGGCGAGCAGGTAGCCGACTGTGCCGGCCAGCGCAATCGGAAATCCCAGCGCCGATGAGGTTGCGACGGCATTGTGGATCGGCACGTTGCACCAGGCCATGAAAGGCACCGACACGAAGGCGCCGCCCGCTCCGACCAGCGAGGACAACATGCCGATGCCATTGCCCACACCGAACATGCCGGCGCGCCCCGGCAGCGTGCGCGACGGTTTGGGTTTGCGGTTCAGCAGCATCTGGGTGGCGGAAAAGGCCACGAACGCAGCGAACACGATGCCCAGGGTCTTCGCGGGCAAGGCTGCCGCGATTTGCGACCCCAGAAACGAGCCCACCAGGATGCCGGGGGCGAGGACCGCCGCCACGGGCCACAAGACCGCTCCGCGCCGGTGGTGCGCGCGAACCGAGGACAGCGAGGTGAAGCAGATCGTCGCCAGCGACGTCGCCACGGCAATCTTGACGATGCTGGCCTCGGGGTAGCCGCGTGCCGTGAGCAGGATGGTCAGAAAAGGCACCATCATCATGCCACCGCCCAGCCCGAGCAACCCGGCCAGGAAACCGGTGCACAGACCCAGCAGCGCGAGTTCGATCAACAGGGTGGGGGGAAGGCCGAGCATGGTGGGCGGGGGGCCCGCAGTCACGCGGGAGAAGTTGGCATTCTGGGTGCCGGGGGGCTTGGAGCCGTTCGCCTTGCGGCGCCGGGTGGGAGTATCGCACCAGTGGCTTGACTTCAGCTGGCGAGCGCCAGGCATGCCAGGCATGCAGGGCACCGAGGCTGCCGACGCCCCGCCCCTGCTAGCATCTGGCGACGTACTGCGTTTGCGCAAAGCGCCGCTACACACGCCGTGGCAATGTGCGTGCTGCAATGCCGATCAAACCGGGACCACAAAGCAAGAACAATGCGACAACTCAACGCCCACGATGCCGCATTCCTCGATGCGGAAACCCCCCATTCCAATTCCAACCTGACCCTGGTCCAGATCTACGACCAGAGCACGGCCCCGGGCGGCACGGTGCGGTTCAAGAGCATCCTGGCGCACATCGAAAGCCGGCTCGGCGAACTGCCGGTCTTTCGCAGCAAGCTGCAGCGTGTGCCGCTCAACCTCGACTATCCCTACTGGGTGGACGACCCCAACTTCGACCTCGAGTACCACGTGCGCCACATCGCGTTGCCCAGGCCGGGCGACTGGCGCCAGTTCTGCATCCAGGCCTCACGCATCCATTCGCGTCCGCTGGACCTGAACCGCCCGTTGTGGGAGGTTTATGTGGTGGAGGGGCTCGACAGCCTGCTCGAATTGCCATCCGGCAGTTTTGCGTTGTTGACAAAAGTCCACCAGGCTGCGGTGGACGCGGACGGTGGCAACCGCCTGGTCACCCTGCTGCACGACACCACGCCCCTGACCCCGCCGCCCGCTCCGCCCCGCCCCTGGTTTCCGCAACCGGTGCCTGGCACGGCCGCATTGTTGTTGCGCTGCGGCGTGAATTCGGTGGTGGCGCCCCTGCAGGCGCGTACACCGGTGGCGCGCAGGCTTGTGGACAGTGCTGCGGCCGCTGTCACCTTTGCCACCGACCTGCTGCAGCGGCCCGAGCAGATCAACGCGACACGCTTCAATTCGGTTGTGTCGGCGCACCGCGTGTTCGACACCCGCAGGTTTCCGCTCGACGAATTCAAGCGTATCCGCAACCTGGTGCCGGGCGCCACGGTCGATGACGCGGTGCTGGCGGTGTGCAGCGGGGCGCTGCGCCGTTACCTGCGGTCGCAGGACGAGCTGCCGCACAGCAGCCTCAGCGCGATCGTGCCGATCCACGCGCGCGACGACCAGCCGCCCGCCAAAACCGCGCCCGGGCAGTCCTGGCTGCGGGTTGAACTCGGCACCCAACTCGATGGTCCGCTGCAGCGGATCGAATTCATCCGCCAGCAGACGGCAGCCTCCCGGGCTGGCGGGCAGGCGCTGGGCGCGCGGGAGCTCAGCGGCTCCGACCACCATAAGTCAAATGCGCCCCTGCCAACCGTCGGCACGCTGCGCGGACTGGCCCGTGTTTTGGGCTCGCGGCACGCACCATCGGCCAGTTGCACCATTACCAATGTGCCGGGGCCGTCCGTCCCGTTGTACCTGAACGGCGCACGCATGACGTTTTTCTCGGCCATCATGCCGATATCGGATGGCATGGGGCTGGTTTTTGCGGTCACGACCTACGACGGCCGGGTGATCATCTCGCCCACCTCGTGCCGCGAGCTGATCCCCGACCCGGAGGCTTTCACCCAGCACCTGCGTGACTGCTTTCAGGAGTATCTGGCGCTGGCGGCGTCTGCTGCACACGCAGTGCCCCAACCGGCGCCAGTCAGATCGGCACGGCCTCGTGCGTCAGCACCCGGTGCAAAGCCCCGATCAGGCCCGAAGGCTGGTAAGGCTTCCACTGCCCCTCGGGCTGCGCCAGGCGGTCGGCCACGATCTGCAGCACCAGGGCGTTGAAGCCCAGGCCGGTGTGGCTGCCCCAGACCCGGATGTTCTCATGGTTGGCAGGGTTGCCGGCAATCGTTGCTTCTTGTGGGGGCACCACGCCATCGCTCAGTGAATAGAGGCAACTCACCGGCATTGCCAGTTGTTTGCCCTCGCGCAGGGTCTTGGCGCGTGGCTGCATCGCGTGGGCGGCAGTGCCCATCGGGTGGGCCACCAGCCGGTACAGTGCCTTGACCAGTGAGGGCGACGCGCTGCCCGAGGCGTCGACACTCACCGGGCTGCCCAGCGTGATCACGTTGCGCACGCATTCGCCGGCCTTGTGCGCGCCGTACATGGCGAACACGCCGCCCAGGCTCCAGCCGACCAGGCTGACCTTTTGCCCGCTGGTATGGTGCATGTAACGGATCTTCTGCTCGATGGCCGAGGCGTGGCCCGGGCGGAAGCCGACATTGCGGCCCAGTCCCCAGGTCTGCACGTCGTAACCACGTCCGCGCAGGAAGACTTGCAGGCCGATCAAGGACACCTCGCTGCCCATGAACCCGGGCAGCAGCAGCACCGGATGCCCGTCGCCGCGTGGCGCCATTGCCAGGAAGGGCCAGGCACAGGGGAGTGCCAGCAACTCGAACACCGAACGCGCCTCGAGCAGCGCGTTGAAGAGGCCCGGGTGGCCGACGTGGGGGTGTCTTTTTGACATGGGTTTGTGGTCAGTGCAGCTGGTCAAAGCCCACGGCGCGAGTATCGCAGTTTGCACTGATGTGGTGCAAACTGAAAAGACCGGGATCAGATGGAATACACGAACACAGCACGGTCCCGACCCTTGACCTTGTGCTCGCCGCGCGGTATCGCGGTACGGCGTTGCGCGTCTGGCAGGCGGAACAGGGTTTCTTCGGTGGTGAGGCAGTGGCGCTCGACGCCGTTCATCGTCAGGGCTCGAAAACTGGCATGGCGCGCCGCATGAACTCATCGAACAGGGGCACGGTGAAGGCCATGTCGCCGTGTGACGGGCTGTACACCATGCCCTTCTTGAGCAAGCTGGCGCGAGCCGGGCCAAGTGTGGTGATCTTGACGCCCATCTTGTCGGCGACATCGGCCGTGCGGTAGGGCCCCGCACCGAGCTCGGCCATGGCGCGCAGATAGACCTTTTCGCGCGGTGTCAGCCGGTCGAATCGCACGCGAAAGAAGTTCTCGTCCAGTCGCTGCGACACCAATTCGCTGGTCTGCCGCAGCACCTCCAGGGTGATCGGCGACGCTGTCGCATGGTTCCAGGCCTGGTAGCCCCACTCCTGCAGAAAATAGGGGTAACCCTTGGTCAGCCTGAATATCTCTTGCAGCGCAGCCGCATCGAAGGCCTCACCAGCTACGCGCACTGGGTCTTGCAGCGCGCTGATCGCGTCGCGCTCTGGCAAGGGACCGATGGCCGGAAAGCTGAACAAGCGTTCGGCGTAGGACTTGGACTCGCCCGCCAGGCCGGGCAAGATCGGCAGGCCCGCGCCGATCAACACCAACGGGAGCTGGCGCTGCTGCATCTTGTGCATGGCCATGATCAAGGCGCTGAGTTCGGATGACGTGAAATATTGGATTTCATCAATCAGGATGGCCACCGCAACGCCGCGCTCCTGCGCAGCCTCAGCCACTGCCATGAACAGGCTGGGCAGATCGACCTCCAGGTCGCCACTGTCGGCGGTGCCGGGCTCGGGCTCGATGTCCAAGCCAATGTCGACATCACCGACCTTGATCTTGATGGCTCGAACGAAACTCTTGAGCACCGCCAGGCCGCGCCGGGCTTTGTTGCCGGCGCCGGCTATGCGGTCCAGCTCGAACAGCAGGCGGCGCAAGTGGGGTGCCAACAACACCGCCAGCGGTTTACCTTCGTGGGCTTCGACGAGGATGGTGCGATAACCCGCCGCGAGCGCCATGCGCTCGATTTCGTTCAGCAACACCGTCTTGCCGACGCCGCGCAGCCCGGTCAGCAGCAGGCTTTTTTCAGGGCGCTTGGCCAGCACCCGCGCCAACAGCACCCGGGCCTGCTCCAGGACGCCCTGGCGACCCGCCAGTTCTGGAGGTGGCGAGCCCGCGCCGGGCGAAAACGGGTTGATGATCTTGTCCATCGGTGGTTGGTTATAGAGACTTATAAAGGTTTATACAGGAAATGACCTATAAGTACGAATAAAGTCATATAAAAATCCTGTCCGCCGTGCCGCACGCGGCACGGCGAGCGCGATGCCCCGGTTGTTGCTGTTGCGGCCGATCTCCAGAAAGCCGCCCTCAGGCTCGGCAAAAGGGCAGACCGGGCGCAGGACCTCGTCGCGCCAGGTCTGCTTGCATTCGACGTGCCGGTTCTCTTTCATAAGGTCCGTGTTCGGCCGAGGTGGATGGCACCTTGCCGCCGGTGCCGCATTGGAGTGTCTGTCGGGCCAGCCAGTAGCGCCGCAAGGTCTCGGGTGCCCCGCGAGCCAATCCAACAAGCCAGCAATTTGCCGACAATTCCACGTCGCGGGGTGATTCAACTGTGGGCTTCGTTTCGGGACATTCACTTGGAGAAGTGACCGAAAGGTGTCTGCAAGTGCCCCCGGACCGGCATCCTGAACCGGGGTTCAGGTGGGCGAGGTCAGCAAGGCTTCGAGATCATCTGACGCGAGATGTTCACACCTGCCAGGCGATGTTCCAAGCCCGGGCTCTAAGAGCATTGGTTCAAGGAAATATAAAGCCCGGAGTGCACCGCAGACAAAAACATTGTAGGAGCACTGCTGGCCCTGCGCCACCCGCCCGCGACAAAAAAATCTGCGCGCCGGCAGCCGGCACGACTCAGATCAATTGCCCGTCGTCACCCAGGGCACGGTCGAGGCGCTCGAGCAGGGACACCAGCATGTGCGTGTCGCCTTCTGCGGGTGTTCCGTGGTCCCCGTTGTCCGAAGGCATGGCGGTCAGTGGGGCCGGCGCGGTGGCAATGGTGACACGGTCGCCGAGGTCGAATGCCAGGTTGAGCGCGGCCAGCACGGCGATGCGGTCACGGGCGCGAACCTTGTTGCTGTCGCGGATCCTGCACATCGCGGTGTCTACACGCTCCACCGCTTCGAGCAGGCGGGATTCACCGCCCTCGGGGCAGCCCAGCAGGTAGCTCTGTCCCATGATCTGGACTTCGAGTTGCTTCATGGGGCGGTCTTGTTGTTGGAGGCGGCCTGGGCCTCGGGCAGGCGGTCGAGCAAAGCATCGACCCTGGCGCGCGCCGCGCCGAGACGCGATTTGAGCGAATCGCGCTCGTGGGTCAAAGCCTCGACCTGGCTGGCCAGCAACGCGTTGGTGCGTTGCAGTTCCGCGTGGCGCACCAGCAGGCGCTCCACCCGCTCGGAGATCTGGACGATGTGGGACTGGTGCGGCATAGACTGGCCATTGTAGGGTTCCAGGCCCCGCCCTTGGCGTAAACTCCACCGGTTGGTGCTCGCAGTGTGGTTCACATGCTGCGGTTCAACGGGAAGCAGGGGGGTGGGCCATCATGCATGGCCAGCCTAACCTGCGCTGCCCCCGCAACGGTAAGTGGACGAGTCCCCCGACTCCGCTTCCATCACGGCCACTGAGCGTTCTGAACATGCGCTTGGGAAGGCGATGGATGTTGTTTCCACCAGCCCGGATACCGGCCAATACGGTGGATGCGCGCGTGCGTGTATCCGTGACGCCCACAGGCTGTCGGGGACGACGGCCAGGGTTTTTTGTTGCAGGTTAAATTCATGGTCTTCTCCCGGTTCCGTGCGCCATCGCGTGTGCACCGCGTTCGTTTTATTAAAAATAGTTTGGCGGCTGTGCCCTTGTTCCTGGTCTGCCTGCCGCCGGGCTGGGCGCAAAACCAGTTGCCCGAGGTGGTCGTCACAGCCAACCGAACCGAGCAACTGCTGACCGATGTGCTGCCGCACACCACCGTATTGGGTCGCGATGCAATCGAACGCTCCCAGGCGGTCGACCTGCCCGCGCTGCTGGCGCGTGAAGCGGGTTTCCAGTTCACCCAGAATGGTGGCCGCGGCATGGTGTCGACCTTGTTCCTGCGCGGCAGTGCCTCGTTGCAGGTGCTGGTGCTGGTGGACGGAGTTCCCCTGACCAAGCAGGACACCACCGGCGCCGTGAGCCTCGAGCACATCATGCTCGACCAGGTCGAGCGGGTGGAGATTGTGCGTGGCAATGTGTCGGCGATTTACGGCAGTGGTGCGGTGGGCGGCGTGATCCAGATCTTCACGCGCACAGGGCGCGGCGCACCCAAGGGTTATGCGCAGGTCGAAGCCGGTTCGTATGGCAGCACCCGCAGCAGCCTGGGATTGGGCGGAAGTGTGGGCGACACCCGCTTTTCGTTGGGAGTCGGTCGCCACACGACACGCGGGTTTTCAGCCATGAACGCGATCCAGTTTCCGAATGAAAACCCGGATGCCGACGCTTACCACAACAGCAATTACAGCCTCGCCGTGTCGCATGAACTGGTCCGTGGCCATACCCTGGGTGTTCGGGCCCAAGGCAGTGATGGCCGGTTTGGATTCGACGGCGGTGGTTTTGGTGGCGCCACCGATATCTTCAAGGGGCGCACCGCGCTGTCCAGTTGGTCGCTCTACAGCCACAACCAGATCAGCTCCGACTGGCGCAGCGAACTGAGCTGGAGCGAAGGACGCGAGAAGTCGGTCTACGATGCTCGCCTCTCGGCCTTTCCCTACGACAGCGTGGCCGTGACCCGCAGTCGTAGCGCCAACTGGACCCACACCATCGCGATGGACCCCTGGCTGTTGACGCTGGGCGCAGAGCGCCAGCAGCAGGTGATCGATGCGACTGACAGTTTTGCGACACAGCTCAACCGCGAGCGCGGTGTGACATCCGCATTCGCCGGGGCTTCGGGCGCCTTCGGCGCGCACAGTCTTCAGGTCAATGCGCGTCGCGATGCCGCTGAAGGGCTGGCCAGCAGGACGACTGGTTACGTCGGTTACGGTTTTCAGCTCGACAAAGCCTGGAAGCTGGTCACCAGCGTCTCCACCGCATTCAATCTGCCCCCGCTGGGTTATCTGTTCGATCCGTTCTCGGGCAATCCGCTCCTGCGCCCCGAAACCGCGCGTTCTGCCGAACTCGGCATGCAGTGGGCGCAGGGCGGCCAGGTCGCACGGGCAACCCTGTTCAAGACCCGGACCCGCGATCTGATGCTCTACGACATCACGACCAATGTCTTCAACAACGTGACGAGCGCCGCCAACCAGGGCCTGGAGATCAGCTACAGCGGCAAGGCGGCTGGCGCCGACGTGCGCGCCAGCCTGACCCTGCAGGATCCGACCGACGAAAGCACCGGCCTGCGCCTGGTTCGGCGCGCCCGCAGCATGGCCTCGGTGGGAGGCACGCTGCCGCTGGGCCCGTGGACGCTGGGGGCCGACCTGCTTTACACCGGCGCACGCCCCGATACAGCGGCCAACCCGTCGCTGCCAGGCCGTGCGCTGATGGGCGTGTCGGCGCGTTACGCCCTGAGCCCGGAACTCGCGCTGACAGCACGCATCGAGAACCTGTTCGACCGCAACTACCAGACGGCGTTCGGCTACAACCAGCCAGGGCGCTCCGCGTTTGTTGGTCTGGTCTGGGCCCAGAAGTAAGCGTGTGACCATGCCTGTGCCTGTGCCCGTCGCTGCAAATCCTTCACCCGAGCCCCGGCCTGCGCCGGCGCTGGGCCCGCAGCGCATCGTCTGCCTGACCGAGGAGACGACGGAGTGGTTGTACCTGCTCGGTGAGGAGCGGCGTATCGTGGGTATCTCCGGTTACACCGTGCGCCCGGCCCGCGCGCGGCAGGAGAAGCCGCGGGTCAGCGCCTTCCTGAGCGCCAAGATCGACAAGATCCTGGCGCTGGAGCCCGACTGCGTGTTTGGTTTTTCCGACCTGCAGGCCGACATCGCTGCAGTACTGATCCGCCACGGTGTGCAGGTCACGGTGTTCAACCAGCGCAGCGTGGACGAAATTTTCTCCATGATGTACCAGGTGGCGGCGATGGTCGGCCAGGTGTCCCAGGGCCTGGAACGCATTGCGCAGCTGCGGGCCGGTCTGGATCGGATGCGCTTGGCAGCCGGCGCGCTGCCGCGCCGCCCGCGTATCTTCTTCGAGGAGTGGGACGTGCCGCACATCAGCGCGATCCGCTGGGTGTCGGAGTTGCTGACGCTGGCAGGCGGCGACGACTGTTTCCCCGAGTTGGCCACCCAGTCGCTGGGCAAGAACCGCATCATCGCCGACGGCGCGCAGATCGTGCAGCGCAACCCGGACATCATCATCGGGTCCTGGTGCGGAAAGAAGTTCCGCCCAGAGAAGGTCGCCGCCCGTCCCGGCTGGGAGCAGGTCGCGGCCGTGCGCAATGGGCAACTGTTCGAGATCAAGTCGGCCGACATCCTGCAGCCCGGGCCTGCAGCACTGACCGATGGTGCGGCGCAGTTGCACCGCATCGTGATGAACTGGAGCGCCCTGCATGCTTGAGTGCACCATCGCCAGCAGTGAACTTGTCCTCGGTGGCCATAAAAGCGGCAAGTCGCGCCGCGCGCAAGACCTGGCCAAGGCCTGGCTGGCCGCTGCACCGGGGCGCTGGGCGATGCTGGTCTGCATGCTCGCAGGCCTGGCCACGGTTGCCAGCGCCCTCGAACTCGTCGACGACCGTGGCGTCAAGCTGCAACTGGCGCGTTCGCCCCAGCGTATCGTGAGCGTGTTGCCCTCTCTGACCGAAATGGTCTGCGACCTGGGCCAATGCCAGCGGCTGGTCGGGGTGGACCGGTATTCCAATTTCCCCGATTCGGTGCGCAAGCTGCCCCAGGTCGGTGGTGGCCTGGACCCCAGTGTGGAGGCCATCGTTGCGCTCAAACCCGACCTGGTGCTTGTCGCCACGTCATCACCGGCGGCCGACCGCCTGCAGGCGCTGGGTATCCCGGTCGCGGCGCTGGAGCCCAAGAACCATGCCGACGTGCGCCGCGTATTGCTCGCGCTGGGCAAGGTGCTGGAGGTGCCACACGCACTGCAACGCTGGGAGTCGATCGACGCCTCGGTCCAGGCGATTGCGCGCGCACTGCCGCCAAGGGTGCGGGGCGCCAGTGTGTATTTCGAGGTCAACAACGCGCCCTATGCGGCGTCGGAGTCGTCGTTCATCGGCGAGACCCTGGCTCGCCTGGGCGTGCGCAACATCGTGCCAGGGTCGATGGGGCCGTTCCCCAAGATCAACCCCGAGTTCGTGGTGCGCGCCGACCCGGACGTGGTCATGGTCGGCGACGCCACCTTTGCCGGCATGGCGCAACGCCCGGGCTGGGCCGGCATGCGCGCGATCAAGGGCCAGCGGGTGTGTGTCTACACACCGGCCCAGTCGGACACCATGGTGCGACCCGGCCCGCGCATGGCCGAAGCCGCCGCCGCCATGGCGCGTTGCCTGGAGCAGCACATCCGATGATGGCCCGCAGCCGTTCGGGCAGCCAGCAGCGCCGGGCCAGCCTGGTGGCATTGGTGCTGCTCGCGCTGTCGCTGCTGCTGCTGGTGCTGGCACTGGGCGTGGGGAGCACCGGTTTCGAGAGCGTGCGCCAGGCCTGGGCCGATCCGGTGGCGCAGCAAATCGTGTGGGAGATCCGCGCGCCGCGCTCACTCGGCGCCTGGTTTGCCGGCGCGCTCCTTGGGCTGGCTGGGGCGCTGGCGCAGGGGCTGTTCCGCAACCCGCTGGCCGACCCCTACCTGCTGGGAAGCGCGTCGGGCGCATCGCTGGGTGTGGCCCTTGCCCTGGCCGTGGCGGGCAGCACGCCTTTTGCCACCGAGTGGCTGTTGCGCCTGGGGCTGACCAGCGCCGCCTTCGCAGGCGCGGTAGCCTCCGTGCTGCTCACATTGGTGTTGGCCCAGGGCGTGCAGCACACCCTGCGCCTGCTGCTGGCCGGTGTGGTGGTGGGCGTGGTGCTGGGCGCACTGGGGCAGTTGGTGATGATGGTGCGCCCCGAGGTGATGCTGGCGATGCAGGCCTTCCTTCTGGGCACCACCAGTTTCGTCGGCTGGACGGCTTGCGTGCTGATGGCCTGCGTGTGGCTGGTGTGCGTGTCCGTGGCCTGGGGCCTGGGGCGTGTTCTCGATGGCCTCTCGCTGGGGGAAGCCACTGCTGCCAGCCTGGGCCTGCCATTGCCGCAGGTGCGCGCGGTGCTGGTGGCCGGGCTGGCGCTGGCCACGGGCACCGCCGTGGCCCAGACCGGCCTGATCGCGTTCGTCGGGCTGGCGGCGCCGCACCTGGTGCGCTCGGTGGTCAAGACCACCCACCGCTACCTAGTGGTGCTGTCCAGCCTCATGGGCGCGGTGCTGTTGCTGGCCGCAGACACGCTGGCGCGCTGGCTGATTGCGCCACAGGAGCTCCCGGTAGGCGTGCTGACCGCCGTGCTCGGCGGTGGTTACCTGTTGTGGCTGATGCGCCGGCGTGGTTCTGTGCGGGGCGGCCTGTGATGCTCCAGGCGCCCGACCCCGCACTGGAGGCGCGCAACATCCGCGCCGCGCTGGGTGGTGCCGAGGTGCTGCACGGCATCTCGCTGCGCCTGCCGCGCGCGCGCTGGACCAGCGTGGTCGGACCGAACGGTGCGGGCAAGTCCACGCTGCTCAAGGTGCTGGCCCGGTTGCTGCCCCACGAGGGCGAAGTCCGCCTGCTGGGCGAGCCGGCCGACACCTTGCCCGGGCGGGTGCGCGCGCAACGACTGGCCTGGATGGGGCAGGGAGAATCCGGCGGTGATGACCTCACTGTATGGGACGTGGCCATGCTCGGGCGGCTGCCGCACCAGTCCTGGCTGGCGGCGGCGTCGCCAAAGGATGTCCAGGCCGTGGAACGTGCACTGCGCGCCACCCAGGCCTGGGACTGGCGCGCCCGCGCCTTGGGCCAGTTGTCGGGCGGCGAGCGCCAGCGCGTGCTGCTCGCGCGCGCGCTGGCAGTGGAGGCGCAGGTGCTGCTGATGGACGAACCCCTTGCCAACCTGGACCCTCCGCACCAGGCCGACTGGCTGCAACTGGTTCGGGCGCTGGTGGCCGACGGCCGCACCGTGGTCAGCGTGCTGCACGAGCTCAGCATGGCCTTGCATTCCGACGAACTGGTGGTCATGGCCCAGGGCCGGGTTTGCCACCACGGGCCCAGCGCCGACCCGGCCACACACGCGGCCCTGCTGCAGGTGTTCGACCACCGTATTCGCATCCACGCCCTGGCCGGGCAGTGGGTCGCATTGCCAGCCGAATCATGACCGCGCGCTGTGTGATGGTGCTGGGCACGACCAGCGGAGCGGGAAAGAGCTGGCTCGCCACCGCGCTGTGCCGCTGGTATGCCCGCCAGGGCCTGAAGGTGGCACCGTTCAAGGCCCAGAACATGAGCAACAATGCGCGGGTGGTGCAAGAGCTTGCGGGAGCGGGCCCGCAGATGCTGGGCGAAGCGCTGATCGACCCGCACGGCATCGACGGCAACGGGCCTGGCCGACTACGTACAGCAGCATTTCACGCCCGGAGTATTGGCGTCGCTGCTTCAACCCCGACAACACAGCTGACATCCGATGCACGCCCTGATCCCCGACCTTCCTGATATCCGCGACACCACCCGCACCCAGGCCCTGCAGCACCGGCTGGACCAGAAGACCAAACCGCAGGGTTCACTCGGTGCGCTCGAGCATCTGGCGCGGCGCCTGGGGGAAATTCAGGGCAGTGACACGCCACGGCTGGATCGGCCGCAGCTGGTGGTGTTTGCGGCCGACCACGGACTGGTCGCGCAGGGGGTCTCCGCGTTCCCGAGCGATGTGACATGGCAGATGGTCGAGAATTTTCTGGCTGGCGGCGCGGCCGTCAGTGTGCTGGCGCGCCCGCACGGCATTGCCCTGACCGTGGTGGATTGCGGCGTGGCGCACGATTTCGGGCCGCGTGACAGCGCAGCGCCCGGCCAGCCCCGGCTTCTTGCGTACAAGATCGCGCCGGGCACGGCGGATTCAAGCCAGCAGGAAGCCATGACGCAAGCGCAATGCAAAGCCGCGCTGCGCAATGGCCGCCACGTCGTGCGCGACCTGCCGGGCAACACCTTGCTGCTGGGGGAGATGGGCATTGGCAACACCTCGGCCGCAGCACTGCTGATGGCGCGGCTGGCTGGCATCGACATCGCCTCGTGCACCGGCGCCGGCACTGGGCTCGACGATGCGGGTGTGGCGCGCAAGACCGCCGTGCTGCGTGCGGTGCTGGAGCGCCATGCCGCGCTGACTGCGCCACTCGACGTGCTGGCGGCGCTGGGCGGGTTCGAGATCGCGACCATGGTGGGCGCCATCCTGCAAGCGGCATTGGAGCGCCGGGTGGTGCTGGTGGACGGTTTCATCACCACATCGGCGGTGCTGGTGGCGCATGCACTGCAGCCGCATGTGCTGCAGCGGTGCGTGTTCGCCCACCAGTCGGGGGAGCGGGGCCACCTGCGCATGCTGCAGCAACTGGGCGCGCAACCGTTGCTCGACATGGGGCTGCGCCTGGGCGAAGGCTCCGGCGCGGCATTGGCCTGGCCGCTGCTGCAGTCCGCCTGCCTGGTGCTGGCCGAGATGGCCAGCTTCGATTCTGCCGGCGTGTCTGGCAAGTCGGTGGTGTGATGGGCTTTGTGCGCCACTACCTGCTGGCCGTGCAGTTCTTCACCCGCATCCCGGTCACCGGGAAACTGGCGCACTGGGTCGGTTACAGCCCGGCCATGCTGCGCGCGAGTGCGGCCCATTTCCCGGGTGTCGGCTGGCTTGTCGGTGCACTGGTGGCGGGCCTGAGCGCCGCCCTGTTCGTGCTGCTGCCCGGTGGCCCCATGGCGCCTCTGGTGGTGGCGGCGCTCGGCACGGTGGCCAGCGTGCTGCTCACCGGCGCCTTCCATGAAGACGGCCTGGCCGATGTCGCCGACGGGCTTGGGGGCAGCGCCGAGCGT
>CAMAWD010000128.1 GCA_945861785.1 Rhodoferax sp. OV413 | reverse complement strand
TCCGAACGCAGAGAACGAAGTGAACGCAGTGAGTTCTGCGGCCCGACCCTCGGGCGAGCACCACAGGGCAGTCGGCGCGTTCAGCGCCCGACCGCTCCAGGTTGAGCCCCCGCCGGGCTGCGCCTGCCGCGACGCGCGCCAACGCCAACGCAGACCAGGCAACGAACGACCGCAATGGGCCGACAACCGACGCCGACACCCACCCCTCGCAGCAGTTCCGGCTTGGCACGCGTCCCATGCTCAGATCCTGATTGCCTGCGCCGGGTCCATCGCCGCAGCGCGCCGCGCCGGCGCGATGGCGGCCAGCACACCGCACACGGTGGCCACCAGCGCCACCTGCACGGCCAGCGCAAGCGGGAGCACGATCAGGAACAGCGGTTGCCCGTCCGAGCCTCGCACGAACATGGTGAAGAGCCAGATCATCAACAGCGCCAGCGCCAGGCCGAACACCGAACCGACCGCGCCGACGATGCCACCCTGCACCAGGAACACCCGCACCATCTGCCCGCGTGTGGCGCCCATCGCGCGCAGGATGCCGATCTCGCGGCGCTTTTGCACCACCGACACCACCAGCACACTGGCGATGCCCAGCACCACCACCACCAGCACGATGGCGCGTATCAGACCGGTGCTGACCGACTGCGCGTTCAGTGCCGACACCAGTTGGGCATTGGTCTCCTGCCAGCTCTCCACCCGGTACGGGAACTGCGCCCGCAACCGCGCGCCAAACTGCTTGGCGCTCCAGACATCGACCAGCGCCAGATCGAGGTTGGTCGCCCCGCCGGGCAACCCGAACAGGCTTTGCGCCAGGCGCAACGGCACAACCACGGTGCGCCGGTTGAGCTCCCGCACGCCAAGGTCCACCAACGCCGTGACGCGCACCGTCTCGCTCACCGTGCCGGTCAGCAGGGTCAAGCGGTCGCCGGGCCGCACGCCGAGGTCGGACGCCAGTTCGCTGCCGATGATGGCCTCGCCCGGCGCCAGGCTGGCAACTCCGGCCACCACCTTCTCGCGCAAGCGCACCACCCGGTCATGGCGGTCCAGGTCGACCCCGGTCACAGCGATCGACTGTGTTGCCTCGCCCCGCAAGGCAAGGCCGCCGCCCGCCACCATCGGCGACACGGCGGCCACCTCCGGCATTGCGTCCAGCGCCGGGAGCAGGGCCTGCCAGTTGCCGACCGAGCGCAAGCGCTGGGCCCGGGGTTGGGTGTCGGTCAGCAGGTTGGCGCCGGGTTCGGGCGGGCGGGCGGGCACCACCACGTCGTCCAGCGCGCGCAGAGTGACGTGCGCCTGGCCCCCGAGTGTTTTCGTGAACGTGTTGCTCTGCAGCCCGGTCACAAGCGCGGAGATATAGGCAATGACCGCCACTCCGGCTGCCACCCCGACCATGATCAATACCGTTTGCAGACGGCCTTCACGCAGAAAACGCACCGCCACACGCACCTCGAATCCAAGCCAGCTGGACATGGCAGGCAAGGCCTCAGCGGCCCATGGCGTTGGTCAGCGCAGCCGCGCCACCGCCGCCGGCCGCGTTCCTGGTGGGTGCCACCAGGCGCATCGGCACAAGCACTGCACGGACCTTGCGGCCGGCGGCGAGCGTGGAATCCAGCGCCACGACATCCCCCTCGGCGAGGCCACCGGTGACCTCCACCGCATCCAGCGTGCGCAAGCCCAGCTGCACCGACCGCTCCTCGATCCGGCCATTCACCACCACGCGCACCGCGGCCTTCGCGCCGTCTGTCACCCCCGACAGGGCGGCCACCGGAAGGGCCAGCGCACGCGGCCGCCGCGCGGTCTCGACTTCGACCGACAGTGTCATGTCCTGGCGCAGGAACTGCGGCGGGGCCTCGACCAGCGCGAACTTGACCTCGATCGAGCCGCGCTGTGCATCCACCGTGGGCGAAATGGACAACACATGCGCCGCAAACCGCTGGCCCGCGTAGGCATCGGCGACCGCACTCGCAAGCTGCCCCACGGCCAACTGGCCCAGGAAACGTTCGTCGAGCTGCGCCACCAACTGCGTTGGTCCCGCCAGGGCCAGCACCATCAGGCTCTTGCCGGGCTGAACGATCTGACCGGGCTCCACCGCGCGCGACAACACCTGGGCATCGCCCGGCGCAACCAGCCGGGCCTGCGCCAGTCGCGCCCGCGCGGCGTCAGCTGCGGATGCCGCCAGCGCCGCCTGCGCCTGCGCCTGCACGACTTCGGTGCCGGCTTCACCAATCGCGCTCGCCTGGGCGCGCGCGGCGTCGACCTGGGCCAGCGCAACGTCGCGTGCGCGGCGCGCATCGTCCAGGCGCGAGGCGCTCAGGAAGCCCTGGTCGACCAGTTGCTGCACGCGCATGAATTCGGCCTGGGTTGCGTCCGCTGCCGCCTGCGCCTGTGCCAATGCCGCCGAAGCCCCGGAACGGCCGGTGCTGCGCAGGCCGGCCAACCGGGCAAGGGCCTGTTGCTGCTGTGAAAGTGCCTGCGCCAGGGCGGCACGCAATTCTTCGGACTCCAGGCGCACGAGCAAGGCGCCCTGGCGCACTTGTGCACCTTCGGACACCAGGACCTCGGCCACGCGGCCGGTCACCGTGCTGCCGATGTCCACCCGGGACAAGGCCTCGACACGGGCAGAAAACTGCACACTGCGCACCAGCGGTGCCGACTGCACCTGTACCGCGTCCACAACCAGTGCACGTGCGGACCACACATAGGCAGCAACTGCGGCCATCAGCACCAACAGGGCCGCTATCAGGAGCCATCGTCTGCGGGTTGGCGCCATGCGTGGGGCGTCGCTCAGGCGCCGAACATGTCGGGATTGTTCTTGGGTGGCGTAACGCCCAGATGGCGGTAAGCGGCAAGTGTGGCGATGCGACCGCGCGGGGTGCGCTGCAGGTAACCCTGCTGGATCAGGTAGGGTTCTATCACGTCCTCGATCGTCTCGCGCTCCTCGCCGATGCTCGCGGCGATGTTGTCCAGGCCTACCGGGCCGCCATCGAAACGGTGGACCACCGCCTCGAGCAACTTGCGGTCCATCACGTCGAAACCCTGCGGATCGACATCCAGCATGGCCAGTGCGAGGTTGGCGATGTCCAGGGTGATCTCGCCGCGGCCCTTGACGTCGGCGTAATCACGCACCCGGCGCAGCAGGCGGTTGGCGATGCGCGGCGTGCCGCGCGAGCGCCGGGCGATCTCGACACCGCCAGCGTCGTCCATCGGCACCTTGAGCAGGCCGGCGCTGCGGCGCACGATGCGCCCCAACTCCTCGGCGCTGTAAAACTCCAGCCGTGCGACGATGCCAAAACGGTCCCGCAGCGGGTTGGTCAACATGCCGGCACGGGTGGTTGCGCCAACCAGCGTGAACGGTTGCAGGTCGAGCTTGATCGAGCGCGCCGCCGGGCCTTCGCCGATCATGATGTCGATCTTGTAGTCCTCCAGCGCCGGATAGAGAATTTCCTCCACCACCGGAGACAGCCGGTGGATTTCGTCGATGAACAGGACGTCGTTCTTGTCCAGGTTGGTCAGCAGGGCCGCCAGGTCCTTGGGCTTTTCCAGCACCGGCCCGCTGGTCTGGCGCAGGTTGACGCCCAGTTCCTGGGCAATGATGTGCGACAGGGTGGTCTTGCCCAGCCCTGGCGGGCCAAACAGGAGCACATGGTCGAGCGCCTCGTCGCGCATGCGTGCCGCACCGATGAAAATTTCAAGTTGCTCGCGGATCTTGGCCTGGCCCACGTACTCCTGCAGCAGCTTGGGCCGCAGGGCGCGCTCGACCGCCTGCTCGTTGGGAGACAAGGGCGCTGCCGCTACCACGCGGTTGCCGGCGGGCAGGGCGAAATCGTCGGTCTGGATGCTCACTGCAAACGCGGCGCAAACGGGTGGAACAACATGGTGCCCGACTATAGCCTGCGACCCAATCGACCCTCAAGAATCTGCGCCTGCGTGCCGATAAGACGACGATGACCGCCCAAAGCCCAAGCTCCCCATTTGTTGCCGCCACCCTTCGGTTCGGTTTGTGCGCCGGCATGGCGTTGGCCGGCATATTGCTGCTGGGGTGCGCTGGCGGCGTCAGCGCGCAGGACCATGGCGCCACCGCGCGCAAGGCCCCGGCCGCCGAAAAATCGGTAGCACCGGCAGCCGCTGCCAGCAAGACCAGTCCAACCTCCAAGGCAGTGGGCGAGCAGGTTCGCGAAGCCCTGGATTCCGGCATCGTCGCCAAAAAGCGCGTCACCCTGACCGTCGAAGCCAAGAAGGCCGGCGCCGTGGCGGCTGAGCATGCCCCGGCGGCCCCCATCACCGTGGCGCCCGGCGCCATTCCCAACCCGGCCGCAAGCCGCCAATACATTCGCGCCAAGGCCGCCGCCATGGCCGGCCATGGTGCTGGTGAAGTCCACTGGAGCTACGAGGGCGAAGGCGGCCCTGAGACATGGGGACAGCTGAAGCCGGAGTTCAATGTCTGCGCCATCGGCAAGCGCCAGTCACCCATCAACATCGACGAACCCGCCACCTTGCGCGGCCCGGCCGAGCCGATCCAGTTCGAGTACGCCGCCAGCAGCGCCAGCGTGGTCAACAATGGCCACACGATCCAGGTCGACTTGGGGGGTGACAACTCGATCACGGTGCGCGGCACGAACTTCCGACTGTTGCAGTTCCACTTTCACCACCCGAGCGAAGAGCGGGTCAACCACCGCAGTTTCGCCATGGTCGTGCATCTGGTTCACCGCAGCAGCGAGGGCAAACTCGCGGTCGTGGCCGTACTGCTGGAGCCAGGGCCTGCAAATGCACTGATCAACAAGGTCTGGACCTACATGCCACTGGACAGTGGTGACCGCGTGGGCATGCCGCCAGACATGCTGGACATGCGCGAATTGCTGCCCAAGGACCAACGTTATTACCAGTTCATGGGCTCGCTGACCACGCCGCCGTGCACCGAAGGTGTGTTGTGGATGGTGCTCAAGCAACCGGTGGCGATCAGCCGTGAACAACTGCGGCTGTTTGGCCAGTTGTTCCCGAACAACGCACGGCCGGTGCAGCCGGTCAACGGGCGGGCCATCCGCGACGCGCAGTAGCTGTATCTCCTGCCAGCCAGCCGCGCGGCGGCGGCTTGGCCGCTCAGCCCCGCGACAACGCCTTCAGCGCCAGCTTGATGCCGTCTGCCACTCCGACACCGGCCGGCAATGCCTTGAGCGACAGCGCCGCCTCCTTGTCGCTGTAACCCAGGGCCACCAGCGCCTGCAAAATGTCGGCCTGGTCGCCGTTGGTGGCGCCAGTGGGTGCACCCAGGTCGGGGCCGAGTTTGCCCTTGAGTTCCAGCAGCAGCCGCTCGGCGGTCTTCTTGCCAATACCCGGCACCCGCATCAAGCGCCCGCTTTCCTGCAGCGTCACCGCCTGCGACAATTCGGGCACGTTCATGCCCGACAACACCGCCAGCGCCGTGCGTGGGCCCACGCCGGAGATCTTGATCAGCGCCCGAAATGCCTCGCGCTCGGCTGGTGTTTCAAACCCGTACAGGATATGTGCGTCTTCGCGCACCACCAGATGCGTCAGGAGCGACACCTTGTCGCCCCGCGCCGGAAGGTTGTAGAAGGTGCTCATCGGCACCTGCACCTCGTAACCCACCCCGTTGCACTCCACCAGCACCTGCGGCGGATTCTTGTCACCCAGGGTGCCTGTCAGCTTGCCAATCATTGCCTGTTCCGTCCTTGCCTATCATTGGGGGGCCCGATTGCAACCCTGACGGAATTATCAGCGTGATCCTCCGACACCTGTTCTCCCCCCACGACAACAAGCGCCTCACGCACCTGTGCGGTCCGCTGGACGAGCACCTGCGCACCATCGAGGTGGCGCTGCAGGTCACCATCGCCCACCGGCACGAACAGTTCAAGGTCGATGGTCCAAAACAGCAGGCCAGACGCGGCATGGAGATGCTTCAGGCACTGTACGAAATTGCCGAACGCCCGATTGAAGCGGCCACGGTGCAACTGATGCTGGCCGGCGACCAGGACATGGACCCGTCCGATGGGCCCGCGCTGCACACCCGGCGCGCCGACCTGCGCGCCCGCACACCCAACCAGGCCACCTACCTGGACGCCATCACCCAACACGATGTCACGTTCGGCATCGGCCCTGCCGGCACCGGCAAGACCTACCTGGCCGTGGCCTGCGCGGTGGACGCACTGCAGCGCAGCGCCGTGCAGCGGATCGTGCTGACGCGCCCGGCGGTGGAGGCCGGCGAGCGCCTGGGTTTCCTGCCCGGCGACCTGAGCCAGAAGATCGACCCCTACCTTCGCCCCTTGTACGACGCGTTGTACGACCTGATGGGTTTCGAGCAGGTGCAAAAGGCCTTCGAGCGCCAGGCGATCGAGGTGGCGCCGCTGGCTTTCATGCGCGGACGCACGCTGAACAACGCATTTGTGATCCTTGACGAGGCCCAGAACACCACGCCCGAGCAGATGAAGATGTTCCTCACCCGCATCGGTTTCGGCGCCAAGGCGGTGGTCACCGGCGACGTCAGCCAGATCGATCTGCCCAAGACCCAACTCAGCGGGCTGATCGACGCCGAGCGGGTGCTGCGCCGGGTCAAGGGCATTGCAATTTGCCGGCTGACAAGCGCCGATGTGGTGCGCCACCCGCTGGTGGCACGCATCGTGGACGCCTACGACATGCGCTCCGGCAGCCGCAACGGCGACGAGGATTTGGAACCAGCGCCCGCCACCAAACGCCCACGCAGCGCACGCGCCGCCCGTCCATGACGCTGCCGCAACTGAGTCTGTCCCTGCAATTCGCACGGCTGGAAGATGCACCGCCGCACCGCGCTGCCCTGGCCCGCCACCAGGTACGCCGCTGGATCCGCCACGCGCTCGAACGGACCGGCGAAATAACGGTGCGCATCGTGGATGCCACTGAGGGCCAGGCCCTGAACCGCGACTACCGCCACAAGGACTACGCCACCAATGTCCTGACATTCGCCTACGGCGAGACGCCGCTGGTCGCCGACCTGGTGTTGTGCGCGCCGGTGGTGGCCCGGGAGGCCCGTGACAACCACAAGAGCCTGCAAGCCCACTACGCCCACCTGATCGTCCACGGAACCCTGCATGCACAGGGCTGGGACCATGAGACGGGTGACGCCGAAGCGCGTGCCATGGAGGCGCGCGAAGCGGCCATCCTTCAATGCATGGGTTTCAACAATCCCTACGCCTGAAGACGCCGGCGTCACGGCGACGGGCATCTGCACATCTTCATCATCGGCCGCCAGGGGCCCACCAGCATTGAGATGCGTCAAGCAGCGGATGCAATCTGCAGCGGAATCGTGACCGGCCCATCGTTGACCAGGGCAACCCGCATGTCGGCGGCGAAACGCCCTGTCTGCACCGGCGCATGGACCTTGCGTGCCTGGGCCACGAAATACTCGTACAGACGCAGGCCCTCGGCTGGCACGGCCGCCGAACTGAAGCCAGGGCGGTTGCCACTGCTGGTGTCCGCCGCCAGCGTGAACTGGCTGACCACCAGCAAGCCACCCGCCACATCCTGAACACTGCGGTTCATCTTGCCGGCGTCATCGCCAAAGATTCGCAGCTTCAGGATCTTGGCCAGCATCCGCTCGGCGTGGGCGTCGGTATCGCCGCGTTCGGCGCACAAAAGCACCAGCAGGCCGGTGCCGATCTGCCCGATCACCTCGCCCTCGACCGCCACGCTCGCTTCGCTGACCCGTTGCAATACAGCTTTCACTTCTTACCTCCCGGCCATGCAAAAATGCCACCATGATGCTCCGCCTTCAACGCCATGCACCCTGGATTGCCGCCTGGATTGTCGCCTCGGCCCTGGGTGGCCTGCTGATCGGCCAGCTCGAGATCTCCCGGCTCGAAGAGGCGTTCGAGAACGATGTGCGCGGCGCTTACCGTCTGCTCAACCACCGTGCCGGGCAACACGACGCCCTGTTGTCGACGCTGGCCTTGCTGCGCTCCGGCAACGATCCGTCGCGCCCGGAGCAGCGTCTGCAGTCGGTATACCCGCAGGTCGTTTCGGTGCAGCATCGCAGCACCGAGGCGGTGTGGCCGCAGGCGCATCTGGTGGCCGCCGAGTCGGAATCACGCAAACTGGGGCGACCGGTGCTGACCGAACCCGCCATGTCCAAGGGTCGTTACCAACTGGTGATGGGGGCCGACCCGACCAGTTATGCGGTGCAGATCGATGTGCGCGGCATGGTCCCCTGGAGCGAATGGCCCATGGCCGCCGACGCCAGCCCGGTTCGGCTCACGCTGGACCACGCCGGGCAATCCTTCGTGCTGCAACCCGGCCACACCAACCCGTCCAACACGGCGGGCTGGAACTTTGGCTTTACCCAGCAGCTGACCAGTGCGAGCCAGCCGTTCGACATGGTGGCGCAGCGGCACGTGGGTTGGGGCGAGCTGCCCTGGAGCCAGATGGCCAGCTGGTCATTGCTCGTGGCCATCCTGCTGCTCGCAGCGCGGGCGTTGCTGCGCCAGCGCACCGATGGGCAGCGCGCCCATGAACTGCTTCGCCTGGGTCAGGTGGCCCGGCTCAACACCCTCGGTAAACTGGCCGCGGGCATGGCCAACGACCTGAACCAGCCAGTGGCCGAAATGCTGACCAATACCCGGATCGCCAACCGAGTGCTCAACGAGGACCCGCCGGACATGCTGACCGGCCAGTTGGCCGTCAAGGACGCGCTGCGGCACGCACAGCGGGTGTCCGACGTCATCAACCGCCTGCGGTTTGTGGTGAGCCAGCCGAACAAGGCGGCACGGATCGAAGACGTCGACCTGCCGGCCCTGGCACGGCGCGCGCTGCACGTGCTCGAACCCGAGTTGCGCCGCCATGGCATCGGCGCGCGGATCGAACTCGGCGGTCCGGAATTCAGTCTGCGGGGCGATCCAGGCGCCCTGGAGCAGATCATGCACAACCTGCTGTTGAACGCGATGCAGTCGCTCGACCAGGTCCAGATCAACGACCGGCGGCTGACGGTCCACCTGGCGGCTTCAGGCAAACATGGCCACTTCATCGTGCGCGACACCGGGCCGGGCATGCCCATCGACGTGTTGCCCCATGTGTTCGAACCGTTTTTCACCACCCGTGAAGGGGGCCTGGGCTTGGGCCTGTCATTGAGCGAGTCGATGGCGCACGCCATGGGCGGCACACTGACGGCCTTCAACCAGACGCCGCACGGCGCGGAATTTCGCCTGAGCCTGCCACTGTCGTTGCCGCATTGACGCGGCCTCCCGGCGGCTCAGGCCAGTGTGACGCGCATGAACTTGCGCTTGCCCACCTGCAGCACGTAACTGCCGGCGCCCAGTTTGAGGCCCTTGTCGCTCACCACCACGGAGTCCACCCGCACACCGCTGCCATCGATCAACCGGTTGCCCTCACCACCCGTCGCAGTCAGGCCGGCCATTTTCAACACGGCTGCAATACCCACCGGCGCGCCGTCGTCTGGCAATGACAGGCTTATTTCGGGAATCTCGTCGGGTACGCCGCCATGCGAGCGGTTTGCAAAGTCCTGCTCGGCCTTGTCCGCCGCGGCGGCGGAATGGAAACGCGCCGTGATCTCGCGCGCCAGGGCGACTTTGGCGTCCTTGGGGTTGCGACCAGCGATCACCTCCGCATGCAGCGCGGCAATCCCGGCCTCCGACTTGAAACTCAACAAGGTGTACCAGCGCCACATCAATGTGTCGGAGATGCTCAGCACCTTGGCAAACATGGTGTTGGCGTCTTCCGAGATGCCGATGTAGTTGTTCTTGCTCTTGGACATCTTCTCGACGCCGTCCAGGCCTTCGAGCAGCGGCATCGTCAGGATGCATTGCGGCTCCTGGCCATATTCCGCCTGCAGGTGGCGGCCCACCAGCAGGTTGAATTTCTGGTCGGTGCCGCCAAGCTCCAGGTCGGACTTGAGGGCCACGCTGTCGTATCCCTGCATCAGCGGGTACAGGAACTCGTGCACGCTGATGGAACGCCCCTCCTTGAAGCGCTTGGCGAAATCGTCGCGCTCCATCATGCGGGCCACGTTGTACCGCGCCGCAAGCTCGATCAGGCCGCGCGCGCCCAGCGGGTCGCTCCATTCGCTGTTGTAGCGAATTTCGGTGCGGGCCGGGTCCAGCACCATCGACGCCTGCTGGTAGTAGGTCTGGGCGTTGGCCTCGATCTGCGCACGGGTGAGTGCCGGGCGCGTGGAATTGCGCCCGGACGGGTCGCCGATCATGCTGGTGAAGTCGCCGATCAGGAAGATCACCGTGTGGCCCAGGTCCTGCAACTGGCGCATCTTGTTGAGCACCACGGTGTGGCCGATATGGATGTCCGGAGCGGTCGGGTCCAGGCCCAGCTTGATGCGCAAGGGCACACCTGTGGCCGCTGAGCGGGCGAGTTTTTTCACCCAGTCTTCCTGCGGAAGCAATTCCTGGCAGCCGCGCAAGGAGACCGCCAAGGCATGGCGGACATCGTCTGTTACAGGAAAAACAGGGGTTTCAGCTTGATTCATAAGGGTTTTAACGGATGCGGCGGGCTCCGGCACGGATATACTGCCTGCTTCGCTTAGGGCGTCGATTCTATGTCGCGCCCAAGCCGGCAATGCGGGCAGCGCTGTGCGGTAGCCCACTAACAACAATCTTTGGAAGCACCGCTTTGACCCTCGGATTACTTGCCGCTGCCCGTACTTTCAGTACCTCCGTGCGCGCCTCCATTGCCCGGCATCCGCAACGGGTTAGCGCACTGGTTGTGGTGATGCTGCTGGGCGCCGGCGGATTTGCCACTGCCTCGCTGGCGCCAGACGCAGCCCAGATGCCGGTGCAGCAGATCATCGAAAACGTGTCGCCCCTGCCGCTACAGGCCCAAGCCGACCTGCTCGACACCCACGCTTTTCGCCTTTACCGCTCCGAAGTCACCCGCTCCACCGACAACGCAGATACCTTGTTGCGCCGGCTGGGCATTGACGACCCTGCCGCCAGTGCCTTCCTGCGCTCCGATGCCGCTGCCCGGAAAAACCTGTGGGGTCGCAGCGGGCGCAATGTCACCGCGGAAGCCTCGGACGGCAACCGGCTCCTGAAACTCAGCGCCCGCTGGACGGCCGACGACAGCGGCAATTTCAAGCGCCTTGTGGTTGAGCGCAGCGGCGACAAATTCAAATCGACCATTGAAATCGCTCCGTTGGCGGCGTCGACACGGCTGGCGGGCGGATCGATCCAGTCATCGCTGTTTGCAGCCACCGACGACTCCCGCATTCCTGACGCCGTGGCCGTGCAATTGGCCGAAATATTCTCCGGCGACATCGACTTTCACCGCGCCTTGCGCAAGGGCGACCGGTTTTCGGTGGTGTATGAAACCCTCGAAGGCGATGGCGAACCGATGCGCAGCGGCAAGGTTCTCAGCGCAGAGTTCGTGAACAACGGCAAGACCTACCAGGCCATGTGGTTCCAGGATCCGGCGTCCAGCCCGGGCGCCACCACTGCCAGTGCCAAAGGCGCCTACTACACGCTGGACGGCCAGAGCCTTCGCCGCAGTTTTCTGGCCTCGCCCATGGAGTTCTCTCGGGTCACCAGCGGCTTCAAAATGCGGTTTCACCCGCTGCTCCAAAAATGGAGAGCCCACCTGGGTGTGGACTACGCTGCCCCTACCGGCACGCCGGTGCGCAGCGTAGGTGATGGTGTTGTGGAGTTTGCGGGTGTCCAGGGCGGCTTCGGCAATGTGGTCTTTGTCAAACATCGCAACAACAACACCACGGTGTACGGCCACCTGAGCCGCATCGTCGTCAAGCGTGGTCAGACCATCAACCAAAGCCAGGTCGTCGGCGCCGTCGGCTCCACCGGATGGGCCACCGGACCGCACCTGCATTTCGAATTCCGCGTCAACGGCGTCCACCATGACCCGCTGACCATCGCCAAGCAGAGCGATGCCGTGCCGGTAACCACCGCATCACGGCCGGCTTTCGAGCGCCTTGCCAGTGCTGCCAAAGTGCAACTGTCCGCGGCCGCCTTGATGCGTCAGGTCACCACTGAATAGCCCAGGCGGAACCACCCGAAAACAAAAATGCCAGCCTGCAGGGCTGGCATTTTTGCGTGGCTGACAACGGCAAGGCGCGCAAAACGCGCGCAAGTGGCAATCAGGCCGAGAAACTCGACCCACAACCACAGGTGGTGGTGGCATTCGGGTTCTTGATGACAAACTGCGCACCCTGCAGGTCTTCCTTGTAGTCGATCTCGGCGCCCACCAGGTACTGGTAACTCATGGCGTCGATCAACAGCGACACGCCGTTTTTGGTCATCGTGGTGTCGTCTTCGTTGGTGATTTCATCGAAGGTGAAACCATACTGAAAACCGGAACAACCGCCACCTTGCACGAACACACGCAATTTGAGGTCAGGGTTGCCTTCTTCGGCAATCAGGTCTGCCACCTTGGCGGCCGCGTTGTCCGTGAACAGGATCGGGGCGGGCATTTCGGTGGGGAGGGATTCTGCAACGGCGCTCATGGAACACTCCATCAAAATATAGGTTGGCTGAATAGTACAGCAGAATGCTCGGGAATCCGCCTATTGGCTATTTGCCGCTAGTTTCAGCAGGGGCTTTGCGTCTGCACCCGCCTGGGGGCGCAACTGGCCGGCAATGATCGCGCCCTGGTGCATCTCCAGCGCGCGGTAGAACACATCGCCCTCGATACGCGCCTTGGGCTGCAGTTCAAGCATCAGCTTGGCATGCACCGGCCCATTGACCCTGCCGCTGATGACGATGTGATCGGCATGCAGCGCGCCGGTGATCAACGCGGTCTCGGAAACCACCAGAATGCTCGCCTGGTCTTCGTTGGCCACGATGTCGCCAACCAGCGTGCCGTCGATGCGAAGGCCATCCGTGAACTTGACGCAACCTGTGATGTGGCTGCCATGGGCGATCAGGCTCTTGATGGGGGGCTGCTTCTTCTTGTTGAACATTGGGGTCTCCTGCTAACTTGTTGTTGACTTGTTGCTACAGCTTGGCGGACTGCGTCGCCTTCAAGACAGCGCCGTCCAGCACCTTGACAGAAATGCTCATGACCACCGCCTGGGCCGGCACCTCCAGAACGCCCTGAAACCGGCCAAACTGCGTGAACTTGACGCCCTGCTGAACCGGCGGTGGACTCAAAACCCAGGGTTTTCCATTCAGTGTGCCGGCAATACTGAGTTCGAGATTGCCGCTGAACTGTGCCACATTGCGCTGTGGCTGGATCAGTAGCATACGCCATCTCAGCCGACGGTCCTCCAATATTTCGGCCTGCAGGCCCCTGATCGCGATACCCTCCACCCCGGACGAAGGAATCAGTTTTTCGAAAAACCCCAGGTCATCGCGCAAAACCTGAATGTCGTTTTCGAGCTGCTTTTTTTGCGCCAACACCTGCTTCTGCGCGGCCTTCTCGGTGGTCAGCAGGGTCTGCGCGGTGTTGGCGATTGCTTGCGCCTGGTCGCGCTCGCCCGTCGCCTTGGCGAGGTCGGCACGCAATCGGACCAGGTCCTCATTGGTACCGCTGTCCAGGCCGGCAATGCCCTTGCCGAACTCGAAAGCCCACAGACCGATCGCCGCACAAAACCCCAGCACCACAGCTACCGCCACCCACCGGAACGGCCACGGCAACGCGCTGCGCACCGCCATGCGTGGGGCACTGATGGTGAGGCGGCGGCGAAGGAGGCGAAAACGCATCGCGTTAGGGTGTGGGTATGTGGCGAAGCGCTGGGAACTTCTGTCTGGTCAATGCACCGGGTGGCGGCTGTGCTGTGCAACTCGCAGACTGGTCGCGCAATGTAGCAACTTTCCATGCCGCGTGCAAGACGACCAACTACAGACGACCAACTACAGCTGCCATTGTGGCGTCCAACCGTTCATAGACACCCAAGATAGAAAGGGCATAGTCTTGCCGTTCAACATCGAGAAATGACAGCGGTGCGCAGTTGGACAACATCAGAGGGAGATTCGCGCAAAGTCGGCTCGTCCGCTTGTTCCCGTCTTCGAAAGGTTGAAGGTAGGCGACATTGAGCCAAAGGAAAAAGGCTGCCTCTACCGAGTTTTTGATATGGCATGTTTTCTCAACAATGATTCCAAGCATTTCTTCCAAGAGTGTTGGAATTTGGGTTGGCATGTATACAGAGTTCGCAGTATTGACAACTGTCTTTCGAATTGCTCCGATTGAGTCAGGGTTGTCGAGCAGCCCCTGCATCAACAAACTCTGAATGTTGCGAACCACAGGAACCGTAATTCCATACTTGAGCATGATCATGTTCAACGATGGCAATTGGCCCCGTTTTGATCAAGTTGGCCGATGTAGTGCCCCGTTAGTCCCTCATCGAACGTGATCAAATTTTCCCGAGCAAATTCAACAAGTTGGGACAGCCGGCTCGGCACGATTTATGCAGCGTGGTGGGCCGACCGCTTGGCTTCCCTCTGATAAGCGGTCTTTTGAGCCCAATCCAGCTCCTCAGGGGCTACCGGAAGCCTGCGAAAACCATCACCGAACGTGAAAAGCAGACCATCAAATCAGGTGATCACACTCAAGTACGGCGAGCTATTTTGAGAGGGCAGCTCTTGTCACGGGGGCAGCGCGTGGGACTGTTGAGGCTGCCAAGGAGTTAAAACGTCGGACGGATAAATCTGAGCTGCTGTTACAAGCAGGGGGCCATCAGCGTGATTACTTAGAGAAACCAACAACTTTCCCCTTTGTTAGAGAACCCAACAGTTGTCCTGGGGTTTATGCACGACATGCCGGGATACCGGCATGTCGTAGCAATATAAATAATTGATCTATATAGTAATATAGTAACTTATTCAATTCATGGAGTCTTCATGCGCCTGCAGGACAGAATTCAGATGTCGGTCAGTCGGCGGGCTGGCGAAGTCGTCCTTCGGTCGGAAATCGCGGAGCTTGGCGGCAGATCACAACTCAGCGAAGCGCTAAGGTCGTTGGTTCAAAACGGCAAGTTGCTTCGCCTCGGATCAGGGGTTTATGCAAAGGCTCACAAGGATTCCTGCGGCAAGGTGCATCTTGTTGGAAAGCCGGCGCTGATCGCTGAAGAGGTGTTCAAAAAACTCGGACTGCAAGTGGAACTCCTCCGTGTCGATACGAGTGGCGATGGCGACCTGTATTTGATGAAGGCTTCGGGTCACCGAGTGGCTAGAAAGTTGAAA
>CAMAWD010000127.1 GCA_945861785.1 Rhodoferax sp. OV413 | reverse complement strand
ACCGCCCGCGCAAGCAAACTCGCGCACATGTAGTCGCTCAACCTCGCCCCTGAGCCCAGTACCGCCTTCGTTCGCGCCATAACTCACCACCGTCAAGAGTTGACCCGGGCGTGATTGTGCCTCAGAATTCAACTAAAGCAACAGTATTGGGTCAGGTCTTGTTTTGCACACCAGCAGTGGGGTCAGGTCTCAATACTCGGGGTCAGTCCGCGGGGTCAGGTCTTGTTTTGCCATATCGCAATGCAAGACCTGACCCCACCTTGTTGCGACGCGCGCCGACGTCAACACCGTCTGCGGGGACACGTCAACACCGTCCGCGGGGTCAAACACCGTCCGCGGGGTCACACCGTCCGCGGGGTCAGGTCTTGTTTTGCCATATCGCAATGCAAGACCTGACCCCACCTTGCTGCGGTGTGGTGCAACCGATCCCGGCCATCATCGTCATGCGTGCCTTCGAACCGCATGAATAGGGTCGCGCCATGGGTGTCTTCGGCCTGGGCGCCGTGCTGGCGCCGGCACTCGGACCCAGCGTCGGTGGTGTGCTGGTGGACCTGTTCGGATGGCGCTCGATCTTCTCCATGGTGGTGCCGTTTTGCCTCGCCTCGTTGTGGATGTCGGCGCGCTTCGTGCCCGGCAGCGCACCAGGCGGCGGGGCGGCCCACGAGGACAAGTCACCGCTGGACTGGCTGAGCCTTATGCTGGCCTGCGGTGGCACGCTGGCACTGCTCAACGGGTTGGTGCAATTGCATGCCGGCCTTACCTGGCAGACCACCGCCCTGCTGGCCGGGGCGGCGGGGCTGATGGTGTGGTTCGTGTTGCGCCAACGCCGGCTCGGTGTTGCAATGGCGGCCGGCCTCGCGCACGCACCGCTGATGAACCAGGCCGTGTTTGCCAATCGTCCCTTTGCCATGGGCTCCATCGTGGCCTTCACCTGCCATCGACCTGCACACCTCCTTGTGGGCAGTGACGATGCTGGTGGTGCTGGGTCGTGTGGGCCTGGGCTTCATCCTGCCGTCGCTCAATCTAGGTGCCATGCGCAGCCTGCCGCGCGAGTTGATCCCGCAGGGCGCGAGCGCCATCAACTTTGCGCGCACGCTGGGTGGCGCCACCGGGGTCAGCCTGTGCGGCATCGTGCTGGAGTGGCGGCTTGCCGCCCATGGCGACAGCCTGGTGGTGGTTGCCAGCAGCGCCGCGCGACTGGCGGCATTCAACGAGTCGTTTTCGATGCTTGCTGCACTGTGCCTGCTGGCCCTGCTGGCCCTGCTGGCCGCGCGGCAACTGCGCGACCCGGCACCGTCTCCATGACGCGATTGCGAACGCGCGCGGCCGGTGGGTAAACTCGCTGCATGTGCCAACTGCTTGGAATGAACAGCCGGCTGCCCGCCAGCCTGACCCTGAGTTTCACCGGTTTTTCGCAGCGCGGGGGCTGCACCGACCACCATGCCGATGGCTGGGGCATTGCCTTCTTCGAAAGCAATGGCGAACAACCCGGCAAGGGTGTGCGCTACTTCGTCGACAAGCAAAGCGCCGCCACCTCGCCCATTGCGCAGATGTTGCGCACCTTCCCCATCAAGAGCCACAACGTGGTGGCCCACGTGCGCAAGGCCACCGTGGGCCACGTGATGCTGGAAAACAGCCACCCCTTCGTGCGCGAGTTGTGGGGCCGCTACTGGGTGTTCGCGCACAACGGCGACCTGAAGGACTATGCGCCCTCGCTGCATGGCAGCTTCAAGCCGGTGGGTGACACCGACAGCGAGCTGGCATTTTGCTGGCTGCTCCAGGAACTGGCCAAGTCCCATGCAGCGGTTCCCAGCGTCGAAGAGCTCAGCCTCACCCTGCGCGAACTGGTGCTGCAAATCACCCGCCACGGCACTTTCAACTTCCTGCTGAGCAACGGGCAGGCCTTGTGGGCCCATGCCAGCACCAACCTGCATTACCTGGTGCGGCAGCACCCTTTCTCCGAGGTGCACCTGCGCGACGAGGATGTGAAGGTCGATCTGGCCGAACTCAATGGCCCACAAGACCGGTTGGCCATCGTGGTGACCGAGCCCCTCACGACCAACGAAACCTGGACCCGCATCGCGCCGGGAGAGATGGTGACGTTCCTGGATGGAAGCCCGCTGGCGGCCGCGTGTGGGCGGCCGCTCGCGCTGGCCGGCTGAGCTCCGGCGCAGGCTGTCGCGTTACGGCTTGCAGCCGAACATGCCCTTCTTGCTGTTCTCGAAATAGCTCAGCTCGCCCGGGCAGACGGGTTTCTTGTCAGGAATGGCGGTGCCGGCCTTCGCCGAACAGGCGTAAGCGCCGGTCTTCTTGACGACCGACTTCGCATCGAGCTTCCAGCCTTCCGGACAAGACGGGCCCATGGCAGCCTTGGGCGCCGATGCCGATGCCGCTGCGGCAGGTGCCGCAGCAACCGGTGGTGCCGCCGCAACCGGTGGTGGTGGTGGTGGTGGCGCCACCACTTTGACCATGGCGTTCATCTTCTTGCCCACGCAGCCCAGGCTTCCGCCGACCCTTCCCGGGTCGGCCACCACCGTGTAGTCACCGGCCTTGGCATAGGTATGGGTGGTCACAAAAGGCATTTCCTTGGGGTCGTTGATCTTGCGCTCGGTGACCGCGCCGTCACCCCAGCGCACGCGCAGGCCGCAATTGGGCGCGTTGGCGGATTCGAGGCCGACTGTGGCAGTCACGGTCTGGCCCACCTGGGCCTGGTCCACGTCGACCTTGATGCTCTTCAGTGTCTGTGCCGAAACGCTGCCGGCAACCAAAACCAGCGCGACAAGAACCAATTTCATACTGTCTCCTTGGGTTGATGAAAAACAGGATCAGCCGATTGCCGCTTCCAGGGCGTTGACAAACATCGCTGGCACATCAAAACCAGTCTGGTCGCTGATTTCCTGAAAGCAGGTAGGGCTGGTGACGTTGATTTCAGTCACGTGGTCGCCGATCACGTCCACGCCCACCAGCAACAACCCGCGTGCCGCCAGCACCGGGCCGAGCGCCTCGGCGATCTCCCGGTCGCGTGCGGACAGGGCCTGCGCGACACCCTTGCCACCGACGGCCAGGTTGCCACGCACTTCGCCGCCCTGCGGGATGCGCGCCAGGCAATAAGGCACCGGTTGCCCGCCGATCACGAGCACGCGCTTGTCGCCCTGTGCGATTGCCGGCAGAAACTTCTGCACCATCACCGACTGGGCGCCACCACGGTTGAGCGTTTCGGTGATTGCGCCCAGGTTGAGCCCGTCGTCGCGCACGCGAAAGATGCCTGTGCCGCCCATGCCATCGAGTGGCTTGAGGATGATGTCGCGGTGCTCGGCATGGAAGCGCTTGATGTCGGCCGCGCTGCGCGTGACCAGCGTGGGCCCGCAAAACTGCGCAAACTCCATGATCGCCAGCTTTTCGGGATGGTCGCGCAAAGCCCGTGGCTTGTTGAACACCCGGGCCCCCTCGCGCTCGGCTTGCTCCAGCAGGTGCGTGGCGTAGAAATACTCGGAGTCGAACGGGGGGTCTTTGCGCATCACGACTGCGGTGAAGTCCTTCACGGCCGCACGCGCCTGCCCACCACTGCCATCCACCGGCCGGAACCAGTCCTTCGCATCACCGGTCAGCCTTATTTCGCGCACCGCGGCAGTGACCATGCCGCCGCTGGCCCAGGCGATGTCGGTCACTTCGCAGGCCGACACCCTGTGCCCGCGCTTTTGCAGTTCCCGCATCATGGAGAAGCTGGTGTCCTTGTGGGTCTTGAAGGACTCGAGCGGGTCGGCGACAAAAAGAATGTGCATGGGAACCTGGAAATCAGAGACTGGAACGCCTGTATTGTTGCACCGCAATCGCAGCGCCGCCGGCAACGACGCCCCAGAACGCGGAGCCCACGCCGGCGATCACCACGCCACTGAGCGTGACCAGGAAAGTAATGGCCGCCGCCTCGCGGTGCGACTCGTCCTGCAATGCCACCGCCATCGCATTGGCGATCGTGCCGAGCAGGGCCAGACCCGCGATTGCCGCCACCAGCTCCTTGGGGAACGCGGTGAGCAGTGCGGTGAAGGTTGCGCCCAAGGTGCCGATCACCACGTAGATCGCACCGCAGGACATTGCCGCGGTATAACGCTTGCGTGGGTTCTCGTGGGCCTCGGGCCCCATGCAGATGGCGGCGGTGATGGCGCTGAGGTTCAGCGCGAATGCACCAAACGGCGCCAGCAGCAGGGTGACCACGCCGGTCAGTGTGATCACGCGCGAGATCGGAATGCCGTTGGGCCCACCATACCCCGCCGCCTTGATGGCGGCTACCCCGGGCAGGTTTTGCGAAGCCATTGTCACCACGAAAAGCGGCAGGGCCAGGCTCACCAGCGCGCTCCAGCCGAACTGCGGGGCGGTGAACACCGGCATCGCAAAGTCCAGGCGAATCGCCGACAGGCTCAGGCGACCCTGCAGCGTGACCAGCACCACGCCAGCCAGCAAGGTCATGACCACCGCATACCGCGGTGAAACGCGCTTGACCACGAGGTAGGTCACCAGCATCAGCAGCACCAGCGCCAGGGCAGTCTGGGCGGCCACGAACGCCTGCATGCCAAATCGGGCCAGCACGCCGGCCAGCAGCGCCGAGGCAATGGCCATCGGAATGCGGTTCATGATGCGCTCGAACCAGCCGGTGACTCCGAACAGGGTGATCAGGCCGGCGCAGGCAATGAACGCGCCAACCGCATCGGCCATGGTGTAGCCGCCAGCGATCCCGGCCGTGGCCAGCACGGCGGCGCCTGGTGTGGACCACGCCACCATGACCGGCTTGCGCAACCACCAGGAGGGCAACAGGGAACACAGGCCCATGCCCACACCCAGCGCCCACATCCACGAGGAAACCTGCGCCGGTGTTGCCCCGAAAGCCAGCGCCGCCTGGAACACGATTGCCACGGAACTGGTAAAGCCCACCAGCACGGCGACGAACCCGGCGGTGAAGGTCGAAAGGCTCAGGTCGTCGAGAACACGCATCGGGCGATTGTGCCGCGTGGCACTGTCGCGCCACGGGCCAGCATCAGATCTCGATCTTGGAGCCCAACTCCACCACCGAATTGTTGGGCAGGTTCAGGAAGTCGGCCGCGCCACTGGCGTTGTGGTGCATCTGCGAGAACAGTTTTTCGCGCCATTGCGACATGCCGCTGCCGATGGTGGGCACCACCGTGTCGCGCGACAGGAAATAGCTGGTTGTCATGGAATCGAGCTCGCAGCCACGCCCCTTGATCTGCTGGAGGGCCTTGGGCACATCCGGGTCGTTCTTGAATCCGTAATGCAGGATCACCTGCCAGCACTGGTGGCCCAGCGATTCGATCTCCAGCCGCTTGTCCAGCCCGATCCAGGGCACCTCGTGGTTGCGCACGGTCACGAACAGGTTGTTGTCATGCAGCACCTTGTTGTGCTTGAGGTTGTGCAGCATGGCGTTGGGAACCGTGCCCGGCTCGGCGGTCAGGAACACCGCAGTGCCGTCCACCCGCACCGGTGGGCTGACGAACACTGCCTCCAGGAAACTGGAGAGGTCGATCGCGTCGGCGCGCAGTTTCTCGTTGAGCAGGCGCCGGCCGTCTTTCCAGGTGATCATGAGGGTGAACACCACCCCACCAATTACCAGCGGGAACCAGCCACCTTCAAACAGCTTCATCATGTTGGACGCAAAAAACGCAAAGTCCACCACAAAGAAGAAACCCGTTGCCAACAGGCACAGGGCCAGCGGGTAGTTCCACTTGTAACGAATCACATAGAAGGTGAGGATGGTCGTGATCAGCATATCGGTACACACCGCGATACCGTACGCGGCGGCCAGGTTGCTGGACGAGCGGAACATCACAACGGCCAACACGATGACGGCGAACAAGCCCCAATTGACCAACGGAATGTAGATCTGGCCGGTTTCGCGCACGCTGGTGTGCTCGATCGCCAGGCGCGGCAGGTAACCCAGCTGGATCACCTGCTTGGTCACGCTGAAGGCGCCGGAGATCAGGGCCTGCGACGCAATCACAGTGGCCATCGTGGCCAGCACCACCAGCGGGATCAGCGCCCAGTCCGGGGCCATCAGGTAGAACGGGTTCTTGACGGCTGCCGGGTTCTGCAGCAGCAAGGCGCCCTGGCCGAAATAGTTCAGTGTGAGCGACGGCATGACCACCGCGAACCAGGCCAGCCGTATCGGCTTCTTTCCGAAGTGGCCGAGGTCCGCATACAGGGCTTCGGCACCGGTGACGCACAACACCACCGCCCCCAGGATGATGAAGGTGGTGCCCGGGTTGGCGATGATGAAGGCCAGCGCGTAATAAGGGCTGATGGCCTTGAGGATGACCGGGTTGTCGACGATGTGCGTGATGCCGAGCAGGGCGATCACGACAAACCACACCACGGTGATCGGGCCGAAAAACTTGCCAATGCCGGCCGTGCCGCGTTTTTGCACGACAAACAACAGGAACAGGACCACCAGCGTGAGTGGAACGATGAAGCGGTGGAATGCGGGGGAGATCACCTCCAGGCCCTCCACCGCCGACAGCACGGAAATCGCCGGCGTGATGACGCCATCGCCATAAAACAGCGCAGTGCCGAAGATGCCGATGATCAGTAACACCGATCGCAGCCGCGGACTGCCCTTGACCGCCTGGGATGCGAGTGCCAGCATGGCCACCAGGCCGCCCTCGCCATTGTTGTCGGCACGCAGCACCAACACCACGTACTTGACAGAGACGATCGTCGTCATTGTCCAGAAGAAGATCGACAGGATGCCGTAGATGTTCTCCGGGGTGAACGGCACATGTCCAGAATTGAATACTTCCTTGAGGGCGTACAGAACGCTGGTTCCGATATCACCGTAGACGACACCGATTGCGCCCAAAGTGAGCGCGGCGAGTGGGGATTTTGACGCTGACACAAAACAACCCGGAACTTGGAGTCAACCGGGTTTCGTTGCCTAGAAGGCCGCGATTGTCGCCTTGCCAGTGCCCAGCCCATGCGGGCAGTGTCTCCAAAGCAACAAATAACAAGGCGGCTGTTGCACTGCAGCAACTGTCGCCAGGGATCAATCGTAGTTCTCGGCCTCCGGATCGGTGGCTTCCAGTTCGTAACTTGCCGCCAGCATGGCGAGTCGACCGATCACGCCATACATATAGAACCGGTTTGGCGCGCTGGCACCCGGAGGCATGCCCAATTGAGGCAGATGTGTGCTCTCGGCAAACGCCAGCGGAACATACTGGGAGCCTGGCGCACTGAGGTTTTCGTCGATACGGCGTCCGGCATGCACACGGTAGAACCCTCCCACGACGTACCGGTCCATCAGATAGACCACCGGTTCGGCCACCGCCTCGTTGATGCGCTCGTTGGTGAGCACACCCTCCTGCACGATCACCTCAAAGGCACTGGAGCCGCCAGCACCCTGCATCGCTGCCTGCCAGGCCTGTGGCTGCGGGTCGTCGAGTTCCTTGACGTCGCGCACCGTGCGGATGCCCATGCCGGCGTTGCCGTTGTCGGCCTTGACCACCACAAAGGGTTTTTCGTTGATGCCGTATTCCTTGTATTTGCGCCGCACCTTCGCCAGCACGGCGTCGACATGGGTGGCGAGGTTGTCACGGCCCACCGGTGTGGCAAGGTCCACTTCGCCACAGCGGTTGAACATCGGATTGATCAACCAGGGGTCGACGCCAATCAACTTGCCGAAACGCTTGGCCACCTCCTCGTAACTCTGGAAATGCCGGCTCTTGCGCCGCGTCGGCCACCCCGCGTGCAGCGGTGGCAGCAGGAATTGCTCGTGCAGGTCCTCCAGGATGCCCGGCACGCCGGCACTCAGGTCGTTGTTCAGCAAGATGGTGCAGGGATCGAAGTCCTTCACACCCAGGCGGCGCTTGCTGCGGATCACCGGCTCCAGCCGGATGTTGTCGCCATTCGGCAGGTCGATCACCGTCACCTTTTTGATATCGGGGCTGATCGAGCCGATGCGCACATTCAGGCCGGCCATGTGAAAGATGCGCCGCAACTGGGCCACATTGGACAGGTAGAAGGTGTCGACGGCACGGTTCTCGGGAACGATCAACAGGTTGCGGGCTTCGGGGCAGATCTTCTCGATGGCGGCCATTGCGGCCTGGACGGCCAGCGGCAGCATCGGCGCGGTCAGGTTGTGCCACCCGTTCGGGTACAGGCTGGTGTCTACCGGAGCCAGTTTGAACCCGGCATTGCGGATGTCAACCGAGGTGTAGAAAGGCGGCGTGTGCTCCATCCATTCCAGTCGGAACCAGCGCTCGATCGCTGGCATGGAGTCGAGGACACGTTGTTCGAGTTCGTTGATCGGGCCAGTGAGCGCCGTGACAAGGTGTGGAACCATGGGGAAAGTTGCTTCGATAAACCGGGTAGGATGACCCTGTTGATTCTAGGAGTTGGGGGCATGTGCAATGGTTCCAAGACCAATCCATGTTTCTAGCCCGATATTTCCACAACTTCCGCACGCGATGTGTGCCTCCTCCTTCAGCACGACACAAACCACCATGCAGTACCGCAATCTGGGCAAAAGCAACCTGAAAGTATCCACCCTGTGCTTGGGCACAATGATGTTCGGCGACCAGACCGACCGCGCCGAAGCGGCCAACATCGTGGCCCACGCCCATGCCCAGGGCGTCAATTTCATCGACACGGCCGACGTGTACACCTTGGGCAAGTCCGAGCAGATCACCGGCGGATTGGTCAAGCAGAACCGGCACGACTGGGTGCTCGCCACCAAGCTCGGCAACAAGATGTCCGACCGCATCAACGAGGGGCATTACTCGCGCAGCTGGATCATGCGCCAGGTCGATGCCAGCCTGGGCCGCCTGCAGAGCGATTTCATCGACATCCTGTACCTGCACCGTGACTACGACGGCATGGACATTCCGGAAGTCCTTCAGGCCCTGGCCGATCTGGTTCGCGCGGGCAAGATCCGTTACTGGGGTGTCTCGAACTTTCGCGGCTGGCGCATTGCCGAGTTGGTGCACCAGGCGGCGCGATTGGGCATGCCGGGACCGGTGGTGTGCCAGCCCTACTACAACCTGCTCAACCGCATGCCCGAGGTCGAGATCCTGCCGGCATGCCATTTCCACGGCATCGGCGTAGCGTCCTACAGCCCGATCGCACGCGGCGTGCTCACCGGCAAGTACGCCCCGGGGGTGCCCCCAGATGCCGGCACCCGCGCCGGACGCGCCGACAAACGCATGGTCGAGACCGAATTCCGCCAGGAGTCACTCGTGATCGCCCAGAAACTTGGCGCACACGCCCAAACCTGCGGCATCACCCTGGCCCAGTTCGCCACGGCCTGGGTGCTGGCCAACCGCATCACGAGTTCCGTCATCGCCGGGCCGCGCACGCTGGCCCAGTGGCAGGACTATTTCCCCGCCCTGGAGTACACCTTCACCGCGCAAGACGAGGCGCTGGTCGACAGTTTCGTCGGCTCCGGCCACCCATCCACCCCGGGTTACACCGACCCTGCCTATCCATTGATCGGCCGGCTCACGCGGCAGTGAAGACCTTCTACGGCTGGCGCATGGCGGGTGCCGCGTTCGGCATCCAGTTCATGTTCGCCGCCTTGCTGAACCAGGCATTCGGTGCGTATGTGGCCATCCTCTCAGAGGAGCGCGGCTGGAGCAAGACAGCGCTTTCGGGTGCCGCAGCACTGCAGTCGGTGGAGTCCGCCATCTTGGGGCCGGCCCTGGGCTGGCTGATGGACCGGTTCGGCCCACAGAACCTGATTCGCCTGGGCATGGTGGTGTTCGCGCTTGGCTTCATGGCCTTGAGCCAGATCGATTCGATCAACGGGTTCTATGTGTGCGCCGTTCTGCTGGCCGTCGGCGCCAGCCTGGGTGGTTACTTCCCGCTGTCGGTGGCACTCATCCAGTGGTTCGAACGTTACCGCGCGCGCGCCATCGCGGTCATGAGCATGGGCATGGCGCTGGGTGGTCTGGCAGTACCCCTGATCGTCTGGTCCATGCACGCGTTCGGCTGGCGCGCCACCGCCTTTGGCTCCGGGATTCTTGCGCTGGTCATCGGCCTGCCACTGGCGACCGTGATCCGCCGCCGCCCGCAAGACCATGGCGAGACCATCGACGGTCTGCCTGCAGCACCACCCGCAGCCATGGCGCCCCCGGCCCCCGGCACCAGCGCCCGGCCGTCTGGCGCCGACCAGGCATCGGGCGAGTTCACCGTGCGCCAGGCACTGCGCACCCGCGCCTTCTGGCTGCTCGCACTGGGCCATGCATTTGCGCTGCTGGTGGTGACGTCGGTGAACGTGCACGGCATCACGCACATGAAGGAGGGCCTCGGTTACACCATGCAACAGGCCTCACTGGTCATCATGGTGCTGACCCTCGGGCAGGTCGCCGGTGTGCTGGTCAGCGCGCTCGTTGGCGACCGGTTTGAGAAGCGCTACCTGGCTGCCTTGTGCATGCTGGGCCACTCCGTGGGCCTGCTGCTCCTGACCTATGCCACGCAGCCGGCCGAGGTGATCGCCTTCGCCCTGATCCACGGCATGGCCTGGGGTTTGCGCGGGCCCTTCATGCAGGCAATTCGTGCCGATTATTTCGGCCGCAACGCCATCGGCATGATCCTGGGTTTGTCGGCCGTTGTCGTGGCCCTGGGGCAGATCGCCGGGCCGATGGTGGCCGGCGTGCTGGCCGACCTGACCGGCAACTACCGGCTCGGGTTCACCGTGCTGGCGCTGGTGGCGGGAAGTGGTTCGGTGCTGTTCATGATGGCAAAGAAGCCGGAGCATCTGTAGGGCGCACCGGGCACCTCAGAGCGCCGAGGCCGGCAGTCCGAAAACCCGGTCGAACACCCAGGTGAAGGCAAACGAATAGACGAAAAAGAACAGCAAAACGCCGAGGTCGGCCACGAAGGCCGCCCACAGGCTGGTACCCAGCCACCAGGCCATCAAGGGGACCAGCACCACCACCAGCCCACCCTCGAAACCTGTGGAGTGCGCCAATCGCCGAAGCCAGGACCGCCCCTTGCGACTTTGCCTCGCCTCCCAACCCTCAAACAAACCATTGAAGAGGTAGCTCCAGGCCAGCGCGATCGACGACATGACCACCGCCAGCACCAGCGCGTTGAGAGGCGGCGTGTCGAACAACCATGCCAATGCAGGCCCGACGAAACCGATCGCAACGGCTTCGTAGAGTATGGCCTGGGCCACACGCCGTATTCTGGGCGTCATGGCCACGCCGGGCTTACGCCTGCACAACACGCAAGAAACTGCCTGCAACTGCGACCACCCGGACGACACACATTACCGGGATTATTCCCTATGCCATTGGCAATCGCCAAACCCGCTGTCCTGCACCTTCTGGCGACTGCGCCCTCGCGCCAGGCGGTGCCGGCTCGAAAGCGTCGGCGTGGCGATGATTCCGGGCTCGGCGTACGGCGTGGAACCCTGCTTGCGGATGTCCATCGCGACGGGGCTGGAGGTGATCGAGGAGGGCTGCCGGCGGATTGCATCGGCGGCGTCGACGCTTCAAGGATGACCGTTCCCCGCAGTCTCGATCTAGACGAGCGGGTTCCCAGTTTTCAAGGCCTTGAACCGCCCGAAATCACGGTCGGCAGTCCACAACACGGCAACGCTGTTTTCGATGCAGATGGCCGCGATGCGCGCGTCGTGAAACTGCCCACCCTGGAGTCTGGCCTTTCGGGTCAACTCGGCCAGGATGCGCCAGTGCTGCGGGCCACTGTGCAACAGCTGCGCATGGGGCGCGGCCAGCCAGGCGTCCATCTGTTCAAGCGCCTGCTCAAAACTGCTGGCCGGCTTGAATACCTTCGGATTGGTGACGATGGCCAGAAACTCGTGCATGCAGCTCACCGGGATCCCCCACCGCTGACCGCCCTCGGCCAATACTTTCAGGCATTCAAACGCCTGGTCGTGGAAGATGGATTCGCCCCGATGCGCATACACCAAGATATTGGTATCGACCGCGATCATGGCACGGGCTTGGTGACGCGCGTGATCACATGTTCCTCTTCCATCTGCTGCCAGCGGCGCGGGTCGGCCACCAGCATGTGCTTGCCCCGGACACGCGCGTCCTTGAGTTTGAACACTGGCTTGGCCTTGGCCTGGGAGTCACTCAGCACGCGGCGCAAGCCTTCTTCCACCAAGGCGCGAAGCGTCGTCTGACGCGTTTGTGCCAGTTCCTTGGCAGAGCTGAAAAGCGCGTCCGACAATTCAATCGTGGTTTTCATATGGGTACCCATACTTCAAAGTATGGGTCGATTGTAAGTTGCCCTCGAACGTGTAGCAACGCAGCCTGGCCACGACAGGTGATACCGCTCCCTTCGTCTGTCGCAGTAACGGTACCGTCCTCGCCACGCAAAGCCCGCAATGCGGCACAAAGCCATGGCAATCCATCCCCCGCAAGATGATGTCGGCCAGCGCTATGGACGGGGGAGTGTCATCGGCGATCCGCTGGAGGCCCTGGGAGCAGGCATGGCGGACGTGCCGGCACACCAGGCTCAGAGCACGCGCTTCAAATACCGCCCGGTATGGCTCTGCTCCAGCGCCACAATCTCTTCCGGAGTACCCACCCCGACCACCTGCCCACCCCCGGCGCCACCTTCCGGGCCCATGTCGATCAGCCAGTCGGCGGTCTTGATCACGTCGAGGTTGTGTTCGATCACCACGATGGTGTTGCCGGCGTCGCGCAGGTGCTGCAAAACTTTCAGCAACAAGTCGATGTCGGCAAAATGCAGGCCTGTGGTGGGTTCATCCAGGATGTACAGCGTGCGCCCGGTGTCGCGCTTGGACAGCTCGAGCGCCAGCTTGACGCGTTGCGCCTCGCCGCCTGACAGCGTGGTGGCCGCCTGCCCGAGCTTGATGTAGGACAGCCCCACATCCAGCAGTGTCTGCAGCTTGCGGATGATGGTCGGCACGGCCTTGAAGAACTCGGCCGCCGCTTCGACCGTGAGGTCAAGCACCTGAGCGATATTGCGGCCCTTGTATTGCACCTCGAGGGTCTCGCGGTTGTAGCGCTGGCCGTGGCACACATCGCAGGGCACATAGACATCGGGCAGGAAGTGCATCTCCACTTTTTTGACACCGTCGCCCTGGCAGGCCTCGCAGCGCCCGCCGGCGACGTTGAAGCTGAAACGCCCCGGCCCGTAACCGCGCTCCCGCGCCATGTTCATCTCGGCCATCAGTTCGCGGATGGCGGTGAACATGCCGGTGTAGGTGGCCGGGTTGGAGCGCGGCGTACGCCCGATCGGCGACTGGTCTACGTTGATCACCTTGTCGAAGTGCTCGATGCCCTGGATTTCCTCGTGTGCCGCCGGCTCGTCATGGGCACGGTACAACTGGCGCGCCACGGCGCTGTACAAGGTGTCGTTGACCAGCGTGGACTTGCCCGAGCCGGAAACACCGGTCACGCAGGTCAGCAGGCCGACCGGGAATTCGACCGTCACGTTGCGCAGGTTGTTGCCGGTGGCGCCGATCACACGGATCGCCTGCAACGCGCCCTGGGTGGCGCGGTGGGTGGCATTGCGCTCGGCCCAGGCCACGGCGGCCGGGCTGGCAGGGCCGCGGGTTGCGGCCCTCGCGGGTTCCGGAGCTGCCCGGACGGTCGGCAGCCAGGCGGTGCGCCGCTTTGGGACGGCAATCTGCAGCACACGCGCCAGGTACTTGCCGGTCAGTGATTCGGGGCTGGCCTGGATGTCGCCGAACGTGCCTTGTGCGATCACCCGCCCGCCGTGTACGCCGGCGCCCAGGCCCATGTCGATGACATGGTCGGCTGCACGCATCATGTCTTCGTCGTGTTCCACCACCAGCACGCTGTTGCCGATGTCGCGCAGGTGCTTGAGGGTGTCGATCAGTCGGTCGTTGTCGCGCTGGTGCAGCCCGATGCTGGGTTCGTCCAGCACGTACATCACGCCGGTCAGCCCGGAGCCGATCTGCGAGGCGAGCCGGATGCGCTGCGACTCGCCGCCACTCAGCGTCTCGGCGCTGCGGTCCAGGCTCAGGTAGTTCAGGCCCACGTCGTTGAGGAACTTCAGCCGCAGGCCGATCTCGCGCGCCACCCTGTCGGCGATCTCGCCCTTGGCACCCGACATGTGCAGGGTGCTGAAATACGCCAGGCATTCGCGCAGGGTGAGGTGGCTGACCTCGAAGATCGCGCGCGCTTGGCCGCCTTCACCAATCTTCACATGGCGCGCCTCCCGGCGCAGCCTGGTACCTCCACAGGCGACGCAGGGTTGCGTGCTGCGGTACCGCGCCAGGTCCTCGCGCACCACCACCGAATCTGTCTCGCGGTAGCGCCGCGCCATGTTGGGAAGGATGCCTTCGAAGGCGTGTTTGCGCGTGAGGCGTTTGCCTTGCGACGGCCCGGAGTCCATCAGGTACGTGAATTTGATTTCTTCCTCGCCCGAGCCACCCAGCACTGCGTCGCGCACCGGCTGGGGCAGGCTTTCGAAGGGCGCATCGATGTCGAAACGGTAATGCCTGGCCAGGCTTTCCAGCATCGCAAAGTAGTAGGCGTTGCGCCGGTCCCAGCCCTTGATCGCACCGCTGGCCAGGCTCAACGACGGGAACGCCACCACCCGCGCAGGGTCGAAGAACTCCATCGTGCCGATGCCGTCACAGGTCGGGCAGGCGCCCATCGGTGAGTTGAACGAAAACAGCCGCGGCTCGAGTTCGGCGATTGAATAACTGCACACCGGGCAGGCAAACTTGGCGTTGAACAGGTGCTCGGTGCCGGTGGCCGGTAACCCGCCCGCACCGGGGCCAGCATCGAGTTCCGCCACCAGGGCACGGCCGTCGGCCAGCCGCAAGGCAGCCTCGAAACTCTCCGCCAGACGCTGGCGCAACTGGTCGCGTGCCGCCGGATCGGCGTCGGAACGGACTTTGAGCCTGTCGATCACCACGTCGATGTTGTGTTTCTCGGTCTTCCTGAGCTTGGGCAGGTCGTCGAACTCGTGGGCCACGCCATCGACGCGAAAACGCACATACCCCTGGGCCTGCAACTCGGCAAACAGCTCGACGAACTCGCCCTTGCGCTCGCGTGCCACGGGCGCCAGCACCATCAGGCGCGTATCCTCAGGCAAGGCCAGAACGGCGTCGACCATCTGGCTCACGGTCTGGGACTGCAGCGGCAGGTCGTGGTCCGGGCAATAGGGCGTGCCGGCACGCGCGTAGAGCAGGCGCAGGTAGTCGTGGATCTCGGTCACGGTGCCTACGGTGGAGCGCGGGTTGTGGCTGGTGGCCTTCTGTTCGATGGAAATTGCCGGGCTCAGGCCCTCGATCATGTCCACGTCGGGTTTGTCCATCAGCTGCAAGAACTGCCGTGCATAGGTGGACAGGCTCTCCACGTAGCGGCGCTGGCCCTCCGCGTACAGCGTGTCGAATGCCAGGCTGGACTTGCCCGAGCCGCTCAGGCCGGTGATCACCACGAGCTGGTTGCGCGGAATGTCGAGGTCGATGTTCTTGAGGTTGTGCGTACGTGCGCCACGGATGCTGATGCGCTGGGCATGCAAGAGGGTGGAGAGACGTTCGTTGTCGCGGTCGGCAGGGGGCATGGCGGGGTGGACAGGGTACGCGCCCGCAGCGACGGCATTCCATCGCGCAACGGGCAACCCTTGATGATAGGCGGGAACGCAGTTTTCATCCAATGCACTGTCAAGTGTTTCGCGCCATACACACGAGGGCATCTTGCTGGCATGGCACAGACCGCTTTCGGCCCTTTGTGGTCGTTCGTTGCCTGGTCTGCGTTGGCATTGGCATTGACGTTGGCATTGGCGTTGGCGTTGGCGCGCGTCGCGGCAGGCGCAGCCCGGCGGGGGCTCATACTGGAGCGGTCGGGCGCTGAACGCGCCGACTGCCCTGTGGTGCTCGCCCGAGGGTCGGGCCGCAGAACTCACTGCGTTCACTTCGTTCTCTGCGT
>CAMAWD010000126.1 GCA_945861785.1 Rhodoferax sp. OV413 | reverse complement strand
GGAAGACAAACACATGCGCCGCGCCGGGCTGGACTACCACGAGTACGCGCCGGTACTTCGGCACGCCCACTGGGCCGCGTTCCTGCACAAGGAGCAGCCTGATCCTGCGCGCATGTTTGCCCTGACAACGCGTGCCAGCCACAATGCCTACGCGCAGGCCTACCTCCCCGGTGACTGGCTGGTGTTCGGCTCGGAGTCCAAAGGCCTCCCGGAAACGGTGCGGGCGGGCATTGCGCCAGAGCAATGGGTCCGTCTGCCCATGCGCCCGGGGCAACGCAGCCTCAACCTGTCGAATGCGGTGGCCGTGGCGGTGTTCGAGGCGTGGCGCCAGTGCGGTTTTGCGCTGGTTCAGGGATAACGGCGCGAAATCGACTCGGCCACGCAGACTGGCTTGGCCACGCCTTCGCGCTCGATGGTGACCTCCCAGGTCATCTGGCGGCCCTGGCGGTCGATCGGATCCGACCCCAGCAGCTTCATGCGCCCCCGCAAACGACTGCCGACCGGTACCGGGCCCATGAAACGCACCTTGTTGAGGCCGTAGTTCACCCCCATGCCCACTTCGCGAATCTCAAGCGCTTCGTGAAAAAACCGGGGGATCAGGGACAAGGTGAGGAATCCATGGGCGATCGGTGCACCGAAAGGCCCGGCCCGGGCGCGTTCCACGTCCACGTGGATCCACTGGTGGTCACCGGTCGCCTCGGCAAACTGGTTCACCTGCTCCTGGGTGATGGCGATCCAGTCACTGACTGCCACTTCCTGGCCCACCAAGGCCGTCAATTCGGACAAAGTCTGAAATATTCTCATCGTGTTCTCGTTGGTTGGTTGTCTTGCTGGAGGTCATGGCCCGAGCCAGTCGCACATCGGTTGCCACTGCTCCAGATCCTTTTCGACCCGGCCCGGTGCAACATCGAACAGCGTCAGGCCATGTGCCGCCAGATGCACGTAATTCTGTGTGTCGCGCAGGGTGGAGAGCACCGGCACAGAAAGTGAACTCACAAATTCATGCAACTTGCCCGAAGCAATGGTGCGCGCGTCGACGCGCATGCCCACCAATCCAATCTGTGCCTTGTCTGCATGTTTGTGCTGCGCGAGTTCATCCAGAAATGCCCGGGTTGCAAAGATGTCGAAGACGCTGGGCTGCAGCGGCACGATGATCTTGTCGGCCATCTTCATGACGTCGTTGAAACGCCAGCCATGCAGGCCGGCTGGAGTGTCAAGCACCACGTGGGTCGTGCCCTTGGGCGGTTTGGCAATCAGGTCGGCACTGATATCCCAGGTCGCGATCGGGCGGGCGCTGGCAGGCCGCAGCCCAAGCCACAGGCGCGACGACTGCTGGCGGTCTGCGTCGCCCAGCATCACGGTGTGCCCGCGGGACGCAAAATACCCCGCGATGTTCGTGCTCAGGGTGGACTTCCCGACACCGCCCTTGGGATTGGCGACAACGATCACCGGCATGTCGTACTCCTTTGGTTTGAACTTTGCGCTATGTTAGCCATGCACCAACCTCCCACCTTCGACTTCAAGTTGTTTAGCCTGCATCAATTCAAGCTAACAAAGTCATTCCGGCATGCTTTGCAGCCTTGACATCAAACGTCACCGTCATGTTGCATCCCGCACCGCTGGCCGAACGCTCAATCAGACAGTCTGCAAAGTCCGCGCGCCCCTCACCAAAAACGCGTAGTGCACGCATCACTTGATCAGCCCGCTCGACCAAAAACTGCCTGGTGCGCAAAATCATTTCCAATGCCTGGGCAACCTGCTCTTCGGTTAATGCATAGGAACTCGTTAGTACCCAATACAGCTCAACTACGGACACCATGGTGATATAGCCTATATTGTCAATGTGTAGCGACTCAATCAGCTTGGTCGCCTTTGCTGATTGTTTGACAACATCTTGCATGATGTAGCGAACCAGCACGTTTGTATCGAGGCCGCTCATCGCGCAGTGCCTGCCCGCTTTGCAATAGCTGCATTCATCGATTCAATCTAAACGACTTTCGTTGCAGGTCCAAACATTCCTTTGAGCGCCGAAACCTCGCTGTTGGCGGCCATAAATTCATAGCGACCAGGCGCGATCAGCACAAACTCCCCACGGTCTCCTGGATCAACTTTAAGATTGTTGCGAACTTCAACCGGGATTGTTATTTGGCCTTTGGATGTAAGTGTGGCTGTAGACATATCTACTCCTATTTTCCTTACAGTAAAGTAAGGAGTTGGCATTGTCAATGCAATGCAATGCAATAACCTGGCCCGTCCGTCACTGATCGCCTTACTGAGTCCGTCAGATAGCTTTTGCCGGCGGCGGCGGGCAATTTCAGTCGGTGACAACTTGTCACCGACTCGCCGCCTTCCTTGCCCAGGCGCTCTTTGAGCTTGTTCCAATATTCGCGTGCCGTCTGGCAGTCTGCCTGCTGCGTCAGCACCTGAACCACGTCAATCACTGAAAATCACCAAATTTCAGTGTCCTCGTCATACTCGCTGCGGATGGATTGGCCATCGAAGCTCCACCGAGATACGCGTCCCTTTAACCGAGGGCTTGCCCATCAGTATCTTGGGGCCGCAAATAATGCGTTCACGCCATTCCATGTAAGTACTCCCTTGGGCGATGATCAATTGAGTAATGCGGCCCGCATTTGTGCTGCCAGCAGCTCATCGCGGACGAAGTGCAGCCGGATGATCTTGGGCGAGTCGCCCCCGTCATATTGGCAATGCAAGGCGTCATGCGGTGGTCGGCATACGGGATGCGCAGCAGGTAGCTGCCGCCGGTTTCGTACTTGCCCTGCTGCTGCGGGTGCCACTGCTCGTTTGCCACCCATCGCGCGCGTTCCGCGGAGAAAAGCAGACGCGCCCATCGGATGGTGCCACCCTGAAAGATGCTGTTCAACAGCGTCGCTACCACCATCACCGGGCAAATCACTGAGCCGGTCCATCAGCGGCGCAACATGCGCCGTCAACAGGCCACCGCATCCAGGTTCCACCTTGTGCTGGCGCAACATCTCCTGAATCTTGTAAAAGCGCCCGGTCCTGTCCATGGGCACCCCTTGATCGCACCCATGCTACCGCACCGCATCCCACACCAGCTTGCTCCCGGTGAGAAACATCCCCAGGTACACCAGGCGGTAGAACAGCACCGGGTTGATGCGCCGCGCGATCTTCACGCCCACCCACACGCCAATCGGCGCAACTGGCAGCAACACCAGCGAGGTGCTCATGTTGCGCAGGTCCAAAAGGCCCAGCCAGCCATACGGAATCCACTTGCACAGGTTGATGACGAAGAAAAAGAAGGCCATGGTGGCCGTGAACCGGACCGGCGAGAGGCGCATCGGAAGCACATAGGCATTGATCGGCGGCCCGCCAGCATGTGCAATGAAGCTGGTGAACCCTGATGTGACCGTCAGGATGGCACCAACCCATTCCGGCGGCGCCGCGCTGTCGGCCCGGGGTGGAAACAGCAGTCGTTGCGCCAGGAACAACAGGGTAAAACCGCCCACGATACCGGCCACCAACCGGGCATCGAGCACCTTGAACAGCAGGGCCCCGACCACAATCCCCAGCATGCCGAACGGAATCAGGAAGCGCAGCAGTTTGAGATCGAAATCCTTGCGGAATGCTGCCATGCCCAGCAGGTCCATCACCAGCAGCACCGGCATCAGGATGGCGGCCGCCTGCGGCACGGTAACGGCCAACGCCATCATCGGCACCGCCAGTGAGCCAAAACCGGCGCCAAAACCACTCTTGCTCACGCCCAGCAGCAGCACGGCCGGAATCGAAACGGCGTAGAAATACGGATCGGTGATCAAGGGATATGACCCGTCAGCGCAGCGGCAGCAGCATATGGACCTTGTCGAAATAACGCTCGCCCACCTGGATGGCCCGCGTCAAGACGCCAAACACCGTGAAGCCACCAGCAGGCGCACGGAAATGGCAATCATGGGAAATCCACATTGTGCAGGGGTGCGCCACTTTACCAAGCCATCACAGGCAAAATGGCAACATGTTGATGCAACCTTCCCAGGCCGATGTGCGCCGCTTCTTCTGTGGCGTGTATGCCAAGGCCCGAGCCGGCCAGACACTGGAGGCGATCGAAACCATTGCCAGCGGATGGATCGCCGAACACCCCGAGTACCATGCCGACCTGGCCGACGTGGACGCCGCATTGCGGACCATGTTCGACGCCTCCGAGGGCAAGACCAATCCGTTCCTGCATTTGTCGATGCACCTGTCGATCAGCGAGCAGTGTTCGATCGACCAGCCGCGCGGCATTCGCCAGGCGGTCGAGTTGCTGACGCACCGGCGCGATTCGCTGCACGATGCCCATCACGACACCATGGAGTGCCTGGGGCGGATGGTCTGGGAAAGCCAGCGCGCGGGGCGCCCGCCGGACGGCGACGTCTACGTCGCCTGTGTACAGCGGCACGCGACCCGGGATTGAAAACCGAGCCGGTCGCGCACCACCAGGCTATTTGAACTTGGCCTGCGGAACGGTCTTGAGCTCGCCCGGGAGCCCGTGCACGTAATTGGCAAGCTCTTTGAGCTCAGCATTCGAGAACTGCTTGGCGATGCCGGCCATCACACCGTTGCTTCGGCCCCAGGTGCTGTTGCCTTCGCTCTTGTAGGACTTGAGGGCGACAAACAGGTAGTCGGCGTGCTGCCCGGCAATCTTGGGGTAGGTGGGATCGATCGGCTTGCTGAAACTGTCACCGTGGCAGGACACGCAGGCGCCCTTTTGCAGCAGCGCCGCAGCCTTGCCGGTGGCTGCTGGGGCCTTGCCGGGGGCTGTGGTGCCGTCCTGGTGGCCACTGGCTTCGTAGAAGGCCGAGACATCGGCGATGTCCTGGTCGGTCAAGGCGGTTGCAATACCGCGCATGGTGGGGTGTTTGCGTTCGCCCTTCTGGTAGGCTGTGAGCGCCGAAGTGATGTATTTCGCGCCCTGCCCGGAGATCATCGGGACCTTGTAAACCTCGGGGAAACTGGCCTGGTAACCCTTGATGCCGTGGCAGCCGATGCAGGTGGCGATCTTGCCGGCGCCAGCCTTCGCGTCGCCCTTGAGTTCCTGTGCCATGGCGGTGAAACCCGTCACCGAAGTGACAAACAGGGCAAGTACGGAGGACAGCAATATGTTCATTTTGCGGAGACAATCAAGAGAGAAATGAAAGGGCCAAGTCTTTTTCATTATATCGGCCACGCCCAGTTTACCGACCGCCTTGACCGCGGCCACACACCAACACCATGAAATTCCAAGGCACCAAGAACTACGTCGCCACGCAAGACCTGATGCTGTCGGTGAATGCGGCCATCACACTCAAGCGGCCCTTGCTGGTAAAGGGCGAGCCCGGCACGGGCAAGACCATGCTGGCCGAGGAAGTGGCCCAGGCACTGAACCTGCCCCTGCTGCAGTGGCACATCAAGTCGACCACCAAGGCGCAGCAGGGCCTGTACGAATACGACGCCGTGAGCCGCCTGCGCGACTCGCAACTCGGCGACGCCAAGGTCCGGGACATCCACAACTACATCCTCAAGGGCGTGTTGTGGCAGGCCTTCACGGCCGACCAGCCGGTGGCCCTGCTGATCGACGAGATCGACAAGGCCGACATCGAGTTCCCGAACGACCTGCTGCGCGAGATCGACCGCATGGAGTTCTACTGCTACGAGACGCGTGAGCTGGTGCGGGCCGTGCACCGGCCCCTGGTGTTCATCACGTCCAACAACGAAAAAGAACTGCCCGACGCCTTCCTGCGCCGCTGCTTTTTCCACTACATCAAGTTCCCCGACGCCGACACCATGAAGAGCATCATCGACGTGCACTTCCCCGGCCTGAAAAAAGAGCTGCTGACAGCAGCCATGAAGACCTTCTACGACGTGCGCAACCTGCCGGGCCTGAAAAAGAAACCGTCCACCAGCGAACTGCTCGACTGGCTCAAACTGTTGCTGGCCGAAGACATCCCACCCGAAGCACTGCACAACAAGGACGAAAAGGTCGCAGTGCCCCCACTGGTGGGCGCACTGCTCAAGAACGAGCAGGATGTGACCCTGTTCGAGAAACTGGTGTTCATGCAACGCCACAACCGTTGATACCGGAGCCACCCATGGCCTTTGTCGAACCCACCGTCCTGTCCGAGCGCGGTATCCAGCTGGTGCCGCTGGGCCTGGAACACGAGGCAGGACTGCGGGCCGCCGCCGCCGATGGTGAGTTGTGGCGATTGCGCGTCACGTCGGTGCCAGACCCGGATGACACCCGCAAATACATCGAAGACGCGCTGGCCATGCGGGACGCGGGCAACCGGTTCGCGTTCGCGGTCACCGACCAGCAGACCGGCACCGTGCTTGGCTCCACCAGTTACCACGATATCCTTGCGGCGGTCAAACGTGTGGAGATCGGCTACACCTGGTATGCAAAACGCTGCCAGCGCACGCATGTCAACACCACCTGCAAACTGCTCATGATGGCGCACGCCTTCGACACCCTGGGCTGCCATGTGGTGGGCTGGCGCACCGACAACTTCAACCACGCTTCGCAGCAGGCGATCGAGCGCCTGGGCGCCACGAAGGACGGCGTCATACGCGGCCATGCGATGCGCCGCGACGGCACCATCCGCGACACGGTCATGTACAGCATGCGCGCGGGCGAGTGGCCAGAGGCCAGGGCGCAATTGCTGTACCTGCGCGACCGGCCGCGCGGCTGACACTGACGCACGGAGAACGCCATGCTGATCGACTTCTTCTACACCCTGCGCTCCGCCAAGCTGCCGGTATCGGTCAAGGAGTACCTCACCCTGCTCGAAGCGCTGAAGCAAGGCGTGGTGGGCCCGAACACGGTGCAGGACGACGCCACCGATGCAAGCGTGGGCTACAAGATCGACGACTTCTATTACCTCAGCCGCACCACCCTGGTCAAGGACGAAAAACACTACGACAAGTTCGACCGCGCCTTTGCGGCCTACTTCAAGGGCATCGAGACGATTGCCGATTTCACCAAGGACATCCCCCTCGAGTGGCTGCGCAAGAACCTCGAACTCAACCTGAGCCCGGAAGAAAAAGCCAAGATCGAGAAGATGGGCTGGGACGAGTTGATGGAGACACTGAAGAAACGCTTCGAGGAGCAAAAGGAGCGCCACGAGGGCGGCAGCAAGATGATCGGCACCGGCGGCACCTCGCCCTTTGGGGCCAACGGCTTCAACCCCCAGGGCATCCGCATCGGGCAGGAGAAAAGCCGCAACAAGAGCGCCGTCAAGGTCTGGGACCAGCGCGCCTACAAGGATTACGACGACACCCAGGAACTCGGCACCCGCAACATCAAGGTGGCGCTGCGCCGCCTGCGGAAATTCGCGCGCGAAGGCCACGAGGAAGAACTCGACCTCGACGACACCATCCGGGCAACGGCCGCCAACGCCGGCTGGCTCGACATCAAGATGATCCCGGAGCGCCACAACAACGTGAAGGTGTTGCTGCTGATGGACGTGGGCGGCACCATGGACGAACACATCGCGCGGGTGGAGGAAATGTTCTCGGCCACCAAGACCGAGTTCAAGCACATGGAGTTCTACTACTTCCACAACTGCGTCTACGATTTCATGTGGAAGAACAACCGCCGGCGCTTCAGCGAGAAGTTCGCCACCTGGGACATCATCCGCAAGTACAACAAGGACTACAAGCTCATCTTTATCGGTGATGCGACGATGAGCCCCTACGAGATCCTGCAGCCCGGTGGCAGCGTCGAATACAACAACGAAGAGCCCGGTGCCGAATGGCTGCAGCGCCTGACCAACGCGTTCCCGAAATTCGCCTGGATCAACCCGGAACCTCAGGGCGTGTGGCAGTACCGCCAGAGTATCAGCGTGGTGCAGCAACTGATGAACCAGCGCATGTTCCCCCTGACCATCAAGGGCCTCGAAGAAGCGATGCGCTTGCTTTCGAAGTAGGCCCATGGCTAAGGGAGGAATGAAAAAGCTGGTGCTTGCGCCGGCTTTTTTTGTCTGCATGCTGGTGTTCGCATGCCTGGCGCGGGCGCAGGTGGCCGCAGCGCCTGCGGACGTTGCGGCAGAGGCCAACCTGCCGGGCGCGTTCGACGTGCAGGTCGACGCCCCCGCCGACGTGCGTGACTTCCTGCTGCGCAACCTGGAGCTGATGCGTTACCGCACCCTGACCGACCTGGATGACGGTGAACTCCAGCGCCTGGCGCGCACTGCAGAACAGGACGCGCGTGCGTTGCTGGCTACATTGGGGTATTTTTCGCCCACGGTCGGCGTTCAACTGCGCACACCCGGTGCCGCAGGGCCAGGCGGTCGCCAGGTTGTCATGGCCGTTCAGCCAGGCAGCGCCACCGTGGTCACCGAAGTGGCGGTCAGTTTCACGGGAGACATCCTCCGGATGCCGCAGGCCGACCAGCAACGCGAGGCCATCCGCACCAGGTGGGCGCTGCCGGCTGGCAAGCGTTTCACCCAGGCCGGCTGGGACGAAGCCAAGTCCCAGGCCCTGCGACAGCTGGGTGCCCAGAACTTTCCGTTGGCGCAGTTGGCGCAGAGCCGCGCCGCAATAAACCCGGACACCCAGACCGCGCAGCTGAGCCTGACGCTGGAGTCCGGGCCCGCCTACCAGTTCGGGGGCCTGCGCATCGACGGCCTGGGTCGCTTCGATGCAGCCCTGGTAGAGCGCATCGCACGCCTCAAGCCCGGCACGCCGTACGACCAGGCGCTGTTGTTCGAAGCGCAGCGGCGCCTGCAAGACAGTGGCTATTTCGATTCGGTCTTCCTCACGCTCCAGACCGACGGAGAACCAGGCGCAGCCCCCGTGCTGGTGACCCTGCGCGAAGCCACCCGCAACAAGCTGGTACTGGGCATCGGGGCCAGCACCGACAGCGGCCCGCGACTGTCGGTCGAGCACACCAACCAACAGTTGCCCGGGATTGGCTGGCGCGCCGTGTCCAAGCTGGTGCTCGACCGCAACAAGCAGCTCGCGGGCACCGAACTCAGTTCCACACCCGACGAGGGAAACTGGCGCTGGTTGACGTCCGCGCAGTTGTTGAACGACGGCGCGTCCGATGTCAAGGTGCAAAGCCAGACTCTGCGGCTTGGCCGCTCCAAGGCGGCGGACGCGTTCGACCGCAACTACTACCTGGAGTACAACCGCGCCCGCAGCACCGACGCGGGCCAGGTGACACGTGCACAGTCGGTCAGTGCCAGCTACGCATGGACGCAGCGCAACTTCGACAGCCTGCCGTTTCCGTCTTCCGGTTTTGGCCTGGGGGCGGAACTGGGTGGCGGCATGACCCTGGGTGACCAGCGCGCGCCCTTTCTGCGCGCCCAGGTGCATTGGCTGGGCGTGTGGCCGCTGCCGGCCGGCGTGGGGCGGCTCACCGCCCGCACGCAGGGCGGCGCGGTGCTGGCACGCGACAGCGCAGTACTTCCCGTAACCCAATTGTTCCTGAGCGGCGGCGACACCACCGTGCGCGGTTATGCCTACCACGATATCGGTGTGATCTCGCCCACGGGGCGGACAACCGCCGGGCGTTTCATGGCCAATGGCAGTGTCGAGTGGCAGCGTCCGATCCAGGTCAACGGGCAGGCCAGCGACTGGGAAGGCACCTTGTTCGTCGATGGCGGCAGCGTGGCGGACCGTCCGGGCGATTTCAAGGCCAAGATCGGCATTGGCGCCGGCGCACGCTGGAAGAGCCCCATCGGTCCCCTTCAGACGGACCTTGCTTATGGTGTCGCGGCGAAACGACTGCGCCTGCACCTGACCGTCGGGTTCACGTTTTGATCCGCCACCCGCTCCTGCTCGTGACCTGGGTGCTGGAGTTGTGGCTGGCCCTTGCTGCAGCCCTGATCTTGGCCGTATGGATCTGGGGTGGCAGCGAGGGCTCGCTGTCCACCGTGCTCCAACTGGCCAGCCGAAGCCTGCCCAGCGGCCAGAGTCTGCTGGCAGAGGACGTCCGTGGCAGCCTGCGCGAAGGTGGTCAGATCGGACGCCTGCGCTGGGAGAACCAGGGTCTGGTTGTCGAAGCGGTGCGCATCGACCTGCGCTGGGATCTTTGGTCGCTGCTCGAACGCCGCCTGGTTCTCGAACGGCTGCGCCTCGCAGAGCTGACCATCGACGACCGGCGCCCCGCCAGCTCCGAACCGTTGACCACCCTGGTGTTGCCGCTCGGGCTCGATGCGGCGGTGGCCATCGAGCGGCTGCGTTGGGTCGGGCCGCCCGACCTGCGTGCGGATTCAGTGCTTGGGCACTACCGTTACGACGGTACGCACCACCGCCTCACTGTGGACGATGTGCGGCTGGCGCAGGGCCGCTACCAGGGCCAGGCCACGCTGCTGGCCCGCGCGCCATTGACCCTGGACGTACAGGCGCGCGGCCAGGTACAGGTGCCCATCGGCACCCGCAACGTCAGGCTCGACGCCACCGCGTCGCTCCAGGGCCCGCTTGCAGACAGGCAGGGCAACCTTCGCCTTGTGGCGGCGCTGCAACCAGGCCCGGACAACACAGGTTTTTCCGACAACGCGCAATCGGTGCGTGCCAACCTGTCGGCCCGCATCCGGCCAGGAGCACCGCAACCCGTGCTGGACGCACAGGCCAGGTTCAGCCAGCTGAACCTGGCCGTACTGTGGCCGGGCGCGCCACAAACCCTGCTGAGCGGTGACGCACAGGTCCAGCCGCGCGGCGCCTCATGGCTGGCAAACCTGCGGGTGGAAAACGGCCTGCCAGGGCCATGGGACAAGCAACTGGTTCCAGTTCAACAGGCCCGCGCAGTGGTCGGCTGGGCCGCCGGCAGCTGGAACATCGAATCGCTGCAGGCCGAAAGCGCCGGGGGAACGATCGATGTGCAGGGCCTGCAGTTGGCTGCCGGCGAACCCACGCTATGGCAGGGCAGCGCCAAATTGGCGGCCGTCAACCCTGCCCTGCTGCACAGCCGCCTGTCGGCAGCGCGGATCAGCGGCACGCTGCAGGCCAGTTCGGACGGCAGGCAAACCAGCTTCGTTGCGTCGCTCCAGCCAGCTGGGGCACAACCCACGGCCTCGCCACTGGCCGGGTTGCGCCTGCAGCGCGCGTCCACACAGGGCAGTTGGGGCGGCGGCTGGTTGCGACTGACCGAGCTGGTGCTGCAGACCGACGATGCATCGCTGCAGGGCAGTCTGGAACTGCAAGCTGCGAGCCTCGCAGGCAGCGGCAAGCTGATGCTGAGGCTGCCAGGCGCGCAGGGCCGCATTGACGGCCTGCTGGCGCCACAAGAAGGTGGTGGGGACCTTTCGCTGGACATCACGGATGCAGGTCCACTGCTGGCCTGGGCGCGCCGCCTGCCCTGGTGGCCTGGCGACTGGGCACTGCCCGACCTGCAGGGGCGGGCCGACCTGTCGCTGCAATGGCAGGGCGGCTGGCGGGCACTGCGGGACGGCGACGCCACCCAGCCCGGCGTGCGCGCGCTGCTGCGCATGCCCTCCATGGCACTGCGGGAGGCAGGCCAGGACGTGGGCGACGCGCTGCACATCCAGGGGGCCCGTATCGAGCTGGCGGGAACCCCCGGCGGGTTGACCATCGCGTCCACCGGGGACGTGCTGGTGGGTGACCGGCGCTTCAGCCTGCAGGCGCAGGCGCAAGGCGGCCGTCTGCCCACAGGAGACTTGCGCATGAGCCTGCAGACGTTGAAGCTTGGCATGCGCGAGGGGCCCCGCGCAGGGCCGTGGACGGTCGGACTGCGCCAACCGGTGCTGCTCGAATGGTTGCCCGGCGTGTCGGGCGGAAGCTTGCGCACCGGGTCCGCCCAGGCCCAGTTGAACGGGCCCCTGCCCGGAGCGGCCACGCTGCACATCCAGCCCATCCAGTGGAGCCCTGCGGGGCACGGCAGCCTGCGCAGCCAGGGCGAATTGCGCGACTTGCCAATGGACTGGCTCGCCCTGCTGGGCAACACCCAGCTGACCGCTCTGGGGCTGAGCGGCAACCTGGTGTTCGATGGCAGCTGGGACCTGTCGGTTGCAGATACGCTCCAGGTGCGTGCATCGCTCGCCCGGCGAAGCGGCGACATCCGGGTGCTGGCAGAAGCCCTGCCAGGCAGCCCGGAAGCTGGCAAGGCAATCGATGCCGGCGTGCGGGACGCCCGTGTCACGCTGGTGGTGGATGGCGACAACGCAACCGCCACCGCGCGTTGGGACAGCGAACGCGCCGGCAACGCACAGGTCGATATCCGCACCCGGCTGGCCCGGACCGCACAAGGCTGGGACTGGCCCACCCTGGCCCCCCTGAACGGCACCGTGCGGGCCCGACTGCCGCAGGTCGGGGCGTGGTCGATGCTGGTGCCTCCGGGTTGGCGCATGTGGGGCACGCTGGACGCCAACCTGACGGTGGCCGGCTCGCGCCAGACGCCGGAATGGAGCGGCCAGATCCTGGCCGACGGCCTGGCGCTGCGGTCGGTGGTGGACGGCATCGAGTTCGGCAACGGGCGGCTGCGCGCACGCATGCAGGCACAACGGCTCTTCATCGAAGAGTTCAGCCTGCAGGGCGCCGGCGGCGCAGTTGGCGGCACCCTCATCGCCAGCGGATTCGCTCTCTGGCTGCCGGCCGCCAGCGGCGACAGCGGCATCCTGCCGCGGATCCAGCTCGACCTGGACGCCACGGCAAAGGCCCTGCGCGTGTCGGCCCGGGCTGATCGCCGCATGGTCGTGTCGGGCGCGATGCAGGCCCGCCTGCGCAACGCCCGGCTCGACGTCCAGGGCACGCTGAAGGCCGATCAGGCGTCCTTTGTTCTGCCCGAAGAAAACGCGCCACAACTGGGCGACGACGTGGTGGTCCGTGGCAGCAAGGCGATCGTCGGCACCCCCGACGGCAAAGGCACCCGGCCAGCAAACGGCCCGGTTGAACCGCCGGGCACACCCGTGCAGACGACACTCGCCCTGACCCTCGACCTGGGGCCCGACTTCCAGGTGCAGGGCCGCGGCATCGTCACCCGGCTGGCGGGCACACTGCAGTTGCGCGCGCAGGGCGGCGAGCCGCCGCGCCTGAGCGGCGAGGTGCGCACGGTGCGCGGCAGCTACAAGGCCTACGGCCAGTTGCTCGATATCGGGCAGGGTGTGATACGTTTCACCGGTGCCTACGACAACCCGGTGCTCGACATCCTCGCCTTGCGCCCCAACCTCACGCAACGTGTCGGCGTGCAAATCAGCGGCAATGCGCTCGCCCCACGCGTGCGCCTGTTTGCCGAGCCCGAGCTGCCCGAGGCCGAAAAACTCGCCTGGCTCGTGCTGGGGCGCTCCGGCGCCAACGGCGGCGCCGAGGCCGCCGTGTTGCAACAGGCGGCGATCGCCCTGCTGGGCCGCAGCGGCCAGGGCCTGTCGGGCGGGCTGGCCAGCGCCCTGGGCCTGGACGAACTGTCCATCGGGGCCTCCGCCGCGCGCGCAGATGGCAGCGCCTCGGGCGCCACCGTGACGCTGGGCAAACGCATATCGCGCGATTTCTACGTGGCCTACGAACGCAGCCTGGCGGGCACCCTGGGCACGATCTCGATCTTCTACGACCTGTCACGGCGCTTCACGCTGCGCGCCAGCACCGGCGAACAGAGCGCCATCGACCTGATCTTCACCGTCAGGTACGACTGACGCCGGCGCTCGGGCGCGCCCATTTCAACCCCGCCATTGCGCACCTCGCGCCGATCCGGAAGTGCGGCGCATGCAAGCGCTCAAAGCGGGCCTTCGCGCCTGGCAACGCTTGTCGCTGCACAGAACCATGGTTCAATGTCCCACCGGTGGCAAGCGAGCCATGTGTGGGCATCTACCCACGCTCATCACTCATACGAATACGTCATCCTTTCAACGATGCCAATGCTGCGCGCGGCAACAAAAGATCAACTCCAAACTGGGCGGCGGCAGCGCCGCAATCGCGAATATTGAAAGTAACAATCGCTTGCGCCTGGCCGTTCACCGCAGCCTCAAGAACCATCTCGTCACCCGGATCACGCAACTGCGGGGGCCAGAGACAGTGCGTTTCCACTGGTTCCACCAGCGCGGCAATGGAGTCCAAGAAAATGCCCACCTGTTTCAGGGTCAGTCCCGCCGCCGCACGGTGCGCGCTGCGCGAGCACACTGCTTCGTACTCCAGCATCAAAGCCACGTTGGCGCACCTCGTGCCCGCTTCAACAACTGAACACGCACCCGATCGGCGGGACGGAGCATTGGATCGAGTTGCGCCAGACAGACACTTGGGCAATGTCATGTTAATATCACCCGCGATATGAAATCAGTACCCAGAATCATTGTTGATACCAATATCCTGGTGGCTGCCACTCGCAATAGGAATGGGCCGTCCTTCGCTTTGATGCAACTGGTGCGCGCGCACAATATCCTGATTTGCTGCAGTCCGGCGCTGTTCCTGGAATACGAGGATGTGCTTCAACGGCCGGAACAAAGGGCGGCTTCTGGTCTACGTGTCAAGGATGTGGACGCGATCCTGAATGAACTGGCGGCGCTGCTTGAGCCGGTCTTGACGCATTACCAGTGGCGACCGCAGTTGCGCGACCCTGCCGATGAAATGGTGTTGGAGGCCGCGGCGAATGCCCGGGTCCATGCGCTTGTGACATATAACCTGCGTGACTTTGCGCCCGCGAAGCGATTTGGTATTCCCGTGCTCACTCCCGAACAGACTTTCAAGCATTTCGATCTTGCCCTACCGAGGAAATGAAACCATGAGCAACTATGCCCTGCGTCTGCCTGAGTCGCTCAAGCAGGCCGCCAAGCGGATAGCCGCCACCGACGACACCACGATGAACCAATTTTTTGTGGTGGCAATTGCCGAGAAGATCAGCGCCATGGAGACTGCGCAGTTCTTCGAGAAGCGGGCGGCATCAGCCAGCGCGACTGCAGCAAAGGCCGCGTGGGCCAAGGTTGGTAACAATGCCGCAATCGAAGGCGACAACTGGACGAAGCCGGCGAGAAAGCGCGCGGCGTAAAGCAGCACTGGCACGCGCCACTGCGCTTTTCCACCCGGGGCCGACCCTACAATCCACCGTCCCTCGCCATAGTTCAATGGGTGTTTTCAGAAAGGGAAATGGGGTCGGCGACTCACTTGCGACTCAACATGAGATGCCTGCGCAGAGAAGAGGTTTTCAAGCGTGACCATCAGCATCAACGATGGCGTGCGAGTAAGATTTAGTCCTGCTCGATCAACAGGCAGGCCAGCCATGCGCACAACCCAGCAACTCAGCATCACACTGCCAACGGAAATGGCCGGCTTGGTGAAAGCCAAGGTAGCTTCCGGCGACTACGCCACTGAAAGCGAAGTAATCCGTGATGGCCTGCGTGCCTTGATGGCGCGTGATCGGGCCATGGAGCAATGGCTGCGGACTCAGGTAGGCCCCGACCACGATGCGCTGATGGCCGATCCGTCAAGGGCGGTTCCCATTGCACAGGTGCGCAAGCGCCTTGCAGCAACTCATCGCGCAGCCACGTCCAAAGCTTGATGCCGACTCCGGTCTTGCCTGTCGTCTTCACGCCGGAGGCGCTGGGTCAATTGGAGGCGTTGTACCGCTACATTGCGGCGGCGGCATCGCCTTTGGTTGCCAGCGCTATACCGATGCCATCATCAACTACTGCGAAACCTTGAAGACGTCTCGCCTCAGAGGCACACGCAGGGATGACATTCGGCTTGGTCTGCGTATCACGAACTACAAGGGCCGGGCCATCATCGCCTTCGTAGTCAGCGACACGCGCGTATCCATCATTGGTGTCTTTTATGGCGGCCAGGACTACGAAACAGAACTGAAGCCGGCCGATGCCGACCCTGACCATGATGGCGACGCCACCCAATAACCGCGCGGGTCGGCGCGCATCAAGACATAGGCGCCTGCATTTCTTGGGTAACTGGCCACCGCTGTGATCCGCGACTATGGAGTTGCCCTCCACCCCACAGCTTGGTGATCAAAGAA
>CAMAWD010000125.1 GCA_945861785.1 Rhodoferax sp. OV413 | reverse complement strand
GCTGGCGAGCTCCGGTATGCCCACCGCCCGGTCGAGTGTTCCGTCGAGGAACTCCATGGCCTTGGCCAGCGCCGGATGGTGGATGCGCTTGCGTGCCGTGGGCAACATGCGTTGCGCCAGGTCGCCAGGGCGCATATGGTCGTGCAGGCAGTGTTCGGCGACGCGGTTGGCCAGATGCTGCCCATGGTCGGCGGCGATGGCGTGTAACATCATGTCGATGGCGGCGGTGCCGCCCGCGCAGGTCAGGCGTCGCGCGCCGACTTCGAACAGGGTTTTCGCCGCCACGATTTTTGGAAACCGTTCACGGAAGGCATCGACCACTTCCCAGTGCATGGTGACACGGTGGCCGTCCAGCAGCCCGGCACGCGCGAGCAGAAAGCAGCCAGTGTCGAGGGCTCCCAGTGATGCGCCGCCGGTGTTCATGCGTTGCAGCCAGGTGCGCAGGGTGCGCGAGTAGTAGCGGTCGGGCTGGATATCAGCGCACAGGATCACGGTGCCCAGCGCCTGTTCGTCGTAAAGGCAGCCGTGGGGCTGGATCAGAATGCCGTTGTCGTCTGCCACCGCCTGGCCGTCCAGCGACAGCAGCTTCCAGGTGTAGGGTGTCTGCAGGTAGCGGTTGGCGATGCGCAGCGGTTCGATCGCCGACGCCAGTGCGATCACGGCGAACTGCGGGATCAGCACAAACCCGATCGGGCCGGGCAGCAACGGGGTCGTTGCTTGTGGTGTTTCACTGCCAATGGCCATGCTGGATTGTGCAATGCATGGCTGTTATCGTCAATTTACTGGCGCAAACTGAACGTACCCCGCCCGAAACCGATCGCAAAATCGCAGCGTCCCGCCTCCTCTGGGCGTGGCAGCCCTTGATCCCAACCGGAATTCGACATGTCAAAAAATTCTCTTGCCTCGACCATGGCGCGTGGCCTGCTGGCTGCCCTGATGGCTGCCTGTACCCTCGGTTCGGCGGCGCAGACCGCGCCCAGCACGATCGTGATCGGCATGGGGCCGGTGCCTCGCCATCTGAACTCGGCGGTGCAGTCCGGAATCGCCACCGGTATTCCCGCGACCCAGATTTTTGCCAGCCCGCTGCGGTTCGACAAGGACTGGAATGCGCAGCCCTACCTGGCCGAAAGCTGGGTGTTCCAGGACGACGGCAAGTCGCTGCTGCTGAGGCTGGTGCCGGGTGCGACCTTCCACGATGGCAAACCCATCACCTCGGAGGACGTTGCGTTTTCTATCATGGCGATCAAGGCCAACCATCCGTTCCAGTCAATGTTCGAACCGGTCGAGCGGGTCGACACACCAACGCCGCAGATCGCCATCATCCGGCTCAAGCAGCCGCATCCAGCCATTTTGTTGGCGCTCTCCCCTGCCTTCTGCCCGATCATTCCCAAACACATTTTTGACGACGGCCAAAACTTGCAGACACATCCGCGCAACGTCAATCCGGTAGGGTCCGGGCCGTTCAAGGTGGTCGCATTCAATCCGCGCGAGGCTATCGTGCTGGAGCGTTACGCCGGGTTCTTCATCAAGGACCGCCCCAAGGTGGACCGCCTGATCATCCGGATCATTCCCGACACCTCGGCCCAGGCGCTGGCGCTGGAGCGCGGCGAGATCGACCTGCTGCCGGGTTCGCTGACCCTGAGCCAGCTGACGCAACTCGCGAAGTCACCTGAGGTCGTGGTGTCACGCAAGGGCGGTGAAGCGATCGGCCCGCTGGGCTGGTTGGCGTTCAACCTGAAGAAGAAACCGTTCGACGACGTGCGCGTGCGCCAGGCGATCGGGTTTGCGATGGACAAGGAGTTCATCGTGCGCCAACTGCACCAGGGCAAGACACTGGTGGCCACCGGGCCGATTGCGCAGGGTTCACCGTTTTATACCGACAAGGTCGAACCCTACAAACTCAACCTGGACAAGGCAGCCAAGTTGCTCGACGCAGCGGGGCTGAAAGTGGGCGCCAATGGCAAACGATTTGCGATGGCGATTGACTTTCTGCCCAACTCGCCCGACAACTCGCAGACCATTGCCGAGTACTTGCGCCCGCAGCTGGCCAAGATCGGGATCGAAGTGTCGGTGCGCAGTTCACCCGACTTTCCCACCTGGGCGCGCCGCGTCTCGACCTACGATTTCGACGCCACGGTAGACGGCGCCTTCAACTATGGCGACCCGGTGATTGGCGTACATCGCACCTACCTGTCCTCCAACATCAAGCAGGGCGTGATCTGGTCCAACACCCAGAACTATGCGAACCCGAAGGTGGACGAGTTGCTGGCGCAGGCCACCGTGGAGCGTGACACCGAGAAACGCAAGAAGCTGTACGCCGAGTTCCAGCGCCAGGTGGTGGCGGACGCACCGGTGCTGTTCACCCACGTGTGGGCGCAGGGTTACGCGGCGCGCAAGGACTTGGTCGACATTCCGCAGTCGATCTGGGCGCCACTGGCGCCCTACGACACGATGTCCCGAAAACGCTGATCGGGGAAGGGCCCGGGCTTTTGGCTCCGGCGCCTGATAGTGCGGCGGCACGTGCAACTGCGGGTGTTGCTGCAACTCGCTTCACGGGACGGTCAATGCAGTCGCTTGACCACCGAACTGCGTTTCTCTCCCCGCGCCCGTGCCAGGTCGCTCACCGCCAGCCCCAGCGCGCGGATGCCCGCAGCGATCTGGCTGGCTGCAATCGATGACAGTCGCAGCCGAAAAAACGGGCACGGGTAGGGCGGCTTGGCGAAGAACACATCACCGGCCTCGATCAACACCCCGTGGGCGCGCGCCATCTCACCGAGTTCGGCCGCGTCGACCCAGGCCGGCGCCTGCACCCAGATCGACGCGCCGCCCTGGGGCATTGAAAACTTGAACTCTGGCAGAAACTCGCGCAGCGCCTGCGCCGCCTGGGCCAGGCGCTGCTGCATGGCCTGGTTCACACGCCGGGTGTGTGACTCGTGGTGGCCCAGCGACAGAAACAAGGCATAGGCATGTTGCAGGAACGCGCTGGGGTGGCGCACCATGGTGTGGCGGATCAGGCGCAACTCGTGGACCAGCGCCCGGGGTGCCACGATGTAGCCCAGGCGCAAGGCGGGCGACAGGCTTTTTGACACCGAGCCCAGGTAGATCACCCGCCCCGCGCGGTCCAGGCTCTTGAGCGCGGGCATGGGTTCGCCCTGGTACAGGTTCTCGGCCTCGTAGTCGTCCTCGATCACCACGAAATCCTGCAACTCGGCCTTGCGCAGCAGCCACTGGCGTCGCTCCAGGCTCAGCGTGGCGGTGGTCGGGCTCTGGTGCGAGGGCGTGATGAACAGGTAGTCCACCGCTGGCAGCGCGTCCACCACCAGGCCGTCGTCGTCCACCGCGATTTCGACCCACTGCGGTCGGCGCATCGAAAAGCTGTTGCGCGCGTGGGGGTGGCCGGGCTCTTCCAGGCCAACCCGTGTGGTCTTGTCGAACAGCGCCTCGGCCAGCAGGTAATACGCGTTCTGGGTGCCGACCGTGACCAGAATTTCTTCCTTGAGCGCGAACACGCCGCGCCGCGGCAACAGCCGGGTGCGGATCTGCTCGATCAGCTCCGGCACGTCGTCGATTTCGAGGTCGGGCGTCCAGTGCGGTAACTGCGAGCGCGCCAGGCTGCGCACGCAGCACTCGCGAAAATCCTCGGTCGGGAACAGCTGCGGGTCGTAGGTGCCGTAGATGAAGGGGTAGGGGTAGGCGCTCCACTGCTCGGGTTTGGACAGTGTGGGCCGGTCCACCAAGGAGCGCAACACCCGCGCGGCCCACTCCGGCGCCTGCCGGCTGCTGCCCACCATGGGTTCGGCCTGCACGGCTGACACCGGGCGTGCATTGGGTGCCACAAACACACCGCTGCGCGGCCGCGCCTGCAGGAAACCTTCATCGACCAGTTGCAGGTAGGCCGAGGTGACGGTGTTGCGGCTCAGACCCAGCAACACGGCAAGTTCACGTGAGGACGGCAGTGGTGCACCCACGGTGAGGCGACCGTCCAGGATGGTCTGCACGATCGCCTGGCGCAGGCGGCCCTGCAGGGGCAGGGCGCTTTGTTCGGGCAGCGCGAACAGCTGCGCCCATTGGATGGTGCGGGGAGGGGCCATGGGGAGCCAGTTTAGCCGGCGCTGCGGCGATATCATCGGCGCAATGCCACTGTCCCTCGACCTCTCCGTGCTCTCGTCGTTTACGCTGCTATGGCTGGCGGTCGTGCCAACTCCCGGCCCCAACGTCTTGATGGTGACGCATGTGGCGATAACCAGAAGCCCGACACATGTCGCGTTTGCAATTTTTGGCAACCTGGCCGGCATTGCGTTGATGGCGAGTCTCGCCCTCGTTGGCTGGGCGGCGCTGCTGGAGGCGTTTCCGTGGCTGCGTCTTGGCGTCAGCGTCTTTGGCGGCTTGTACCTGATGTGGGTCGGCTCCAAGCTTATCCGCCGCGCACGCATGGGCAGCGCTGTGGTGGCACCCTGCGTCCATGTTGCTGGCGACACGCCGGCCGACTACCGACGCACTGCGGTCTTGGGGTTTGTCACCGCCGTGTCGAATGCGCAGGCGATCCTGTTCATCACCTCGATCTATGCGGTGGCAGGCGTACTGCACGCCAATGTCGCAACCGGCTTTGCCACCATCGCCATCATGGTGTGCTGCAACGCGAGCTACCTTGCCGCGCTCGGGTGGTTGTTCCAGCGCGAGAAAATGCGCTCCGGTTATGCCCGGTTTCGCGGGGTTCTCGAAGGCACGATCGGCACGCTGTTCATGCTGTTCGGTGGCCGGCTCCTCTGGCGCGCACTGGTGCGTTGAACCGGGTGGCGGGAAGACAATACACCCCTGACCGCCAACCTGAACAGAAACAAGACGCGCCCATGACCCAAACACCGCCGCCCGACGCACCCAAGCTCCCCGATACCTCCACCAACGACGAATCGCTGTGTGAGCCTTGCGCCGGCATTCAGCGCAACTGGCGCGGCGCCAAAGGGCACGCCGAGTTGATCCAGGGCACCCACCGCAGCGTGGTGCACAAACACGGCGCGGTCACCATCACCAAATTCCGCTGCGAGCGCTGCGGCAGCATCTGGGAATACGAGAACAACAAGGTGAACCGCCAGGCGGGTTGGTCGATCCCACGGCGCCGTTGATCTTTGCGGGCCACACTGGCTACCTCGAATCCTTCCATCTGGCCCTATCGCCTGCAGGAGTTGTTGCTTACCCTTGGCGGCAGTTCATCTAGCACCCCTGGGAGATTCCATGCCCGAGACCCGTACCCCCGTCACCGCCGCCACGCTGGAGGCTTTCAGCGACGCGTGGAACCGCCACGACATCGATGCGCTGATGGCCTTCATGACCGACGACTGTGTGTTCATGACCGCCGGTGGCCCCGACGCCTGCGGCACCCGCCATGTGGGCGCCGAAGCTGTGCGCAAGGCCTTCCCGGGCGCCTGGGTCACGTCGCCCGATGCGCAGTGGCGCAACGGAAAACACTTTGTGCAGGGCGACTTCGGCGTCTCGCAGTGGACCTTCACCGGCACTGCGCCCGATGGCAGCCGCATCGAGTCCGACGGGGTGGACATCTTCAGCTTTCGCGACGGCAAGATCGCGGTGAAGAACGTGTTTCGCAAGAACCGGCCCAACCTGCCGGCCACCAAATAAGACGCGTACCAGCATGTCCATGACGCAACCCTTGTCTTTCACGGGCCAGGCTGCCGCCGCCGACAAGCGTTACGACCCGCAGTACGACCCGCTGGTCGCCGCGACGCCGGGCGCCGGGCGCGCCTATGCACCAAGCTACTGGGTGGCGAGCGCCGGCACGCCACCGCCCGACGATGGGCCGATCCGCGCCGATACCGATGCCGATGTGGTGGTGATCGGCTCGGGCTCCACCGGCATGTCGACCGCACTGTACCTGGCGCAGGAGCACGGCATCCAGGCCGTGGTGCTGGAGGCCAACCAGACCTCCTGGGGCTGCTCCAGCCGCAGCGGGGGGCAGGGCCAGAACGCCAGTGGCCGCCTCACCCGCACCCAATGGATCGAACGCTGGGGCCTGGATGTCGCCAAAAAGCTCGACCGCGAGATCCGCACCGGTTTCGAGAACTTCAAACAACTCACCACCGAGATCGACTGCGACGCTTTCGACGGCGGGCACCTGTACCTGGCGCACCGGCCCGAGAAGATGGACTACCTGCGCAACGAAACCCGCGTGCGGCGCGAGACCTTCGGTTACGACACCCGCATGCTGAGTGCCGAGGAGGTGCGCCGCGACTACTGCGACGAGCGTGACACCGCCGGCGCGATGCTGGAGCAGGAAGGTGTGGGCATCCACCCGCTCAAGTTCACTTTCGGGCTCACCGCCAGGGCGCGTGCGCTGGGGGCTCGTGTGCATCCGGGCAGCCCGGTGCAGGGATGGGAAACCAAGGGTGGCATCCACCACCTGCGCACACCGGGAGGCATCGTGCGCGCCAAACGGGTGGCCGTCTGCACCGGGGGGTATACCGGGCAGGGCCTGAACCCGCTGCTGCGCAACAAGATCATGCCGATCCTGTCCAACTCGGTGGTCACACGCCCGCTGACCGACGCGGAGCTCAAGGCGACCAATTTCCGCTCGCGCACTTTCCTGACCGACACCCGCACGCTGCGTTTCTATTACCGGCTGCTGCCCGACAACCGCCTGCAACTCGGGAGCCGCAGCGCGGTCACCGGTGCCGACGCCGAACGTGCCGACCACCTGAAACTGCTGACCGACGCGATTGCGCGCAAGTTCCCGCCACTGGCCGGCATCCAGATCGACTACTCCTGGTGGGGCTGGGTCGACGTGAGCCACGACATGATGCCGCGCATCACCCGCCCCGACCCGGCCCAGACGGTCTGGCATGCGGTGGGGTATGGCGGCAACGGCGTGTCGTTCTCCACCTGGGCCGGCAAGCGCCTGGCCGAACGTGTCGCCGGCAAGGACGCCGGGCAGGAGGTCTTCAAACTGCCGATCTACGACTCGCCGCTGGAGTATCCGAACTTTTTTGGTCTGGTGCGGTCGCCGGCGCTGGCGCCATTCCGGCGCATCGGCCAGCGCATCCTGTACAAGTGGTACTGGCTGCGCGACGAGAAGTAGCGCGGGCCCGTGCGGTCAGGGTGCGGCACTTTGCAGGACATGGGTGTCGGGTACACTGATTGCAACGCATCCGCAACGCAATCTCCATGAAAACTGCAAGTTTCCCCTCCGTACGTGTCGACGCCGAACTGCGTGCGTCCGCCGAGAGCGTGCTGCAAGAAGGCGAAACGCTGACCGGCCTGATCGAAAACGCGGTGCGTGAAACCATCCAGCGCCGCCAGGTGCAGGCGGAGTTCCTGGCGCGCGGCTTGCGGTCTGCCCAGGACGCCAAGCGCACAGGCATCTACCACCCTGCTGCGGCGGTGCACGGCGAGCTCCAGAAAAGACTGGATGCGCGTCGCAAGAAGGTACTTGGGTGAAGGGTGCGTTTCGGGTTCATTACACCGAAACCGCGCGTGATGACCTGTTGCGACTGTTCGACTTTCTGCTGAACCACGCCCAGACCGTCGAGGATTTTGACCTGGCGCAGCGCGCCATAGACACGATCACCCATGAAGTTGAAAGCCATCTGAGCCGCTCCCCGTTCATCTTTCGCAAGGCAAGTAATAACCCGTTCCTGCGTGAGTTGGTGATTGCGTTTGGTAGCAGCGGTTATGTCGCGTTGTACGAGATACAGGATGCGACAACCGTGAACATCCTGGCTGTGCGGCACCAACTTGAAGACGACTACCACTGAAGAAGCGAGTTTCCTGCCCGCACCAACAGCCCGTTGCTGTTGTCAACATGGTGCGCGCCGGGCGCTGTGCAAAGCAGAATCCAGCGTGTGATTCATTGCGTCAAAAACGGATTCACCATAAGGAGTCCACCAAAGCGTCGGCCGTGTTGCATGTCCTCGCTGTACAGCGTGGTGGCCCCTGCCCGAATGGCGGCCTCGATGATCATGGCGTCCCAGATGGAGTGGTTTTGTTCGGTGGACCGTGCGATGGCGCGCAAGACCAAGGCCAGATCGCTTTCAATCACGATCCAGTCGGCATAGGCCGCCGTCATCATTGCCGCGGTATGGCGATTGAGCTTGAACTTGCCCGTCAGATTGGCGTTCAACTCCAGCAGCACCTGCGTGCTGAGCACGCCCTTTCTGCTTTGCGCCAACGCATCGATGAGTTGCAGCGCAATGGTTTGCCGATCGGGTTCCCGGTCGTCAATTGCGTAAATCAGGATATTGGTGTCAAGAAAGCAAAGACCGTCGGCGAGCAGCGTTGACCGCTCGGTCATGAACTTGCACCACCTGATCCGGCGCTGCGCTGCGCCTTGCTCTCGATGCGATCCCTTGCGCGGTAATCACCCTCGTACAAACGGTCGCGCAAAGTGCTGCGCAGAGGATCTGTATTCAGTTGCTGTGTGCCGGTGGGCTGCTGATTCGCCGCTATTTCATCGCGCACGTCCTGAATCATGCGAAGCAGATCATTGGCCGCGGCGCCAGGTTGAGAAGGTTCGTCCAAAGAAGCCAGCACGGGTCTGGTGCTGGCGAGGTCTTTGCCGGAAGTGACTTCGGCGGCAAGCCCCGAAGCCAGACCGCCGTCAGAGGCGGGTGAGCCCGTATTGACGTACTGCGCCAAAAATTCGCGCACCAAGGCGCTGACCGATGTGCCCTCGCCAATGGCACGGATACGAGCGCGCTTGATCAACTGCTCGTCAACGGCGACAGTCAGGTTTGACATGGGCGTTATCCTCAAAAATGCAGTTTATCACTGCATTACGTGAATGTGTGAACCTGTGAAACACCAGCAATGCGTTCAACGATGGAATTCCAGTTCAAACAGGTCAGCCAACTGCAGTCAAGGGGAGCCTGGTTTCTTGTTGGTGCCCGCCCCGTCATTGCCCCGGCGACCAGAAGCAGCGCCCGCCCGCCGCCTTCAGGGCGTGGTCACTTTGTCCAGCTTGCGCGTCTCGCCGATCTTGAGCACGTCGAATTGCGCTTGCAGAAGGCCGCGCTCGGCGCGCATGCGCGCCAGCACCTGGGGTGGTTCGTCCAGAGGCTCATCGGTGAGCGATTCGAAGGTGCCCCAGTGCATGCCGATCGCGCGCTCGGCGCGCAGGTCGGCGCGGACCTGCACCGCCTCGGGTACGTTGACATGCATGACCTTCATGAACCAGCGCGGTGCATAGGCGCCAATCGGGATGAAGGCCATGTCGAACGGCCCCAGCCGCTGCCCGATGTCCTTGAAGTCCGGCGAATAACCGGTGTCGCCGGTGTGGATCAGGCGCAGGCCTTCGCCTTCGACCACCCACCCGCCCCACAGGCTCTGGTTGGTGTCGGTCAGGCCACGCCGGCTCCAGTGCTGCACCGGCACGAAAGTGATTCGCAGCGGTCCTTCCCGCGTTTCCTGCCACCAGTCGTATTCGTCCACGTGGGTGATGCCCTGTTCCTTGAACCACGCTGCGAGCCCCTTGGGCACCAGGAAGCGCGGGCTGCCATGGGTTGACGCAGCAAGGCGCTGCACCGAGTTGGCGTCGAGGTGGTCGTAGTGGTTGTGCGAAATCATCACCACGTCGATGCGTGGCAAATCCGCAATGTCGATCGGCAACGGAACCACCCGTTTCGGCCCGGCGAAACCGACCGGCGAGGCGCGGGGCGAGAACGTGGGGTCGAACAGGACGTTTTTACCTGCCAGTCGCACCAGCATCGTCGCGTGACCGATCCAGGTGACCGAGGGGTTGTTTTCCGCTGCGCCCAGCGCCACTGGATCGGTCATGACGAACGGCAGTTTCCAGCCGCCTTCGGGCTCCTTGGGCAGCCCATTGCGCAGGCGCTCCCATTGCCAGGCCCACAGGCTGCCCTTGTCGGGATGCGGGTAGTTGTTGCGAAAGCCGTCCGGCCCGTGGGGGGCAGGTTGGGCACCGGCGGTGCCCAGCCAGGTGGCAAGAAAAAGCCAGATCAGAATTCTCATGGAACGAAGGGCCGAGGGCATGGACGGGCCAGACTCTAAACCAGAACCATGACAGGTGCCCGCCGGCGTGTCTGTTCCCCTTGCCCATCTCAGGCCTGGCCGCATGGCCGCATGGCAGCGCGCAGTGCACCGGAGTGGTCCGCGCGGCCCACCAGATCAGGGAAAACGCGCATCTGCTGGCACTTCGGGATATGCGGCAGTGGCACCCTGATTCGGCGCGCGCGCCGCCCGCGCTGGTGTACGCTCACCCCATCCAACCATCGGAGTTCCGCCATGACCACCATCGATCGCCGCCGCCTGATCCAGGCTGGAGCTGCTTTTTCCGCCGGCAGCATTTTTGGCATTCCACTCGAAGTTGCGGCCCAGGCGGCCAAGGGAGGTGTGCTGGTGATCGGCAGCACGCAGACGCCGCGCCATCTGAATTCCGCAGTCCAGAGCGGCATCGCGACAATGATGCCGGCGGCACAGTTGTTTGCCTCGCCGATCCGCATGGACAAGAACTGGAAGCCGCAGCCCTACCTGGCCGAAAGCTGGGCCTTGTCTCCTGACAACCGCAGCGTGACGCTGGTGCTGCGCAAGGACGCGGTGTTCCACGACGGCCGGCCGGTTACGGCCGAAGACGTGAAATTTTCCATCGAGACCATCCGCGACAACCACCCGTTCAAGACCATGTACGGCCCGGTCAACGCGGTCACGATCAGCAATCCGCAGACAGCGGTGATCCGCCTGTCCGAGCCCCACCCGGCCGTGCTGCTGGCGATGTCGACCTCACTCACGCCAATCATCCCCAAGCACATCTTCGGGGATGGCACCGACGTCAAGATCCACCCGCGCAACGCCAACCCGGTCGGGTCCGGCCCGTTCCGGCTGGTCGAGTTCAAGCCGGGCGAACACATCGTGATGGAGCGTTTCGACCGCTTTTTCCTCAAGGACCAGCCCCGGCTGGACCGCGTCATCGTGCGCCTGTTCAAGGACTCCGGCAGCCTGCTGCTGGCGTTCGAGCGCGGTGAGGTCGATGTGCACCAGGCGGTCACCGACCCGCGCGAGTTGGCAAGGGTGCGCAAGACGCCCGGTGTCACGGTGGTCAAGGGCGCGGCACCGGCCATCGGGCCCCTCGTCTGGCTGGCGTTCAATACCAAGAGCCCCAAGCTGGCCGACCAACGCGTGCGCCAGGCGATCAATTTCGCAGTCGACAAGAAGTTCATCCTCGACACCATCCTGGGCGGCATCAATGGCCGCGCTACCGGCCCGCTGGCGGGCGGCAGCCCGTACTACACCGGCGATGTCGAGAAATACGAACTCAACCTGGCCCGGGCGACGAAGTTGCTGGACGATGCAGGGCTGAAACCTGGCGCCAATGGCGTGCGCCTGACGCTGGATGTCGACGCCATTCCCGGCAATGCAGATCTGAAGACGATCCAGGAATACCTCAAGCCGTCCCTGGCCAAAGTGGGGATCGAGGTGAATATCCGGCAGTCGCCCGACTTCCCGACCTGGGCCCGGCGCGTGTCGTCACTGCAGTTTGAGATGACGCTCGATTCGGTCTGGAACTGGGGCGACCCGGTGATCGGTGTGCACCGCACCTGGCTGAGCTCCAACATCAAGCCCGGCGTGATCTGGTCCAACACCCAGAGTTATGCCAACCCCAAGGTCGACGAATGGCTGGCCGCCGCCGGTCAGGAGATGAACCTGGCCAAGCGCAAGGAGCTGTACAAGCAGGTGCAGAAGACCGTGGTGGATGACTGTCCCGTTGCGTTCCTGTACGAACAGACCTTTTACGAGGCCTATTCGGCCAAGGTGGCCAACGCGCCGGCCGGCATCTGGGGCCAGATCGACGGCATCACCGACACCACGGTCAAGGCCTGATCCGTCGCGTCGACGATGCATCTCGCGTTTGCCTTGTTGCGCCGTCTGGCCTGGGCCGCCGGGCTGCTGGTGGCCGTGTTGGCCATCAACTTCATGCTGATCCACGCGGCACCGGGTGACCCCGCCAGTGTGATTGCCGGCGAGATGGGCGGTGGTGACGCACAGGTGATTGCCAGCATCAAGAAAGCGTACGGGCTGGACCGCCCGCTGCCGGTGCAGTTCGTCACCTACATTGGCAAGAGCCTGCAGGGCGACCTCGGGCAGTCCTACACCTACAGCCGGCCGGTGTCGGGGCTGATCCTGGACCGCATCGGCCCCACCATCCTGCTGGTGCTGACGGCGCTGGTCTTTGCCATCGTCGTGGGCACCCTGCTCGGTGTTTTTGCGTCCCGGCGGCCCGACAGTTTCGCCAGTGGTGCGGTCACCGTGTTGTCGCTGGTAGGTTATGCGATGCCGGTGTTCTGGACCGGTATCTTGCTGGTGATCCTGTTTGGCAAGGTCTGGCCGATCATGCCGATCGCCGGCATGCGCGACGTGCGCCAGTTCGGCGTCGGTGGCTGGAGCGCCGTGGTCGACGTGTTGCACCACCTGGTGTTGCCCGCACTCACCTTGACCATTGTCTACCTGGCGCAATACAGCCGGCTCGCACGCGCCAGCATGCTCGAGATTCTGGGCTCGGACTACATCCGCACCGCGCGCGCCAAGGGCCTGAGCGAATGGGTCGTGACCTTCAAACACGCGCTGCGCAACGCGCTGATGCCGGTGGTGACGATTGCCGGGCTGCAGTTCGGCAACCTGATCTCCGGCGCCGTGCTGGTCGAGACCGTGTTCAGTTGGCCCGGCCTGGGCACACTCGCACTGGAGGCCATCCTCGGGCGCGACTACCCCACGCTGCTGGGCGTGTTGACCTTCTCGTCCATGCTGGTCATCGTGGCCAACCTGCTGACCGACCTGAGTTACCGCTGGATCGACCCGCGGCTGCGTGGCAAATGAGCAGCACACCGAATCCCGCCGCGCCCGCCGCCGCGCCACTTGCCGTGGTGGTGCTCTCGCCCGCGCGCGAGGCCTGGCGCGTGTTCCGGCGCAACAAGGCCGCGATGCTGGGGCTGGTACTGCTGTGTTGCATCACGCTGGTGATGGTGCTGGGCCCCGGCCTCTACGGGGTAAAGCCGTTCGACATCATGGGTGCACCGTTCACCGAGCCGTTCACCGACCGCGCCTTGTGGCTCGGCACCGACTACCTGGGCCGCGACATCCTGGCCGGCATGCTGGTCGGTGGCCGCGCCACCGTGCTGGTGGGCCTGGCGGCGGCATGTATCACCGTGTCGATCGGCGTCACCGTGGGGTCACTGGCGGGTTACTTCGGCGGCTGGGTTGACAGCCTGCTGTCGCGTTTGACGGAGTTGTTCCAGGTGTTGCCGGCGCTGCTGTTCGCGATGGTGCTCGTCACGCTGTTCCAGCCCTCGCTGGGTGTGGTGATCGTCGCCATCGGCATGGTCAGCTGGACCGGCACGGCGCGCCTGGCCCGGGCCGAGTTCATGCGCCTGCGCCACCTGGAATACGTGAGTGCGGCGCGCGCGATGGGTGCGCGCCATTTGCGGCTGATGTTGCGCGAGATCCTGCCCAATGCGCTGCCGCCCCTGATCGTGTCGGCCACGCTGATCATCGGTGTGGCGATCCTGTTCGAGGCAGGGTTGAGCTTTCTGGGCCTGTCGGACCCCAACGTCATGAGCTGGGGGCTGATGATCGGCTCGAACCGGCGCAATATCCTGGAGTGCTGGTGGGCGGTGAGTTTCCCCGGCGCGGCGATCTTCCTTACGGTGCTGTCGGTCAGCCTGGTGGGGGACGGGCTCAACGACGCGCTGAACCCCAAGCTGCATCTGCGATGAAGGCCGCCTTGCCATGACCGCCCCCGCGACCACCGCTGCACTGCTGGAAGTGGGCCAGCTTGGTGTCGAATTCCAGACCCGCGGCGGTGTGGCGCGGGTGCTCGACGATGTCGCTTTCACGGTGCACCGCGGCGAGACCCTGGGCCTGGTGGGTGAATCTGGCTGCGGCAAGAGCATGACCGCGCTGGCCATGATGCGCCTGATCCCGACCCCGCCGGGGCGCATCACCTCGGGGCGGGTTGCACTGGACGGGATTGACCTGCTCACACTGAGCGAGCCCGAGATGCGCGCCTACCGCGGCAACCGCATCTCGATGATTTTCCAGGAGCCGATGACCTCGCTGAACCCGGCCTACACCGTGGGTGACCAGATCGGCGAGGCGGTGCGCCTGCACCAGGGCTTGAGCCGCAAAGCCGCCACGCAGCGTGCAATCGAGATGCTGGAGGCGGTGGGTATACCGGCGGCGAAGGCCCGTGTACACGAGTACCCGCACCAGTTCTCGGGTGGTATGCGCCAGCGGGTGATGATCGCCATGGCGCTGGCGTGCAAGCCCGATGTGCTGATTGCGGATGAGCCCACCACCGCGCTCGACGTGACGGTGCAGGCGCAGATTTTTGATCTGATCTCCGAGCTGCGCGAACGCACCGGAACCGCCGTGGTGCTGATCACCCACGACATGGGCGCGATCGCCGAAATGGCGGATCGGGTGGCGGTGATGTATGCCGGGCGCATCGTCGAGGAAGGCTCGGTGGCCGAGGTGCTGCAGTCGCCGATGCATCCCTATACGCAGGGGCTGATCGCGTGCGCGCCGGGCCGACGCACAGCGGGTTTTGGCGAACCGCTGCTGGAGATCCCCGGCACAGTTCCATCCCTGCTGGAGCGCGGCGGTGGATGTTCGTTTGCCGAGCGCTGCAGCCAGGTGCTGCCGCGTTGCCGCCAGCAGTTGCCGCCGGAAACCCGGCTCGACGCCGGGCGACGGCGCGTGTTGTGCTGGTTGCATGTGCCGGGAGCAGCGGCATGACCGACAAGAGCAACGTGCTGTTGCAGGTGCGCGACCTCAAGGTGCACTTCCCGCTCGGCGGCGGCATCTTCGGCAGCAAGTCGGTCGTGAAGGCGGTCGATGGTGTGAGTTTCGACATTCCCAAAGGACGCACCTTCGGCATCGTGGGCGAGAGCGGGTCAGGCAAGAGCACCACCGCGCTGGCCGTGATGCGCCTGGTCAAGATCACCTCGGGCAACATGCGCCTGGGCATTGATGACATCGGCGCGCTGGAGGGCGAGGGCCTGCGCAAGGTGCGCCGGCGTTTCCAGATGGTGTTCCAGGATCCGTTCGCGTCGCTCAACCCGCGCAAGCGTGCCGGGGATGCGATCCTCGAGGCGTTGGAGCTGATGGAGGTGGGCGAACCGGCCAAGCGCCCCGAACTCGCCCGCCACCTGTTCCTGCAGACTGGCCTGCGCCCCGAGCAACTGCAGCTGTTCCCGCACCAGTTCTCGGGCGGCCAGCGCCAGCGCATCGTGCTGGCGCGCGCGTTGGCGGCCAAGCCCGAACTGGTGGTGTGCGACGAACCGGTGTCCGCGCTGGACGTGGCCATCCAGGCGCAGATCCTGAACCTGATGCAGCGCCTGCAGCGCGACCTCGGTCTGACCTACCTGTTCATCTCGCACGACCTGGGCGTGATCCGCCACATGTGCGACGAGATCGGCGTGATGTACCTCGGGCAGATCGTCGAACAGGCCCCGCGCGAGGGCCTGTTCGAACGCCCGCTGCACCCCTACACCTTGGCATTGTGGTCGGCCGCGCCGTCGTTCGACCCAGGCACCCGAAGCCGGCGCGACCGCATCCGTTTGCAAGGCGACCCGCCCAGCCCGATCAATGTCCCGCCCGGTTGTCGTTTTGCCGGACGTTGCCCGTTTGCCGAGGCACGTTGCCATACCGAGCCACCATCGCTGCGCGAGGTGTTGCCGGGCCACAAGGTGGCCTGCCACCGGGTGTCGGAGGCTGGTGTTGCGTTGTACAAGGCGGGGCCTTGACATGCTGCTGGGGCCGGGCCTGGGAGTGGCAGTCGGCGAGGCGCGTCAGTCAGCTTCCGGCGCATTGCGGACGTTGTTGGTCTATTCGGAAACCATGACAACCCGGAACCCGGCGGCATGGTGTGGGGGATCAGGCCGACGGCGCATTCGGCTCCGCGGCTGTCCCTCCGGCCTTCGGCCTCCTTCCTTTATGCCGCTGCGCCGAACGCACCGCCGACCTGATCCTGCGACCTGGTTGGAGTGCGCGGGGAAGGGGTCAGGTCTTGCATTGCGATATTGGAGCAAGCCGTGGGGTCAAGCAAGCCGTGGGGTTAGAAGTCGTGGGGTCAGAAGTCGTGGGGGAAGTCGTGGGGTCAGGTCTTGTTTTGCAATATCGCAATGCAA
>CAMAWD010000124.1 GCA_945861785.1 Rhodoferax sp. OV413 | reverse complement strand
CGGCACGTTGCGCCAGAAGGCCCAGCAGCGCGTCAACAGCCATTTCGGTCCCTGACCCAGAGGCACCCCATGAACCGCCATCCTCCCATCCATATTGAGCGGGCGCTCCCGGCCACGGTGGCAATTTTCGCCACAGCCTGCATGACCGTAATGTCAGCATCGCCCGCCTCCGCCGTCGAGCGCATCGCCGTCACCGAAATCAAGCCGCTCCTGATGCAGGCTGCAGAGCGCGGCGAAGCCCATGGTGTCCTGACTGGCACCGGCGCGGTCTACCTGCAGCGCAGGTTCGACACAGCCAGCCCCATCGAGGTCGACGTCAAACGTGCGCGCGCGTTGCCGCAGATTGGCTGCGGCCGCCTGGAGGTGACGACCCGTCAACGCGCCGTGCTGGTCAATGGCAATCGTGCGGACCAGGAACTGGCCTTTCAGCTGAACTTCTGCGCCGACGGGCGCTTCCCCGAGGAACGATAGATGCTCCAGACGCTTCTGCAGAACTCTTGGACCCGCTCGCTCCTTGTCGCGCTCGGTTTGACGGCCTGTCTGGCGGCGAACTGCAGCGCCCAGGCCGAGAAAGCCGATCAAGCGCCGCCAGACGACATCCCGGCAGTCGAACCCGCGCCACTTTCCAACGCACCCGGCTCGCCCGGCACAGCCATGACCTACTGGCACCAGCAACGAGAAGGCTGGTTCTGGTACCGCGACCCCTTGCCGCCCAAGCCCCGTCTTCCCTTGAGCAACCCCTCGACCACCCCGAAGAAACCCAAGGACCTGAGCGACTTCGAAGCCATGCAACAGCGCCTGGAAGACCTCAAACGCGTGGCGGTAATGAACCCGACCGACACCAATCTGCTGGCCTACATGCGTTTGCAGCGCATGGTGATGGACAAATCCCAGGTGTTTGCCGACCGCTGGCAGCGCCTGGTCTGGCGCGAGCCCGACCTGGATTACGGCATGACCGGCCGTCCCACCAACGCGATGGCGATCAACGTCTTCGATGACCAGCAACGCGACCGCGATGCGCAGACCGTGCGCGGCCTGGCAGCCACCCACGGACTGATTTTCGTGTTCCGCAGCGACTGCCCGATTTGCCACCGCTTCGCGCCCATCCTCAAGCGCTTCGAGCAGGAGTTCCGTCTAACGGTGCTGGCCGTCAGCATGGATGGCGGCACCCTGCCCGAGTACCCTGACGCCCGACCCGACAACGGCATCGCCACCCGCCTGAACGCGCGCTCCGTTCCCGCGCTGTACCTGACCCAACCCGCCAAACGCGAAATTCGCCCGGTTGGATTCGGGCTCATGTCGGACACCGAACTGCTGGAGCGCGTCGCCACACTGGCACGCGACCGCTCCGACGCCCCACCCAGCCCTGGGAGAACTCTGCGATGACCACTACAAACCAACGCCTGATTGCCGGCGCCATGGCCCTGACACTGGCCGTCACACCCATCGCCGCACTCCCGGCCGATCTCAATGCTGAGATGCAGTCGATGTTCAACGACCTCGGAGCGGTCGGCAATGTGACAAGCCCCGGGGCCTTTCGCGGCCAGGCGATGAATCTGTACACCGGTGGCAGCCTGATGATGCGCGCGCCGGGGCGCAACTACCCACTGGTGAATGCCCAACTGCCCAGCATGCGCGCCGGTTGCGGCGGCATCGACATTTATGGCGGCGCGTTCTCGTTCATCAACAAGCAGCAGTTCATCGCGCTCCTGCGCAACATCGGTGCCAACGCCGTGGGTTACGCCTTCAAGCTGGCCCTGCAGTCGATCTCGCCCGACATCGACAAGTTACTTACCGAACTGCAGGACCAGATGAACAAGATCAACGCCATGAACATCAACTCCTGTGAAGCCGCGCAGGCGCTGGTCAACGGTGTGGTGGGGGAATTCGACAGCTCAGTGCAAAGCGGCTGCGCCAACATCTCCCAGTACCTGGGCAGCGTGTCCGACCGTGCCGAGGCACGTCTGACCTGCGCCACCAACGCGCCTTCGGTCGTCAAGACGGCGGCCAACTCCAACGACCCGAACGTGCGCAACGCAACGTTTGTGAAGGGCAACGTCACCTGGATGGCGCTCAACCAGGTGGGCGGCAACATCAGCCAGCAGGAACGGGAATTGATCATGAGCCTGATCGGCACCGTCATCCTCACGCCACCCGACGACGACGGAAACGGCGCCAGCCCCCGATACGTGGAGCCCACCATCACCGGTGTGCGCGACCTGCTGCTCGGCCGCGCCGATTCAACCGCCCAGGGCAACGTCGATGTCGACGTCTATGTCTGCGACGAACCCACCGAGTGCATGAATCCGGCGCGCACCACTGTATCGGTCAAACCCTTCACACAGCTTGTCTCCGAGCGGCTGCGCCGCATGTCCGACAACATCGTCACCCGCAGTCCGCAAAGCGCTGCCGACATCGGCTTCATCAACAACACCAGCGAGCCGGTCTACCGCATGCTGGCCGTGGCCAACGCCGTGCCGGGCTCCGGCACGGCAGAAACCCTGATCGAGACCTACAAGGACGTCATTGCCCTGGATTACGCCGAGACCTTCCTGACCCGCTCGCTCACGCAGGCAATGGCCGCCTTGTCGCAGGCCCTGCGCAGGACGGAGGTCGAACAGCAGTACCTCGACCAGATTCGCGACCACGCACGGCAAGCCAGAGCCCAGCTCCTCGCAGAAAAGCAGACCGCCTACGCCAAGGTGCGCTCGGTCTCCTCCATGACCCAGGACCTGCAAACCCTGGAGCGCCAGCTCTGGAGCGCCATGCCGCCAGCCGTCAAGGCGATGCTGGACTTCAGCGCCAACGCCGGCGCGCGCGGCTCCTGAAGACAGAAGCGCAGCGCACCGATGTTCGAAATCTACGCCTACGGCAATGTCGACACCCTGACCGGGGTCTTCAACGCCATCGCTGCCATCATGGGCGGCGCGGACTATTTGGGTCTGATCAAGACGGTGGCCATCACCGGCGTACTGGTGGCCGCCTTCGCCGGGCTCTTCACACCAGGGCGCTTTGCCGGCTGGGGCTGGTTCATCGGCTTCATGCTGGTCTACAACGCCATGTTTGTCCCGAAGGTCGATGTGGTGGTGGTCGACAAGCTCGGCAGCCAGTCGCCGGTGCCAATTGGCAACGTGCCCATCGGCGTGGCCTTCTTCGGCCACTACACCAGCCTGGTCGGCGACGTTATGACCCGGTTCTTCGAAACCGCCTTCCAGGTCATCCCGGACACCAACGCCCAGTTGCCAACCGAGCTGGCCTACCAAAAGAACGGCGTGATGTTCGGCAACCGGTTAATCCAGGCCTCGCGCGCGGCCACCATCGGCGACCCGCAGCTGCGCACAGACCTGATCGCCTTTGTGTACAACTGCACCGTCTACGACCTGCAGGACGGCACGATCGACCCCGCCGCCTTTGCGCAAAGCACCGACATCTGGTCACTGATGGGCACCCCCAACCCGGCCCGCTTCTCGACCTGGGGCACGCCCGTGCAGGTCGACACCTGTCCGAACGTCTACACCCAGCTCGCCAATCGCCTGCCACCGGAGATTGCCCGCGCCCGCGCCCTGCTCGCCTTCCAGCTCAACCCCACCATGGACCCGGCACTGGCACCGGGCGTGATCGATGGCCAGATCGAGCAGGCCTACACCAAGACAAAAATTGCCACCGCAGCCCAGGGCGCAGCCGACCTGCTGCGCCAGAACATCATGATCAACCTGGTGCAGGACACCAACAGCCTGGCCGGCCTCAAACTCAACGACCCGGCGGCCACCATGCTCGCCACCGCGCGCGCCAACGCCACCGCCTCCACCAACGCATCCTTCCTGACCATGGGCCGCATTGCCGCCCAGGCACTACCCATGGTGCGCAACGTGATCGAGGCCGTGGTCTACGCCGTCTTCCCCTTCGTCTTCCTGCTGTTCCTGCTCGCCCAAGGCCGCGGCCTGGCCATGGCCATCAAGAGCTTCGTGATGAGCCTGGTGTGGATCCAGCTCTGGCCACCGCTCTATGCCATCCTGAACTACGTCGGCACACTGGCCAGCGCCCGCAACCTCGCGGCTGCCGCTCGCATGGGCTCGGGCACCCAGGGCCTGACGCTCGACACCGCGGCCAGCATCTACCAGGGGGCCATCTCCGACCAGGCGATCGCCGGCTACATGGTGGTGTCCATCCCCATCATCGCCACCGCCATCATCAAGGGCGGCGAGGTTGCCTTCCAGGCAATCACCGCCACCAGCGCCATCCAGTCGGCTGCGTCCAGCGAAGCAGCCAGCGCCACCAAAGGCCTTGTCTCGCAGAACTCTGTATCGATGGACCAGCAGCAGCTCGCGCCGACCCGCACCTCGGCCTTTATGGCCAGCACCACCGACGCCCGCGGTACCACCATCCAGGGCAGTGGCCCCGACGCCGGCGTCTTCCGCTACCAGGCCACCCTTAGCCGCCTGGCCAGCACGTTCACCGTCACCGAGCGCCAGGCCACGGCGCTGGGTGAGAGCGCTCGTGAGGCCGAATCCTTCGCCACCACACAGCGCGAAGCCATGCAGCATAGCCAGGCCACCGCGCTGACACGCGCGCTGGGCATCCAGGACAGTTACGAGAAATCGCAGCAGCGCGCGGGGGCGACCAGCACCTCCGAGGGCGGCTCGACATCAAGCCAGTTCCAGACCATGTACTCGGTTGCCAAAGACGTAAATCGCCGACTCGGATTGAACGAAGACTCGACTGTTGGGAAGAGCGTCACTGCGGCCGCGTCGATCGGTGCAAAGATCCCGCTGACATCGATTGGTGCCGAGGCCAGGGCAGAGGGACAGTCAATCGATCAGCAACGTCTGATGAGCGCCTACGACTATGCCCGCAAGGCAACCGAAAGCGCTCAGATCTCAGACTCCAGTGCCCTCGTCAAGGAATTCAGGTCGTCGGACGCCTACCAGTGGGCGCGCGGAAACCGCACAACCGCCACCACCGGCTTCGACTCGTCATCCCGGGAAGCCAGCGAACGGCAATACTCCAGCGACAGGGCCTATGGCCTAGCCAAGGAGTTGTCCCGCACCGCGCAGTTCATGCGTGAATGGGGAAGCGGCACGCAGACCGACTTCACCAACTACGCCGCCAAGCGCTTGGCCGAGCGCGGCATGCTGCGCGAAGAAGACCCGATCAAGCTGCAACGCGCGGTTACTGAAATCGCGTACTCGTACGCCCGCGGTGGCAGCGCCGCCAGTGGCTACGTCCCCACCGACAGCCCGCTGGGCCCGAGCAAGCCAATAACCGAGGCGATGGGTTGGTCGTCTCCATTGCGCGACCAGTACGACAGCCAGGTCCTTGGTGCAGGCGGCAGCGCGATCACCGACCAGGCCACTCGCAACGACGCCGACCTCAAGGCCCGTCAATCCGGTGCGCGCGTGCAGACGGGCAAGGCGGTCGGAAACGACGTCTCAGGCCGGGTCAACCACAGCCAAAGGCAAGCAACTGGCGCCATCGCCAAGGGGCGCCGGCAGGTGTCGGAGAACGCAGGCACGCTCAGCGAGAAGTACAGCGCCACCGTGCGCGCCGGTCGGGTCAGCCCGAACCATGGTGGAAACCGGGCAGTCTGGGACACGGTCGGTGCAAATGCCAGCGTTCCCGAAATCGGCACCCCGCCCAATAGCGAACCCATCGGTGAGTGGCACCCAAACAGGGAAGGCGTCCCTGTGGCCGGACCCGCAGCGAGCGAATCGCCACACCGTGCTCCGCGCAACTAGAGTGAGTCCGAGACTAGTCGTCGAGTGCGGCGCCGATTTGCAGACTCCCGCGCCCGTTTCTGGTTAGATAACCTGGACGATGCTCTACACACTTGAACGACTCACCAATCGACGGCCGAAAGTCGTCGGAAAGCATGCCGTCAGTAGTCACCAGTTCGCATTCTTCGCGCTGCGCCGGATCCGACAAGGGAATCGATACTGCTGCGCAAAGCTGCGTCTTCAAAGATGAGATGCAATCGAATATGGATCTTAGAAGTTCGCGCATGACCATAAGGATAACCGCTCAGGTCAGCGGTCAGCAATGCTTTCCGTCACACGATCACGCCGCTCGACGCCGATCACAAAAACGGCGAGTTCCTGCACGACGTTCAGGCGCCCCCCGCGTTGTTGCATGAGAATCAGATTGAAGATTGGCAGCCGATGCCCTCATATTTGCGATCTAGCGAGACATCGTGTGTTTACAGCCGTCCGAGGAACGAACCAAGGGATAGCTACGTTGTCGTTCGAATGAAATGCACGGACAATGTCTGGCGACAGATCAACATCAACGAGTTATATTAACTCCGGTTAAAAGGTACGCATGGGACGGGCATTTTCAGAAGAACTAGACCGCATGGAAGACACGCTGATGTGGTCGGCTTCGAGCGACGTCCCGCCCCTTGCATCCGTCGCGCTAGCAGCACCTGGCCTTCGGGTGGTCATCGGCTCAGGTGGGTCGTTCACCGTGGCGACAGCCCTGGCGGCCCACGAATGTGATTCGGGACTTGGTATTGCTCTGGCCCTGACGCCGCTTCAATATGTGCAGCGGGCTGACAAACTGCCCCCGCACGCCGCGCTGCTGATTTCGGCGGAGGGAAAGAACCGCGACATCCTGCATGCGGCCAGCAAGGCGTTCACTGTGGCAGCAAGTGCCAAGGTCTTGACTTTCAGCAGCGCCTCTCCGCTGACAAGTCTCGCCTCTCAAGCGCCCTCGGCGCGTGTTTTCAGCTTCGACCCGCCATGGGGGCGTGATGGATACTTGGCCACCAACAGCCTTCTCGCCAGCATCGTGCTTGGCTTCAGGTTGCGAGGATCAAGCGTGGAAGCCGGGCCGCTCGTCGCATTGTTGAACTTGTATCGAACTACGGACAAACTGGACCGCATCGCCGCCGAGGTGGCACGCACACGAAGGCTCCTTGCCCTGCACGGCACCAATGGGTTGATCGCAACAGTGGACCTTGAGTCCAAACTATCGGAAGCGGCATTCGCTTTCACCCAGATATCTGACCTTCGCCAGTTTGCCCACGGTCGCCACATCCAGTTGGCCAGGGAAGACGCACCCGTGCCGGTCATCGCCTTTATCAGCCAGCATGAGAACGCGCTGTGGCACAGCACGAAAGAGCAAGTGCCGGCGCAAGTCACCGTCATGGAGTGCGCCTTGCCCGCAGACCAAGCCACAGCGACAGTCGCCGGGCTGCTGATCGTCATGGCGCTTGTCGAGAAGATCGCTTCTGTTTTGAACCAGGATCCTGGACAACCAGTTGTCCCGGACTTTGCCCGCAGGATTCACGCGCTCGACACTTCCAGTCTCCTGCCGCACCCTGTTGGCGGCAGTTCCAACGCGAAGCTTGCCGCCTTGGAGGGTTCGATGACTCGCGAAGCCGCTGCGCAAGCCGGCGTGCGATTCATTGACCGGTTAAGAAACGCTCGGTTCGCGGCCCTGGTGCTCGATTTCGATGGCACGCTGTGTGAAACGCCCCGCCGGTTCGAGGGGCTGGACCAGCGCCTGGAACCGATTGTCATCGGCTTGCTCAAGAGTGGCTTGACGATTGCGTTCGCTTCCGGTCGCGGCAATTCGCTGTACGACGACCTGCGCAAGCGCCTGCCCAACGAGATCCGGGCGCAATGCTTCCTTGGCTGCTATTCAGGGTCATTTGTCATGCCACTGACGGAGGCATGGCCAGAAATCGCCACGGACCCGCAACTGACTGCAATCCGGGATCGGCTGCAGGCGCTCGGAATCCTTAAGGAGCGCGGATTCACACTCAGCGCGCGCATGGCGCAACTCACCATCAGAAGCACGAAGGTCGACGGCATCGACATTCTGTTCACCCTGTGTTCCAGTCTCGTCAGCGAGCTTGCCGGCTGGCGGGTATTCAGGTCCGCACATTCGGTCGATATCCTGACGCCGGCGGCCGCCAAAAATTCAGTGGTTAATTTCCTCGGGAACAGGCTGCAAGTGGATTCGCTCACCGAGGTGTGCCGGATTGGCGACCGTGGCGAACAATACGGAAACGATTCCGAACTACTGGCAGAGGGCCTGGGCTTGAGCGTGGACGGCGTGGGCACTGACTCGAACTCATGCTGGCTCTTCGGTGAGTCGTCATCGGGCCCTGTTGGCCGTGCTGCCCACTATCTGGGATCATTGATCGTTAAGGACGGGAAAGCGCACTTCGACGAGCGCGTGCTCGAACTCTGGAAACAACAACTGGTCTGAACCGGCGTCAGGAGGACGGACATGAAGGCGATTCTGGCGAAACGGCTGGTGGCCGACTTGATGAAATGGGACGACGAAAGGGCCACCCAGGAGTTCGCATGGCTCGAGCTCATGGTCGATTACAAGTTCGATCACTACCAGGGTTACAGTGCGGGACACCGGTTCTACATCCATCTCTTGCGCTGGCTCTCCCAATTCAAGTCGGTTCCTGATCGCGAATGCGCCTACACCCTGCTCCGGAAGCGGCTGGTCTACGTCAGCCAGCGGGAGATGCACCACTTGGTGAACCTGTCCTGGCCCATGATCGCGGGCCACATGCGCAGCGCCATCGCCCGGCGCCTCCAGGTTCCGGTCTACCAGGTCGCACAACTCGCGAAAGCGCGCCGGCAGCTCAAGGTCATGCGCGCACGCACCTTGTATGTGGGGGTCAGCGATGGCGCCCGCATTGATGTCTTCCGCCGGTATAACGAGGGGGCCATCAGCAATGAACAGGTCGTGTCGATGGCCGAGATTTCAGCAGGAAAGCAGCAAAGCCTGTGCGAGAAGTTGGAAAAGAGGCTCAAGAAGTTGGGCGCCGCGGAGCCGGCGCTTTTTGAATGGGTATGTCTGATCGACGACTTCACGGGTTCCGGCACGTCGTCGATCCGGTTTGATGGGGTCGCTTGGGATGGAAAAGTCGACAAGTTCATCAAAGACAATGCACTTTATGGAGAGAACCAGCTGATCGCGAAGGGTGGGCACATCCTGGTGCACCACTACCTGGCGTCGGCGTGGGCCGCGGAACAGGTCACGAATCTCCTGCAGCAATACCAAACCCACCAAAGCGGTTTCGTGTTCATGCCCAGCTTCTCCCATGTACTGCCGGCGGACATCAAGATTGATGCGCAAAGTGACCCGGCGCTGGAGGCGCTGCTCAAGGGGGGGTATGACCCAAGTATCCAGACAAGCCACACCGGAAATGACATTTGGCTGGGCTACAAGCAATGTGGACTTCCGCTGGTGCTGGACCACAACGCGCCGAACAACTCCGTAGCGACGTTTTGGGCTCGCAGTGACAAGGAAAAGGAAAACTACGTTGCGGCCAACCACATGAGCCCCTTGTTCCCGCGCCGCCAACGCCACTCGGATGCACGCTGATGAATCCATGGCACAAACGAGCTAACGAGTTCATCCGCGACCCGGCCGAGCTCCTCCCGCTGATCGCACCCCAGCCGATCCACCGGTTCTTCGAAGGTGACTGCGCGCGTCTGTTCGACCGCCTCGTGGTGGTGATCGGGGCTCCGGGCTCCGGAAAGACAACGCTGGCTCGCCTGCTCGAGTTGCCCACCCTGCTGGCGATGCGCGAATTCTCGGGTCGCAACGCGGAAGTCAAGGCACTCGTGACTTCGCTGTCCCAGGCGGGCGTGCTCGACGATCTTCATCCCACGCTGCTGGCATTACGGCTGCCGGCCGGCGGCCAGCTGCGCGCAATCTGGGAGTTGCCATACGACGAGCGGCTGCGCCACCGGCTGCTGCGGACCATGATCCAAGCGAAGGCCGTGCTCGGTTGGCTCCGGCAGCTGGAGGCCGCGAACATCGACCTGTCCACCGTCAAGGTCCAAACGATCGGCGTGGGCGACGCCGCTCGGGACGACGTCGGAGCGGACAACATTGCCGCCTTTCGGGAACGGGCGCGCAGCACCGAGCGCGCGATTTTCAAGCTGGTGGGGGCGCTCGTGCCGCCGACCGAGGCGCAGCTCGGTCAGCAGCTTGACGGTCTAGCCTACGAGCCATTCGCGGCGATCGAGGCTTTCGAGGTGCAAGGGCTGGGTCTAGGTGAGGCTCGACGCCTGCGCCCCATGTTGATCCTGGACGATGCTCATGAGCTGCATCCCACGCAACTCGCGGACGTGGATCTCTGGCTTCGGGACAGGGAAGTCAAGGTTGCCCGCTGGATCCTAACCCGCGCTGACTCTCTGGACCTTTCCGACTTTCGGCGAGTGCTGGGCGAAGAGGACAGGCCCAAGACACCCGGAACGCAGCCAGGCAGAGATCGAATCAGGTTCCTGCTGCAGGATCAGGCGAACCGCGATCGCTCCGCTTTCAGGTCCGTTGCCGAGGATGTTGCCAAGAGGTACCTCGCGCCACTTGCCGTCTTCAACAGAAGCGGCACCACCAACCTCAGGACGCTTCTCAACGGGGCAGCGGCTCCAGAGCTGCCGCTGGGAGATGTGCGCGAAATCGAGTCGGACATCGAGAAGCTGATGCGTGAGCTGAAGGTGTCCGTCGAAGCTCGACGCACCATGGAGAGTTCATACCCCCAGGGTTTGACCAGCGACATCCGCGCGGGGCTCACGAGAATCATGCTGAACCGCGAACTGCGGCGCACGCCGCAACGCTCACTGTTTGGTGGCGCTCCGCAGGATGCCCAAGAGGTGGAAGAACCCAAGCGAGTCAATCGTGCGGTCGCCACCGGCGCAGAGCTGCAGCTTCTCGACAAGTACGACCGGCCGTTTTACTACGGCTTCGACAGGCTCGCCGAGGCCGCCAATGAGAACATCGAGCAGTTCGTCACGCTGGCCAGCGTTCTCGTTGACAACCTGGAGACGCAGATCATTCGGGGCCGGCCTCCGCGCATTGACGCGCGGCACCAGCATAGGTTGCTATGTCAACACGCCCGCAACCTCATCGCGGAGTGGGACTTCCCATACGCACCACGCGTCCGGCACCTGGTTAGCTTCATTGCCGATCGGTGCCTCGATATCACGCTGAGGCCGAACGCACCTCTGGACGATGGCGCGAATGCCTATGGCGTGCTGATTGCCGAACTGACGAACCTGGACCCGCAGGATGACATCGCCCGGGTCATTCACTACGCGCTCGCCTACCAAGCCCTGGTCCTGGTCGAACCCTACGACTGCAAGGGCAAGACTTGGGGCCTGCTGGAACTCGGTGGCGTTGCGATCATTGCCCACGGTTTGCCGCTTAGCCGGGGGGGATTTGCGGAAGGCACGATCGCTCAGCTTCGAAGCGCAATGGAAGTTCAATGATGGAGCCTCCGTTTCTTTCGGGCGATGATGTCGTCGAGTTCATTGATCACCACTTCCAGACTGCTGGCCCAACGCTCTTCATCGGCAACATCGGGTTCGGGCCGGATGTCCTCTACTTCCCGCTACTGCTGCAGAAGAACAAAAACATCGACTTTCGGTTCATGTTGGAGCAGCGACCCGGTGTTCCTTTGGCAATCAATGAGATGGCCGCCGCACGACAGGCGGAACTTTCGCAGGCGCTAGGCGCGGCCATGGAGGTCGCCCTTGTGCCCATCATCGCGACCGACGGGGCAGCGGTGGCGGGCCGCAGCGCCTGTCGGCAGGTTCACCAGTGGCTGCAAGCGAAGAAGTACACGGATATCGTCGTCGATGCGACAGGAATGTCCCGAGGCACCTGCTTCCCGATCGTGAAGCAACTGCGCCAGGGCTGCGCCGATAGTGGGGCCCGCATTCACTTGCTCATTGCGGACAGCGCAACGCCGCTCGAGTCCGTCAGGTCCGTCTCCAGCGACCGCGCTGATTGGATGCACGGCTTTCACGGCACCGTCGAGACCGATGACAACGCCAAGGCGCTCAGGCTTTGGGTCGTCCAACTGGCGGAAAAGCATGGTGTCAGCATGCAGACGCTTTTCAAGGAGCTCGGCACGCCGGATGAGGTCTGCCCGATCATCCCGTTTCCCTCTGAGAATCCGCGCCGCGGCGACGATCTCCTGTTCGAGCTGCGCAGCTATTGGCTCGACGAATGGGGTGAAACACCGCTGAGCCTCATTCACGCTCATGAATCGGACCCTATGGATGTCTACCGGTCGATTGTGGGGCTCCATCACACCCGCCAGGAGGCACTGGAAGGCGCTGGATTACCATCACTGACAATTCTGTCCCCGATCGGCCGTAGACTGCCTGGGATTGGTATGCTTCTGGCAGCCCTCGACTACGACCTGCCGATGTTCTACCTTGAGACCGTGGGCTATGAACTTTCGGGTGACCTTCCCCAACCCACCGCAGGCATTCCCGCACACCGCTGGCATTTTCGACTAGACGCACATGTGGACCAAGACTGAGACACAGACAATGCGACCGAGCATTTCGGGCACAGGCTTTGTCACGCTTGACATCACCCTCGACGAGGCTTCTCGCGTCACGTATCGCGGCGTGGGAGGCACCACGGGGAACGTGCTGTCCATTCTGGCCTTCTTCGGATGGCGAAGCGTTCCTGTTGTACGGGTGGGCTCGGACCAGATTGGGCGTGAAGTGCTTCGCGAGTTCGCGGAACTTGGCGTCGATGTCCGGTACATCGGCGCGGAATCAGCGCTAGAGACACCTCTAACCTTCCAGTTTGCGGCCCATGCATCCAGCCCGCCGCGCTACGCTTTCGAATGTCCTTCGTGCGGAAAAGCCAGGCGATTCACCTGTGAGTTGATCGACACCGGCTTCAGGGCTGCGCTGGATTATGTTTCCTCCACCAATGTCTTCTTCTTCGATCGCGTCACGCCAGGCGCGATTGAATTGGCAGAGGCGGCGCGCGACGGTGGCGCGGTCGTGTTTTTCGAACCTTCGTCCGTGGCGCTCGACTCGGCGCTGTTCACCAAGGCGCTAAGAGCCTCTCATGTCGTCAAGTACTCGGCTGATCGCATCGCCGGGTCTCTGTCTGACCTCTTGGACTCGGGTTTCGTTGAAATCCAGACGATGGGGGCTAGAGGACTGCGCTTCAGGAAACACTCCTTGGCACCAGACTGGGTGACGCTGCCGGCCTTGCACGTGAATGGTGTGGCGGACACCTCGGGGGCGGGCGATTGGTGCAGTGCCGGATTCATTCACGCACTTGAGCAAATTGCCCAAGACTGTGCGCCGCAGGATATCAGCTACAACCAGATTTACGACTCACTCAGAAGGGCCCAGGCAATCGCCGCCTTGAGTTGCCGCCACATCGGTGCCAGGGGCTTGATGCGCGCCGCGCATGCAGATGCTGCTCTTTCCGATGCGATCCGGATCTTGCAAGACCATCAGTACTGTCTTGCCGAAGTCGAGCCGGCATCGGAGGGCGCCTATCTCCTCGGCGAAACGTCCCTTCCCGGCATGAGTCCCATTCGGGATTTATGCTGCCAGACGCTCTTTTGAAGAGCGTCGGCCGCGCGGCTTGACCGTCGCGGCGGCCTCCAGCCGTAGCTGGGCGCGAAGCTCCATCAGCATCTGGCCGAGCCTGTTCTTGCCATGGCCCTTCACCTCTCCCCAAAGCCGGTTCACCGGGTTGTCGACCGTCGCGCTCTCCACTAGGCGCACGTCGCCGGTGCTCAGTAGAATCTCCTGCAAGTCCTCGTGCTGGGAGAACTTAGCCTTCAGCACCTGGCGCATCCGGTCGAATTTGATCTTGGACCAATCCGAGCGGATATCCCACCAATAGAGGCCGTGGGCCGCCATGGCAACCAAGGCCGGGCTCGGCGCGGACAGGATCCACTTGCGCACCTCCGGTTTGCGGGCCTTGCCCGCTTGGTATGCATGTTCGGCGGTATCAAAAACTTCGTCTTCGAATTCCACCGGCCGCCGGTACAGATTGCTGAAGCACCCATACGTCTCACCATTTGCCCGATAGAAGCGGATTTCATCCATGGAGGCCTCCGAAAGTTTCGTTGTTATTATCATTTAAACCATGATAATGTCAAAGCATGGGACGAAGAATGCGTAACCAGGATCTGCTGCGCAAGCAATGCTCGCGGGTGGCTGCACTGCTGTCGCTGATCGACCGGAGCGAGGCGGCCATCGGCCGCGAGCTAGGCCATACCAATGCATCGACGCTGAGTCGTGTCCGCGAGGGAAAGACGTTCCTCGACAGCGAAACGCTTGCGAGGCTCGGAGCATTGGACGTTCGCGGGCTGGCGGTGCCGAATCTGCACTGGGTGCTGACGGGGACCGGCGCGCCCGTCCTTGGCAAGCCCGGACAAAAGCCCTCGCAGGTGGCCGCGCTGTGCCAACTGGCTTCGCAGGGGGTGGCTTGAAGTTGGGCCGAACCGAATCGCATACGCGGCGACACCTATGGGTCACCGTACCGCTCGCGTAGGCACTGCCGACCCATCAGCGATTGCGCGGTGAAGCCGCCATCTACGGGGCGCTTCTCACGGCCATCCTCAATCTGACCAATGCCCGTTCCGACGGGCACGCTGCCCGCCACTGGGAGCGGCTGTGGTAAATCGCGGCTAAAGGCACTCTCTTCCGCTGGAGTCACACGACGACTTCGAGGCGGAGATCCGGTTACGACACCCGCACAAATTCGCGTTCCGGGCGCATGTGAACGGCGCGCGCAGCGACGTTGCGGACAAGGACGAGCGCGGTAGCGACCCATAGCGGATGGGGGGCCGAAAGCACTTATCCACGGCCGCGCGATCGGCGCCTCTCACGCAAGAGTAGCGCGGCGGTGGGTAAGCCGCCTGGCTCGACAATTGCGGCACCCGGTGTCAGCAGTGCTGACAGCCCCGGCGCAATCGCTCTGCCAATCGGGCATCTCGAAAATGCCTCGCCTCACACTGCTGTTGCAAACCACATGAAGTTGGCGCAGCATCGGCCCAGTTCAATTTCCCATTGGCTGAGTCAGCCCGGTTGATGCCCGTCACCGCATCGCCCATGCCCGCTCACGCGGGCTCCCACACCGGCCTCACCTCCTGAAAGCCGGCAGCCGAAAGGCTGGAGATACTTGTCAACCATCGGGTACGACAGTCGCCCACCCTGCCCCAACCGGCATCACGACCGGTCCCGAGGGCCAACTGCGCCATCGATCCGGCCTTCCAGACCGAAGCGGCGACAGCCGATGTCAAGCTGCTGCAACCTCGCCAGCGCCCTGCCCCAGGCCCAACCCTGCGCCAACCGCGTCGTCACTACGCGGCGCCAGCCAGTAGTGACGACGCGCAAACTGCCCCAGCCGACAACGACTTACGACGGCTGCCGCAATTGACAGCCCCAAGTGACGGGCTCACCGCGCGTCGAATCCGCAGACCGTGCAACGCGATCTGCACCCGCCCGCTCCCCGCGGGCCATGTCAGCCCAAGCGCAATCTGGCGCACCCAGAGCCATGGGATCGATGGCTCAACCCGATGAACCGTCTTGCAGCAGCAAGTGCCATCGGTGCCAATGCCGCGTGCCGCGGCGGCCACCAGATAGACCTTGGCACATAGCGGGAGTGGTGTCCCGTGTCCCTTGTAGTTCCCGCAACGCTCAGGCGTTGGGGATGGACAGAAACACTTACCAGACCTCAACACACCAGCGATGACGAACGGATACCCCGGGGCAACCAACAACCAGAAGGATGCAAGACAGAGGACCAGCGAATGCGAAACCTGAACTTTGAACTGAAACTGATGTGCCGGCGCAACCGCGACGGCAGCTACGCAACCCAGCGCGATCGTGAGCGCGTGCTCGACCTGGTGGCCAACCAGCTTCAGGAACTCGGCTACCGGCACATGGCTGCAGCAAGCCTCAAGCCCAAACACGTCGAAAATTTGGTCCAGCGATGGCAGGCCGAGGGACTGGCGGTGGGCACCATCAAGAACCGGATGGCCGAACTGCGCTGGTGGGCCGAGAAAATCGCCAAGCAGAATGTCATTGCGCGCGACAACAGCCACTATGGCATCGAAAATCGAAAGTACGTCACCAACGTCAGCAAGGCGCGCAAGTTGTCCGGCACCGAGCTCGGCCGGATCGCCGACCCGTACACCGCGATGTCGCTGCGGCTGCAGGCTGCATTCGGTCTGCGCCGAGAGGAATCGATCAAGATCCGGCCTGAATGGGCCGACCGGGGCAACATACTTGCGCTCAAGGACACTTGGACCAAGGGTGGCCGCGCAAGGGAGATCCCGATTCGCAACGACGAACAGCGCCAGGTGCTCGATGAAGCCAAGTCATTGGCCGGCAGGGGCAGCCTCATCCCGGCCGACCGTAGCTATGTGGAGCAGCTGCGGCGTTTCGAACACCAGTGCGCAGCGGCAGGCGTCCACCGCATCCACGGTCATCGACACCAGTACGCGCAGGTTCGGTACCGGGAAATCACCGGTTGGTCGGCCCCGGCAACCGGTGGACCTCGGTCCAAAGAGCTGTCTCCCAAGCAACGCGAGGT
>CAMAWD010000123.1 GCA_945861785.1 Rhodoferax sp. OV413 | reverse complement strand
CGGCCAGACCGATCTGCAGCCTCGAGAAGAGACTTTCACCGGTTCTCACTGGCCCTGCCGGATCCGCGGATCCAGAATGAACTGAACGACGTCGGCAAACAGCTGGATCAGCACGAACAGCACCGAACAGATCAGCGTGATGCCCTGAACCACCGGATAGTCGCCACCATAGGCCGATTGGATCAGCAACCGCCCGATGCCCGGCCAGGCAAAGATGGTCTCTGTTATGACCGCGCCGGCCAGCAGCATGACGAACTGCAGCGACACGATGGTCACGAGTGTCGGCAGTATGTATTTGAGGCAATGCCTGAAGATGATCACGCGCCCCGGAGCGCCCTTGAGCACCGCGGTACGGACAAAATCTGCGCCGAGGGTCTCCAGCATTGTCGAACGGGTCATCCTGGAAATCACGGCGGTTGAATACCAACCCAGCGTGACGGCCGGCAACACCAGCGATAGCGGGCCCGACCGGCCCGAAGACGGGAACAGTCCCAGATCGACCGAAAACACCATGATCAACATGATGCCGACCCAGAATGTCGGCGCTGCCATGCCCGAGAGGGCGAACAACTCGAAGAACTTGTCCCAGAAGCTGCCCGGCCGAACGGCGGACAGGATGCCGGTGCCCACGCCGAGCACTACCGCCAGGGCAGTGGCGGCTAAGGCCAGTTCAAGGGTTGCAGGAAAACGGTCCAAGACCAGTTCCAGAACCGGCATATTGAACCGGTAGGACTCGCCCAGATCTCCCACCACCGCATTGGATAGGAACAGGAAATAGCGTTCGATCGCCGGACGATCGAGGCCCAACGCCTTTTCGTAGGCAAGGCGATCGGCCTCGGAGGCCTCGGCCGGCATCAGCAACTGTACCGGATCCCCGATCAGGTGGGTGATCGAGAAGATGATGACCGACACCCCGACAATACAGACAATCGCCTGAATGACCCGATTGATCAGGTAGCCGGCATGCAAGAGCATCAGTTGGTCAGGCTGGCGTTCCAGAACTTGTAGACATTGTCGCCAGGCTCGGGCTTCCAGTTCACCTTGTCGCGCATGCCGAACAGGATCTTGCTCTCCCACAGGAAGATATGGGACGCATCATCGTACAGCGCCTTCTCGATCTTCTGGAAATGCTGGTCGCGCTCTTTCTGATCACCGATCTTGAGCGATTCGTCGATCATCTTGTCGACCGCCTCATTCTTGTAGAACGACCAGAAGGCATTGCTGTGCAAACCGAAGATCATCAGGCCCTCGGGGTCGAATATGGTATTGCCGAACGCCTGGTAGCTCAGGGGGTAGTACTTCTTGCGCAGGTCCGCCACCCATTTGGAGGACTCCCACAGGTTCAGGTTGACCTCCACGCCAACGGCCTTGAGGTTGTTGGCAAGCGCCAAGGATACGTCCTTGTCGAGCGTGTAGCGACCCACCGAGCTGAACATGTCGATCTTGAAGCCGTTGGGATAACCGGCCTCGGCAAGCATCCTCTTGGCCAATGCGGGATCGTATGCGTAGGGCTTGAGGTTCTGGTCGACCGCGGCCACCGAGGGTGCCAGCACGCCCGCAATCGTGACCGCCTGGTTTTTCAGGACACTGCCGATGATGGCCTGCCTGTCGATCGCATGGTTCAACGCGCGCCGGACCTTCTGGTTCAGCAGAGGACTGTCCTTGGCGCCGTCCTTGATGTTGAAGACCAGCCAGTAGATCTCGCCGCTGGGATGGGACAGGGTCTTGACACCCCTGATCGCGCTGATCCGATCGACCAGTGGCGGGGGCATTTCGGCCACCACATCGGCTTCACCGGTCTGCAGCATCGCAAGGCGAACCGCGTCCTCGGGGACGGTGCGCATCACCAGCGTCTTGACCTTGGGCACCCAGCCCCAGTGCATTTCATTCGCTTCCATCTCGATCTGCTCATTGATCGATCGCGATACGAACTTGAAGGGCCCGGTTCCGATCGGCTTCTTGGCGAAACCATCTTCACCGACGCTCTGGAAATACTTCTTCGGAATGATCCAGCCGGCAAAAGCGAGCTTCTTCAGGAAGATGGCGTCGCGTTCCTTCAGCTTGATGGTCACGGTATCGGGGTTGACGATGTCGACCTTGTCGATGGACTTGATAAAGGACAGCAGGGGGTTCTTGGTCGCCGGATCGATGGCACGATCCATGGAGAACTTGACGTCATCGGCGCTCATGACGGATCCGTCGTGGAACTTTACACCCTTGCGCAAGCGGAAGGTATAGGTCAGGCCATCGGGTGCGACGGTCACAGACTCGGCCAGCGCAGGCACCAGTTCGGCCTTGTCGTTGCGGATGTAAAGCCCCTCGAACATGTTGCTGTTGAACGTGTAGTTGTACCGCGTGCTGGATTTGTGCGGGTCAAGGGTCGCCGGTTCGGACGGCAGGGCCACCGTCAGTTTGCCAGTGGGCGCCGACAGCGCCGCCGTGGGCACGATCAGACTCAAACACAAGAGAAGTACGAGACCTGGAAATCGGAACGGGAACGTCATGGGCAATTTTCCTGAAAGAGGTGAACGGCGAAGAATCAGGAGCGGGCGGGCGGACCAACAACTCCCGGCCTGTTGTGTAAACAAGGCCTTGCGGGCCTGACAGGGATTGAGGCATCCGCTCTGAACGCTCTTTGACGGCCAGAGGAGCTTAGCGCAGGTTGCAAGCGAATGCAAGACCTCGGTCACCCTCGACTTTGTGTCCCTTGAGCGGCATTTTCTGGTGATTTTGCAGTCTGCCCTGGCAGCGCGCATCGGCCCCAACCTGGAACGGTTCGGGACCCGCCTGGCCCCGACACTGGTGGACATTGTCGAGAAGGGCAGGCAGCACACGGCGGTTGCAACCGGGAAGTTTCGCCGCGACATGCCAGATCCCATTCCGGTGGTTGTGCTGGGTCGCTTGACCGTGCAGGCGTTATCGGATGATGCGCGACAGTTCTACCAGAAGTTTGTTCCGGGCAATTGCTGCCAACTTCTGGCGCGCTGCCGCATATTGTGCAAAACTCCGGGTGTCTGAAATTTGTGTGCGGCACCGGCCCTGTTTGCACCGCCGGGGGACTTGTTGGGTAATCGATCTTTAAGGATGAATAGGCGATGGTTATCCATTCCAAATCGTCGGCCGCGCCCGCGCCATTGACACCAGGCGCGGCCCGAGACACCTACATTCCGGGGGACGCCATTCCTGTTCCGGAGGTGATCGAGAAGGATTCCGACTCGGTCTGGGCGTTGTGGTCAGACGCGGTTCAGGGCACGACCGAACGCGACGACGAAACCCAACCTGCGACGCTGCTCATGGGCCTGCCCGAGTTGCCCAAGGACCGCGACCACTGATTCCTTGCCTGTCCGGGCCGATGACAGGTGGGTCAGTTCACCATCACCAATTTGCCCTTGACGCCGCGTGAGCCCATGTGCACGTAAGCTGCCTTGAGTTGGGCCATGGGCATCGTCGAGTCGATCACCGGTTTGATCTTCCCGGTTCCGTACCACTGTGCGAGTTCGGCCATCATTGCGGCGTTTGCCTGCGGCTCACGGCGTGCATAGTCACCCCAGAACACACCCACGATCGACGCGCCCTTGAGCAGCGCCAGGTTCAGAGGCAGAGACGGGATCGGGCCTGCGGCAAACCCCACGACCAGGTACCTGCCACGCCATGCAATCGAGCGGAAAGCGGGCTCGGCAAAGTCACCGCCCACCGGGTCATAGACCACATCGGGGCCTTTGCCGGCGGTCATGGTCTTGAGGGTTTCGCGCAGGTTCTGGGTACTGTAATTGATGGTTTCATCGGCCCCGAGGGACTGGCACAACGCGCATTTGTCGTCGGTGGATGCTGCGGCTATCACACGAGCCCCCAATGCTTTGGCAACCTGGATGGCTGCCGTTCCGACGCCGCCAGCGGCTCCCAGCACCAGCACGGTCTCGCCGGCCTTGAGTTGGGCCCGGTCGACCAGCGCATGGTGTGATGTGGCGTAGGTCATGATGAATGCTGCGGCATCCACCATGGCGAAACTGTCGGGCAGGGGAACACAGATCTTGGCGGGCACGACCGTATGGGTGCCGAAGCCGCCAGTGCCCGACAGGCAGGCCACGCGTTGCCCGACCTGAAGGTGGCGCACACCCTCGCCGACCGCCTGCACGACGCCGGAGAACTCCGACCCGGGAACGAATGGCAGTGCCGGCTTCATCTGGTATTTGTTCTGCACGATCAGCAGGTCGGGAAAATTCAGGCTGGCGGCCTTGATCTCGACCAGCACCTCGCCGGCCTGTGGCACGGGGGTTGGAATTTCTTTCCACGTCAAGGCGTCAACGCCAACGGGGTTCTCACAAAGCCATGCATGCATCGGAATTCTCCTGGTTAGTTGCGAAGATCATACGTTCCCGCCGTTGCTCAATTTGTCTCAGCGGTGACGTCCTGCGGGATGCTCCACCTACAATCGTTTCACACGAAGGCGCCAACATGAAGATTCTCATTTCGAATGACGACGGATACCAGGCGCCGGGTATCGTGGCACTGTATGAAGCTTTGAAAGATGTCGCGGATGTCGAAGTCGTCGCGCCGGAACTCAACAACAGCGCCAAGTCCAACGCGCTGACGCTGCATTCGCCGCTCTACGTCACACGCGCCGCGAACGGTTTTCGCTACGTCAACGGCACACCAGCCGATTGCGTGCACATTGCCTTGACCGGGCTGCTTGGTTACCGACCGGACCTCGTGGTGTCGGGCATCAACAACGGTGCGAACATGGGCGACGACACGATTTATTCCGGCACCGTCGGTGCCGCAATGGAGGGTTACCTTTTCGGTGTTCCTGCAATTGCCTTCTCGCAAGTCATGAAAGGCTGGGGGCACATCGGTGCAGCAGCGGCCAAGGCGCGCGAGCTGGTGCTTCAGATGCAGCAGCAAAAACTGGTCGGCGCCAGCCCGTGGCTGCTCAACGTGAATATTCCGAACCTGCCCCTGGAGCAGCTCAAGCCCATGAAGGTGTGCCGTCTCGGGCGGCGCCATGCGGCAGAGAAGGTCATCACACAGATGAGCCCGCGTGGTGAGACGATGTACTGGATCGGCGACGCTGGGGCGATCAAGGATGACGCCGAGGGTACCGATTTTCACGCCACCATCCAGGGCCACGTGGCGCTGACACCGCTCAAGACGGACCTGTCCGACCACGACGGCCTGGGTTACTGGGCGCAGACTGTCGCCAACCTGCTTCGCCCCCGTCCATCCGTACCGGAATGAAACCTCGGCCGTCCTTTCCAGCCCGGCTGGACAGCACCGGCAGCCGGTCGCCCGGTGCGCGAAGGTCCTCAGCCGCCTCGACCAGCCCCAGAATCGCCAGCTCTCAAGGCCCGGGCGTTACCTCCTTCGACGCCGCGCGCAGGAGCATGGTTGGCAAGTTGGCCACATTGGGGCTGCAAGATCTGAATGTCCGCCACGCCATGGAGACTGTGGAGCGGCACCGCTTCGTTGATACCGCGCTGCAGGGGCAGGCCTATGAAGAGACCAGCCTGCCCATTGGCCTGGGCCAGACGATCTCCAAGCCCGGTGTTGTCGCGCGGATGCTGGAATTGCTGCGCAACGGGCGCGATGGGCGATTGGGGCGGGTGCTCGAGGTCGGTACCGGTTGTGGCTACCAGGCGGCCGTGTTGAGTCTGCTGGCGCATGAGGTCTACAGCATTGAGCGGCTGCGGGGGCTGCATGACAAGGCGCGCGACAACCTGCGCATGCTGCGCGTTGCCAACCTGCATTTGCTGTTTGGCGATGGAATGGCCGGGTTTCCCAAAGGTGCCCCGTATGCTGGCATCATTGCGGCGGCGGGCGGGGGGGTGATTCCAACCGCCTGGACGGACCAGCTGGCGGTCGGCGGAAGGCTCGTGGCCCCTGTGTCTGTCGGCACCGGCGCTGTGGCTTCGCAAGCTCTGGTCGTGATCGACAAATCGACGTACGGGCTGCAGCAAACGGTGTTTGAAGCAGTCCACTTTGTCCCCCTAAAATCGGGCGTTGCGTGAAGGGAATTCGAATGCTGTCTATGTCTGGTCGGGGTGCTGTTCTCACGCTGTTGCTCGGGTTCGCCATGGTGTTGCCGGGTTGTGGCTCCAAAGTGGCCAACTGGGCGCCCGTGGAAGACCGAGGGTCTGCGACCGGTGTCATTGCGCCCCCCGCCGAGGCACAAGTGCAGTCCCAGAAACCGCTTGTCGGCCTGGAAAACGCGGGCCAGCCAGGTTACTACACGGTCAAGCCGGGTGACACGCTGATCCGTATCGGGCTCGATAGCGGTCAAAACTGGAAGGACCTGGCCCGTTGGAACGGACTCGAAAACCCCAACCTGATCGAAGTCGGACAGACGCTGCGGGTCGTGCCACCGGCCGGAGCGACAGCGGGTGTGGCCGCCGTAGCAGTTGCCAAGCCGGTCCCCAGCGCGAACGTGGCTGCAACGGCAGTGGCGCCGGCACAGGCCGCCAGTACGCCCAGTACGCCCAGTGCGGCCATTGCGGCCGGGGGGCCTGCTCCGGCTTCATCCCAGGCGGCAGGCGCCACGGCGCCGGTCGGACCGCAAGGGCCTGATGAGGAGTTGGCTTGGGTGTGGCCGGCGCGCGGCTCTGTGATTAGCGGGTTTGACGAGGTCAAGAACAAGGGGCTCGACATCGCGGGCGCCGCTGGCGAACCGGTGCTCGCGGCAGCGGATGGCCGCGTCGTGTATGTTGGGGCGAGCCTGCGCGGTTACGGCAACCTGGTCATCCTCAAGCACAACAACACCTATCTGACGGCCTATGCCCACAACCAGGTCCTGCTCGTCAAGGAAGACCAGTCGGTGCGCCGTGGACAAAAGATCGCCGAGATGGGCAACAGCGATGCCGACAGGGTCAAGCTCCACTTCGAAGTGCGGCGCCAGGGCAAACCGGTCGATCCGGCGAAGTACCTTCCGGCACGCTGAGAGCCGTCTGCGGATGACGCTCAACTGGCACAGTTGCATGCCTTGGAGGCACGCCGAATGACGCAGCTTTCGCAACCTGCCTTGCCGGACCCGAATGAGCGCCTGCTGGTGGAGTCGCTCGACATCGAAGCCCAGGGCATAGCCCATCGGGCTGACGGCAAGGTGGTATTCGTCGAAGGGGCTCTTCCGTTCGAGCAGGTGTCGGTCAAGGTCACGCGCCGCAAGTCCAGTTTCGAGAAGGCAACCGTCACGGAAGTGCACCGGGCTTCGTCCCAGCGTGTGCAGCCGCAGTGTCCGCATTTTGGTCTGCACGAGGGTGCCTGCGGGGGCTGCAAGATGCAGCACATGCACGTGGCTGGGCAGGTGGCCGTCAAGCAGCGGGTCCTGGAAGACAACCTCTGGCACCTGGGCAAAGTAAGGCCCGAGAACATCTTGCGTCCGATCCAGGGCCCGGATTGGGGTTATCGCTACCGGGCGCGCCTGTCGGTGCGGTTCGTCCGCAAGAAGGGCGAGGTGCTGGTCGGGTTCCACGAACGCAAGAGCAGTTTTGTGGCTGACATGCAGCAATGCCGCGTATTGCCAGAGTCGATGAGCGCACTTCTGGTGCCTCTGCGCGCACTGATCTTCGGCATGGATGCGCGCGAAACCTGTCCTCAGATCGAACTGGCAGTCGGGGAGGCTTTGGGCGGCGAGGTGCTTGCCCTGGTGTTGCGCCACCTCGAACCACTCAGCGCAGGTGATCTGCAGCGTCTGCGGGACTTTGCGAGCGCGAATTCCAGGCCTTTTCGGGGGCGACATTGCGAAGTTCAATGGTGGTTGCAGCCCAAGGGGCCCGACACCGTGCAATTGATGGACGCCAACGCCACGCCGCTGTCCTACGAACTGCCAGAATTCGGAATCCGGATGCCCTTCAGGCCGACCGACTTCACACAGGTGAATCCGCAAGTCAACCAGGTCTTGGTGGGTTATGCCTTGCGGCTTCTCGCCGTGGGCCGGAACGAACGGGTGATGGACTGGTTTTGCGGGCTGGGCAACTTCACTTTACCGCTTGCAACAGTGGCGCGTGAGGTGGTGGGTGTCGAGGGCAGCAAGGCCCTGGTGTCGAGGGCCAGGGAAAACCTGGAACAGGCCCGGTCCGGGCGCATCGGCAGGCCGCTCGGCCAGACGAATTTTGAGGTTCGTGACCTGTTTGACATGACTTCGCAACAACTGGCGCTCGGTGGTTCAGCCGACAGGTGGTTGCTGGACCCTCCCCGGGAAGGCGCCTTTGCGCTGGTCAAGGCGCTGGCGGACCTTCGCCATCTGCCGCGCGGTGGCGAGGCGTCGCCCGGATGGACTGCGCCAACGCGTATTGTGTATGTCAGTTGCAATCCGGCAACCTTGTCGCGTGATGCCGGGTTGCTGGTTCACCAGGCTGGTTACCGCTGTTCGGCCGCCGGCGTCGTCAACATGTTCCCGCACACTGCGCATGTTGAGAGCATTGCCGTCTTCGATCGCCTAGACTGAGGCTTGTCTTAACCGGGGTGTCAGGGGGTGGCCTTGGCCTTGGCGGCTGACTTGTCTTTGGCTGCTGGTTTGGCCTTCTTTTCTTCGACGATGATTTCCTCCGCTGGCGGAGCCACGTTGACCTCTTTGGGGGCAATGCCCTCGAGCTTGTTTTCCCGCATGTACTGGTCCATTTCTTTCCAGCCTTCGAACACAGAGGTCTTCAAAGCCTTTTCATTGAGGGCGTAACAGTCCTCGATGCCACGCATGGCATGCCGGCATGCCGCCCCAATGGCCTTGCCATCGGCTTCGCGTTGGGCAATCCGCGGGTCCGGCCCCATGCCGGGGATGTCGCATGCTGCGAGCAGCATGCTTACGGCGGCAATCAGGAGGCGGGCGTTCATCGGTTGCAAAGGAGGATATCGGCTGTGCACCCAGTATCGGCAGAAATCGGGGTCGGCTGAAGATACCAGGACCTGTAGCACCAACAAAAAAGACCCCTCTCGGGGCCTTTTCAGTTTGAGGCGATCGGCGTGGCCTCAGTCGTTGCTTCCGCCGCCAATGCCCAGCAGCAGCAGCAGGCTCTGGAAAACGTTGTAGATACTGAGATAGAGCGACAGTGTGGCGCTGATGTAATTGGTCTCACCGCCGTCCACAATGCGCTTGAGGTCGAACAGCATGAATCCGCTGAAAATCAGGATGGCCAGGACCGACATCGCCAGCATGCCGGCCGTGGAGCCCACAAACACGTTGATGATGCCTGCAACCAGCAGGACCACTGCGCCAACCGTCAGCCACTTGCCCATTCCGGAAAGGTCGCGCTTGATGACCGTTGACAGGCTGGCCATCAGGAAGAACACACCCGCCGTACCGCCAAACGCCATCATGATGAGGTCGGTGCCGTTCTTGAACCCGAGCACCATCGCAATCATGCGAGACAACATCAGGCCCATGAAGAAGGTGAACCCCAACAGGACGGGGACGCCGGCGGCCGAGTTCTTGGTTTTTTCGATGGCGAACATGAACCCGAAAGCACCGCCCAGGAACACCATCAGACCAAGCCCGCCACCCAGCGACGCCGTAATGCCGGTTGTGACGCCGACCCAAGCGCCGAATACCGTGGGCAAAAGGCTCAGGGCGAGGAGCCAATACGTGTTGCGCAACACCTTGTTGCGCTCTGCCGCCGATACGCCATAACCAAGGCCCGAGCTTTGGTCGATTGCATGTACGCGATCATTCATACCGTTCTCCTCCAGTTAAACCAGCAATATGTGCCAGATGGGCGGATTCTATGGGAATTCAAGCACGGTTGCGCGCCTTGTTTCTGCCAAATGCCGGCAAGTCGCAGGGATTTCGCCGTCCTGCCTTGCGCAGCGACAAAAATCGCAACGGTTATGCTGCATGGGGCTACGAAAATAGTGTCGGTTACCAATTGACGCAATCCATAGGTGCGGGTGCGGGCGGGGCCTGGGGTTTCCGCCCAACCGGGTGCACATCAGTAGGTCAGTCGTTCGGGCCGGATGTCCTGCAGGATGGTGGTGGCGATTTCCTCGATCGACTTGGTGGTGGTGGACAGCCACCGGATGCCACTGCGGCGCATCATTGCCTCAGCCTCTGCGATCTCGTGGCGGCAGTTTTCCATGGATGCATACAGCGAGTTGGGCCTGCGCTCATTGCGGATCTCGCGCAAGCGGTCCGGGCTGATGGTCAGTCCGAACAGCTTGCTTCGGTGCGGCACCAGGGCAGGGGGCAATTGCTGGCGCTCAAAGTCCTCAGGAATCAGCGGGTAGTTGGAGGCCTTGAGCCCGTATTGCATGGCCAGGTACAGGGATGTGGGCGTCTTCCCGCTGCGACTCACGCCAACCAGGATGACGTCGGACTGTTCGAGGTCCCGGTTGGATTGCCCATCGTCGTGCGCCAGCGAGAAGTTGATCGCCTCGATGCGTTCCTGGTACTCCTTGCTCTTGCTCGCGTCGCTGAACCGACCCACACGGTGGTTGGACTTGATCTGCAGTTCGTTCTCGAGCGGGTGCACGAAGGTGCCGAACATGTCGAGCAACATCCCCTGGCAGCCTTTCTGGATGATGGCGAGTATTTCCATATTGACCAGGGTGGTGAACACGATGGGCTTCTTGCCATCGACCACGCCGGTGTGGTTGATCTGACGCACCGCCTGGTGTGCCTTGTCGGCGGTGTCCGTAAACGGAAGCCGGACGTGCCGGGCCTTCATCTCGAATTGCGCCAGGATCGCATTTCCGAATGTTTCGGCCGTGATGCCGGTGCCGTCCGAGATGAAAAACACAGTTCGATTGGGCATGGGGCGGGGACGCAGTTGGGATGGAAGTCGCAGTGATTCGGCGCAGATCGGGCGCAGGCCCCACTCTACAATGACTGCAATCTACCCGATTTCCCGACCCCCGTTCATGCAGCGCGCCCAGCTTCCCCGTCAAGCCCATGGTTGTCGCGCCCGCAATGATTCCGGCAGGCGCCCCCATTCTTTTTCTACCTCCGGAGTTTCCCCATGTCTGTACTATTTGCACCGACCGCCCTGGTCGTTCCGTTTGAAAACCTGAGAATGACCGATGTCGAGGCGGTGGGTGGCAAGAATGCCAGCCTCGGCGAGATGATTTCGCACCTTCCAACGGGCGTGAAGGTGCCCACCGGCTTCGCCACGACGGCACATGCGTTCCGTGAGTTCCTTGCATTCGATGGATTGCGCGACAGGATCCGCGAGCGGTTGGCACGGCTCGACACCGACGACGTGCGTGCCCTGGCGGTAGCGGGGGCCGAGATTCGCGCAATGGTCGAGGTGCAGCCCTTCCCTGCGGCCCTGGAGCAGGCCATCCGAACAGCATTCGATACCCTGGTTGCCGGCGCGCCTGAGGCCAGTTTTGCCGTGCGATCATCGGCCACCGCCGAGGACCTGCCCGACGCATCGTTTGCCGGTCAACAGGAAACTTTCCTCAACGTACAGGGCATCGATGAGGTGCTGCACAAGATGCGCGAGGTGTTTGCGTCGCTTTACAACGACCGCGCCATCAGCTACCGGGTACACAAGGGTTTTGCGCATGAACACGTGGCGCTCAGCGCGGGTGTGCAGCGCATGGTGCGTTCCGATCTGGCTGCGGCGGGCGTCATGTTCACGATCGACACCGAATCCGGGTTCGAAGATGTGGTGTTCATCACGTCGAGTTACGGCTTGGGTGAAACCGTGGTGCAGGGTGCTGTGAACCCGGACGAGTTCTACGTGCACAAGCCGATGCTGCGTGCGGGCAAGCGGGCCATCATCCGGCGCAGCCTGGGCTCCAAACTGGTCCAGATGCAGTTCACAACCGCGCAGGAAAAGGCATCGGGTGGAAAGCTGGTCAAGACCACCGATGTGCCCACCGAATTGCGCAACCGCTACTCGTTGACAGATTCCGACGTGGAGCAACTGGCACAGTATGCGCTGGTGATCGAGCAGCACTACGGGCGCGCAATGGACATCGAATGGGGCAAGGACGGCCTGGATGGCCAGTTGTACATCCTGCAGGCGCGGCCAGAGACGGTCAAGAGCCAGAGCGCCGGCAAGGCCGAGTACCGCTACAAACTCAAAGGTCGTGGAGCCGTACTCGTCGAAGGTCGTGCCATCGGGCAGAAGATCGGCACCGGGCCGGTTCGGCTGGTGCACCACATCCGCGATATGGACAAGGTTCAGGCCGGGGACATCCTTGTCACTGACATGACCGATCCCAACTGGGAGCCGGTCATGAAGCGCGCGGCCGCCATTGTGACCAACCGCGGTGGCCGCACCTGCCACGCGGCCATCATCGCGCGCGAACTCGGCATTCCTGCCGTGGTGGGTTGTGGCGACGCCACGGCGCACCTGAAAGACGGCATGCTGGTGACTGTGAGTTGTGCGGAGGGTGACACCGGTTTTGTCTACGACGGCCTGCTGGAGACCGAGATGCAGGAGGTCGAGCGGGGCGCAATGCCCGAGGTGCCGGTCAAGATCATGATGAACGTCGGCAACCCGCAACTGGCGTTCGACTTCTGCCAATTGCCCAATTCCGGGGTCGGCCTGGCCCGGCTGGAGTTCATCATCAACAACAACATCGGCGTGCATCCCAAGGCGATCCTGGATTACCCGAATGTCGATGCCGATCTGAAAAAGGCGGTGGAGTCGGTCGCGCGTGGCCACGCGTCGCCGCGTGCCTTCTATGTGGACAGGGTCGCCGAGGGTGTGGCCACAATCGCCGCAGCGTTTTGGCCCAAACCGGTGATCGTCCGGTTGTCCGACTTCAAGAGCAACGAGTACCGCAAGCTGATCGGCGGCAGCCGCTACGAGCCGGAAGAGGAAAATCCGATGCTCGGTTTTCGCGGCGCGGCACGTTACATCAGCCTTGAATTCGGCGAGGCATTCGCGATGGAGTGCGAGGCCTTGTTGCGGGTGCGCCGCGACATGGGGCTCACCAACGTGCAGGTGATGGTGCCTTTTGTGCGCACACTGGCGCAGGCCAGCAAGGTAGCGGACCTGCTGGCGGCGCACGGTTTGCGCCGGGGCGAGGGCGGGGGCGAAGCCGGTGAAGACGGCGCGCTCAAGCTGGTCATGATGTGTGAGATCCCCAGCAATGCAATCCTGGCGTCAGAGTTCCTGCAGTACTTTGATGGTTTTTCGATTGGCTCGAACGACCTGACGCAACTCACCTTGGGGCTGGACCGCGATTCGGGGCTGGAGCTGCTGGCCGCCGATTTCGACGAGCGTGACCCCGCAGTGAAGGCGCTGATCAGCCAGGCCATATCCGCTTGCAAGGCGCAAGGCAAATACATTGGCATCTGTGGTCAGGGGCCCAGCGACCACCCGGACTTTGCCGAATGGTTGATGGCACAGGGCATCAGCTCGATTTCGTTGAACCCGGACTCTGTAATCGAGACCTGGCGTCGCCTGGCCCGGTGACTGGGGAGAAAAATAGGGAAAACCCTATGCGGGTTTTCCCTCGGGTCGATGCCGGTTTGTCAGTTCTGTAAGAAACAGGTAAGGCTCGAAAACACAATGGGTCGGATCAACGCCGATCCGCATGCTGCTCCTCGTCACCACCGTCAAACTCATCGCTGAAATTGCCCTGCTGGCCTTGTTGGGGCAGTGGTTACTGGGTCTGCTTGCGGGTGCCAAGCGCGACACAAACATCTTTTACCAGATCCTCCAGATTCTGGGCCGGCCGTTTGTTGCCGTGGCCCGACTCGTGTCACCCAAGCTGGTGGTTGACCGGCACTTGCCTTTGGTGGCGTTTTTCCTGCTGCTGTTCGTCTGGCTCGGGGTGACGATCCTCAAGATCCAGACATGCATGCAGATTGGCGTGGAGTTGTGCAAGTGATGCGGCGCCTGAATTACCTGTTCCTTAAACTGCAGGCGATCAGCCTGCTGGTGTTCGGTCGCAAGCGCGCCGCGCTGGAGCGTTTCGACGCCATGCGCCTGCTTGCACCATCCAACCGTTATGTCATGGCAAGCCGGGCCCACCTGCTGGGTGAACTGGGCGACAAACACGGCGCCATAGACGTGCTGCAGGAGATCACGCGGGTGCATCCCCATGAGTCGGCCGGCTGGTTCAACCTGGGTTACATGCTGGACGACATCGGCCGCCACGATGAGGCCGAGCCCGCGTTTTTGCGCGCCCTCGACGCCGAGCCCAAGATGGACCGCGCCTGGTACGGACTGGCGCTGGTGCTGATCCGTCAGCGCCGCTTTGACGAGGCCGTCGAGGCCCTCAAGAAAAACACAGAACTGCAACCCATGAGCCCGTTCGGCTGGTACCAGCTGGCACGGGTTCATGTAGACCGGCAACAGCCCGACGAGGCGGTGAAGATCATTCGCCATCTCAACGGGTTCGAGCCCAAGGTGGCCGCCCAGCTGGAACGCGAAACAGGGCTGCGCATTGCGCAGGGTTCGTGACCGGCGAAGCGGTTGGCTGAAGAGACACGATCTGGTTCGCAGACCACTCTACAAGAGGCCAGTGGTGATCGTGATATGCCCGCAAGGGCGCAACTGTTGGAGGCTACTGACATGGAGTTGACTGAAAATCATCGCCGCTACTGGCGAAAGAACCTCAACATCACGGGAATTCTTCTCGCGATCTGGTTCGTCGTGACATTTGTCGTGAGTTATTACGCACGCGAACTGAGTTTCAATTTTTTCGGCTGGCCGTTCAGCTTCTGGATGGGCGCGCAGGGATCCCTGGTGATCTACTGCATCATCATCTGGTTTTATGCCCGTTACATGGGCAAGCTGGACATTGAGCACGGTGTGCAAGAAAGCGAGGACTGATCATGGCTGGAATGTTTGGCTCCGTTGACAGCAGTGTCAGCAATGCCGCCTCCAAGGCGGCATTCAAGCAAAATCTCAACAAGGTGTACAAGTGGTACACGGGAGGGTTTCTGGCTTTCGTGGTGGTGCTCGCCGTCCTCGAACAGATGGGCCTGCCGCGCCAGTGGATCGGTTTCATCTTCCTGCTCGCCACCATTGGCTTGTATGCAGGTATTGGCATCATGAGCCGCACCAATGATGCCGCCGAGTACTACGTCGCCGGGCGGCGTGTTCCTGCCATCTACAACGGCATGGCGACCGGTGCGGACTGGATGTCGGCAGCGTCGTTCATCGGTATGGCCGGCACGCTGTACCTGACCGGATATGCCGGTCTCGCGTTCATCATGGGATGGACCGGGGGTTACTGCCTGGTGGCCCTGTTCCTTGCGCCCTACATGCGCAAGTTCGGGCAGTTCACCGTGCCTGACTTCCTGGGCGAGCGTTACGGCGGCAACCTGCCACGCTTCATCGGCATCGTGGCGGCCATCCTGTGCTCGTTCACGTATGTCGTTGCGCAGATCTACGGTGTGGGCCTGATCACGTCGCGCCTGACAGGTGTGCAGTTCGAGGTCGGGATTTTCCTGGGCCTCGGCGGTATCCTGGTGTGCTCCTTCCTGGGCGGCATGCGGGCGGTCACGTGGACGCAGGTGGCGCAGTACATCATCCTGATCGTCGCCTACATGATCCCGGTGGTGTGGCTGTCGGTCAAGCAGACCAGCATTCCGATTCCACAGGCTATCTATGGCTTCCAGCTCGAGAAGGTCACGGCCCTTGAGAAGAAGCTCACATCGGACCCGAAAGAGCTGGAAGTGCGCGAGGTGTTCAAGCAGCGCTCTGCGGCCCTGGCGGAAAAGCTCAAGGACCCAGCAGCCGCGCTGGCGACCGACAAGGCGGCAGCGGAAAAGAAGGTTGCTGACCTGAAGGCCGCGAATGGCGCTGCTGCCGAGATCACAGCAGCGGAAAAAGCCGTTGCTGGCCTGCCCAAGGATGCCGCTGCAGCCAAGACAGCCTGGACGGCGGCCAAGGCCGGAGCGGATACCAAGTCCAGGCCGCTCAACGGCATGCCGGCACATGCGACCCAGTACGCGGGCGACCCGAACGGCGACGCGGCGGCCCAGAAGGCGTACGACGTATCGCGTCGCAACTTCCTGGCGCTGATTTTCTGCCTGATGGTCGGCACGGCGGCACTGCCGCACATCCTGATGCGTTACTACACAGTGCCCAGCGTGAAGGAGGCGCGCCAGTCGGTCAGCTGGTCGCTGTTCTTCATCTTCCTGCTGTATTTCACGGCGCCGGCGCTCGCGGTGTTGGTCAAGTACGAGGTGTTCACCCTTGTGGTGGGTACGCCGTTTGACCAGTTGCCAGCCTGGGTGGCTTCGTGGGCCAAGGTGGATCCAACGCTGCTGTCGGTGACGGACATCAACAAGGATGGCATCCTGCAGTTGAACGAAATGTCCATCGGCGGCGACATCGTGGTGCTTGCCACGCCCGAGATTGGTGGCTTGCCGTATGTCATTTCCGGCCTCGTAGCTGCGGGTGGACTTGCCGCTGCGCTGTCCACTGCCGACGGTCTGCTGCTGACCATCGCCAATGCGCTGAGCCATGACCTCTACTACAAGATGATCGACCCCAACGCATCGACCGCGCGTCGAGTGGCGCTGTCCAAGATGCTGCTGCTGATCGTGGCGCTGGCGGCGGCCTACGTGGCGGCCCAGAAGCCGGCGGACATCCTGTTCCTGGTGTCTGCTGCGTTCTCGTTCGCTGCCGCTGCGTTCTTCCCCGCCTTGACGATGGGGATTTTCTGGAAGCGTGCAACGGGTATCGCCGCCTCGCTCGGGATGGTGGCGGGCCTGGGGACGACTTTCTACTACATGGTCACAACCCAGCCCTGGTTGCGCGGCATCTTCGGCGTCACGTCACCAGTGCAGCTGTGGTGGGACATCCAGCCGATCTCGGCGGGTCTGTTCGGAGTGCCTATAGGTTTTGCAGTGATCCTGCTTGTCAGCATGGTGACTCCGGCGCCGAGTCGCAAGGTTCAGGAACTGGTCGAGTT
>CAMAWD010000122.1 GCA_945861785.1 Rhodoferax sp. OV413 | reverse complement strand
CCTGCTGGCGCCCGACATCCTGCCGACGTTCAGCGCCAAGAGCCTTGCCGACAAGGGTGTCCTGCTGGATGCAGCGGGACAACACCATGCCGGCCCGCTGGCACTGGTCGAACTGCAGAACGGCAGTGCGCCGGCAGCTTACATCGCCGTCACCGAAAACTTCTATACGATCACCCGCTACAACTGGAGCAGTTACTACGCCATGGCGGTGATTGAACTGGGCCAGGCAGTGGTGCGGGAAATGAAAAACAAACCTTGATTGCCGCAGCCCATGAACCCGCTGAATCCCAAAAAACTGCTGCTGACCAAATGGACCGCCGTCAAGCCCCTGGCCAGACAAAAGCACTATTTGGTCAGCCGGGTGATCGAACCCGAATTGCCCATGGACCCGGTTGTATCGGTGGAAATCGAAGCCGTATTTTCCAAAGCCACGCAAGTCATCGCCTGGCGTGAGTTGCAAGATGACAACATTTGGCGCCAGGGGTGGGTTTAAAAATGCAGGCCAAAGATGCGATTGATTAATAAATTTGACACATTCAGTCAATATTGATTCGCTCCAAGACTCCTGTTTCCACCAATCGATTGATAGAAACCGCCACCTTTTCTTCGCGCCCGGTAAATCCATGCTGAGTGAATGCCTGACAAGCATCACCACGAAAACCCGTGCCCCCATCTACCGTGACCAAACTAACACCCCATTTTTCGGCGATAGCCGCGGCATCCCGGTGATAAGTCATCGGACACGGATCAAATTTATGGTGATAAATGAATTGCGGCGTTTTAAAGGGACCAAAGGCCAAGCCCAGGTCTGTAGCCTTGTTGTAAGTGCCGGCGGTGTGAATAATTCCTGTGTAGCTGCTCGGGTCATGCTTGAGCAGCCCGGCAGTCGTGATCACCCCCCAACTGGTTGAAACGGCCCAGGTTTGCTTAATGCTGGGAATTTTATTTTTGACTTCTTGCACCAACAACGCGATGTCTTGTGCGCGCTCTAACGAGGCTTGGTAGACATCTGAACAAGAACTTTCAAAATCGGACCGGCAATCAAGCAACAAAGTGACAACTTGATTGGAGATAAGGAAATGCCTAGAACGGACAAGAAAATTTCCGTTTTGTCGGGTTGTAATTTTCCCTGCTTCATTCATTCGCGGTCGAGTCACCCCGGGATGACCCGACACGACAACAAGCAGTTTCGTTGGAGCTGTAGCAGCCTCTAGCTTTGAAAGAACACCCTGCTGATACGCCTCCTTCGGAGTTCTGACAGAGATGATTTCTTCGATTACTCTTTGCGTGCTGTGAGCCGGATTTTGGGCGTGTGCATTAGCGAAGGCGCCCAACAAAACAAAAGAGGAAAGCCAACTAATTAGGAGCCGCGTGAACATTGACGCAGTATGAATTGCAGTTATTTTAAATTCCATTAGGGTATCGCGATTGGAAATAGCCATCATATGTTATCTTGCCAGATCTGCGGACGCAAGGGCATGGGCAAAAAATATTTTTCGGTTAACCCAGCAGGCTACCGATCGAGTTGGTAGAAATAGAAGCTGTATTTTCCAAGGCCACGCAAGTCATCGCGTGGCGTGAGCTGCAGGACGACAGCGTATGGCGGCAGGGTTGGGTTTGACCGTGAAGTTACTGGACTATGGAAGTGTCGTTTTCATACGGCGGTTATGGAATTATGAGACACCAGTCAGCCGATACAACGGTTTTCTTTTTTAAACCTGAAGCAGCCTCTTCAAGGCAGCTTGGACCAATCTCTGTAGATTGCACCCAATTCATTTGCCGGTGATTCGTTTGAAAAGACAACCATGGTTCGTTTGTTTTTCTTGTTCCAGGCCACAATTTGTCCGCCTACGCCATGTGCATAAAAAGAATCTGGAACCATCTTATGGTCAACCCAAGTGAAATATCCATAATGATTAAATTGCGTAAAAGGACCATTTGGGCCCCTTGCTGAGACCAGAGGTCTTGCAGCATCCTTCAGAAAATTGCCTAGACAATCTTGTCCATCGTAAGCATCACGGACCCAAGCAGCAAAGCGAGCCCAATCCATTAATGTCAATTGCACAGCACCTGACGCGAACGCATTTTGATGCCGGTCGGTTCTCAAAATTGCTGGACCAGCAATTGGAATAGCCTTCAGCACAGATTGTTCCACCCAATTGGAGAAAGGCATACCGGTAACTTTTGCAATCATCAACGCCACCATTTCAGGATCGGAGTTGCGGTAAGCAAAAACAGAACCCGGTTGACGCAATTTACCGAAAAGCTCTTTCTCTGCAGTATTTACCTTGGCTTGAAGCATTAAGTCCCGAATTGACAAACGACCTGACCAAATTTCACGAAATTGATCTTGGGTTGCCACATTCGCATCTCGAAGACCTTCCCATGTGCCTGAACTCATCGTCAGTAAATTTTGAAGCGAAGCTTTGCCCATATCTGTATTAGAAAACTCAGGCAGTACATCAACAACTTTTGTGTCCAAATGAATGAGTTTTTTGCAAATGGCTTGCCCTGCCGCAATTGCAGTCACAGTTTTTCCAACGCTAAGCCCATAGAACATGGCGTCCTCAGGGATGTTATCTTTCAAAGCCAGGTGGATGAGTTTGTCACCATTTAAAAGAGCAACACCCTTGATGGTCGATGCATTGAATACAGCTGTTAACGATTCAAGAACTTGTTTTTCCTTTAAATCAGGAGCTTGGGTGGTGAGTATTCGTGGTGATTCAAGCGAGGAAACTTTAAAGTCCCAAGGACGTCCCTTGTTAATTAGTAGCGCATCACAAGCACCACGTCCTTCGCATGGATTTTGAGCTATTGCAGGTTCCCACAATAACAATGCGAAAATTATCGACGTGCGCCGTATGCAACTTTTGATGCTTCTTGTCATTTGTTTCTTTAAAAAATTTCTCAAAATCCAATATTGAATTTACGAAATAGATAACCAATTTACAACAAATTGTTAACATGTGAATCCAATATGTTCGAATTTAATTTATGAATGCATCGAAATTTATCTACCACCCCTATCAACGCTCGTATTCCTGAATCCGTGAAAGAAACATCAAAAAATACCACTTTCCCTATTGAAATCAACAGCTTAGACTACATGTGAGTTTCACCCTGAAGGTGAGACTCACAGGACCGACTTTATTATCAAAAAATTGCCCTGCGACCTCACATCCAACGCCGGACTGGCGCTGGCGGGGCAATACCTCAAACGCCTGAAAATTGATGCGGCCCTTGACCGCAAATTTCCGGTCGGTGTCGGCGGCATCCCCAACAGCGATATTCTGAAGTCCTACCTGGGTCTGCTGGTGCAGGGCAAGAACGACTTCGATGCGATTGAAGAATTCCGGGGTGACGACTTCTTCGCCCAGGCGCTGAATGTTCGCGTGGTGCCCTCGTGCTCGACTTTGCGCCAGCGCTTGGACGCCCATGCAGCTTCGTGGCTCGAGTTGGCGGGTGGATTCAACCTCGCGCTGCTCTGGGCCACGTACGCAAGCGCCCCGGTGGATTTTGGCGCCTTGCCCTGCTGCTACATGACCGTGGACTGGGACACGTTTGTGATGAACAACTCGGGCACGCAGAAAGAAGCCGTTGGTCGTACCTACCAGGGCGTGGATGGCTTCACCGCCAGCGCCACCTATCTGGGCTCTGTGGGTTATTGCCTGGAGTTGGCCTTGCGCCCAGGCGGCAGCCTTGTCGCGCGAGATCGCCATGATCATCAAATGGAATCCGCGCAGGGCGCCGGTCGAGGCCATCGCCGCGCAGTGGGTGCGGGATGCCAACACCATCTGGTGTCATTTGCGCGAGGGCAAACGCATGTGCATGTGCACGCAGGCACTCACGCTCGAAGGTGTTGGCACACAGGCCAATCCGGCGCGCCGCGTTTTTCGCCTCATCGAGCGCACCATCGACAAGCACGGCAACCCACTGCTGCTGGGCGCATGATCAAACACGCCGGGCGCTGGGTCTTGGGGCAGGGTGCCAACGACAGTGCCTACACCGTGTTCGAGCGGCTGTACAGGCAACTCGCCCCAGAGCGCAAAACCAGCACGGCTTAGCGTCGGGCCGGGCTGCGGCACACCGCACGCCAATATCTCCTCAAAATCACCGCGCCGCCGTTGCCGGCAGGTGGTGGCACGCCCCAATATTGCCACGGCTCGCCAAAACCGTGCACGGGGGTACGCGCACCCGGCAGTTTGAGGAGTTTGGGGCATGGCAGCGGACAAAATCTGCAGCGAAATTGAATATCAACTGGAAAATCGGGCGGCGGCTGGGCGTGAAGGGGTATGGCTCACGGATTCAGGAATAAATATAAATCTGGAAACTGTGATCTTCAGGTCGTTGCTTTTTTCAATGGTTTTGTCGGTATTTTCTGGTCTGACGGTCAGTGCAGCCGGCTCTGAAGTGCGGTCAGTCATCGGTTTGACGCTCTCAATTTGCTTGAGGAGAGTGCCGGTACTGGGCAGTGTTTGAGCCAAGGCGCAATGCGAACCGCTGATTAATCCCCCTGTCATCAGTACCAATAAAAAACTGCCTGCCTTGCTATTTTTAATGCCAGATTCCGGTTGCTTCATATGAATTAGGTATTGGTTACATTAAATAACAACTAAGCTAGTTTTCTCGGGCAGTTTACTTGTTTTAATATATTTACATCATATTTTTTAAAAATGATAAAATCACAGAAATGTCAGCTACGGGTCAAGACTTCCAGGAAAATTGCAGGCGCACTCAGGCCTGCAGCCATGAAGAATTCGCTTGCGCACCATCCACAAGATGGACAGTCCAAACATCACCAGCAACTGGCTGGTGTTCTTGGCCAGCAGGCCCCGGTAACGCGTTTCGCATGCGCGGAGCCGAATCGATGGAGCGGTCATTGGCTCCATGGCTGAGGCGAAAAAACCTCCAGCGCAGGCCGCTCAATCACCGAAAGGCAAGGCCTTTTCCATCCATTGGTCGGATTCGAGCACCAAGCGCCGGCGCTGACGAGCCTGCCCCTCAGCGCGCCGCTGCGCGACCCGCACAGCCAACAACCCGATCCACCTGAGCAACGGCCCGGCCCAGCCGGCCGAATGAATGGCAAGGCGATCCATCGCTGAACACCAGGGTGCAGGGAGATGGCGCTGTAACAGCGGGTCCTCGAAGCTGAGCCAGGTGCTCACCCGTCCTGGGTCGCCCTGACGACCGCATCGACCGGCCAGCTGCCTGTCGATGCGAACCGACTCGTTGCATTCGGCCACGATGACCTGAAGCCCGCCCATAGAAGCCACATGCGCGCCGAGTACGATGTCAGTCCCTCGACCCGCCATGTTGGTGGCAACGGTGATGCGCCCCGCCTGCCCCGCCTGGGCGACGATTTCTGCCTCGTCGCCCAGGCGAACTGCGTTAAGCAAGCTGAACGGCAGCGCGCGCGCGCGCAACTGTTCGGCCAAACGATCGCTCGAACTCACACTGCGCACGCCGACGAGCACCGGCAGTCCCTGGTAGTGCAGACGCTCGATCTCGGCGAGCAAGGCCTGGGTTTTCTCAGCCTCAGTGCCTGACACCAGGGGCCGGGCTTCGCTGCGAATTCGCGGCCTGTGGGTCGGCACGGCCAACACGCCAAGACCGTAAATACTCCAGAACTCGGCCCGGGCTTCGTGCGCCGTGCCGGTGGTACCGGCCAGGCGCCGAAAGCAACGAAAAAAGGCCTGAAAGCTCATCTGGTCCATGGATTGGCTCGGATCACTGATCGCCAAGCCCTCGTGCGCTTCGACCGCCTGGTGCAGTCCGGCGCTCAGAGTTCGACTGGGCGTCAGGCGGCCGGTGCCCTCGTCAAGCAACACAATCTTGCCATCCTGAAGCACATAGTGCTGATCGCGCAGCAAAAAGTGACGAGCTACCAGCGCCTGCCTGAGCAACTCCTCGCGCCGCGCCTGTGCTTGCCACAGGCGCGGTAATCGGTCTGATCCCTGCATTGCAAGCGCAAGCGTGGCCGGCGCCAAGGTCACCAAGCTGCGGGCGAGGCTGAGCTCGTAGTCAGCCCCTGCAACCAGCCGGTCCGCGACCTCGGACGCCCACAACACCGCCTGGGACAGGTCGGGGTCGGGACGGGGTGCAGACAGGATCAAAGGCGTCACTGCCTCGTCGATCAGCACGCTGTCGGCTTCGTCGATCAGTGCCGTGTGCAGGCCGCGCACCAGGAGCAGAGCCGCCGCGTCGCCGCCGCCCGAGGCTTCGCTCCACAACCAGCGGCGCAGCATCGCACGCGCAACATCACCTCCAGCGCTGGCAGTCTGACGGTCGCGCAGGAAATCGGCCAGCAACTCCTTGGCCGTCACATAGACCACGTCGGATGCATAACGCGCAGCGCGCTCGGCCGGCGCCAGCTCGCCTGTCACCGCGACCACTGACACGCCGCAAAAGCGATACAGCGGGCCCATTTTCAGAGCATCGCGGTCTGCGAGATAGTCATTGGCCGTCACCAAGTGACAAGGCCGTCCGCTCCAACCCGCCAGCACCGCGGCCATCGCCACCGTCAGCGTCTTGCCCTCGCCGGTGGCCATCTCGGCGAGCCAGCCCTGGTGCAGTGCCAGCGCCCCCATCAGCTGCACAGGGTACGGCCGCAGGCCCAGCGCGCGACCAGCCGCTTCACCCACAGCGGCCAGTGCGGCCAACTGTGCAGCGGGCCCGCCGGTCATGTCGCGCCTGAAGGCGTCGCGGTAGGTTTTGATCTGAAGCTGCAGCTCTGCATCGGACAAACCCTGCAACACGTCCATTCGATCGGCGCAGACTTGGGCAAGGCGCCGCAGCCTGTGCGCCTGCCAAGGCAGGCGACGGATCGCACCGACCAGGTTATCAACCAGAGCATCGAAGCCAGACGGCAGCGGACGGGGCGGCGCCATCACCGGGAGGTCGACACGCAACCATCCCGGGCCATCGGCCTGGGCCATCGGCGATGCAACTCTCATACCCTGAATCGGCGCTGCAGGAGTTGGCGTGCGCTGCGCTCCCACTGCTCAAGCAGCGGCTTCGGGGCCAATGTGAGCCGCATCACGCCCAAGCGCCCGTGCATCAGCCTGACCTCTGCGGCCTGCACGGCGTCGAAGCCGGCGTGGATGCGAAAGAAGGGCTCGGCCGCCATCACCCCGTTCGGATCGCCTGGCTGTACTGCGATATCGCCACCGCCAGCAAAACCCAACGCACGAGACGGCAACACACCGTGGTCAAAGGGCATCACTGAGACATGGCGCAGCAGCAGGTTCTGCCCCTCCTCACCTCCCAGCCTGACCTCGGCACGGTCGATCCCACCCGTGAACAAGTGGGTCGCCACCTGGGGCAGAATCGCGACGAAGCGGTGCCCGCTCTCGTCGACGATCGCGCCCATAGACGCCCCACGCGCAAACCAGCGACCGCGACCTTGCTCAACTTCGCCAGCGCTCCAGACACCGGACACCGGGGCCACCACCGTCAGCGCCACACGCTGGCGCTCCAGATCGGCCAGACCGGCCTGCACCGCCATGCGCTGCTGACGCAATGGCGCCAGATCAGCCAGCGCCAGCGCCAGCGCCCTTAGTTCTTGCACCTGTATCTGCTGCAACTGCATACGCGAGGCACGGATCTCGTGCAGCAGGTCGGGGTTCTCCAGCCTGACAAGCGCTTGCCCCGCACTGACCCGCGCGCCAGGCTTGACCAGCAGTTCGGACAGGAAACCCGCCGACTCACTGCTGAGCTGACGAAACACCACTGACTCGACCACACCGGCGGCCCGGATACGGTCCGGAAACGGCACCCAACCCAGCAAACCCAGCAATAACACTGCCAGCACCACAGCCGAGACGATGGCGCGGGCACGCTCATGGGCCAGTTGCGGGCTCAGCAGCAAGTGGTGCAAAAGCTTGCCCAGTGGCAGCACCGTGGCCGACAGCACCAGCAGCACCGCCAGCAGCAGGCCAAGGTCGAGGTATTGCTCGGCGATGAAGAATGCGATCGTTGCCATCAGCATGAGCGCGTACAGTGCGCTTGCAGCACCGTACAGCGGCAACAGCCAGGACTCGGTCCGGCTCTCAGCCACCGGCTTCGCCAGCTTGACGCCCAGCAAGTAGCGCTGTCCCAGATAGCGCAGTTGGTCGCGCGAGCGCTGGAACAGGTTGGGCATGTTGATCAAGTCGACCAGCATGTGGTAACCATCAAAGCGCAGCAGCGGGTTGAGGTTGAACACCAGCGTCGACACGCTGGCTGCGAAAATCACGTTGTAAGCCAATGCGCCGCTGACCCCAGGGGCTGAATAAGCCCAGACCATCGCCGCGACCGCTGCCACTGCGAGCTCAGCGAGCACGCCGGCCGCCCCGACCAGCATGCGCGGCGCACTTCGCCGGAAACCCCAACTCGCGCTCGCATCCACATAAGGCAGGGGCGCGAACAGCAACAGCATCACACCCATGGTGTGGACCTCGCCGCCAAAGCGTTTACAAACCGCCGCATGACCGAATTCATGCACCACCTTGGCGATCGCGAACCCCAGGTAAAGCAGTACCAGGTTGTCAGGTGCGAGCAGGCCGGCAGCCTGGTGGAACAGTTCGTCACTGCGGTCCATCAGCGCCTTCACGCCCAGACCCAGCAACAACAAATAGGCCAGCAGCCCGAACGGGCTGACCAGCGCGCGAACCAAGGGTTGAGCGCGCTCGAGCATTCGGTCCGGATCGAGCAGTGGGATACGGATCGACAGCACGCTCATCAGCAGCGCGCGCCGCTCGCGACCGCGGCGCTGTCGGTAGCGCTCGAACAGGCTCGCGCTGGCTCCGGCGCGGTCGGCCTGGAGCAGGTTGGACAGGTTGAGCTGGCCCAGCAACTGCACCACCTCCTGTTGGCTGAGCATCGATTCGGGATCATTGGCCAGCGTGTCGCGCCAGGCCTGCTCAACCGTGCGGTCAGCAACCAACCGCGACAGGAAGGCGTAGGCATCCTCGGTTACGCGAAAGAACTCGTTGCTCAAGGGGTTGCTCAGCACATACCAATGCCTGCCGTGCGCGGACTGGCGCCGCGCCCTGACGTCCGGGCGCAGTGAAGCCCGCAGGCCGGCCACGCGGTGCCATGCATCGCTGAAGGTGTGACTGCGGGCATCACTCACAGCCACAGCGCCCGCTGCAGGAAGCGCAAGCTACGGTGCGTCAGCACCCAAAGCAGAGAGCGGTCGCCAACGTCTATCTTGGCCGTCCCGCCCATCCCAGGACGCCACCAGGACTGGGTCTCGGCATCGACGCGCGCACGTGCCAGAAAATAGTTTCGACCGTCCTTCATCGTCGACATCGGCTCGATACGCTCGATCACCAGCGCCACCTTGAGATCGGGACGGCCGACGAAAGCCAGCTCGCCGCGCCGGCCAGGTGCTGTCTCGTGAATGTCGGTCTGGTCGATCTCGATCTCGACATAGGTGCTGTCGAGACGGGCGATCTTGAGCAGCAAGTCACCCTTCTTGACGGGCCCGCCGAGGTTCTTCTTCAATTCACCCTCGACCACAACGCCGGTCATCGGCGCACGCAGCTGGGCGTGCGCCAGATGGTATCGCACCAGGTCCAGCCTGGCGGCAGACTGCCGCTGGCGTGCCAGCGCGATCTGCATGTCAGCGAGTTGCCCGATGGCCTGGGCTTTCTCAGCCTCACGGGCGAACCGACCGACTTCGGCTGCGGCCATCGACTCCTCCAGCATCAGTTCGCGGGTATCGAGCCCCACCGTGGCAGCACCCCGAATGACCTTGTCGCCAATCTCAACGTGGACCTCGCGCAGGAAACCGTCGAACGGCGCAGGCACGAAGACCATGTCATCGCTGCGCAGCGTCGCAGCAGCGTCGATGCGGTACGTCCATGGCAGCGCGGCAGCGGCCAGCAAGGCCGCCAACAAGGACAGCGCAGAAAGCTTGGCCAGGCTATGCTCGACACCCCAGAACCGGCCCAAACCGCTGCGAACCGCATCGGCCCAACGGGCGCCGACCCAGCGGTCGCGCTGCTGCAAGGTGCCGAGTCGGCTGGCCGCAAGCTCGCAGATCAAGCGAATCTCCCAGCGCTGGCCTTCGTCGAATTCAGTGTCGCGTCGCTCGGCTGTCAGCACTGCCAGCGCCTGACCGCCCACCCGCAGCGGCAGCGAAAACAGGTGCCCCACGCCTTGGGTGCGCGCATATTCAAGGTGCGAGCGCGTGACTGCGGCGCTGCTCGCAGGCGCTGGCACGACGATCTCGCAATCCTGGTCCAGCGCCTCTTCCATCACGTCTTCCAGCGCCTGGGCCGCAGCCATGCTGCGGTCAAACTTTTCAATATTGCTAACCGCCTGCAGCCGTACGAGGTCGCCGTCCAGCCACCCCAGAGAAACACGGTCACAGCCAAAGCGCGCGGCCAGCTCACCGCACAGCATCATCCCAGCCTTGACAAAGCGGTCTTCGTCACCCAGCCGGTTAGCCAGGGTGAGCGCCTCATGCAGCCGCTCGGCATTGCCGGCAACGCTGCGCAAGCGGCGCTGGAGCTCGAACTGTTCGGGCGTCTCCACGGCCAGCCGCAGCAGCGGCATCTTGGCCGCCGGCTCAGTGTCCGCAGCATCGCACAGCAGGACCAGCGCGGCAACATCGGTACCCACTGCGGCATTGGCCGGCACGCTGCGCAGGCATGCACCCAAGCCGGTGCCGGCTTGCGCGGCTTGGCCCGAAGGACCGCACGCCACACCCTGCGAGATCGCGGCTTCAGCCAGGCGCAAGATCACAACGGCGTCACTGGCTTGACCGCTGACGTTGGGTGGCCACTGGTAGGCTGCGCGCCAACCGGCACCGCTCGAGCGCAACAACAACAAGCTGCGCCGCACCGACAGGCATTGGCTCAAAGTGGCCAAGTAGAGCGGCCAGAACTCGGCCGGCGTGCCGGCAAACCGGCCCAGAGCGGCCAGCGCGTCTATGTCCTGCGTCCCGCCCCAGGCCAATGGATTGGCAGGCGACTCGATCTGCTGGCTTATCACTGGGCGGGGGCAGACGCGCGCCGTACTGCGGGCGCAACGCTGCGACTCGCACCGACATGGATCGGCATCTGGCCGGCGATGCCAGGGCGCACGACTTTATCGGCATTGTCGAATTCAGCGATCACCTCGACCAACCCGCTGGCAGCATCGGTCAGCGGCGAGACGAAGCTGATCCTGGCCCGGCGCACGATCTCACCGCCCTCGCGGGCCAGCGCCAGCCACGCCGTCATGCCAACGGTTAACCGCGCCGCAGCGTTTGCCGGCAATGTGCCAACGAAACGAACCTTTGAAATATCGACCAAGCCCACCGCAGGCTCATTCGCAGCAAGACTCTCGCCAACCCGAAAGTGGATCTTGGCGATGGTGCCATCGGCCGGGGCACGCAGGATGCGCCGCGCCAGCGCCTCCTGCGCCAGCTCGTATTCGACCCTCTCACGCTTTTTCGCCATCTCGAGCCCGCCAAGCTGCGCCAACACATCGCGATAGACCATTTCCTCGTCTTCGACCTGTTTACGCGAAATTACCGGGGTCATGAGCAAACTGCGGGCGTTGGCAACTTGCTCGCGAAGCACGCCCTCGCGCTGGCGCAACTCGTTAAGTTTGGACACATCGTCAAGCAGCAGTTTTCGCCTGTCGACCTCCAGCGCCTCGAGCGTCTTGTCGAGCGACAGGATCAAATCGCCCTTGCTGACCCAGTCGCCCTCGTTGACCACAAGCTGCTCTACCCGACCGGCCACCGGCAAGCTCAGCTTGAGGTCCACCCTGGCCCGGGTGATACCGCTTACCACCAGCTGAGCGGACACCGGACTGGCAAACACAGCCAACACCAACAGCGCGACCGCCATCCCGCAGGCACTCAAACGCTTCATGCCGAGCACCTTTATCTGGAACCCGGCGCTCAAGGGTAGAGCTCCAGCAAAGCACCCCGCGCCAGCGCCAGCAAAGCCAGGCCCTTGGCGTTGGCCACGGCCTGTTCCTGCATCGCGGTACGGCTGTTGATCACCCGTTCCTCGCTGATCAGCAGTTCGCGCATGTCGCCGCGGCCAGCCAGCAGCTTCTGACGCAAGGCCTGGGCGAACCGGCTCTCGCGATCGGCGATCTCAGCAAACAACCGGTGGCGTTCGATGCTGCTGCGAATCACCGCATGGCTGCTGTCGATGTCGTTGGCCAGCGAGGACTCGACCGCCTTCAGGCCCAACAGCGCATCCTCCTTGCGAACCTGAGCCGCCCGCAGGTCGGCTGAGGCCTGGCGGTTTTCACCCAACGGAACGGAGACTCGAAAGCCGATGGACCAGGACGGAAAATCGGCGGTCCGACTGAAAGCCAAAGAAGGATTGATCGACTGCGCCAACCCGTTCAGGCCGTAGCTCGCCACCAGGTCTATGCGCGGCAGCTTCTGATTCTGGGCGAACACCACTTGAACGCCCTCACGCTCGACCATCAGTTTTCGCATGCGGTAATCGGGCCGCTTTTCGAGCGCCGTCTGCAAGTCTTGTTCAAGGTCGAGCCGCGTCTCGCTGACCTGCGGCAGTGCATCGGCAGCGCGCAGGGGCGCCCAACCGTCTGCCGCCGTCAGCAGCAGCAGCCCACGCATCTTGTTGATGCGCTCGACCACAGCCAGCCCAGCCTCGCTGGCGCCAGCGCGGTAGCGCGCCAGGTTGTTTTCAACCTCCCAGATGTCGGTCTCTGGCAGTCGCCCCTTCATGGCCAGCAACTTGGCATCGACCGCCAGTCGCTCGGCCATCCGGATCTTGTCGTTCCAGGCTGCCTGCCTCTGCTGAGCCAACCCAAGGTCGAGGTAGGACAGGACCGCATCAGCCACAGTGCTCGACTCAGTGTCGGCGGTGGCCTGGCGCGCAGCGTCGGCATCGAGTTCGGCCACACGCACCCGTGACCGGGTCGGCTCGACACCACCGTCGCGCGCCAGCGGCTGCGTCACGGTCACCCCATAAAAGGCCTTGTAGTCGTTGGCATCTGAGCCGCGAAGGTTCTCGTTGATATTGGTCAGAAAGCGGGACATCGTGCCCTTTACTTCGACCTTCGCCCCGGACGGGAGCAAGCTGCTCAGGCCGGCCGAATAGTCCTGGCCCCTGCGGTCGTATGAGCCCAGGCCCTGGCGCAGTAATTCCTCCTCGGGTGTATTTTGCACGCGGCTGCGGGCATTGACAGCAGCCAACTCGATCTGCGGCTGGAACACCGCACCAGCACGGTTGACCGCTGTATTGGCCAGTTCCTGTTCGTTGCGCTTGGACCGCACCGCCTTGTTGACCTGCAGCACCTGCCGAACAAATTGGTGGAGGCCCAGTTCCGTTGGCGACAGTGGCGCGGCCACCACCGGCCGCATTGCTGGCACTTGCGACCACGAAGCACCGGTCCAGCAGATTGTTCCACTGGCAACAAGCAGTGCCATGAAGCGGCTCAATTTCAGCCCCACTGGCTGACCGGGACCCGGATTGGCAACTGATCGAAATCTCAGAATTTCAGGCATTTTTCAAACATCCTCACGTGCGGTGCAGTTCTATGAAAAAAAGACGCCCGACCGGCGGGCCGCCAAGTAAAAAAGGGCTTGGATTCCGGATGCATACAGCGCCAAGTTGGGTCGCTGCTCATGCGCCAGGGGCACCGTCGCCGCTGGCATCTGAGGGTGACTCGGCGGCGTCAGGACCAGGCTGGGGCTGGGCTTGAACGGAGGCGACCGGGTTCACGGGCGATACCGGATCAGGCCGAGGGCCAGCGGTTCGCGAGCTGATCCTTGCGTACGGATCTGCCAACACTGACCCGAGGCGGACCGTCATCGTGCGCGGATTCTCTGCCGCGTCATCGGCGTCATCCATCTGGGCATTCAGGAAATCCGCAGGGACTGCCAGCGACCGTCCCGTGGAGGCTGGGTTCACGCGCTCGCCCTCATCTTTCGGAACCACCTCCACATCCGCATCTGCTGGCAGCTCTGCCGGTTCTGGCGACACTACTGGCGGCAGCGGAGTCGATGGGGTCGTCGAGGACTCCCCCCTGGATCGCGACAACCACGTTGAGGGCTCGGGCATGGCGAGCATCTGCGCGGTCGCCGAGTGTTCATGCGATGCCGCCGTCCCGGCCGCTTCGAGCAGGCCCGCAACGCCATCACGCGCGGGGGCTGACATCGACACGACAAGGACTCGCGGAACAACGCCCGAGCGATCCGATGGCATGGCAGCCTGCACAGGGGCCGAGCCGATCAAGGTCTCCCCCACCAAGGCCAGCTGGGTCGAGTCAACCATCAAGCGCTCACCTTGCAAGACGAAACTTACACTGCCATTGGCAGCGCGGATCACCTCGACCTGACGCACGGGGTCATAAGCCTGCGGGGCTGCGCCCACCATCGTGACCTGCAGCTCGCAGAGCCGCTCGCTGGTATTGCCCGCCGCATCAGTGGCGATCAGGGTGAAGGCATAGGCCTGGCGGTGAGGCTGTCCGGTCAGAACCAATTGACCCGTGACACCGTCGATGCGCAGCGCCGGGTCACTTCCGAGCTTCAGACTGAACTGCAGGCCCGCGCTGATATCGCCCTCATCTGCGGCTGAAGCGGTGTAGACCACTTGCGGCGCACCACCGCTGAAGACTGTTGCCTCGGTCGAGGTCAAGGACGTTATTTGGGGTGCCACTTCGTCGAGGTTATTGATAACCAACGTGACCGCCTTCTCACTGCTGTAGCCTGCTGCATCGGTGGCCACCAGCGTGAAGGCGTAAACCGACTGGGCCTCGAAGTTCGGGTTGGCTGCCAGCCTGACCGCGCCGGTCGCGCTGTCGATCGACAGGCCCGTGTCGCTGCCGTCCTTCAGGCGGTAGACCGTCAAGCCCGTGGCGGTGTCGGCCGTGTCGGTGGAGGTCGCGCTGTAGACGATCTGATGGCCGCCACTGTTCTCGTCGATCGCGTTGGCCGCCGCGCCAGACGTGATCGCGGGTGCCACTTCGTCGAGGTTGTTGATGGCCAAGCTGACGGCCTGCTCGCTGGCGTTGCCCGCAGCGTCAGTGGCCACCACCGTGAAGGCGTAGCCCGACTGGGCCTCGAAGTTCGGGTTGGCTGTCAGCCTGACCACACCGGTCGTGCTGTCGATGCTCAAAGCAGCGACATCGCTGCCGTCCTTCAGGCTGTAGACCGTCAAGCCCGTGGCGGTGTCGGCGGTGTCGGTGGATGTCGCGCTGTAGACGATCTGATGGGCGCCGCTGTTCTCGTTGATTGCAGCAGCGCTTGCGCCCGAGGTGATGGTTGGAGCTATTTCATCCAGGTTGTTGATGGCCAGAGTGACCGCCTTCTCGCTGGCGTTGCCAGCGGCATCGGTGGCCACCACCGTGAAGGTGTAAGCCGACTTGGCCTCGAAGTTCGGGTTGGCTGTCAGCCTGACCACGCCGGTCGCGCTGTCGATGCTCAAAGCAGCGGCATCGCTGCCGTCCTTCAGGCTGTAGACGGTCGAGCCCGTGGCGATGTCGGCCGTGTCGGTGGAGGTCGCGCTGTAGACGACCCGACTGCCGCCACTGTTCTCGTCGAGCGCGTTGGCCGCCGCGCCAGACGTGATCGCGGGTGCCACTTCGTCGAGGTTGTTGATGGCCAGCGTGACGGCCTGCTCACTGCTGTAGCCTGCTGCATCGGTGGCCACCAGCGTGAAGGCGTAACCCGACTGGGCCTCGAAGTTGGGGTTGGCTGCCAGCCTGACCGCGCCGGTCGCGCTGTCGATCGACAGGCCCGTGTCGCTGCCGTCCTTCAGGCGGTAGACCGTCGAGCCCGTGGCGGTGTCGGCCGTGTCGGTGGATGTCGCGCTGTAGACGACCCGACTGCCGCCACTGTTCTCGTCGAGCGCGTTGGCCGCCGCACCAGACGTGATCGCGGGTGCCACTTCGTCGAGGTTGTTGATGGCCAGCGTGACGGCCTGCTCGCTGGCGTTGCCCGCAGCGTCAGTGGCCACCACCGTGAAGGCGTAGCCCGACTGGGCCTCGAAGTTCGGGTTGGCTGTCAGCCTGACCACGCCAGTCGTGTTGTCGATGCTCAAAGCAGCGACATCGCTGCCGTCCTTCAGGCTGTAGACCGTCAAGCCCGTGGCCGTGTCGACCATGTCGGTGGATGTCGCGCTGTAGACAATCTGATGGGCGCCGCTGTTCTCGTTGATTGCAGCAGCGCTTGCGCCCGAGGTGATGGTTGGTGCTATTTCATCCCGGTTGTTGATGGCCAGAGTGACCGCCTTCTCGCTGGCGTTGCCAGCGGCATCGGTGGCCACCACCGTGAAGGCGTAGCCGGACTGGGCCTCGAAGTTCGGGTTGGCTGTCAGCCTGACCGCGCCGGTCGTGCTGTCGATCGCCAGGCCCGTGTCGCTGCCGGCCTTCAGGCTGTAGACCGTCGAGCCCGTGGCGATGTCGGCCGTGTCGGTGGATGTCGCGCTGTAGACGACCCGACTGCCGCCACTGTTCTCGTCGAGCGCGTTGGCCGCCGCGCCAGACGTGATCGCGGGTGCCACTTCGTCGAGGTTATCGATAACCAACGTGACCGCCTTCTCACTGCTGTGGCCTGCTGCATCGGTGGCCACCAGCGTGAAGGCGTAACCCGACTGGGCCTCGAAGTTCGGGTTGGCTGCCAGCCTGACCGCGCCGGTCGCGCTGTCGATCGTCAGTCCCGTGTCGCTGCCGTCCTTCAGGCGGTAGACCGTCAAGCCCGTGGCGGTGTCGGCCGTGTCGGTGGATGTCGCGCTGTAGACGATCTGATGGGCGCCACTGTTCTCGTCGATCGCGTTGGCCGCCGCGCCAGACGTGATCGCGGGTGCCACTTCGTCGAGGTTATCGATAACCAACGTGACCGCCTTCTCACTGCTGTGGCCTGCTGCATCGGTGGCCACCAGCGTGAAGGCGTAACCCGACTGGGCCTCGA
>CAMAWD010000121.1 GCA_945861785.1 Rhodoferax sp. OV413 | reverse complement strand
GGGAGCGCATCAACATGGCGTTCAAGGGCACCATGGCCACCCATGGCCGCGCACGCGGGCTGGTGGTTGCCACCGGAATGGCCACCGAACTCGGGAAGGTGGCGCAGTTGCTGGACCAGGAAGACCGCACGACACCCCTGCAGCGCCGGCTGGCCGCGTTCGGCAAGCGGCTGGCGATCGGCGTGATCGGCATCTGCGTGGTGATCTTCGTGGTCGGCATCCTGCGTGGTGAGACGCCTCTGCTCATGGCGCTGACAGCGATCAGCCTGGCGGTGGCGGCGATCCCCGAGGCCTTGCCGGCCGTGGTCACGGTGCTGCTTGCGCTGGGGGCACGGCGCATGGTGGACGTGCACGCGCTGGTGCGCCGCCTGCCGTCGGTGGAAACGCTGGGTTCGGTCAGCACCATCTGCTCCGACAAGACCGGCACGCTGACGCAGAACCGCATGCACGCCGAGTTGCTGGTGGCCGAAGGCCTGGCCTGGACGCCGGCGCGTCTCAGCCCGGTCACTGACGTGCAGCGCGAAGCGCTGACGGCGGCAGCCCTTTGCAACGACGCGCGTCCCGGCGACGCGCCGGGCAGCTGGCTGGGTGACCCGACGGAAACCGCGCTGCTTCTGGCCGCTGCGATTGCAGACGTGGACAAGACGGCCCTCGAGCTGGCCACGCCGCGGGTGCAAGAGCAGCCATTCGATTCCGAGCGGCGTTGCATGACCACCTTTCACCGCCAGTCGCAAGGGCTGGTCGCCTATACCAAGGGCGCGCCGGAGTCGGTGCTGCCGCGCTGCGAGAGCCAATGGTCGCCAACCGGCGCGCAACCATTGGACCGCGCGGCGGTGCTGGCGCAGGCGGAGGCTCTCGCGCTCCAGGGCATGCGGGTTCTGGTGCTGGCGCGGCGTGAACACGCCGAGCTTCCCCGTGCAGACGCGGCCGACGAAGTCGAGAGCCACCTGCAACTGCTCGGCCTGATCGCGCTGATCGATCCACCGCGCCCGGAGGCCGCCCAGGCGGTGCGGGAATGCCTGGCGGCCGGCATCACCCCGGTGATGATCACCGGTGACCACCCGGCCACGGCGCGGGCCATCGCGCGTCGGCTGGGCATTGTCACCAGCGACGATGCGCCGGTGCTCACCGGGCAGGACCTGACCCGCCTGGACGACGCAACACTGCGCGAACGGGTGGCCCAGGTGCAGGTCTACGCGCGGGTCGACCCGGCACAAAAGATCCGGATCGTCGAAGCGCTGCAGTCGCTGGGCCAGTACGTGGCGATGACTGGCGACGGCGTCAACGATGCCCCTGCGCTCAAACGCGCCGACATCGGCGTGTCCATGGGGCTGGGCGGCACCGATGTGGCGCGCGAGTCCTCCAGCCTGGTGTTGCTGGACGACAACTTCGCCACCATCGTGGCGGCCGTGCGGGAAGGACGGCGGATCTACGACAACATCCGCAAGTTCGTGCGGTATGCGATGACCGGCAACTCGGGTGAAATCTGGACCCTGTTTCTGGCCCCCATGCTCTTGTTGCCGATCCCGCTGCTGCCGATCCACATCCTGTGGGTGAACCTGGTGACCGATGGTCTGCCGGGCCTTGCACTGGCAGCCGAGCCTGCCGAGCGCGGCATCATGCAGCGGCCGCCGCGTCCGCCCGGTGAAAGCCTTTTCGCCCACGGCATGTGGCAACACATCCTGGGATTCGGCCTGTTGATCGGTGGCCTGTGCCTGGGTGTGCAGGCCTGGGCGATTTCCAGTGGACATGCCCATTGGCAGACCATGGTGTTCACGGTGTTGACCCTGTCCCAGATGGCCCATGTGATGGCGATCCGCTCGGAAACCGATGCGTTGTGGCGCGTCGGGTTGCTCTCGAATCGCCCGCTGCTTGGGGCGGTGCTGTTGACATTTGCCTTGCAGATGGCGGTGGTCTACGTGCCAGCCCTGAATCCGATCTTCAAGACCGAGCCGCTGAGCCTGGCCGAATTGGGCATCTGCCTGGGTGCGGCCGTGGTCGTCGCCGTGGCGGTTGAAATCGAAAAGGCCTGGCGGCGCAACCGGGCTGGCGGCCTGGCCCTGTCAGCAGACGACCCGGCATGACACAAAGGCTCACGCTCCAGACTTCCTTGCTGCTGGCGGTCGCCCCCCTGATGTGGGCCGGCAACGCCGTGGTCGGGCGCCTGGTGCACACGCTGATGCCACCGTTGACCCTGAACTTCTTCCGCTGGATGCTGGCGTTCGCCATCCTGCTGCCGCTGGCCGGCTGGGTGCTGCGCTCCGACAGCGGGGTGTGGTCGCACTGGCGCCGGTTCGCCCTGCTCGGGTTGCTGGGCATCGGGTGTTACAGCAGCCTGCAATACTTGGCATTGCAGACGTCGACGCCGCTCAACGTGACACTGGTTGCATCCAGTTCCCCTCTGTGGATGCTGGCCATCGGGGCGCTGGTCTTCCGGGTCCGCGTTTCGCGGGTGCAGATGGTGGGGGCCGCCCTGTCGATGATCGGCGTGTGCGTGGTGCTGGGGCGCGGCGAATTGGCGCAGCTGGTGCAGCTGCGCCTGGTGCCGGGGGATCTGTTCGTGCTGCTGGCCACGGCCTTGTGGGCCGTCTACAGTTGGTTGCTGTCGCAGCGTGCGGAGCCGGACGCCATTCGCAACGATTGGGCGGCTTTCGTGCTCGCCCAGGCGTTGTATGGGTTGTTCTGGTCGGGGCTTTTCGCCGGCTCGGAGTGGGCGTTGACCGATCCCCGCATTGACTGGGGCTGGCCGCTGGTCGCGGCGCTGGTCTTCTTGGCCGTGGGCCCGTCCGTCGTAGCCTACCGCTGCTGGAACATCGGTATCGAGCGGGCGGGTCCGGCGATGGCGGGTTTCTTTTCCAACCTCACGCCGCTGTTCGCCGCGCTGATGTCTGCGGCGTTCACTGGCGAAACGCCCCAGCCCTACCATGCCCTTGCCTTTGCCCTGATCGTCGGAGGGATCGTGGTGTCGTCTCGCAGATGACAACACAAGCTGCCGACATGGGGCTGGCGCGCCACCTGGCCGCGAGCCAAAACGCGGCGGCGGATGTCAGATGGACTCGGCCTCCATGCGGATGGCGCCACTGGGGCACTCGGCCACACACACGCCACAGCCCTTGCAGTAGTCGTAGTTGAAGTCGAAACCCCGCCCCGGGCCATGTTTGATGACCGCGTTGTCAGGGCACACGCCATAACAGTTGTCGCACTCGAAGCAGTTGCCGCACGACAAGCAGCGACGGGCCTCGAACAGCGCATTGGACTCGTCCAGCCCACCCTGGACCTCGTCGAAGCTCGAAGTGCGCCGGGCCATGTCGAGCACCGGTTGCAGGGTTTTGGGCGCGTCGCTGTAGTACCAGGGGTTGAGCTTGTCGAACGTGGCAATCTCATGTTTCTGCGCCGGCACATATTGCGTTGCGCGCAGCCAGGCGTCGATGTGCCGCGCGGCCTTCTTGCCGTGGCCGATGGCCACGGTCACGTTGCGGTCGGCGGGCACCATGTCGCCACCGGCGAACAGGCCGGCGTGGCCGGTCATCATGTGTGCGTCGACCTGCACCACGCCGTCCTGCACCACGAGGTCGGGTACACCGTCGATCAGTGACAGATCCACATCCTGCCCCAGCGCCAGCACCAGCGAGTCGGCCTCCAGCGTCTCGAACTCGCCCGTAGGTTGCGGAAAACCCTTGTCGTCGAGTTCCATCTTCTCGACTGTGAGGCTGGTGGCGCCGGCCTGCTTGATGGTGGACAACCACTTGATCATGACCCCTTCCTGCAGGGCTTCCTCGACCTCGAAGTCGTGTGCCGGCATCTTCTCGCGGTTGCGCCGGTAGACGATGATCGCCTCGGTCGCCCCGAGGCGCTTGGCTGTGCGGGCGACGTCCAGCGCGGTGTTGCCGCCGCCAACCACCACCACGCGCCGCCCGAGCATCGGCTGCTCGGAGCCCTCCATCGAGCGCAGCACCGACACGGCATCGAGCACCTTGGCCGAGTCGGCGGCCGGGATGTACGCACGCCGTGCAATATGGGCGCCCACCGCCAGGAACACCGCGTCGAATCCGCCTTGCAGCTTGCTCTCCATCACGTCGGACACATGCGAGTTGTAGTGGATCTGGACGCCAAGGTCGGTGATGCGCCGCACCTCTGCATCCAGCACCGCGCGCGGCAGCCGGTATTTGGGAATGCCGAACCGCATCATGCCGCCGGGCAGGGGGCCGGCCTCGTGCACGGTGACCTCATGCCCAAGCCGGGCCAGTTGGTAGGCAGCGGACAGGCCGGATGGGCCGGCACCCACAACCAAAACCTTCTTGCCAGTCTTGCTGGCCGGCGGGGCGAACCGCCAGTGCTTGTCAATCGCCTGGTCCCCCAGGAAACGCTCGACCGAGTTGATACCCACGGCTGCGTCGATGTTGCCACGGTTGCAGGCGCTTTCGCAGCTGTGGTAACACACGCGCCCCATGACCGCCGGGAACGGGTTGTCCTCGACCAGCACCCGCCAGGCCTGCTCGTAGTGGCCGCCCTCGGCCTGGAACAGCCAGGCCTGGATGTTCTCACCGGCTGGGCACTGGTGGTTGCATGGCGGCATGCGACTCACATACACCGGCCGGGCATTGCGCCAGGAGCCGGTGTGGTTGGCCAGCGAACTGCCCACGTCGAGCGTGATCGCAAAGGGTTTCTGCATGGTCATGGCTGCGTCTCCAACAGGCCGTAACGCTGGATGTTGCGGTCGGCAATCGCCTGCAGGCGCGCCAGCGTCGCTGTGTCGGGTGTGGCGCCGAACAGGTGGGCGAACCGTTTCTGTGGTTGGAGGTAATCCTCGACCGGCACCTGGCGGCGGATCTTCGATACCCCGGTGACCTCGCCCCGTTCGGCCTCGAACACCGGGAAGAAACCGCTCTGGGCGGCCAGCCGCGCGAGCCGGATCGTGTCGTGCGACGCGGTGCCCCAGCCCAGCGGGCAGGGCACCAGGATGTGCAGGTAACGCGCGCCACGCAGCGCCATCGCCTTGCGCACCTTGTATTCGAGATCGTGCAGGTCGGCCACCGTGGCCGTCGCCACGTAGGGGATCTCGTGGGCCATCGCCAGGCGGGGAAGGTTCTTGCCCTGGCCGAACACGTTGCCAGGCACCGGGCCGACGGCCATGGTGGTGGCCGTGCGCGCCGCTCCGGGTGTGGCCGACGAGCGCTGTACGCCGGTGTTCATGTAGGCCTCGTTGTCGTAACAAATGTAGAGCACGTCGTCGTTGCGCTCGAACATGCCCGACAGGCAACCAAAACCGATGTCGGTGGTGCCGCCATCACCGCCCTGGGCCACCACGCGCACGTCGCTGCGGCCCTTGACGCGCATCGCTGCGGCAATGCCGGTGGCCACCGATGCGGTGTTGCCGAACAGGGAGTGGATCCACGGGATCTGCCACGAGGTTTCGGGGTAGGGCGTGGAGAAGACCTCCAGGCAACCGGTGGCGTTGGCTGCAATCAGCTGGCCGCCGGTCGCGTCCATCGCGGTGTCGATGGCATAACGTGCGCCCAGCGCCTCGCCGCAACCCTGGCAGGCGCGGTGGCCGGAATTGAGTGTGTTGCTGCGCCCGGTGTTGGCCTGCACGCTGCGTTGTTCCGGCGCCAGCAAGCGGTTGCCGACGGTGAAGGTGCCGGTCTGGTAGAACTTGACGGTGGTTTGTTCCATGCCTGTGCTCCGGCTCAGATCTGCGCCGGCACGGTGCCGATGTCGCGCAGGATGCCCTCGGCCACGGGGCCGGAGCGGCGCTGCAATTTCTCACGCGCGAGCACCCGGTTGACGATGCTCCAGTCGAGGTCCAGGAAGGTCAGCAGTTCGAGCCGGTCGGCAACCGCATCGCCCAGCAGTTTGTGCAGCGACTTGCGTGTGATGGGCCTCCCGCCCAGCCCGGCCACGACGGTGAGCACCGGTTGTGGCCGGTTGCGCACCGCACTGCGCACATCGCGTGACACGATGCCGCCGATGCCGACCGCAAAACACTTCTCGATCACCACGATGCGACTGGCATGCGCGGTGGCGTCCCGGATTGCCGACACCGGAAACGGCCGGAACGAGGTGATTCCGAGTACGCCGATCTTCACACCCGCCGCGCGCATCTCGTCCACCGTGTCCTTGATCGTTCCCAGCACCGAGCCGAGCGCGACCACGATGGTCTCGGCGTCGTCCAAAAGGTAGGGCCGGATCAGCCCACCCGAATCGCGGCCAAACACCTGGTTGAACTCTTGTGCCAGCGCCGGAATCAGGTCAAGCGCCTGCATCTGCTTGGCATGCGCGAGGTAGCGAACTTCGGTGAAGGCCTCCGGCCCGACCATCGCACCGATGGTGACCGGCTCCGCAGGGTCCAGCACCTGGCGTGGTGCGTAGGACGGCAGGTAGGTGTCGACCTGCTTCTGGGACGGGATGTCGACGCGTTCGTACGCGTGCGTCAGGATGAAACCGTCCATGCAGACCATGACCGGCAAGGACAGCTCCTCGGCGATGCGAAACGCCTGGATGTGCAGGTCCAGGGCCTCCTGGTTGGTCTCGGCAAAGATCTGGATCCAGCCGGCATCGCGCATCGCCATGCTGTCGGTGTGGTCGTTCCAGATGTTGATCGGCGCGCCGATGGCGCGGTTGGCCACGGTCATCACGATCGGCAGGCCCAGCCCGGCCGCGTTGTAGACGGCCTCTGCCATGTACAGCAGGCCCTGGCTGGCGGTGGCTGTGTACGACCGGGCGCCGGCGGCCGACGCGCCGATCGCCACACTCAGCGCAGCGAACTCGGACTCGACATTGATGAATTCACAGGGCGCAAGGGCGCCCGACTTCACCATTTCGCCCAAGCCTTCGACGATGTGCGTCTGGGGCGAGATCGGGTAGGCGCAGATCACCTCTGGGCGGCTCAGCGCGACAGCCCTGGCCACGGCGTGTGAACCTTCGCATTGTTCAAGCATCCTGGGCCTGCGCCTTTCTTTTGTGGTTCATGACGGTGTCGTAGGCGTCGCGCGCCGCGTCCATGTTGCCTTGCGCCACCGCGCCGGCGAACTTCTGCCGGATCGCAGCCTGCACCGCGTCCAGGGTGACCCAGCTGCCAAGCGCGGCAAACGCGCCGAGCATCGGCATGTTGGGCACCGGCCGGCCGACGTGCTGCATTGCCAGCTCGGTGGCGCCGACGGCCAGCAGGTGGTCGGCCTGGAAGTCCTTGACGAAGTCGCCCAGCCCGAGCTGGTCGAAACTGCGGGTGGTGTTGATCAGGATGTAGCCGCCGCGCTTGAGGCCGCTGAATACGTCGACCTGGTGCAGCAGGGTCGGGTCCTGGATGATCAGTGCGTCGGGTTCGAGGATCGGCTCGCGCAGGCGGATGTCGCGGTCGTCGATGCGGCAAAACGCCACCACCGGGGCCCCGGTGCGCTCGGAGCCGAAACTGGGGAACGCCTGCGCGTGTTTGCCGCCCAGGAAGGCGGCTATGGACAACATCTCGGCGCCGGTCACCACGCCTTGGCCGCCGCGCCCGTGGATTCGTACCTGGAACATGGGGTGGCACCGCTCAGTAGGTGAGTGTCATGGCCGGCACGTCGACACGGACCATCGGTTTGCCGATGGCGGCGTGCACTGCCCGTACGTATTCGGCGGCCCATTTGTCGTCGCCGAGCTTGTCCGGCCCGGCGGCTTGCGTCACGCGCAGGATCTTGTCCACCATGAGCACCTTGCCCAAGGCCCGCAGGGGCTCGCATTCCATGGCGGTGAACTGCGCGTCCAGCCAGGCGCGTGCCGCGTCGGACGCCATGGGCTCGCCAGGGTCCGCGTGCAGGTTGAAATCCACCCCCGGGCCCCAGTAAACGATGACTTGTTGGCGCATTGGTTTTCCTTCCATCTCTGGCGTGGTGGAAGTCTGCCGCAATGCGCTGGTCAGACCTTGATCCGCATCAACCCTCTACCATCGGCATACTTTTTGCGTTCCGACGCGCAACCCGTTTTCACAGCCGCCCATGTCCCCATCCCCGATCCAGAACTACCTTGAACACCTGCTCGCCCGCCATGCACGGCAAACCGCGGGGCGGCCGGCCAACGCTGGATGCGCTGGGCTTTGCGTGCAGTTTTCGGTAAGAATTGCGTGCCCGCCGCGACCGACACTTGCCAATCATTTTGAACTTGCCCCGATAGGACCCACCATGCCAAAACTGCGAACCACTGCGTTTTTTCGTTGCCTTGTCACCGCCTTTCTGCTGGCTGGTGGCGCCGTGCCAGCGCATGCGGCCGGTCCGACCGCCAAAGCCGTTTTTGCGGGGGGCTGCTTCTGGTGCGTGGAATCTGATTTCGACAAGGTCGCCGGGGTGATCTCCACCACATCGGGCTACACCGGCGGCAAGACGGCCGCGCCGACCTACCAACAGGTTTCCGCCGACACCACGGGCCATGCCGAGGCGGTGGAGATCGTGTTCGACCCGACCCGCGTGAGTTACGAAAAGCTGGTGCAGCACTTCTGGCGCACGATCGACCCGACCACGCGTGACCGGCAGTTCTGCGACTCCGGGTCTCCGTACCGCACGGCGATTTTTGCCCAGGATGCCGGGCAACTGCGCATCGCAACGGCATCACGCGCAGCACTCGAAAAAACCAAGCCGTTCAAGGAACCGATCGTCACCGAGGTGGTGCTCGCCAGTACCTTCTATCCGGCAGAGGACTACCACCAGGACTACTACCTCAAGAATCCGGTACGTTACAAGTACTACCGCACCAACTGCGGGCGCGACGCGCGGCTCAAGCAACTGTGGGGAGATGCGGCCGCGCATTGACCGGGCTCGTGCACGGCCGGTGCGCGCGGCACTTTGCAGGCTCAGGGTTTGCTGGATGCCAGCAGCTCCGTGATCAAGGCATCCTTTTCCTGCCAGTGTTGCTGCACCCACGTGTGAAAGACGACACGCACAGCCGGGTCGGCGCTGTACCGCGACAAGTCCAGGTGCGTTGGCAGCGGCAGCAGCCGGGCGCGCACGATGACACGGCGCATGCGACCCTGCAGGAAATGCCAGAACGTGGGGCGGCCGTCCGGGTAGACGATGGTCACGTCCAGGATGGCCTGGAACTTGTCTCCCAGGGCGTCCAGCGCCAAGGCGAGGCCGCCGGCCTTGGGTCTGAGCAGGTGCGCGAAGGGCGACTGCTGGCGCGCGTGTTTGGCCGGCGTGAAACGTGTGCCCTCCAGGAAGTTCATTACGCTGGTGGGGACCAGCGCGAACTTCTCGCAGGCTTTGCGCGTGGTTTCCTGGTCCTTGCCGCGCATTTCGGGGTGTTTGCGCAGGTACTCGGCGCCGTGGCGGCGCATGAAGGGAAAGTCGAGCGCCCACCAGGCCAGGCCCATCACCGGCACCCAGATCAGCTGCTGCTTGAGGAAGAACTTGAGCAGCGGGATGCGCCGGTTGAGCAGATGCTGCAGCACCAGGATGTCAACCCAGGACTGGTGGTTGCAGTTGACCATGTACCAGCTGCGGTAATCCAGGTCGTCCAGCCCGGCGACGTCCCATCGGGTGCGCTGTGTCAGGGCCATCCAGGCGCTGTTGCAGGCGATCCAGGCTTCGGCTATGGCCAGCAGCACCGGTGCCACCGCGCGGCGGAACCCGTGCAGAGGGATCACCAGCTTGAGCAGCGCAAACACCAACAGGATCGGCACCCAGAACAGCGCGTTGAGCACCATCAGCAGGCCGGCAATCAGGCCCACGAGCAAGGGGGGAAGGAAATTGAGCATGGTGGGCAGCTTAGCAGCCTCGATCCCTGCCACTGCGCTGTGCTCTAATTTTGTTGACCCATCTCACGCAACCGGATGTCAGAAATGCCCCACACACCAAGCCGCCTTCCGAGCCACGCACCGGTGGTGATCGCCGGTGGCGGCCCGGTGGGCCTGACCCTGGCGGCGCTGCTGGCGCGCCAGGGCGTGGCGTCGCTGGTGGTCGAAGCCGATGCCAGCTACTGCACCGGCAGCCGCGCGATCTGCATGTCGCGCCGCTCGCAGGAAATCCTGGGGTGGGTCGGGGCCGATGCGCCGCTGGTCCGCAAGGGCTTGTCCTGGGTCGGCGGGCGCAGTTTCTACCGTGACCGGGAGGTGCTGCATTTCGAGATGCCATCCGAACCCACCCAGCGCTTCGCTCCGATGGTCAACATCCAGCAGTATTTTGTCGAGCAGTTCGCACATGATGCGGCCCGGTCCGCAGCTGCGCCACCCGATGTGCGATGGAGCAGCCGCGTGGAAAGGGTGGAGGTGTCGGACGAAGCGGTCGAGGTGCTGGTGCAGGCGCCTTGCGGCCCCGCCACTGTGCGGGCCGACTGGCTGGTGGCCTGCGATGGCGGGCGCAGCACGGTGCGTGAGCAACTCGGCCTGGTATTGCGCGGCATGGAATACGAAGGGCGTTATGTGATCGTGGACATCCACCAGAAGTCCCGGCGGGCCGTCGAGCGCCTGGCCTGGTTCGACCCGCCAAGCAATCCCGGCTCGACCTTGCTGATGCACCGCCAGCCCGAGGATGTGTGGCGCATTGACTACCAACTGCGCGCCGGTGAAGACCCGGCCGAGGCGGTGCGCCCCGAGAACGTGTTGCCGCGCGTGCAAAGCCATCTGTCCATGATCGGCGAGGACGCGCCCTGGGAGCTGTTGTGGATTTCGCTCTACAACGCCAAATGCCTGACGCTCGACAACTACCGCCACCGCCGTGTCCTGTTTGCCGGTGATGCCGCGCACCTGGTGCCGATATTCGGCGTGCGGGGGCTGAATTCGGGCCTGGACGATGCCGGCAACCTGGCATGGAAACTGGCGCGTGTGGTGCAGGGTTTGTCGCCGCCCGGCCTGCTCGACAGCTATTCGACCGAACGCGTGCATGCGGCCCGCGAGAACATGGCCTTTGGCGCCAAGAGCACCGAGTTCATGGCGCCGCCTGACTTTGCCTTTACCTTGATGCGCGAAGCCGCGCTGCGGCTGGCACTGGACGACCCCACGGTGCGGCCGCTTCTCAACCCGCGCCAGTCTTCGGCGATCAGGTACGTCGGTTCACCCCTGAACCAGCCCGACACCTGCGACAAATGGAGCGGGGACGACGCGGCCCCCGGCTGCCCTGCGCCAGAGGCACTGCTGGCCGATGGCAGCCACCTGAGCCGCCATTTCGGAGCCGGTTTCGTCTGCCTTGTCTTTGCGGGCAGCCTGCCACCGGATCTGCAGGCGCTTGAGGCGCTTGGTGTCGACATTTTGCTTCTGCCGCCATCGCCCGGCGCACCGCAGGCATGGCAGCGGTATGGCCTGCAGTCGAACACCGAAGAGGCGCTGGTGCTGGTGCGCCCGGACGCTTACGTGATGGGCCGCTGGCGCGGGCTGAATGCAGCCGCCGTGGCCCAGGCGCTCGATGCATCAGGAGTGAGCGCATGACCGACCAGGATCTCGACACCAGCTACACCGCGCTGTGCCGCGCACTGTCCGAGGTCGGGCCCGACAAGGCGACGGTATTCCTTGCCATGTTGTGCCTGTCGCTGGTAAGCCATGGCGATGGCGCAGGGCGGGTTCTGGCGCTGATCGACCAGGCGAAAGCAGGCTGCCTGGATGCCGGCGCGGGCCCGGCAGCCTGAGGTGTTGGCTGCCGGTCCGCGCCAGAGCGACTCCATGTTTTTCGCCACAGGGCAAACCCCATGGGACCGAAATCCTTGTCTCCGCCCACGCGCGGGTTGGGTTGACGGTTCCATTTCAGCAGCGCTCAATGCGTCATCGGAAGCGCTGCGCCCATGGCCGCGAACATGCCGCCGCAGACGCGGTTGAAATTCTTGCCGGCCCGCTCCAGCCACGGGCGTATGCGGTGCGCCAGCAGCGCAAGCAAGTATTCAACCAGAATTTCCACGGCAACGAATACCGTCGCCATGACGATGAACTGGGTCAGCAGATCGCGTGCCGGGTCGATGAACTGGGGCAGGAATGCGCCGTAGAACAGCAGCGCCTTGGGGTTCGACACGGCCGTCAACAGGCCCTGGCGGAACATGTCTGAGCCGCGGGCGCGGTGCGGCACGGCCGCGTTCGAGCTCAGATGGATGGCCGGCGACCGCCAAAGCTGGATGCCGAGCCAGATCAGATAGGCGCCGCCCAGCAACTTCAGAACCAGCAGCGCGTGGACCGATGCCTTCAGCAAAGCCCCAATGCCAAGCATCGACAGTGCAATCAGTGCCACAAAGCCGACCGCCCCGCCGGCCACGGTGAACAGGGTTCTGCGGTGGCCATGCAACGCCCCATGTGTGAGCACCAGCAGGCTGTTGGGGCCTGGCGTGAGTGACAAGCCCAGCGCAGCCACCAGGTACAACAGCCAGGTATGCAAGGCCATGTTCAGGCAGGGTTGGAACGCAGGCCGTACAACTGCCCGCCGATGATCAGGTACTCGACGCGGGCAAAGGCGTCCTTCTCGTCCTTGAAACCGTAGGCTACGGCGGATACGGTGTCCCCCACCTTGGGTTCGGGCACCTTCCAGGCGTTGATGCGGGTCATGGGCGAGAGCTCGATCGTCCAGTCGCCCGTGCGCCGTGGCAGACTGGCCGCGGAAAGCACCTTCGCACCGTCGACCGAAGCGCTCTGTGCGGGTGCCTTGCGGCTTGCCAGGTCGGCCGGGAGCGTGCCGTTGGCGGCCACCGTGACCACGATCTCGGCATGCGGGTTCTGCCATTTGACCGCTTTCACGCGGCCGGTGAGGTAAAGCGGCCTCGATTCGTCGAAGCTGGACCAGCCATGGTGGGCCAGGCTGCGTTGGCTGGCGAGGCTGGCGCAGACAGCGCCAGCGCCCAGGACAAAGTGTCTACGGTGCATGGTGTTTCCCTTTCGGTTCATGGTTGACCACAGGTATCACAGGTAGCCGATCCATCGGCCGCAGGAAATCACGGCCGTCCAGACCAGGATCGAGACCCCTGCTTGCCAGCGGGTTACAAGGCTGCGAGGGTCGATCGGCCCGCGCGCATGCAACACCGCAGCGTTGGTGCCGGCCACACACAATAACCCCATTTTGAGTACGAAGGCCGGGTTGGCGATCAAATCCCGCACGTCGGACAGGAACATCGCCGTGCCACTGGCTGCAGCAAACAGGAAACCGGCCAGCGTCCACGGCAGAACACTCCTGGCCAGCAGGTTCACGTCGACAAATCGCAGCTTGCCGAAGATGGCGAGGTCTACCACCCACAAGGTGCCAAACACCAGCGCGATGCCCACCAGGTGCACGATCTCGAGCGTGGGGTAGGCATACGGATCGGCCTTCAGCCAGACTACGGGTGCCCAGCGGCTGAGCGCATCCAGCATGAGGGGTGTCGCGAGCGGTGCAGTTGGCTCCACGTGGATACTCCGCTGATGCGCCCAGCGCTATTTGAGGCTGCCCGAGAGGAACTGCCCCAGGCGTTCGCTCTTCGGCCGCGCCAGCACCTCGGCGGGAATGCCCTGTTCCTCGATCTGCCCCTTGTGCAGGAAGATCAGGTGGTTGGCCACCTCGCGGGCAAACCCCATTTCGTGGGTGACCACCACCATGGTGCGCCCCTCCTGGGCCAGGGTGCGCATGACCTTCAGCACTTCAGACACCAGTTCGGGGTCGAGCGCGCTTGTCGGCTCGTCGAACAGCATCACCTCGGGCTCCATCGCCAGCGAGCGGGCGATGGCCACGCGCTGCTGCTGGCCGCCGCTCATGTGGGCCGGGTAGCGGTCCTCCAGGTTTGCAAGGTCCACCAGGGCCAGGTACTTGCGGGCGCGGACGATGGCCGCGTCGCGCGGTACCTTCATCACATGCACCGGCGCCTCGATGATGTTCTGCAACACGGTCAGGTGCGCCCACAGGTTGAAATGCTGGAACACCATGGCCAGCCGCGTGCGCAGGCGCTGCAGTTGCGCCGCCTCGGCGGCTTCGAGTTCGCCGTTCTTGCCCGGGACCAGCCGGAGTTCTTCCCCGGCCACGATGATGCGGCCCTGGTTTGGCTTTTCGAGCAGGTTGATGCAGCGCAGGAACGTGCTCTTGCCGGAACCGGAACTGCCGATGATGCTGATCACGTCACCCGCCCGGGCTTCGATGGACACGCCCTTGAGCACTTGGTTGCTGCCAAAACGTTTGTGGATGTCCAGGGCCTGCAGTTTGAGCGGATGGTCGGTCATGGCGTGTTCTCGGGAAAAGGTTCGGTTGGGCTGCCCTGGATCACCGGAGTTGCCTGGCCCGGCCGGCCGGGACGGTGAACAATTGATGCTGGCCGTGCGTGTTCATGCCCCAAGCAGGTTTCCGGTGCGAAACGCGATGCTGCCCGCGATGTTGGCCAGGTCGTCGCCAGGCAAGGCGTACCGGTCGTAGGTACGGGCATAGACTACACCGGCCACCTCGGCGCAAACCACCGTGACTGTGCCGGCGACAGGGTCGACCAGTTCTGCCACCGGGTCGCCGACCGCCACCACGGAACCCACTTCCGCGCGAAACACCACGATACCGGCAGAGGTGGCCTTGACGGTTTGCGAGCCGGCAAGCGGTGTCGCCGCGCAACACGGTTGCGGAAGTTCTGGCGGCGCGCCGGCCAGCACGCCGGCATGTTGCAGGAAGCCGAAGATCGCCTGGGCGTCGCGGGCTGCCAGCAGGTGCGTCACCTCGGCTTCGCCACGCAACTCGACCGTGGCACTGGCGCAAGCCTGGGGGATGGGCACTCCGGCTGCTGCCTGGCCCAGCGCCGCCGACAACTTCTGCGCCAGTTGCCACCAGACGCCGGACAGGCATTCGTCGAACGACGAGGCACCGGAGTTGGACGCCAGCAGCGCCGCCCGCGCCTGCAGCAGCCGTGCCAATGGTTCGATCTGCGGCCAGCATGCGTCTTCGCTGTAGATGTGCAGCACGGCCTCGCAATCGCAATGCAGGTCGAGCACCAGGTCGGCGTCGCAAGCCAGGCCCAGCAGAACCTTGCGCATGCCGTGCAAGGCGGTTGCCGGCTGCCAGGCCCGCAAATGCGACTGCATTGCCAAGCGCACCAGGTCGACATTGGCGGCGCCGTCCGACCCCAGTGCACCACGAACCTTGTCAAACACGGCATCGGCCAGGTTGGGGTAGTGGCGGTTGAAGTTCTCTGAGCTGTCGAGCTCAAAGCGGCCCATGGATTTGTGGTCCACCCGCTGGGCCAGCCCGATCGGGTTCGCAACCGGCACCAGGACCACTTCGCCGATCAGCCGGCCCTGTTGCTCCGCAGCTTCAAGCAGTCCGCGCAGATGGTGGGCGGCCAGCATGCCCGGCAGTTCCTCCGCGTGCAGGCTGGCCTGCACGTAGGCCTTGGGCCTGGCGCCGGCCACGCCGAAATGCAAGCTGCTCACTGTGGTCTGGCGACCCAGGCTCTGGCCTGGCAGGGGATGGTCCGAACGGTGCATCAGGATCCCGTATTCAGTGTTTGCGCGGCGCCAGATGCGCCAGAAAATGCCGTTCGGCCAGCTTGAAGAGGCCGATCAGGCAAAAGGTGCAGCTCAGGTAGATCGCCGCGGCAAACAGGTAGGCCTCGAACGGCAGATAGAAGTCCGAGTAGATGCGGCTCGCGGCGGCGGTGATGTCGAGCATGGCCGGCACCGCGCTGGCCAGGCTGGTGCTGTGCAGCATCATCACCACCTCGTTGCTGTAGGCGGGCAGGGTGCGCCGCATGGCGCTGGGCAACACGATGCGCAGCATCACCTGGAACCGGCTCATGCCGAAAGCCTGGGCCGACTCGATCTCGCCGGCTGCGGTTTCCCGGATGGCGCCGGCCAGCATCTCGGCGGTGTAACCCGCGGTGTTCAGGCTGAACGCCAGCAGGGCACAAAAGAACGGCTCCTTGAAATGCGTCCAGGGCCAGGTGGTGTCCCAGCGGGCCTGGATCCATTCGAGCTGGCCCAGCCCGTAATAGATCATGTAGACTTGGATCAGCAGAGGTGTGCCGCGGATGACAAAGGTGTAGGCCCCGACGATGCGTTGCAGCCAGCGCCACGGCCCGGTCAGCGCGAGCGCGAACACCAGCGCCATCACGCCGCCGACGGTCAGGGACGACAGCAGCAGCCACAATGTCGTGACGATGCCCTGGCCGTACATGGCCAGGCTTTCTTCGCGAAAGATGACTTCCCAGTTCACAGTTCACCCCGCTTCGTGCCCAGGCTGTAACGTGCGTGCAGCTTGCGCAACAGGATCAGCGAAGCCCATGTGTAGAGCAGGAACAGCGCCGCGGTGAAAAGGAAAAATGCAAACGGCGAGCGCGTCGCAGCGCTGGCCTGCTTGGCCAGGTAGGTCATTTCCTGCAGGCCGATCAGGCTCACCAGCGCAGTCGCCTTGATCAGCACCAGCCAGTTGTTGGTGAACCCCGGCAGCGCATACCGCACCATCTGTGGCGCAGTGATACGCATGAAAATCTGCACCGGTCCCATGCCAAAGGCCGCCGCCGCCTCGAACTGCCCGCGCGGGATCGACAGGATGGCGCCGCGGAATGTCTCGGTCATGTAGGCGCCGTAAATGAAACCCAGCGTCAGGACACCAGCGGTAAACGGGTTTATTTCCAGGGTGGCGCCGGTGCCCGACATTTCCAGCAGGGCATTGATGCCGATGCTGCCGCCATAAAACACCAGCAGCATCAGCACCAGCTCCGGAATGCCCCGGATGATGGTCGTGTACAGCGTGGCCAGCCCGACCAACACACTGCGCCCGGACAGTTTGGCCCCCGCGCCCAGCAGGCCCAGCACAACCGACACCGCCAGCGCGGCGAGCGACACCCCGACTGTCAGCAGGGCGCCGTGGAGGATCGAGGCGTAATAACCGCTCAAGTGCCAGCCCCGTCAGTTGGCAACCGAAACTGGCCCGATGTGCAGCCCGACAGATGCGCGCGTGCGTCCACACGCGGTGACTGCTTGCGGCCCATTGCGGACGTTGTTGGTCTGTCCGGAAAACATGACAGCCTGGAACCCGGCGGCTTGGTGTGGGACCAGGCCGACGGCGCATTCGGCTCCGCGGCTGTCCCCCGCCCTTCGGGCTCCTCCTTTATGCCGCTGCGCCGAACGCACCGCCGACCTGATCCTGCAAAGTCGTTGGAACGCCGCGCACCAAAACCCGCAGCCAGGGGCGGGGGTCAGGTCTTGCATTGCGATATGGCAAAACAAGACCTGACCCCTGTCCCCACAGCCATCCGTCGCGCCTGCATGCATGGTCGAGTGCGGGGAAGTCCGGGCCCCGACATCCCGAACACCGAAGACCCAGCGTCGCGGCAGGCGCAGCCCGGCGGGGGCGATTTCTGGAGCGCCGAGGAGCGGAGCTCGAGGGTCGGTGCGCGCAGCGCACTTCGTCATCATTTTGGCCGCGGTTGTCCGAACG
>CAMAWD010000120.1 GCA_945861785.1 Rhodoferax sp. OV413 | reverse complement strand
AACGTTCCTACTCGGCGCAATCCCATCATTGACGACAAGGCTCGTCGATGGCACCTCGGCGGAGAATGACATCTTCGGCTTGCGCTTTTCAGCCACTTGAAGTGGCCGTTCGTCGGACCTATAACTGGCCTTCAGTACGGCTTGTTCCTTCTTGGTGTCCTAACATCGAAAATGGGCCCCGCGCTGCCCACACCAAGCCACCCGTGTCGGGCACCGAGTCATGACCTTGGGGAAAGGCCAATAGAATCACGGCAGCCGGCCTGACCGCCGGCATACGTTCTCAGGGCGGGGTGCAACTCCCCACCGGCGGTGATTTGCGGGGCAACCTGCAACAGCCCGCGAGCGCCCGACATCCTCCCAGGATGGCGGGGTCAGCAGATTCGGTGCAACTCCGAAGCCGACGGTCACAGTCCGGATGAAAGAGAGCGTGGGCACGCCACCACCCTGCGCCGCTGCGCGCCCGGGTGCTGGTGTGCCTGCTCGCCCTGATTCTGGAAACTGCCTTTTGGAGCAAAACCATGTCTCAGTCTGCGCATTCTGTTGCAACTACCGGCCAACGGATCGCCTTTGTCCACGCACAGTGGCACGCCCCCATCGTCCTGCAGGCGCGGGATGCCTTTTGCGCCGAGATGCAGAAGCTTGGTGCCAGCGCCGACAGCATCGACGTGATCGGTGTGCCCGGCGCATTCGAAATCCCGCTGATGGCCAAACGCCTGGCGCGTTCGGGCCGGTATGGTGCGATCGTCGCTTGTGCGTTGGTGGTCGATGGTGGCATCTACCGCCATGAGTTCGTCGCCGATTCGGTGGTCAGCGCCTTGATGGCGGTGCAGCTCGAGACCGACGTTCCGGTGTTCTCGGTGGTGCTCACGCCGCACCACTTCCATGCTGGTGATGAACACCAGGCGTTTTTCGCATCCCACTTCCTGGTCAAGGGCGCCGAGGCGGCGCGGGCCTGCATGCAGACGCTGCAGGTCTTGCGGCAATGGGCCCCGGCTGGCTGAATCGGTTCCAATAGGGCACATGCGCACACCGGCAACATCACTGCAGCAGATCGAATCCCCCTACGCCTGGGCGCGCCTGGTGGCGGCCCTGCTGGTGATGACCATCGGCGGGGCGGGCATCTATGCACCCTCGGTCGTCCTGCCTGCAGTGCAGCTCGATTTTGGCGTGGTGCGCGCCGATGCGTCCTTGCCCTACACCGCCACCCTGGTCGGTTTGGGCGTGGGTGGCATCCTGATGGGGCGCCTGGCCGACAAGCTGGGTGTGATGGTGGTGGTGCTGGGGGGCGGGGCCGGTATCGGCCTGGGTTTCATCGTGGCGAGCCAGTCCGCCAACCTGTGGCAGTTCAGCCTGGCGCACGGCGTGCTGATAGGCCTGCTCGGGGTGTCGGCCACCATGGCCCCGCTCATGGCGGACACCTCGCAGTGGTTCTCGCGCAACCGCGGCATTGCGCTGGGCATCTGCATGAGCGGCAACTATGTGGCAGGCACGGTCTGGCCACCGGTGATGCAGCATTTTGTGGAGACTGTGGGCTGGCGTCAGACCTATTTCTGGATCGGTGTTTTCTGCCTGCTCAGCCTGGCCCTGTTGTCGCTGGCGTTCCGGCGCCCGGCGCCGATCGCTGTCAGCGATGCCGCTGCAGCCTTGGTGCCGCCTTTGCGTTCAGCCCGTTTTATGGGGGTGTCCGACCCGCGCCAACCGCTGGGGCAAAGCCCTGGGCGTTTGCAACTGCTGCTTTCAGTGGCCGGCATGGGATGCTGCGTGGCGATGGCCATGCCGCAGGTGCATATCGTGGCGTATTGCACCGACCTGGGTTTCGGCGCGGCGCGCGGTGCGCAGATGTTGTCGCTGATGATGGCCCTGGGCATCGTGAGCCGGCTGGTGTCGGGCTGGGTGTCCGACCACATCGGCGGCCTGCGCACGCTGCTGCTGGGCTCGGTGCTGCAGGGGCTGGCGCTGCTGATGTTCCTGCCCTTCGACGGGCTGGTGCCGCTGTACGTGGTGTCGGGTCTGTTCGGCCTTTTTCAGGGCGGGATCGTGCCGAGTTATGGCCTGATCGTGCGGGAGTATTTCAGCCCGTCCCAAGCCGGTGCCCGCATGGGCACGATCCTGGTGGCGACCATGGTCGGCATGGCGCTGGGTGGGTGGATGTCGGGCGCCGTGTTCGACTGGACTGGCTCCTACCGCGCGGCGTTCCTGAACGGCATCGCCTGGAACCTGGTGAACCTGTTGGTGGTGGTCTATCTGCTGGTGCAGGTGCGAAAGAGCCGGCGCTGACCACGCGCCACACCTTGGCGCAAGGGCGATTGGGTCAAGCCTGCGCCAGGTTCAACTGGTCCATCGCCGCCAGCACCCCGAGCGACAGGATGGCCGCCAGCCAGTGGGCGACGCGCCCGCGCCAGACGCTGTCGGCCGGCAGGTCGGCCGCCCAGACGGCGCCCTGGCTGCACAAGGCCTGCGCGGTCGCTGCTGCATCGCGCGGGCTGCGCTGCGCCAGCGCCTGCAGCGCCACCGCCATCGGATCGTTGACCGTGTAGCCGTTGCCGCGTTCGTCCACCCCTTGCAGGAAACGCATCCAGGCGGCTGCGCAAAATGCCAGGTGTTCGATTCCCTGGCCACCCTGGCGTTGCGCCAGGGTGGCCGGCACCCAGCGCTGCACAATCTTTTGCGAACCGTCGTTGGCGATCTGGTGCACGCTGTGCTGCAGCTCAGGGTTGGCGAAACGTGCCAGCAGGGCGTCGCGGTAAGCCTGCCAGTCGGGCCGGCGCAGGTGCGGCGCCACCTCGTGCGTCATCAGGTCATGCACGAAGCGACGGACCACAGGGTTGGCTACACAGTCGGCGATCACCGGCAGGCCCGCTACCGCGCCGACATAGGCCATGGCGGAGTGGCTGCCATTGAGCAGCCCGAGCTTGGCCTCCTCGAACCGGCTGACATCGTCGACCACGGTCACGCCGGCTCCGGCCAGGGTGTCGCCATCCAGCGGGTCGGCAAAACGCCGCTCGATGACCCACTCGGTGAAGGCCTCGGTCCCGAGAGCGCCCATGTCGTCCACACCCAGCGCGTCGCGTGCGGCCTGCCGCCGCGCTGCGGTGGTGGCAGGCACGATGCGGTCCACCATGCTGTTGGGAAAGGCGCATTGCTGGCCGATCCAGGGCGCAAGTTCGGCGTCATTGTGGCTGGTGGCGGATTCCATACACAGGGCTTGCAGGCGCCGCCCGTTGTGGCCCAGGTTGTCGCACGAGGCGATGGTGAGCCCCCCGAGGCCGGCCTGTCGGCGCTGTGCCAGCCCGTCGCACAGCAGCGCGGCAAGATCCGGGCCGTAACCCTTTTCGGTGACAGTCAGCGTGACCCAGCGGGTGGCGGGCGCGGCGATGGCGTCCACCACCTGCGCCCGTTCGCGCGCAGCGACGCTGGTGCGCAAGAGCGAACCCACGACCTGCCAACGGATGCCGGCGTGGCTTGCCACCTGCAATGCGTAGAGGCCGTCCTGTGCTGCGAGGCCATCGGCGAACACCGGGTTGTGCATCGCCACCCCATGGACGCCCCAGCGCGTGTCGCCCGACTGCAGCAGGGCGTCGAAGACAAGTGCCTGGTGCGCCCGGTGGAATGCACCGAGCCCGAGGTGGACCACGCCGGGGGACAGGCCCAGGCGCGGGTAGGTCGGCACCGTGGCCCCGCGGGCGGCGGCTGCCGCAAGTTGAATCTGGGAGAGTGGAGGTGGGGTCGGGCTCATGCCGGATTGGGTTGCAAAGGGGGGTGGCGCAAGCAACTGGCTGCTGCGGAGTCGAGGGTGCCTGCAATATACGGGTCGCCGACATCATCGGCTGCCTCGCGGGCCTTCCTGGAGGGGTCGTTGATCAAGCTGATCTGCATGGAGGTACTGTACCGAAAGCCCCACCGGATGGGAGCGCCTGTCGCAATGCAGGTCTGGCACCTTGCATAGAATGAAGCCATGGCATCGACTTCACCCACGCACCCGAGCAAATCCGCGGCCCCGCCAGATGGATTGCTTCATGGTCTGGAAAGCATCACATTGCGGGCAACCGATGGCGCCAGCGCGGTGGTCACCCTGCACGGTGCGCATGTGGTGTCATGGATACCGGCAGCTTGCGGCGAGATGCTGTACCTGTCTCCCAGGTCGGCGTTTGCGGCCGGCCAGGCGATCCGGGGCGGCGTGCCGGTCATCTTTCCGCAGTTTTCCACGCGCGGTCCGGGTATGCGCCATGGGTTTGCGCGGGTGCTGCCCTGGCAGTTGGTGCGTGAGGAGCAGTTCGATGGTGGTGCGGGGGCGGTGCTGCGGCTCACAGACAGCGCCGCGACACGTGCGGCTTGGGAGCATCGGTTCGAGCTGCAGCTTGCGGTGCGTGTAGGAGGCGACCGGCTGAGCTTGACATTGACATGCCGCAATACCGGGGAAAGTGCCTTTGACTTCATGGCTGCGTTGCACACCTACCTGCGCACAGATGGCATCGAGCGGACTGTGCTGCATGGGCTGGGCGGCCGACCGTACTGGGACGCCGTGGATGGCACTGGCAAGGTGCAGCAGGCGGACGAACTTCGGTTCGATGGCGAATTGGACCGCGTTTATGGGGCTGTTGCGGGGGACCTCGATCTGTGCGCGCCAGTCGCTGGCGCCGGCCGGCGGCTTGGGATTCGTCAGAGTGGTTTCGAGGACGTTGTGGTGTGGAATCCGGGCGCGGTGAAATGTGCCGGCCTCGCCGACATGCAACCCGATGGTTGGCGCCACATGGTGTGCGTCGAGGCGGCGTGTATTGAACGGCCCTGCGTATTGCAGCCAGGAGAGCTCTGGCGGGGGGTGCAGACACTGTCGCTGTCAGATGCCGACGCTGCCGACAAGCCTTGGTCGCAGCATGGGTGTGTGTCAGGCCCGTAATGCACGTTTGCGCGGGCCATTGCAAGCACTGATAGCGACCGCAACGCGGCGCTGCTGAACGCGATATGTCGGTTGGGCTTACAGCCGCTGGCACGAGCCGTACGACCGCTCCCCATGGGTCTCTTGGTGCACATGCCCAAGCGATGTCGATTGAGGGGCGAGATGACCGCCGCACGCGGGGCTGCGTTGCGGAATGTCAATTGCCGTGTCCATCACGCTGCTAAGAGATCTTCTTCGACAGCACAGGCCCGGCGGGCCGGTCATGTCGGTGCGTCTTACAGCGGGTTTTGGCTGCACCCGGCGGCCGGATCGCCGTTGCGTCGTGACGCCCGTCGATTCCCCGCCGCATGGATCCCATGTCGCCCGAAGAAGTCGATTTGCGTTGCGAATACTCAACGTGGTCCACCTTTGGCCTGCTAGCCGTTCGAGCGCCTTGATCTTGGGCTGCTCTTGGGTCTGTCGGAAACTAGCTGGAAAGTCACTGCTTACAGCAAGAAAAGTACCTTAAGTTATTGATATATATATATAAATTTATCTGGCATGGTTTTCGCTATTGGAGCCTGACGTGTTGGGAAATTGTGCGTGGCTGCACAGGTTCAACAGCCAGTCATTTCGTCGATTGACCAATGGAAAGAACGGGGCTATTCATGAAAGTCAAACCTGAGCACATGAATTCAATGGACTCAATACGATCCAAAAATTCACGTCATGGGTCTTGCTTTTCGCGTTAGAGGCCCACAGCGCAACGCGGGTATCGTCATTAACCACTAGGAAGAATATTATGAAGGTTCTCAAGCACTCCATGCTCAGCGGTCTATTGGGCTTCGGGGTTTTGATGTTAGGCACTCCAGCAAGTGCTTCACAGGTCTTCAATTTTGCGGGCAAGTTGGACGATGGAGATCGTTTCTATTCCACCCTCACGACGGAGGAGACTGTAACGACGGTAAATGCTCCTGCGCACGTCAACGTGGGCGCTGGTCTTACATCCCCCGCTTATACCTTTACAGGCTACCGCATAACTGGGATCTCGGGCAGTTGGTTTGAAGCAGGTGATCCGACTGCATACGCGATCGTGGGGCTTCTGCCGATTGGTTCCATCATCGAGAACAGCCCTCGAAATAAACCGCCAGGGAGTCTTGATACCATCGCCCATTCGCCCACCGACAACCTGTTTGATCCAAAAACGGTAGGGGTACTGGCTCTCGGCAAAGTTTCCTTTGGCGGCTTTGCATTTGACGTCGACATTCAAGGAACCAGAGAGGATTACCAACTCTACACGGATCCAGTTACCGGTGAATATGCTGGCTGTCCTGGGTCGTGTGTTGTCGTTACGGAAATTGACGCTCCAGGCACTCTGCCATTGATGGGTCTTGGACTTGCAGTGTTTGCATGGTCGCAAGGCTTTCGCCGCCGCAAGGACCTGAGTTTGTAGTTTCGCTCTGCATCGGCGTTGCGCGCAAGTGCGGGTGATGTGGCAGGGGTGAAACCGGGTCAAGGCCATGAGCAGCTTGGCGACCCGGGCCATTGGCACCGACTGCCGGCCGATGCGCTTTTGCAGGTCGGGCAAAATCGGCATCTCGCTGCATTCAGTCTTGGAAATCGGAGTCACAGGCGTCCGCCGCTAGGGCTGGTCGCCTCATGGACTGAAATCTTCCGACGGGGAGACCTCTACCGATGTAAAAGACGCTAGGAAGGTGTGTCTGGGGCTCGCGGGGGAAATCGCGCGCAAGCCCACTGATGCACCGCCTTCAACGTCGGCATATGCATTTTTTTCGCTGTGCACCACGCAACCGCGTCATGCCTCCGTCGCGATAGCTTTGTAGCTCCCCGCCAGCGTCTGCTGCATCGACGCCGGCACCTGCGCGTAATGCGACAACTCGATGCTGTACGAGCCCTTGCCCGCCGTTAGGGACTTCAGCCGACCCTGGTAGTCATCCAGTTCTGCCAACGGCACCAGGCCAGCGATGGCGACGGTGTTTGCGGGGCGTGGTTGCGTGCCGGCGACGTGCCCGCGTTTGGTCGCCAGATCGCCGGTCAGGTCGCCGATGGTCGACTCTGGCGCCAGCACCTCGATACGCACCAGCGGCTCCAGCACGATGGGGGAGGCCTTCGCGACGGCGTCGATTGTCGCCTTGCGCGCCGCTGCGATGAACGCCACCTCTTTGCCATCGACGGCGTGGGTCTTGCCGTCGTACACCGTCACGCGCAGGTCCTGCACCGGGAAGCCGGCCACGATGCCCTCGGCCAGTGCCTGTTGCACGCCGCGTTCCACCGCCGCCATGAAGACGCCCGGAATCGCGCCACCCCTCACGACATCCACGAACTCGAAACCGGCACCGCGTTCCAGCGGTTCGACACGCAGGAAAACTTCACCGAATTGCCCGGCCCCGCCGCTTTGTTTCTTGTGGCGGCAGTGGCCTTCGGCGGCCGCCAGGATGGTTTCGCGGTAGGGAATTTGCGGCGTGCGGGTGTCCAGCCCCAACTTGTACTGCTGCTGCAGTCGCATGAGCTTGGTGCGCAGGTGCATGTCGCCCAGACCACGGACAACGGTCTCGTTGCTTCCCGGATGGCGTTCGACGCGAAAACACGGGTCTTCCATCTCGAGCTTGTGCAACACCTCGAACAGGCGCTGCTCGTCGCCCTTGCGCTGTGTCTGCACCGCCAGGCCGACCATGGGCTGGGGGAACTGCATCGGGCGCAGGTGGATGTGGTCCTCGTCGTGTGAGTCGTGCAGGACGCAGTCGAACTCGATCTCTTCGACCTTGGCCACCGCACCCAGTTCGCCCGGCGCCAGCGCATCGGTTTCGATGTAGTCCTTGCCTTGCAGGCGGTACAGATGGGCCACCTTGAACGGCCGCTTGGCCGAACCGACGAACAACTGGGCATCGCGGCGCAGTGTGCCCTGGTGCACCCGGAAGACGCCCAGCTTGCCGATGAAGGGGTCGACCACCACCTTGAAGACATGGGCCAACACGTGCAGCGATGCATCGGCCTGCGCCTGGAACTCCAACGGCTCCTGGCCGGGCTCACTGCGGTAGAACGGCGGCGGATTGCCTTCGGATGGATTGGGCGCCAGGCTTGCCAACACGTCCAGCAGTTGGGGGATACCCGCGCCCGTGCGTGCCGACACGAACAGGATTGGCACCAGGTGGCCGGCGCGCAGCGCCCGTTCGAAGGGGGCGTGCAGGTCCTGCGGGCTCGGGTCGGCGCCGTCTTCCAGGTAACGCGCCATCAGGCTGTCGTCCTCCTCGATGATCTGGTCCACCAGGGCGCGATGTGCCGCAGCCACCGAGGCGAAGTCGCTTTCGCCGCTGTCGTGTCCCAGCAGTTCGATGACTTCCTGGCCATGCCGCGCCGGCAGGTCCAGCAACAGGCATTGCTTGCCGAAACGCTCCTGGATGTCGGCCACCAGCGCCGGCAGGTCCACGTTGTCGGCATCGATCTTGTTGACCACCAGCATGCGGCACAACTGGCGTTCGCCGGCCAGCGCAAACATGCGTTCGGTCGAGAGTTCGATGCCGGCTTGCGCGTTGACCACGATCAGCGCTGTGTCCACGGCGGCGAGCGCCGCCACGGCCTGGCCGGTGAAGTCGGGGTAACCCGGCGTGTCGATCAGGTGGATGCGCTTGCCATCGCGCTCGAAACTCACCAGCGCAGACTGCAGCGAATGCCCCAACTCGCGTTCGATCGGGTCGAAGTCGCATACCGTGTTGCCCTTTTCGACCGAACCCCGGGTGCTGATGGCGCCGGTGGCGGCCAACAGGGACTCGGCCAGGGTGGTCTTGCCGCTGGCGCCGTGGCCAACCAGGGCCAGGGTGCGGATACGCTGGCTGGGGAGCATGTTCATGGACGTTCCTTTGACGGCCCGGGAGGCCGCAAGTGCAGAACAATTTTAGGCACGCAAGGCGCTGGGCGGGGTACGGCGCAGCCGAAAAATATGACGCAGGACAAGGGCCCTACAGGTACGGCGCCGGCGTTTCGGCCGTTCGGGACGTGGACCGCGCGCGTCAGAGCCTCAACGCAACACCTCCAGCAAGCGGTCCAGCCCCCCGCTGTTGATCGCCACCATCGCCTGTTCCCGCACCTTTGGCTTGGCGTGGTAGGCCACCGACAAACCGGCCGCGCCCATCATCGGCAGGTCGTTGGCGCCGTCGCCAACGGCTATCGCCTGATCCGGCCGCAGGCCGAGTTGCGTGCACGTGGCGAGCAACATGCGGCGCTTTTCCTCACCGTCGCAGATGTCGCCCCAGGGCTGGTCGACCATGCGGCCGCTGAGTTTGCCGTTGACCACTTCCAGCACATTGGACCGGGTGTAGTCGAATCCGAGTCGATCCCGGATGCGGTCGGTGAAGAAAGTGAAACCGCCACTGACCAGCAGCAGCTTCATGCCGGCGTCCTTGCAGGCGGCCACCAGGGCTTCTGCGCCCGGGTTGAGCTGCAGCCGCGTCGTGTAGACCTGCTCCATGCTGGCCACACTGACGCCTTCGAGCAGCGCAACACGTGCACGCAGGCTGGCCTTGTAGTCGGCGATTTCGCCGCGCATCGCCGCCTCGGTGATGGCTGCGACCTGTTCCTTGCGGCCAGCGGCGGCGGCGATCTCGTCGACACATTCGATGTTGATCAGCGTCGAGTCCATGTCGAAGGCGGCCAGGCCGAAATCGCGCAGCCGCAGCGGCGGCGTGAAACCCTGCACGACCAGGCCCGGCGCAAAATCGCGCGGAGTCGAGCGCACGGGAGCATTTGCGTCGGGCGGTCGTGCGGTGCTCACGCGCTCACCCCTTCGGTGGCTGCCAGCGGCTGGCCCAGGCTGCGCAGCACATCGCGCACCATCTGCGCCCGGTCGCGCGGCTGCAGCAACTCGCGTTCGATGCGGATTTTTTCGTTGCCCACCAGCTTGATGTGGCGGTGCTTGCGGATGATCTCGATGATGCGCAGGGGGTCCACCGGGGCGTCTTTCTTGAAGGTGATGGTGGTCACGCCGGGCGCGGCGTCGACCTTGACCACGCCATAGGGCCGGGCGATGACGCGCAGGCGGTGCACGTCGATCAGGGTCTGCGCCTGGGGCGGAAGTTTGCCGAAACGGTCCACCAGTTCCTCCAGCAGCGCGTCTATCTGGTCGGTGTTTTTTGCGCTGGCCAGCTTCTTGTAGAAACTCAGGCGCAGGTGCACGTCGCCGCAGTAGTCGCTGGGCAGCAGGGCTGGCGCGTGCAGGTTGATGTCGGTTGTCACGCTCAAGGGTGCCAGCAGGTCGGGCTCCTTGCCGGCCTTGAGCGAACGCACCGCCTCGGCGAGCATCTCGTTGTAGAGCTGGAAACCGATCTCCAGGATGTTTCCGCTCTGGTTCTCACCCAGCACTTCGCCGGCGCCGCGGATTTCCAGGTCGTGCATTGCGAGGTAGAAACCCGAGCCGAGCTCCTCCATTTGCTGGATCGCGTCCAGGCGCTGGCTGGCCTGTTTTGTCAGGCCCTCGATGTCGGGCACCATCAGGTAGGCGTAGGCCTGGTGGTGGCTGCGCCCGACGCGCCCGCGCAACTGGTGCAGCTGGGCCAGGCCGAACTTGTCGGCGCGGCTCATGACGATGGTATTGGCGGTGGGAACGTCGATGCCGGTCTCGATGATGGTGGAGCACAAGAGCAGGTTGTAGCGCTGGGCGATGAAGTCGCGCATCACGCTCTCGAGCTGGCGCTCGGGCATCTGCCCGTGGGCCACGGCGATACGCGCCTCGGGCAGCAGCTCTTCGAGCTTGGCGCGCCGGTTCTCGATCGTCTCGACCTCGTTGTGCAGGAAATACACCTGCCCGCCGCGCTTGAGCTCGCGCAGCACCGCCTCACGGATCACGCCGTTGCCTTCGGTGCGCACAAAGGTCTTGATGGCCAGCCGGCGCTGCGGCGCGGTGGCGATCACGCTCAGGTCACGCAGGCCCTCCAGGGCCATGCCCAGGGTGCGCGGGATCGGGGTGGCGGTGAGTGTCAACACGTCGACCTCGGCGCGCAAGGCCTTCATCGCCTCTTTGTGGCGCACGCCAAAGCGGTGCTCCTCGTCGATGATCAGCAGGCCCAGGTTCTTGAAATGCGTGTTCTGGCTCAGCAGCTTGTGGGTGCCGACCACGATGTCGATGGTGCCATCGGCCAGGCCCTTGATGGCCGCTGTGATCTCCTTGCCAGAGCGGAAGCGGCTCATCTCGGCGATGCGCACCGGCCACTTGCCGAAACGGTCGGTGAGTGTCTGGTAGTGCTGCTCGGCCAGCAGCGTGGTCGGCGCCAGCAAGGCCACCTGCTTGCCACCGGTCACGGCGATGAAGGCAGCACGCAGGGCAACCTCGGTCTTGCCAAAACCCACGTCACCGCAGACCAGGCGGTCCATCGGGCGCGGGCTGATCATGTCCTGGATCACGGCATGGATCGCCGCGCGCTGGTCGGGCGTTTCTTCGAATCCGAAGTCGTTGGCGAAGGTCTCGTAGTCGTGCGGCGAGTAGCGAAACGCGTGGCCCTCGCGCAGGGCCCGGCGGGCGTAGATGTTCAGCAGTTCGGCGGCCGAGTCGCGCACCTGTTCTGCGGCCTTGCGTTTGGCCTTGTCCCACTGGCCTGAGCCGAGTTTGTGCAACGGCGCTTCGTCAGCGCTGACGCCGGTGTAACGCCCGATCAGCTGCAGTTGGCTCACCGGAACGTACAGCGTGGCCTTTTCGGCGTACTCCAGATGCAGGAACTCCTGCAGTTGCGGCTCGCCCGCGTCGTCTTTCTGCCCCAGGTCCAGGTTCACCAGCCCACGGTACCGACCGACGCCGTGCGCGCTGTGCACCACCGGGTCGCCCACGTTGAGTTCGCTCAGGTCCTTGATCAGGGCTTCGACATCGCTGACCTGCTCCTGCTTTTTGCGCCGGCGACTGACCGGGCCGGCGGCGAACAACTCGGTCTCTGTGACGAAGTCGATGCGCTGCTCGAGCCAGCTGAAGCCGCTCATCAGGGCCGCGGTGGCCAGGCCGACTTTCTCGTCGCTGACCTCAAATTCGGCCAGCGAATCGAAGCGGGTCGGGTCCAGGGCGCTGGCGCGCAGGAAGTCCAGCAGGCTTTCGCGCCGGCCTTCGCTCTCGGCCACGATGAGCACCCGGTGGCTGGTGCTCTCCAGGTGCTGCTTCAGGCGCGCCAGCGGGTCATCGGCGCCGCGCACCACCGTGAGCGGCGGCAGGCCGGCCCACGTATTCTGGTAACTATCGATCTCCGCAGTGTCGGCCTGTGGCGCGCGCAAAGCCAGTTGGGCGTAGTCGTTTGCGCGGGCGTAGAACTGCTCGGCGCTCAGGAACAGTGCCGGTGGCGGCAGGGTGGGGCGCTCCGGATCACCTTGCACCAGCCGGTAACGTTCCTTGGTGTCCTGCCAGAAGTGGCCGAATGCGCCCTCCAGATCGCCATGCAGAACCAGCGTGGCATCCTGCCCGAGGTAGTCGAACACGGTGGCTGTCTCGTCGAAGAAAAGCGGCAGGTAGTACTCGATGCCGGCGGTGGCCACGCCGGCGCCCATGTCCTTGTAGATGCGGCTCTTGGTCGGGTCGCCGTCCAGCAATTCGCGCCAGCGGCTCCGAAAACGCGCACGCGCGTCATCGTCCATCGGAAATTCGCGCCCCGGCAGAAGTCGCGCCTCCGGCACCGGATACAGGCTGCGCTGGGTGTCGGGGTCGAAGGTGCGGATGCTGTCGATTTCGTCGTCGAACAGGTCGACCCGGTAGGGCACGGGCGAACCCATCGGGTACAGGTCGATCAGGCTGCCGCGCACGGCATATTCGCCCGGGCTCACCACCTGGCTGACGTGGCTGTAACCTGCCAGCGTCAATTGCGCCTTGAGGCGGGCCTCGTCCAGCTTCTGGCGCACCTTGAAGTGGAAGGTGTAAGCGGCCAGAAAGCTGGGCGGCGCTAGGCGGTAGAGTGCCGTTGTGGCCGGCACCAGCACCAGGTCGGCCCCGGTCTCGCGGTTGCGCTGCGAGATGCGCCACAAGGTGGCGAGCCGTTCGCTGATCAGGTCCTGGTGCGGCGAGAAGGTGTCGTAGGGCAGGGTTTCCCAGTCCGGGAACAGGGCGCAGCGCACGTCGGGCGCGAAGAACGCGATTTCCTCCAGCAAGCGCTGGGCGTCCGCGGCGCTGGCTGTCACCACCGCCGTGGGCCGGCGCGCCGCCTTGTCGCGCCGCGCCAACTGCGCCAGCAACAAGGCGTCGGCAGAGCCGGTGGGACAGGGCAAGGTGAAACGCTTGCCCAAGCTAAGTTTGGGTAAATCCATGGACGGGGCCGGTGGCGGGAGGGACGGTCAGGCGGAAATGCCGATCCCCCTCGGGCGGAAAAACCAGAGGGGGTACGGGTTCGATTTTAGAATGGGCCTTCTGCCATGACCGGATCGAAGGCCTTGCACCCCCCAATTGCCAAACTCTCCCCGCCAACTCCGCCGGGTGGCAGCGCCCCGGACGACGCCCGGATATGGGCGCTGATTGCATGCGCTGGCGCTGGCGCACGGGCCGGCACATCCCAACCCAAGCAGTACCAACCGGTGGCAGGCCGGGCGCTGGTCTTGCACACCCTGGCGGCATTCGACGGTGTCGACGATGTTGCGGGAATCCTTGTCGTGGTGTCCCCGGGTGACGATTTCCTTGCGTCGTGGCCCACGATCGGCCGCTGGCGTGTTGCCGCATGTGGTGGCGGGACCCGCGCTCAAACCGTCGCCAATGGCCTGGCCGAGTTGCAGGCGCGTGGTGCGGCGGACCTGGATTGGGTTCTGGTGCACGATGCGGCGCGTTGCCTGGTGACGCCCGCGTTGGTGCAGCGCCTGATCGATGCCTGCCGGGTTGATGCCGTGGGCGGTTTGCTGGCCCATCCGGTGGCCGATACGCTCAAACTTGGTTCTGGAGGCCGGGTTACCGGCACCACCGACCGCAGCGCGTTGTGGTTGGCCCAGACACCACAGATGTTTCGCATCGCCATGCTGCGCCGGGCGCTCGCCCAGGCCGGGGACCGGGTGACCGACGAGTCTTCCGCGATCGAGCAGCTTGGCCTGGCGCCGCTGTTGGTGCCGGGCAGTGCCCAGAATTTCAAGGTCACCTATCCCGAAGACTTCATGCTGGCCCAGGCGGTGCTTCTGGCGCGGGCCCGCAGCCCCAACCCCCAGGACCTCGATCATGACTATCCCTGACATCCGCATCGGCGAAGGCTGGGACGTACATGCCCTCGTGCAAGGCCGCAAACTGGTCATTGGCGGCGTGCATGTTCCGTTCGAGCTGGGGCTTCAGGGGCATTCGGATGCCGATGTGCTGCTGCATGCCATCACCGACGCCTTGCTGGGTGCGGCGGGCTTGGGCGATATCGGCATGCATTTCCCCGATACCGACCCGCAGTTCAAGGGGGCGGACTCCGTGGTGTTGCTGCGGGAGGCGGCGCGGCGGGTGCGCGACACGGGGTATGGCATCGTCAACCTGGACAGCACGGTGATCGCACAGGCGCCGAAGCTCATGCCCTGGATACCGGCCATGCGCACCTGTATTGCCGACGCGCTGGAGATCGGTTTCGACCAGGTCAATGTCAAGGCGAAAACCGCCGAACACCTGGGGCCGGTTGGTGAGGGCCGCTCGATCGAGGCGCGCGCCGTGGTGCTGCTGTGGCGCCAGCCGTAGGCGGGCTGGCCCTCAGCTGGCGCGCTGCAACTGGATACGTGCTGCCAGCCCGCCCGTGCTGCGGTTGACGAGCTGGATGGCACCACCCATGCGCTGGATGTTTTTTTCCACGATCGCCAGGCCCAGGCCAGCGCCAGTGGCAGCCGTGCGTGCGGTGTCGCCGCGGAAGAACGCCTTGGTGAGATGCGCCAGGCTGTCTGGTGCCACGCCTGGGCCGTGGTCCCGTACCTCGAGCAGGACCCACGGGTGGCGCAGTTGCGCCGTGATCTCGACTTCGGCGACGCCACTGCCGGCGGAGCGACCGTAACGGAGCGCGTTTTCCAGCAGGTTGGACAGCACCCGCACCAGTTCGACCGCGTCGGCCAGGACGGTCAGGCCGGGGTCCACCTGCACGCTGCAGCGAATTGTTTGCTGGTCCTTCAGCGCGTACGTGCAACGCTGCACCACGTCTGCCAACCGCACCTTTTCCAGGACGATCTGGTCTGGTCGCGCGTAGTCCATGAACTTGTCGATGATGGCGTCCACCTGCACGATGTCGGCCGCCATGTGGTCGCGTGCGGCTGCATCCGCGACGCTCAGTTCGGTTTCCAGCCGCAGCCGTGCCAGCGGTGTGCGCAGGTCGTGGGAAATACCGGCGAGCATGACGGCACGGTCCTGCTCAACCCGCGCGAGTTGTTGCGCCATGCGGTTGAACTCGATGTTGACCTGCCGGATTTCTCCGGTGGTGGTGGTCTCGTTGAGCGCGCTGCCACCGAAATCGCCCTGGCGCACCCGGCTGGCGGCAAACGACAGATCCTTCAGGGGCCGGTTGACCAGGCGCGCAATCAACGCCGCACCGGCCAGCGACAGTGCCGTGGCGACCACCAGCCAGATGATCCAGGTGGTTCCCGCAGGCGGGTTGAGCCGGGCGAGGTCGGTGCGCATCCAGTAGCCATCGTCTTCGATCGTGAAACCGACCCACAGGCCAGCCTCCCCGTTCACGCCGCTCGCAACGACGGTTTCGGGCCCCAGGCGCCGCACGAGTTCCTCCGTCGTGAGGCGCGCGAGCTTGTCATTGCCCAAGGCCTGGAAGCGGTCATCCGGTTCGCGGGGCACGATGCGCACACCTTCCTGTTCGGTCATGGTCTTGATGAGCGACACGCGGGCGATGGCGTCGGCATGGACCAGTGCGGCGCGGCTCAGGTTCACCAGCGATGCGATTTGTTGCGCCGTCTGCGTTGCGCGCGGTTCCTGTTCGAAGGTGCGCAGGGCCTGAAGCCATGCGACGATGCTGACAATCAGCAGGGCGCCCAGCAGGATGAAGGTGCGCCAGAACAGGCTGATCCCCGGGCGTGGCAAGGACGTGCCTGCGCCACCCACACCCTCAAGCTCCGCCGGCGCGGCATCGGTCGGGCCAGGGAGGGCGGCCACGCGCTTCAGGATGTACCGTCCGGCACGAAGACGTATCCCACGCCCCAGACGGTCTGGATGTAACGCGGAGACGTTGGATCGGCTTCAAGCATCTTGCGCAAGCGCGAGATCTGCACATCCAGGCTGCGGTCGAACGGTTCAAACTCGCGGCCGCGCGCCTGTTGCGCCAGCTTTTCGCGCGACATCGGCTGGCGCGGATGGCGAACCAGTGCCTTGAGCATGGCGAACTCGCCGGTGGTCAGGGGCAATTCTTCACCTGACTTGCGCAGCGTTCGTGTGCCGAGGTCAAAGCTGAAGTTGCCGAAGCTGACCACCTCGTTGTCACTGGACGGCGCGCCCGGCGCCTCGCTGACCGGACGGCGCCTCAGCACGGCATTGATACGTGCCAGCAGTTCGCGCGGGTTGAAGGGTTTGCCCAGGTAGTCGTCGGCGCCGACCTCGAGCCCGACGATGCGGTCCACGTCCTCGACCTTGGCTGTCAGCATGATGATCGGTGTGCGGTCGTTCGCCGCACGCAGTCGCCGGCAGATCGACAGCCCGTCTTCGCCCGGAAGCATCAGGTCGAGCACGATCAGGTCCACCGTTTCACGCAGCAGGATGCGGGTCAGGGACTTGCCGTCCTCGGCCTGAAAAACCTCGAAACCCTCCTGTACGAGGTAACGTCGCAACAGGTCGCGGATGCGCATGTCGTCGTCGACCACCAGGATCTTGTCGTTGCGCAAGGCTGTTTGGTTCATGGGACTCCCTGGGAATTCGAATTTGTAACAGACCCGATTCTGATGGTTTTGGCCCGGTCGCTCTGGGCTCGACGCGCAGGTCTGACAGACTGTTACAACTCTCGCCGGGAAGCCACAACTGTGTCTGGGGCTTTGTCCACGCTCAAGCCGGGGAACACGTTATTCTTGGCGTATGGCGAGATATCCGATTTTTCTGTTGCTCTGCATGGTTGCGGCAGCGACGTGGGCCCAACCCGGGCAGAGAAATGGAGCGGGCGACACGTTGCCAGACGCGCGGGAACAACGGCGATCCGAGCTTCGGGAAGTTCTCAAACCCCGCCGGCAGGGTGCCTATGAGCCCGACTCCGCCGCGCTTGGTCCCATACCCGTCAATGCACCTGGGCCCAGCCGCCATCTGACGCCACAAGAACGTTTGGAACTGCGCGAGCAGTTGCGCCGGGAGCAAAACGAAAGCCTCAGGATCCGGCCATGAGGCAGGTCTCCCGGCGCTTGACCGTGGTGTGGGCCATCTGTCTTTTGGCAGCGCCTGCGTCCGCCCAGCCAATGGCTGCGGCCTTGCCACAGAACCAGGTGCAGCTTTCTGCCAGCGCATCGGTCGACGTGCTCCAGGACCTGCTCACGATAACGATGAACACGGTGCGTGACGGCCCGGATCCCGCAGCCGTGCAGAACCAGCTCAAGCAGGCCCTGGAAGCCGCCTTGACAGAAGCCAGGAAGGCCGCTGCACCAGGGCAACTCGATGTACGCACCGGCAATTTCAGTCTTTATCCGCGTTATGGCCGCGACGGAAAACCGACTGGCTGGCAAGGTAGCACCGAACTTGTCCTGGAGGGGCGTGACTTTTCCCGCATCAGTGCGGCTGCGGGCAAGATCCAGACCCTGACCATGGGGGGGGTCAGTTTTGGCCTGAGCCGCGAACAACGTGCGAAATCCGAAAACGAAGCCCAGTCGATGGCCATCGAGCGCTTCAAGGCGCGGGGCAACGACATTGCGCGCGGTTTCGGCTTCACCGGTTATGCGTTGCGCGAAGTGTCGGTCAGCGCCAATGACCAGGGCTTCGTACCGCGCCCGCGCGTGATGGCAATGGCCGCAAAGGCGGTCTCCTCCGATGAAGCCGTGCCGGTGGAGGCGGGCAAGAGTACCGTGACGGTCACGGTGTCCGGCTCGGTGCAACTGAAGTAACCACGCGGGCGCAGCGGCATGGACA
>CAMAWD010000119.1 GCA_945861785.1 Rhodoferax sp. OV413 | reverse complement strand
TGGCACTCAAGAAGCCAACCCCAGCGTTCGAAAACGAAAACGGCGGAGTCGCTACCGCTGAAACCCGCCAAACTCGCAACGAAGCTGCGGTCAGCGAGGTATTGCGACGGGCCGCTGCTCAAGCTCGGAACGAGGTTGCAGTTGATTGGGTAATGGGCGACGCCGCAAGGGCACCTGCGACTCCGTCGCCATATGCACCGTGACACTTGGAACCCGGCCGACGAACCTAACGGGCTGGTCGAGACACGGTCGTATGAGGCACTACTGTCGAAATATACCTATGCCGCATGTTTGGCAGGCGGCGGAAAACCCTGTACTGGTGGCTACATGGTGGCTACATGGCCCACCAAAGAAAAAAGCCCGCTATCGATTAAGTAGCAGGCTTTCTAGTCCCCATGCGGGGTTAACTGGCTCCTCGACCTGGGCTCGAACCAGGGACCTACGGATTAACAGTCCGGCGCTCTACCAACTGAGCTATCGAGGAATAGTCTGACAAGCCTTAAATTATAACCAGGCTTTTTGGTGGTTCTTGCGCCGATCAGTCGAAGACGGGTGTCTCCACGCCGAGCACCTTGTGCAGCTTGGGGCTGGTGGTGGTGTATTGAAGGTGGATCTTCTTGTCGGGGAAGATGATAGGCGCTGCGCCGAAGGCGGCGAGGGCGCATTCATGGAACCCGCTCAGGATGAGTTTCTTCTTGCCGGGGTAGATGTTGATGTCGCCCACCGCAAAGATGCCGCGTACGCTGGTGGAGAATTTTTCGGTGTCTACCTTGAGTTGTTTGCGTTCGATGTCCAGGCCCCATTCGGCGATCGGGCCGAGTTTGGGGCTCAGGCCAAAGAACACCAGCAAAATGTCCAGCGGCACTACGCGGGTGATACCGTCGGAGCCGGTCACCTTGACGCCGGTGAGCTTGCCGTCCTGCTCCTCCAGTCCGGTCACCTGGCCGATGATGAACTGCATCTCCAGTGCGTCGCACAGTTCTTTCATCTTCGCCACGTTCGCAGGTGCGGCCTTGAAGCCGTCACGGCGGTGGATCAGGATGACGCTCTCGGCCTTGTGCGGGCTGTCCTTGGCAAAGTCCAGCGCCCAGTCGAGTGCGGAGTCGCCACCACCCACGATCACGAGGTTCTTGCCGGCAAAGTCGTCCACGCTCTTGATGCGGTAGTGCAGTTGCGTGCCCTGGAACTTGTCGAGCCCGTCGACCTTCAGTGTGCGCGGCTGGAATGCCCCCACACCTGCTGCGATGAAAATGGTGCGGGTGATGAACTGCGTGCCTTTGGATGTCTGCACGAAGAAGCGGCCATCGTCGCGTTTCTCGACCACGGTTACTTCCTGGCCGAAATGGAAAGTGGCGCCAAAAGGTTCGATCTGCTTGAGCAGCGAGTCGGTCAGTTCCTGGCCTGTGCATACCGGCACGGCGGGAATGTCGTAGATGGGTTTGTCCGGGTACAACTCCACGCACTGCCCGCCGGGGTAAGCCAGGGAGTCGATCACGTGGGCCTTGATCTCCAGCAGGCCGAGCTCGAACACCTGGAACAGACCCACCGGGCCGGCACCCACGATGACAGCGTCAGTTTCGATGGTGTCGCCCGGGTCGGTGCCAGGTGGAGCGTCGTGCGCCAGCGCCGTGTCGAGCACGGCTTGGTTCAGGTTGGCTTCCATGGTGTCAGCGTACAAGCTCTTTGAGCTTGTCAGTTTTTTCTTTCCAGTCGTCGGCGTCGGCCAAAGGCGTCTTGCGTTTGGTGATGCTCTTCCAGGTAGGGAGCTTGGCAAGTTCGGCATTGAGCCGGGTCATGTGCTGCTGGTCTGCAGGCACGTCTTCCTCGGCATAGATCGCGTTGACTGGACATTCGGGGATACACACCGCGCAATCGATGCACTCATCGGGGTCGATCGTCAGAAAGTTGGGGCCTTCGCGAAAGCAGTCTACCGGGCAGACATCCACACAATCGGTGTACTTGCAGCGGATACAGGCTTCTGTGACGGTGTGGGTCATTTTTTTTGCTTCTCGGCGAATGGTGTCAAACCATTGATTTTATGGGCTTTCCATGCCCCGGTTTCCCGGGTGGCCATCACGTGGATGGCATGGCTTTGGCACAGATCAAGTCAGCATCACGGCACCGGCGGTCCTGTGCGAGGCGGTGTCGACCAGCACCAGAGACCCGAGGGCGCGCTACTGCCGGTAGGGCAGGGCGGCGTCGGTTCGTGCAGGCTCAGGGCCACGCGGCCGATGGCATGGGTCCCCAGCGTGTTTGTGGGCTCTTCTGCCAGGCTGGCCACCGGGCAGGAGCAGGTGATGTCGCCCACCGTGCGAAAACGCAACTCGCGCTGTGTCATGGCCTCGCCCCCTTCGCGTGCTGCGAGCTGCACCATGGCCTCGGCCTGCGGCCGGTAAACGCTGATCGGCAGGCTCGACGCCTGAACCACGCACGGGCTTGTGTCCGATGCCACACTGGGATATGCAGACACGACCATTCCCACCAGGGACAAGGTCTCCTGCAGTTTGCTGTTGAAGTGGCGGGTGGGTCGTGCGTGCAGTGTGACGGCGGTCATGCCTCAGCGCGGTCAAACCGCGGCGCCGTCGTGACCGCATCACCTTGGTAGAAAACCGGGAACCGATCGAATTGGCGTTGTACGAACGAGGCGTCCTGATCGTCGCGCAGCACAGCGCTGTCGAAGCCGCTGCGTTGCATCTGCACCACCTGGTCCACCAGCACGTCGCCGGTGGCGCGGATCTCGCCCCCGAAACGGAGCCGGCGACGCAGCATGAAGGCCTGGCTGTACGCCCGGCCGTCGGTGAATTTTGGAAAGTGCAGGTCGATACGGGTTGTGCCGTCCAGGCTGATGGTGCGCGGGTCTGCGTCGTTGGCAAGTCCCAGCACAGTGCTGGACGCGCCTTGTTGCGCGTGGTCGGCCGCGCTGATGAGTCGGATGGTCGCAAGCATGGTCAGACTGTCTCCGTGGCCAGGGCGCGGGTGTCGCGGTTGGTGCTGACCCGCGCGCCGTTGGCTGCAATCCGGAAGGGCTCGGCACCCACGCGGCGCAGCGTGTCGATGAAGGTTTCGTTGCGTACGCCGGCTCCGGAGCGGTAGACGCGGTAGGTGTCGAGCAAGGCCTCGATCACGTCGGGAACCTCGGTCGCGGCAAACGAAGGCCCGACGACCTTGCCCGGCAAAGGGGCGCCGCTGAGCGTCGAGCCATCGGAGCCACCCAGCGTGATCTGGTACCACTCCTGGCCGTCCTTGTCCACACCCAGGATGCCGATGTGGCCGCTGTGGTGGTGGCCGCAGGAGTTGATACAGCCGCTGATGTGCAGGTCGATTTCGCCCAGGTCATGCAGCTCGTCCATGTCCTGGTAGCGCTGGGTGATGGCCTCGGAAATTGGCAGCGACCGCGCGTTGGCCAGCGCGCAGAAGTCGCCGCCCGGGCAGGCGATCATGTCGGTCAGCAGGCGGATGTTCGAGCGGGCCCAGCCGGCCTCGCGTGCGGCTTGCCAGAGTTGTGGCAGTTGGTCGGCCTGCACCCAGGGCAGCACAAGGTTCTGGTCGTGCGTGACCCGTGCTTCACCTGCGCTGAAACGCTCGGCCAGATCAGCCGCCACGTCGAGCTGGTCGGCGGTGGCGTCACCTGGTGCGTAACCAAGCCGCTTGAACGACAGGGTGACGGCGCGCAGGGTGGGGTTCTTGTGGGATGCCACGTTTTGTTTCAGCCAGCGCTGGTACTCGAGCTGCTCACGCTCGGTCAGCGTCGGCGCGGTGGGGATGGCAACAGAGCCATTTTCCATTGCCGGCGGCGCAAAGGACGCCGACACGCGGTCGAGTTCGGTCTGCGAGATCGTGTGCGGCGCGCCGTCCACGGTCAGGATCTGCTGGTACTCGGCTTCCACCTCCTGGGTGAAACGCGCGCCTTCGGCCTTCACGAGGATCTTGATGCGCGCCTTGTACAGGTTGTCACGCCGCCCCCAGCGGTTGTAGACGCGCACCACTGCTTCGAGGTAATTGAGGATCTGGTCCCAGGGCAGGAACTCGCGGATGACGCTGGCGATCACCGGGGTGCGTCCCATGCCACCACCCACCAGCACCTTGAACCCGAGTTCGCCCTGCGCATCGCGCACCAGGTGCAGGCCAACGTCATGCCAGTAGGTGGCAGCGCGGTCTTCAGTGGCGCCGGTCACGGCGATCTTGAACTTGCGCGGCAGGAAGGCGAATTCCGGGTGCAGTGTGCTCCACTGCCGCATGATTTCGCAGTAAGGGCGCGGATCGGCGATTTCGTCCACGGCGATGCCGGCGCGTTCATCGCTGGTAATGTTGCGGATGCAATTGCCGCTGGTCTGGATGCCGTGCATGTCCACGCTGGCGAGAAGTTCCATCACTTCGGCGCTGCGGTGCAGTGGAATCCAGTTGTATTGAAGGTTTTGGCGGGTGGTGAAGTGGGCGTATCCGGAGGGCAGCGAACCCAGGTCGCTCAGGCCGGGGTTGGCCTTGTCCAGGTTGTTTTCGTCCTTGCGGTCGTATTCGCGGGCGATTCTGGCCAGCACCCGCAATTGGCGGCTCGCAAGCTCACCGTATGGAACAGCCACACGCAGCATCGGAGCGAAGCGCTGCACGTACCACCCGTTCTGCAGGCGCAGCGGACGAAAATCCTCGTCACTGAGGCTGCCGGCGAGGTTGCGTTCGAGCTGGTCCCGGTACTGGGCAGCGCGGCTGCGAACAAACTGCCGGTCGAATTCGGTGTATTGGTACATGTGTGCGGGTCTGTGGATCGGTCAGGCGCGCCTCCCTTGGCGACGGCATGGCACGCAGGCACCATGCGCTTGACGGTGCGCGGACTGTATGTGTCTGCGGTTAGATCACAAACTACACTTTTGTGATTTTGTTATGCCCAACGAGGCATGAAGAATGCCCAGCCCGCGCCCGTGGCCGCTGGGTTGCGTCAGTTGTTCAGCTTGAGTTCGCGCATGCGTTCTTCAAAGTAGCTGCCCACCGTGTAGCGGTCGGACAACACGATCTCGCGCCGGGGATGCAGGAACAAGGGCAGCGAAATGCGCGGCTTGCGCGCTGCGTCGCCGACCGGGTTCAGCACCCGGTGCACCGTCGAAGGGTAGTAGTGGCCGGACGCCTCTTGCAGCATGTCGCCGATATTGACGATCAGCAAACCGAAGTCACAAGGCATGTCCTGCCAGCTGCCGTCCCGGCGAAGAACCTGCAGCCCAGGCCCGGTGGCTGCCGGCAGCAGGGTCAGCAGGTTGATATCGCCGTGCGCCGCCGCACGCATGGCGCCCGGAGTCTCGGCGCCGGTCAGCGGCGGGTAATGCAGCACGCGCAGCAGGGTGTCTTCGCAGCCTTCGATCATTGACGGCAGTGGCTGCGAATACCGGGCTCTGACCTCCGGCGGCGAATGGGCCTCGACCCAGCCCAGCAACTCCCCGGCCAACCGGCTGCCGGCCAGATAGTAGCGCTGCGCGGCGTCCGACACTTCCGCCGGGTAACGTCCCCACGGGTAGATATGGAAGAACTCCTTCAGGTCGCGCTGCGTGTGTCCCTTGGCGGTTTCTGACACCTTGGGGGAGAAGTAACCGTCGTAACGCACCGGGTCGAAGGCAACCCGGTGTTTTGCATCGGATGCGAAAAATTCCTGCCATTCGGCATAGATGCCCTGCACCAGCGAAGCGTCCAGTGGATGGTTGGCCAGCACACCGAACCCGGTCTGCGCCAGGCTGGTGCAGAAGTCTTCGGCGGCCCGTACGCTGCGGTAGTCGACGACCGGAAACTGCATCTCAGGCAGGCAACCAGTCGGCCATCATCGTGTCTTCGAACAGCTGCACGCAGGCAGTCGCGTCGACCTGCATGCACACCTGGGTGCGTGGCTTGTCCTTGCCCCAGCCGGTGTGCGGGTAATCGATGAAATCACGCTGGTTCATGATGGTCTGGCCCTGGGCCAGGCCATCGGTGGCCACCCGCACGACCTTGGTGTCGATCTCGAACAGCCCCGGGTCGACCAGGTAGATGAACGCCAGCAGATCATGCGCATAACAACCCGGCGTGTCTGCGATGTGCTGGTACAGGCCGCTGTAGAACTTCGCGTAGAACTCCACCGCCCTGTGCAGCGTGTCGGTTGCCGGATGCCTGTGTTTGTCGGCGACTCGCTTGAACAGTGACAGCAGAACCACCACGCGGTGGGTCACGTCCAGGCCCACCATGGTCAGTTTCCAGCCGGCAGTGAACACGCGGTCGGCGGCGTGCGGGTCGTTCCAGATGTTCGCTTCTGCCACCGGCGACACATTTCCCGGCTCGGAGACGGTGCCACCCATCACGATAACCTCGCGCAGCAGCGTCGGCAATTGCGGCTCGATCATCAAGGCCAGACTCAGGTTGCCCAGCGGGCCTACTGCAACCAGCGTGATTTCGCCAGGATGGGCGCGCGCCATATCGACGATGAACTGCGCCGATGCGCGCGGGTCGGCCAGATTGCCGAATTTGCGCCGCGCTCCGAGGTTGCCCAGGCCGTCCGCACCATGGATATGGGCCGGAGGTTTTTCGGGCGCCTTGTGCCAGGGTGTTGCGACGCCCATCGTGACCGGTATCTCGCGCCCCGCCAGCGCGGTGAGGTACAAGGCATTGGTGGTCGCCTGCTCGACGGTCACGTTGCCAAAGGTGGTGGTGATGCCCACGACTTCGATGGCGGGGTGGGCCAACGCAAAGTACAGCGCCATCGCGTCGTCAACACCGGGATCGGTGTCGTAGATGACCTTGGTTGGGGATGTTGGTGCCATGCGTTGTGGGGTCGTGTGGGAAAGTTGCTGGCTCAGGCCAAGCCGCAATAGACTGCGAGCGCAGCCAGCCGGTCGGACGTGTTCTCGCTGCTTGACCGAAGCAGCTCTGCGACAGCGGCGTCTGTGGGGATGCTGGATTGCGCCCCGGCACTTGTGCAGGCCAACGCACCGGCGGCACTGGCCTGGCGCAAGGCGCTGGCAAGCGCATCGCCGCGCCCGAGCGCTGCCGCCAGCACGCCACAAAACGTGTCGCCGGCGCCGGTGGTATCGACCGGAGTGACCGGGAAAGCACATTGCAGCAGTGTCCCGGCGCGATTTTGTGCGCAACAGCCGCGGCTGCCCAGTGTCACCACCACGGTGGGGACCGTCAACCGTTGCAGGCACTCGGCGACGGTTCCCTGGCAGTCGGCGACCAGGGCCAATTCACCTTCGTTGACTACCAGCACATCGACCAGATCGAGGAGTTCGGAGGGCAGGTGCTGCGCGGGTGCCGCATTCAGTATGACTTGCAAGCCGGACTGCCGTGCCGCCCTGGCATAGGCCGCGACGGTGGCCAGCGGTGTTTCCAACTGCATGAGCAGGTGGCTGAAACCCTGCAGCGGAGGCAGGTGCCCGGCGGCCAGCGCCAGGTTGGCGCCCGGGGCCACCGTGATGGCATTTTCAGCATCGTCCGAGACGCAGATGAATGCGGTGCCGGTGGCGAGGTCCGGCGAGCGCACGATGTGCATCTGCACGCCGGCAGCGCGCAGAGATGCCTCGAGGGGCGCCGCATAGGCGTCCGCGCCCAGGGCGAGCAGCATGTGCGTGACAGCGCCCGCCGCGCGCGCGCAGGCAACGGCCTGGTTGGCGCCCTTGCCGCCCGGGTAGGTCTTGAAGGAGTGGCCAAGTACTGTCTCCCCGGGCGCAGGGATGTGCGACGCCTGCACAACAAAGTCGAGATTGGCCGAACCGGCAACAAGAATCATGGTTAAATCAAAAGGACGATTTGACCCATTGGTAAAAAGGTCGCCGAATTATGGTCTACAAGGTCACGGCGACAATCATAGTTTGCAGCCGGTGACGGTATTAAGGAACAGTGGCAAGCATGGGATCCACGGTATTTGTCAAGGTGGTGGGGTTTCGCGACGTGGAGCGCCATGCCCTGAACACGCTGTTCCGCTTGTCGATGGAGCGCCCGACCAGCTACGCACTGTGGACGCCCGAAGCGCCGGTCATGCCGCACATCGCGCTGATCGACGTCGAGAGTTACGAGGCCGGGCTGGCACTTGCGTCCCCCACCCTGAACCCGAACCTGAAGCTGATCTGTATCGGCAATGTCGCACCCAAGAATGCCTGGCGCGTATTTGCCCGGCCAGTCAACTGGACTGCCGTGATCCATGCTATGGACCAGTTGTTCGCGTCCGCCTCGGTCGATATCGACATCGGCATGGAAGGCGAAGCGGCCGTATCGATTCCTCCGGGAGTTCGCCAGACGCTGGTGGTCGACCCTTCGCGCGATGACCGCCTGTACCTTCGTGCCCGCCTGGCGCTGGCAGGCCTGATCGAAGTCGAGGAGGCCGAGACGGTCATGGAGGCCGCGACCAAGGTCCGCGAGCACCACTACGACGTTGTCATCGTCAACGTCGACATGCTCGACGAACCCTGGAGCCTGGTCGAGCGCCTGGTCGCCATGGAGCCGCCGATAGGCAGTGTGCTGGTGAGCACCACCAACAACGCGTGGGTCATGCACGAGCGCGCAGAGCGTGCGGGTTGCCGGGCCTTACTCAACAAGCCTTACGACCCCAGCCACATTTTTCGCGTACTACAAATGGTCTGAAAGGCCTGGGCGGGCCGCCAAGAGCAGGCGCGCCAGGCTCGCCGCCACTGGCAGCGGCTCCCCTCCCAACTGCGCCGCGAGCAACTCGGCACCCAGGACGGCATAAGTCAGACCCCGAGATCCCATGCCGGCACTCATCCACACACAGGGCGCGGCGCCGGTTTGCATGGGGCCCACAGCCGGCAGGCGATCGGTCGTGGTGCAGCGTGTGCCGTGCCACGATCGGAGGTCTCCACTTTGGAAGCGTTCTGCCAGCGCTGCCGCGGTGGCCGGAAGCAGTTGCCCAAGCCGCTCCAGGTTCTCGCGGTGACCCGTGGTTTCGTCCGGTCGCGGTGCCGGCGCAAATTCATAGGTGGCGCCCAGGAACCACGCGCGCGCGCCGTCGGTGGGCACGTGGGCCAGAAAGTGACCGCGCCCGTTCACGGGCTCGGTGGGGAATTGCCCGGCGTCGGAATTGCGCTGAACCCCCCAGGAAATCTGGCCGCCGACTTCCTGCATTGGTCTGAGCATGGCCAGGCCCGGCAGTGGTTGTCCGTCCGCACAACGGAGCCGCCGAGAGAGTGGCACGGTGCCAGAAGCTGCCGCCAACACCAGTTGCGATGCGCGGCACAGTTCCTTGCCATCGGCGTCCAGCAAGGCCCAGCAGTCCTGGTAGCGTACCGCACGGTCAACGCTGGCGCCACCGGCAAACTGAACACCCGGCTGGTCAAGGCAGGCTTGAACCAGCCGCCCTGGTTTGATCCATGCCGCGCCCGCATGCCAGACTGGCTCGGCGTGTGGGTTGGCGGGGAACAGCTGGCGCACGGCCACCGGCGCCCAGTCTTCGCCATTGCGCAGCAGTGCGGCGCACCACTGGCGCGTGAGGTTCACTCCGGCGCGTGAAAGCCGCGACCGGGTGTTGTCGTCGCGTGACAACTGCGGCACCATCAGCGCGGCCGGCAGGCCGGATGCACCTGCGGCAGGTGTCGGCGACGTGTCGAGCACCGTCACCCGCCAGCCGCGTCGTGCCAACGCGGCGGCACTGGTGGCGCCGGCAAGGCCCGCACCGACGACGGCGCAATCCGAAGGCATCGGCGCATCCCTGCGCCAAAGGTGCCGGCTGTTGCCGGGTTCCCACTGGGGATCGAAAAGCCCTTGGCGCCCGACGTCGGTGGCGGTGTCGTCGAGGACGACACCGATCCGGGTCAAGGTGTCAAGCAATGCGGGCGACGGTTTGATGACCTGGAACGAGGTGCCTCGGCGGCAGAGGCGCGCCAGGGCCTTGAGGTTCCAGCGGTCCCACAGCGGCGCGCCAGCACAACCGTCGGGATCGGCAGGATCAGCGGGATCGGCCAGCACAATGGCATCTGCCATGAACTGCTGCTCGCGCAACATCGCCGGCAGGTGACCCAGGCACACAGTCAGCAAGACGCGGCCGGCACACAGTTCGAGCCGTTGAAACCCGGGTTCCAGGCCGTTCCACTGGCGCGCAAATTCCGCGGCATGTTGTGCCAATCGCCCATGTGCCTGCTGTTTTGCCAGCAGCGCCGCAGTGTCCGGAGGGCGCGACGCGAGCGCCACGTAATGCAGTACGCGGTGCGGGCGGGAATCCTTTAGCCAGTCAGCCCAACAGGCGAAAAAACGGGCGCCATCGGCGAATTCGGTGTCTAGCACACGCCAGACACTGCTGTCCCCCCAGGCTGGCATCGGGACGCTGGCTCGGGGTGGATCAGGCGCTGGGTGGAACGTAACCCTGGGCGGCATCGGCGCCGCCGCCAAAAAAGTGGGCTTCCATCTGGCGGGCCAGGTACTGGCGGGCTCGCGCATCGGCCAGGTTGAGCCGGTTTTCATTCACCAGCATGGTCTGGTGCTTGAGCCATGCGGCCCAGGCCTCCTTGCTTACTTCGGACCAGATCCGTTTGCCCAGATCGCCCGGGTAAGGGGGGAAGTCAAGGCCTTCCGCCTCCTTGCCCAGTTTGATGCATTGAACCATACGTGCCATGAGATGTGTCCTTGTTTCACAGATATGCTGTCGTGGGACAAATTGTCGCCGCTTTTGGAAACCACTCGGGCGTTTTGGTGTCCAATCTGCCTGTTTCCATTGCGGAGTTCCGATGTTGTCCAGTTTGAGCGTGCGCCAGGTGTTGCTGGCCATTTGTGGTGGGAGTTTTCTATTGCTTGCATATGGCATGTACCTGCAGCATGTGGTGGGCCTGGAGCCGTGCCCGATGTGTATCGTGCAACGTTACGCCCTGATCCTGGTTGGATTGCTCGCCGGCCTGACAGCGGCGACCCGCGGGCGCATCGCCCACCTCGGGGGCGCCGCATTGCTGGTGATCATGGGCGGCTTTGGCGCGTTTGTGGCCGCCCGCCAGAGCTGGTTGCAGTGGTACCCGCCCGAGACGGTGTCCTGCGGCCGCGACTTATATGGAATGATCGAGAGCTTTCCGTTGCAGCGTGCCATCCCGATGATCTTCAAGGGCGGCGGGGACTGCAGCAAGATCGACTGGACATTCCTCGGGGGATCGATCGCGAACTGGTCGTTCTTGTGCTTCGTGGGTGTCGTGCTGCTGTCGGTCTGGCTCGCCGCGCGCTCGCTGGGCAAGCGTTAGGCCGCAACTGCGGGGAGAGGCAACCGCGCGCTTAGTTGCTCAGAGTATGGCACTACCCGGGCGTTCACCCCGTTCGTAGACCACATGCGCCCGCCCGACCAGCAGGCTGTCGAGCGAGCCAATGTTGGTCAGGTCCTTGTTGGAGTAGGGCAGGCGCTGCAGCACGTAACGCATGGCATTGAGCCGGGCCCGCTTCTTGCAGTCGGACTTTATGACGGTCCAGGGGGCGTCGGCGGTGTCGGTCTCGAAGAACATGGCCCCCTTGGCCTTGGTGTAGTCATCCCATTTGTCGAGCGAAGCCAGGTCGACCGGGCTTAGTTTCCATTGCTTGAGCGGGTGCAACTCGCGTTCCTTGAAGCGACGGCGTTGCTCCGCGCGGCTGACCGAGAACCAGAACTTCACCAGGTGCACACCGCTGCGTACCAATTGCCGCTCAAATTGGGGCACCTGGCGCATGAACTCCTGGTATTCGTTGTCTGTGCAAAACCCCATGACGCGCTCGACGCCTGCGCGGTTGTACCAGGAGCGGTCGAACATGACGATCTCGCCAGCAGTTGGCAGATGCTGTACGTAACGCTGGAAGTACCACTGACCGCGCTCGACTTCGCTGGGTTTTTCGAGCGCCACGACGCGGGCGCCGCGCGGGTTGAGGTGTTCCATCACACGCTTGATGGCCCCGCCCTTGCCGGCGGCATCGCGACCTTCGAAGAGGACGACCACGCGTTGTCCGGTTTCCTTGACCCAGGCCTGCAGCTTGAGCAACTCGACCTGCAATGCGTATTTTTGCTTTTCATAACGCTTGCGCGACAGCAGGTTCTTGTAGGGGTAACCGCCGCTGCGCCAGTCGTGCGCAAGTTCATCGTCGGCCGAACGCACCTGGCCGCTGTTGATGGCGTGGTCGCCATCGAGGCCGTCTGCCTCAAGAAGCAGTTTGCGCACTGCCGCGACATCATCGGGCGAACTGCCGGCCAGAAAGATTTTCAGGGCGGCCGCCTTGTCGGTCGTGTGCGCCAGGATATCGGTCAGCGCGCTCAGTTGGGCACCCTGGGCCGCGTCGAAAGCCGCCTTGGCCTCCCTCGTCGCGACGGTTTTCGCGCTGGTCGCGCCGGTGGTGTCTCCCTGGGCCGCGCGACGGGGCCGGCTGGGGCGCTTGGTACTCTTGCTGGCGGCAACGGGCATCGATGGTCTCCGTGACAAAAAAATGTCATTCTGCGGTGCCGACAATCCGGTTGACTTGACCAACATCAAGCGGGCGCCAGATGCCACTCAACGCTCGCGAAGGCTTTGGGTGCGCGCCTGCTGCAGCGGGCTCAGCAGGTAGTCGATGACCTGGCGCTCGCCGGTCCTGATTTCAGCGCTGAGGTTCATTCCAGCCGCCAGCCGGATTGCCTTGCCATCGATCTGCAGTGTGTCGCTGTACAGCAGCAGGCGGGCCGGAAAGACGGCACCGCGTTTGTCATCCTGTACTGCGTCGGCGGTCACCAGCTGCACACGTGCGCTGACCGTGCCGTAGCGGGTGAATGGAAACGTCTCGAGCTTGACCTCGGCAGCCTGCCCGGCATGGACAAAACCGATGTCCTTGTTTTCCAGCATCACTTCGGCCACCAGCTGTTCACCCGCAGCGCCGTCGGGGACGATCACCATCAGCGATTGGGCTTCGGTGACGACGCCGCCCACGGTGTGGGCCGACAGCTGCTGCACGGTTCCGGTCACCGGGGCCTTGAGCGTTTGCAGCGCTTCGCGCTGGCTGGCTTTGGCGTGGTCGTGGGTGGCCTGTTGCAGCTTGAGCCGGGCCTGCGCCTCGCGCTCATAAAGGCCGCGGCGCGTCTCGGCAAGGTAGGCGGTGCGGCTGTCCCCGGATTCTTGCAGCGCGGCCTGCGCCTCCTGCAGGCGGGCGCGCTGCGTGAGCAGGTCGCGTTCGAGTTCGATGCGCTCGCGGGTGCGGTCCTGCCCGGCATGGTTTGCCACGAAGCCTTGGGTGGCGAGGGACCGGATGTCGTCTTCGCGCTGGCGCAGCAGTGGCAAAGTGGCCTCCATCTTGGCGGCAATCTCGCGCACTGTGGCGATCTCGGCCTGGCGACGCCTGAGCTCGGCTGCAAACCGGGCCAGCCGCGCGGAGATGTCGCTCCATTCGGCGTCCAGTTGCGACCGGGCAGCGGCCCGTTCGGTGTCGTTCCAGGTGCCGGGAAGCACCAGCGCGGGGGGCGTGGCCGGCAGTTGTTCCGTGTTGTACGTCGCCTGCAGCAGCATGCCCAGGCGCAGTGTGTCTGACTGCGCCGACTTGAACTGCTCCTGCACGCTGGACTTGTCGGCCTGCGCGCCGGTCGGGTCGAGTTCCACCAGCGGTTGGCCTGCCTGCACGTGGTCGCCGTCCCGGACCAAAATCCGGCGCACCACACTGCGCTCCAGTGGCTGGATCAGTTTGTTGCGGTCGCGAACGATGATGCGTCCTGGCGCCACGGCGACGATGTCGACCGTGCCGATACACGCCCAGGCAAGCGCCGCCGCGACCAGCGTGATCAATGCCCAGGTGGTGCGCCGCGGAGCCGGGTGCACAGGCGTGTGTTGCAGGCTCAGCGCCGCCGGCAGGAATGCCGCCTCGTCGGCACGCAATGCCGGGCCGGCGAGTTGCGCGCGCTGCATCCACGCGCTGGCGAGCACGGCGCGGTAGCGGCCGCAGAGGGTTTGCGGGACAGACGCCGGGGTGTTCTTCATATGGCAAGCTCCTGCTCGGGGTGCGCTGCGCAAGCGCCATGCTGCATTTGCCACAGGCGCGCGTACTGGCCTTGCGGCTTGTTGACCAGCGCGTCGTGCGACCCGGATTCCACGATCCGTCCGCGTTCCATCACAACGATCCGATGGGCGAGGCGCACAGCGCTCAGCCGGTGGGCGATGATGAGCACGGTACGGCCCTTGCAGATCTGCGCCATGTTGCGCTGGATGATGGCCTCGCTCTCGTAGTCCAGCGCGCTGGTTGCTTCGTCCAGGATCAGGATGCGCGGGTTGGTGAACAGCGCGCGGGCGATGGCGATGCGCTGGCGCTGGCCGCCGCTCAGTGTGCTGCCCTGTTCTCCGACCTCGGTGTCGTAGGCTTCGGGAAGTTCACTGACAAAGTCATGGGCACCGGCCAGCCGGGCCGCGCGTATCACCATGTCGAGCGGCGCGGCGGGGTCGGTGATGGCGATGTTCTCGCGAACGCTGCGGTTGAACAGCAGGTTGTCCTGCAACACCACCCCGACTTGCCGACGCAATTGCGCAGCGTCGATCAGGCTGATGTCGATGCCGTCCACCAGAACCCGCCCCTGCTCGGGCGTGTAGAGGCGCTGCACCAGCTTGGTCAGGGTGCTCTTGCCGGAGCCCGATCGCCCCACGATACCGACCACCTCGCCTGGTTGGATGTCCAGGCCAAAGTCATCCAATGCCGGTGCCGCCTCGGGGCGGTAACGAAAACGCACCGCATCGAGCGTGATGTGGCCCCGCACCGCCGGCAATTGCGCAGCGCTGGAGGGGGGCGCCTCGGTGCGCGTGTTGAGGATGTCGCCCAGCCGAGCTACCGATATGCCGGTTTGCTGAAAGTCGGTCCACAACTGCGCCATGCGAAGGATCGGTTGCGCCACACGCTGCGCGAACATGGTGAAGGCGACGAACTGCCCCACGCTGAGCTGGTTGTCCATCACCAGGTGCGCACCCCACCACAGGGTGGCGGCGCTGACCAGCTTGCCGATCAGCTGCATGGCCTCGTGGGCCATCGACGCAAGGGTCTGGGTGCGAAGGCTGGCAGACACGTACGCCGCGAGTTGCTGGTCCCAGCGCTTGCCAAACGTGGGCTCCAGGGCACTGGCCTTGACGGTCTGGATGGCGGTGATGGTCTCGACCAGCAGGGCCTGGTTCTCGGCGCCACGGGCGAACTTGGCGTCCAGCCGGCGCCGCAACACAGGTACCACCGCCAGGCTCAGGCCCGCATAGAGGGGCAGGCTGGCGAGCACGATGAGTGTCAACGGCACGCTGTAGAGCAGCATCACCGCGATGAAGACCACCGAGAACAACAGGTCGAGCAGCACTGTGAGCGCATTGCCGGTCAGGAAGGACCGGATGTTCTCCAGCTCGCGCACGCGTGCCACTGAGTCACCCACGCGCCGTGCCTGGAAATACGACAGGGGCAGCCGGACGAGATGCCGGAAAAGCCGCGCGCCGAGTTCCACATCGATCCGGCTGGTGGTGTGGCTCAGCAGGTAGGCGCGCAGTGTCGACAGCATGCCCTCGAACAGCACCACCAGCACCAGGCCGGTCACCAGCACATCCAGTGTGGTCAGGCCACGGTGCACGAGCACTTTGTCCATGACCACCTGCAAGAAAAGCGGGCTTGCCAGCGCGAGCAACTGCAGCACGAATGACACCAGCAGCACCTCGCCCAGCAACCAGCGGTATTTCACAAGGCTGGGAATGAACCAGCTGAAGTCGAAGCGCGCGAACGGGCCGGCGAGATTGGCACGGCTGGTGACCATGATCAGCTGGTTGCTCCAGCGCTGTGCGAAGCCGGCCAATGGCTCGATGGTCGGACGGCTGCCATCGGGATGGTGCGGATCCTGGTACAGAACCCGCTGGCCGTCACACTGGGCCAGCACGACGACCCGGGCGCCGCCCTGCGTCTGCGCGGCGCTGCGGTTGGCGGGCTCGCGCATCAGTGCAAGGGCAGGCAGGGGCGTCAGGGCCAGCCGGGTCTGGTCGGTGTGTACGCGTTTGGCGTGCAGGCCAAGCAGCCTGGCCGCGTGCAGAAGGTCGTCGTCCGACACCTCGGCTCCTGGGGCCAGTCCGAGCTGGTGTGCCAGAGCGCCAGGGTCCGCTGCCACGTGGTGCAGACGGGCCAGGGTGCACAGGGCCTGGAGGGCCGGGGCCACCGAGACCTGGTGTCCGTCGGGCGAGGGATCGGCGGGCGGCGGCGCACTGGCTTGCGCTGGTGGATGGGGCATGGGCACGGTCCTTCTGCAATGGCGGCTGGCAGCGGCAAGAGCGCGCTGCAATGGGTACCCATGCTAGGTGGGCTTCGTGCGCCTGTCGTCACGCTTTTGGGGTATGCCCGGCCCAGCGGCCCGGGGTTGCCACTACCGGCCTCGTTGTGTGTCAGCGCGCCGGTTCGCCAGCGTCGGTTGACGCTGGCGGGATTGCCTCAGAGTGGCAGGCCGTCAAACACCTCGTAGGTCGAGCGCAGCCAGGCCTTCACGCGCTGGCGCTCCAGCATGCCCAGGCTGTCAGGGCCAGCGCGGTGGTTTATGGCGCCCCAGAAACTGGCGTTCTGGCGGTCGATCTTGCGCATGCTCGCCTCGTGCAACTGCGGCAGGGTGACGACACAGCCGCCCATGGCAAGCGCCTTCTTGAGTGAGGAAGATTCGTCCAGCTGCGAAAAATCGGAGCTGCGGCCCAGGTTGCGCACCACGATGTAGTTGGGCCCCGGGCTGTAGGTGTTGACCAACCGGTTGAGCAGGTCGACCGAGTCCTTGCCGGCGTCGGCGATGTGCCAGAAATTCACCGTGACGCCCATCTCGCCAATCAGGGGAAGAAGGTCGGAGTCCTTGACCCATCGGGCCAGTGGGGCGGCGGTCTGGGCCGCAAGGTCGACGATGACGCTTTTTTGCTGGCCTTCGACGGGTGGCTCCTCGAAGACGCTGGCAATCCGGTCCAGGCCCTCATAGGTGTCCACGACCACGGGAGATGCGTAGTCCGCGTAGAAACGGGTGAAGGACGTGTGCGAACGGTCGGTGTCGAAACCGGTGAACGGCCGACCCTTGTCGATGAAATACTGCGCCAGCAAGCGTGCCACGACGGATTTTCCGACGCCACCTTTTTCTCCGCCGATGAAATTGAGTGAGCTCATGTTTGTTTCCTCAGTGTGGTTGTTGGGGGTGCTCGTCAGGCTCAGCCCAGCTTCTTGACCAGGACCTGGCTCTTGCGGTCCCAGTTGTACAGGCGCCGGCGGGCTTCTGGCAATTGGTCCGGGTCGGCCTGGATGAAGCCGCGTTTCAGGAACCAGTGCATGGTGCGCGTGGTCAGCACAAAAATACTTTCCAGGCCCATGGCCCGGGCGCGCTGTTCGACGCGTTTGAGCACGCGCTCGCCGTCGCCCTGGCCCTGCGATTCGGGGGATACGGTGAGTGCGGCCATTTCAGCGGTTTTTGCCTCGGGGTAGGGGTACAGCGCCGCGCATGCAAACAACACGCCATCGTGTTCCAGGATGGTGTAGTTGCCCACGTCGCGCTCGATCTCGGTGCGGCTGCGCTTGACCAGCGTGCCGTCCTGTTCGAAGGGCGCGATCAGCTGCAGGATGCCGCCGACGTCATCCGGGGTTGCCTCGCGCAGGCTCTCGAGTTTTTCGTCGATCACCATGGTGCCGATGCCGTCGTGCACATAGATCTCCAGCAGCAGGGCACCGTCGAGCCCGAACGGCACGATGTGGCTGCGCTCGACGCCCGCCTTGCACGCCTTCACGCAATGCTGCAGGTAGAACCCGGTGTCGGTCGGGTGTTGTGCGTCGGGCAGCGACGCCAGCAGCCTTTCGGCGGCAGCCAATGGCAGTTCGGTATCGATCGGGTTGTCGTCGCCCTCCGGCGCGTTGGGGTCGACCCGGATGCCGGCGATTTCGGTCACGAAGATCAGCTTGTCGGCCTGCAATGCGATGGAGACGCTGGTGGCGACCTCTTCCATTGTCAGGTTGAAGGCCTCGCCGGTGGGTGAAAAACCAAATGGAGACAACAGCACCATGGCGCCCATGTCCAGCGTTCGGGTGATGCCGGCAACATCCACCTTGCGCACCACGCCCGAGCTCTGGAAGTCGACACCGTCCAGGATGCCCACCGGGCGCGCGGTAATGAAGTTGCCGGACAACACCCGCACCGTGGAGCCGGCCATCGGGGTGTTGGGCAGGCCCTGGCT
>CAMAWD010000118.1 GCA_945861785.1 Rhodoferax sp. OV413 | reverse complement strand
TTCGCCGGCGCGGCCATGAACTGGGACCGCAACCCCATCATCGCGGCCTACATGATCGAGCAGGCCAGAAATGTCACCATGCCGATTTTCTTCGCCCAGGCGGCCAACGATTTTTCAGTCCGCCCCACGCAGGAGATCGCCGCGGCGCTGGCGGGCACGTCGGTGCCGTTCGAAGCCAAGGTCTACCCGGCCTTCGGCTACACCCACGACGAAGGCCACTACCTCGCCGGGCGTGGCACGCAATTGTGGGGGCCCGACGTGCGCCGCTTCCTGGAGAAACACCTGTGACCGAATCTCCCGCACCGCGTGGTGTCTGGCTGGAGACGCTGAGCTGGCCCGAGGCCAAGGAGAAGATCGACCAGGGCTGGCCTGTCGTCGTGCCGATCGGCGCCATCTCCAAGGAGCACGGTGCGCACCTGCCGCTGAACACCGACTACCTGGTGGCGCGCGAGTTGGCCATCCGCATCGCGCAGGAGTTGCCGGTCATCATCGCGCCAGTCCTCACGCTGGGGTACTACCCCGCCTTTGTGCGTTACCCCGGCACGCAGCACCTGCGTCCGGAGACATTCCAGGCGATGTTGGCCGACGTCTTCGACAAGCTGGTGCGTGATGGGGTAACCCGTATCGCCGTGGTCAACACCGGGGTGTCGACCGAGGCCCCGCTGCGCATCGCGGTGCGCGAGTTCTATGGGCGCACCGGTGTGCGCTTGTTGACCGCCGACATCGCGTCGCTGGGCAAAAGCACCAAGGCCCTGATGCAGCAACAGCTCGGCGGCCATGGAGACGAGGCCGAGACCTCGATGATCCTCGCCATCGCCCCCCACGCCGTGCGTTTTGACAAGGCCGTGGTGGACTATGGCCACGCACTGGAAGCGCCGAAAACCGTCTTCTATGTGCCCACCATATTTGATGGCGACCCGGCCAGCGGACCGGACTATTCGGTGTCGGGCGTGCGTGGTGACCCGACCCTGGCCACGGCGGACAAAGGCCGGGCCATCCTGGCCGACATGGCGGCCGAACTGGTGGCCGGCCTGCGGGCATCGTTCCCCGGGAAGCTGGCATGAGCGCGCCGGGCGAAGGTACCCTGATGCGCCCCGCTGCGAGAAAGGCACACTGGGACCAGACCGCCGACGTGGTCGTGGTCGGTTGTGGTTACGCTGGCGCCATCGCCGCCATCACTGCGCACGATGCCGGTGCCAAGGTGCTGCTGCTGGAAAAAATGCCCGACCCAGGTGGCATCTCCATCTGTTCGTTCGGTGGCGTGCGCGCGGCGCAGGACGCCGCAGCAGCGTTTGCCTACCTGGAGCGCACCAATGGCGGCACCGCGCCACCGGCTGTGCTGCGTGCGTTGGCACGTGGCATGACGGCCCTGCCCAAACGCGTGGATGCACTGGCGCGTGCGGTGGGCGCCACCACGTCGCTGCGTCCGGGGCCGGCCAACTACCCGTTCGCCGGCAACGACACCTTCGGGTTTGTGAACATCGAGACAGTGGCCGACTTCGATGCGGCGAAAGCCTATCCCGACGTCGTTGGCGCCCCCGGTGGCACGCTGCTGTTCGAGGTGCTGCGGCGCAACCTGCACCAACGTGGCATCACGGTACACACCGGCAGCCGGGTCGAGCGCCTTTTGTGCAATCCAAAAGATGGCGTGCTGCAGGGCCTGGTTGTGGGCCGTGGCCGCACCGCGAAGGCCGTTCGCGCGCGCCACGGCGTGGTGCTTGCCTGCGGTGGGTTCGAAGGCGACCCAGACATGCAGCGCGCGTTTTGGCCCGAAGGCGCGGTCATGTCGGCCGCCGTGCGCGGCAACACCGGCGACGGCATCCGCATGGCCCAGGCGCTGGGTGCTGACCTGTGGCATATGTGGCACTACCACGGCTCCTATGGTTTCAAGCATTCCGACCCGGCCTATCCTTTCGGCATCCGCACCAAACGACTGCCCGACTGGCAACCCGGCACGCCACTGCGTGGTGACGTGGCCATGCCGTGGATCCTGCTGGACGCACGCGGGCGGCGCTTCATGAACGAATACGACCCCTATGTGCAGGACACCGGGGCGCGGCCGTTTGCGCGTTACGACCCGGTCAGACAAGACTATGCCGCCATGCCGGCCTGGCTGATCGCCGACGCGCGTGGGGCCGCCCTGTACCCGTTCGGTCGGCCCACCTCGCATGCACGCGGCGTGCATTACGACTGGAGCCACGACAACCAGAAAGAGTTGGCACTCGGCATCCTGAAGCAGGCACGTGATATCGGCGAATTGGCCAAGGGCACAGGTACCAGCGAAGCCGCACTGGCCCGGTCGCTCGCGCTGTGGAACGCTGCCTGCGCCGCTGGCGAAGACAGCGACTGGGACCGACCGCCCACCAGCATGGTGCCGATCGACCAGGCGCCGTTTGTCTACGCGCCGGTGTGGCCCATCGTCTCCAACACGCAGGGTGGCCCCGTCCACGACGCAGCGCAGCGCATCCTGCGCCCGGACGGCACGCCGATACCCGGTCTGTTCGCCGCCGGCGAAATGGGTTCGCTGTTTGGCCACCTGTACATGTCAGGCGGCAACATCGCCGAGTGTTTTGTCGGAGGGCGGCTGGCGGGGCTGGGGGCTGCGCGCGGGGCACTGCGATAGGTTGTCAGGGCGGCTCGCCAACACACTGCCCCTTGTTGTCAGGTTCGCGCACAGTTCCTTATCGTGCGCAGTCGTCAGCGGCAAGGTCCAGCCGCGCGAGCAAATCTTGCGGTGCATGCGGCAACCAACCCACGTTGGCGCGGATCGCAAAACGATTTCCTTGCGGCTCCGGCAACACCAGGCCTTGCTGGCGTGCGCAGGCGCGCAGTCGGGCGGGGTCGAGCGGGCCCACGTCGAGCCACACTGTGTTGGTGGCCTCGGTGCCGATCGGTGACAGCGTGAATCGGCCCTGACGCGCCAACACTGCGCGAAACGCGTCGAAGTGGGCGAACACCTGCGGCCAGCTGCCCAGGCGCTCGTCCAGGTGGGCCAGCACCATCACGGCCAGGGGCCAGAGCTGCGGCAAGGTGCCGCCCATGCGCCGGCGGTCGTGTTCTGCCCCTTCCAGCAGGGTGGCCGAGCCGGCCAGTGCGGCGCCGAACGGCAGGCCGAGCATCTTCCACAAGGACAGATACACACTGTCGAACGGCGCAGCAAAGGCCTCGATGCTGCGCGCCGCCGATGCGGCGGCGATCGGCAGGCGGGCGCCATCGAGGTGCAAGGCCACCCCCTGGGCACGCACCTGCGCCGCCACGCGGTCGAGCTCGGCCAGCGGAAACATGGCATTCGAATAACGACGCACAGGGGTTTCCACCACCACGGCACCGACGCCCTGGCGCACCTTGCCCATACGTGCCGACTGGATCGCCTGCAGCGCGGCCTGGGCCGTGAAACCCGGGCCATCGGCCGGCAACGTGAGCAGCGTCAGACCCATGCTGGCTGCCGCACCGTCGCCGGTATCGGAAAAGATGTGGCTGTCCGGGTGCACCAGCACCCGGCGTGCGAAACGCGGGCACAGGCGGTCCAACGCCAGCATGTTGGCCATCGTGCCGGTGGCGAAGAGCACCGCGCGCTCCTTGCCCAATCGCCTGGCGATGAGGCGCTCAGCGGTGGCAATCAGGTCACCTTCGCCGTATTTGTCTGCGGCGTCACCGGCGCGTGCGGCCGCAGCGGCCAGCCGACGGGAATATTCAACCGGTGACGGGTCGTCGCTGTCGGCGTCGAAATGCACAACAAGGGACTGGGCCATGGCACGTCACTCCTGGTAGACGCGGCCCGCCGGCTGCTGAAAGCACCGGCGAATCGCCGCAGATTGGGAAACCTGCGGCAAAGTATCGCATCGCCGCCGCGCCCCGCCCTGTCAGGGTAAAGTGGACCATGTGTTGGGCCGGACGCCGGGGAGCCCCAGCAAGCACAAGAAGAGAAGACGGACAAGACCCATGCAAACCGCACCGATCGATCGCATCTGCGAGTGTTCTTTTGTGCCGGAGATGTGGCGGGCCGTGCTGGTGCGCAGCCTGTTTGACCTCACCGCGCCCAAGGCGCGCATCGCGCGTGGCCTGGCCATGGGCAACTCGGTGGACGACATCGCCGCCAGTGGCAACGTGGCCCGCAACACCGTGCGCGCACAGTTGCAGCAGGTGCTGGAGAAGACCGGTTGCACGCGCCAGGCCGAAGTGACGGCACTGCTGGCCAACATGGCGCTGGGGCAAGATACGGTCAAGGTGTAGCCATGGAAATGCGGCGCCGCCCCAACGTCATCCTGATCCTCGCCGATGACATGGGGTTTGCCGACCTCGGGCTGATGGGCTCCGAGATCCGCACGCTGCACATCGACGCCATGGCACGGCATGGCGCGGTGCTGACATCGATGTACAACTGTGCACGTTGCTGCCCGACGCGGGCGTCGCTGCTCACTGGCCTGGTTCCGCACAAGGCCGGTATCGGCCACATGGGCGCCGACCTGGGAAGCCCCGCCTACCAGGGTCACTTGCGCGACGACGCAGCCACCATTGCCGAGCGGCTGCGCGACAACGGTTACCGAACCCTGATGGCCGGGAAGTGGCATGTCGGTGGAGACCTGTGGGCCCGGCGCGTGCACACCTGGCGCATGGGCGAGCCGGACCGCCCGACGCCTTTGCAACGGGGTTTTGACCGCTTCTACGGCATCCTCGACGGTGCTACACATTTCTTCTCGCCGCACTGCATCTTTGAGGACGACCATCAGGTGCAGGTGTCGCCAACCGACTACTACTTCACCGACGTGATCACCGACAAGGCGATCGGCATGATCGAAGAAAGCGCCGGGATGGACAAGCCGTTCTTCCTGTACCTGGCCCATGCTGCGCCCCACTGGCCGATGCATGCGCACGAGGAAGACATCGCGCGCTACGACGGCGTCTACGACAAGGGCTGGGACGCGATTCGCACCGCGCGGCATGAACAGATGCTGTCGCGCGGGATGTTGCAGCACCGCTGGGCCATTTCACCACGCGACGCCGACGCCCCGGCCTGGACCGACGCGCAACACCGCGCCTGGGAAGCCAGCCGCATGGCCGTCTACGCAGCCATGGTCGACCGCATGGACCAGAGCATCGGGCGGGTGGTCGACACGCTCAAGCGCCTGGGGCAGTTCGAGGATACGGTGATCATGTTCCTGTCGGACAACGGCGGTTGCGCGGAGTTCATGGCCGAGGATGGCTGGGCGAAGTTCATGCCCGATGTGCACAACGACGGCCGCAAGATCGAGATGGGCAACCGCCCGTCGCTGCGCCCGGGCGGGCCGCTCACCTACATGAGTTACGACCTGCCGTGGGCGAATGTGTCGAACGCGCCGTTCCGCTCTTTCAAGCATTGGGTGCACGAGGGCGGCATTTCGACACCGCTGGTGGTGCAGTGGCCCGGCCACATGGCGCAGGCCAGCATCTCCCACACGCCCTGCCAACCAGCCAATCGCCTGGGAGCATGAAGGCAATTGCGCGATCCGTCAGGGCAAGCTCAAACTCGTCAAGAGTTTGAACAACCCTGGGAGTTGTACGACATGGAGCAGGGCCGCACCGAGCTCCATGACCTTGCGCCACGCAATGCCGCGCTCACTCCGCGCTGGCGCCCGAGTCTTTCACCACCTTGGCCCACTTGACGATCTCGGTGGCCTGGAAACGCGCCAACTCCTCCGGCGTCGAGATCCACGGCTCCAGGCCAAGGGTGCGGAGTTTGTCCTGCACGTCAGGCAGCTTGAACACGCGTTGCATCTCGGCATTGAGCCGTGCGACGACATCGCGCGGCGTGCCGGCCGGCGCGAATATGGCAAACCAGGTGGTGGCCTCGAAACCCGGCACGGTTTCGGCCACGGTGGGCACGTCGGGCGCAGCAGCGCTGCGTTTGGCGGTGGTTTGCGCCAATGCGCGGATCTTGCCCTCCTTGGCCATCGGCAGCGCCGACGGCATGTTGTCGAACATCACCTGGATCTGCCCGCCGATCAGGTCGGGAATGGCGAACTGCCGGCCTTTGTACGGCACATGCGTCATCGAGGTGCCGGTGAGGGACTTGAACAACTCACCCGAGACATGCACCGAAGTGCCGATGCCCGGCGAGCCGAACGACAGCTTGTTCGGGTTGGCTTTCATGTAGGTGATCAGTTCGGTGACGTTCCTGACAGGCAGGTCGTTGTTGACCACCAGCAGGTTCGGCGCCGATGCCAGATGGCCCACAGGCACAAAGTCCTTCACCATGTCGTAGGGCATCTTGGAATACAACGCGCCGTTGATGGCGTGTGTGCCCACCGTGGCCATGACCAGCGTGTAACCGTCGGGCGCCGCCTTGGCAACAAAATCGGTGCCGATATTGCCACCCGCCCCCGGCTTGTTGTCGACCACGATGGCCTGCCCGAGTTGCGCTTTCTCGCTGAAGATACGCGCCAGTGTGTCGGGCGCACCGCCAGACGGGAAAGTCACCACCAGGCGAACCGGCTTGGCCGGGTATGTCTGGGCATGGGCGCTCCACGCGGACAGGCCGAGGGCAGCGCAAAGGACCAGGGGCAGGCTCATGGTTTTCATTGTGTCTCCGTGGATTGTGTGAGTGGCTCCCGGCCATGGTAACAACCCACGGCCAGCCCGGCCAGCCCGGCCAGGCGCGGGAACAAACAACCCGCGCCGCCGGCTGCCGTCACGCCCGGTCGAAACGGTCCAGGTTCATCACCTTGGTCCACGCGGCGGCGAAGTCACGCGCGAACTTGCCCGCGCCTTCGGCTTGGGCATACACCTCGGACAGGGCCCGCAACTGCGAGTTCGAGCCAAAGACCAGGTCCACGCGGGTGCCGGTCCACCGGACCTCGCCGGTCTTGCGGTCACTCCCTTCGAACACATCCGCGTCGGTTGACACCGGCTTCCAGGTGGTGCCCATATCGAGCAGGTGCACGAAGAAGTCGTTGGTCAGCGTCTGCGGCCGCTGCGTGAATACGCCCTGTTGCGCGCCACCTGTGTTGGCGTCGAGCACACGCATGCCACCCACCAGCACCGCCATCTCGGGCGCACTCAGGCTCAGGAGTTGCGCCTTGTCGATCAGCATTTCCTCTGCCGACACGGTGTAGGCCGTCTTCCGGTAATTGCGGAAACCGTCCGCCTGCGGCTCCAGCACGGCGAACGATTCCACATCGGTCTGCGCCTGCGACGCGTCGGTGCGGCCGGGAGAGAACGAAAGGTCGACCGCATGGCCGGCCTTGCTGGCGGCCAGTTCCACAGCGGCGTTGCCCGCCAGCACGATGAGGTCGGCCAACGAAACCTTCTTGCCACCCGTCTGTGCGCCATTGAAGGCCAGTTGTATGCCCTCCAGCACGGCCAGCACCCTGGCCAGTTGGGCCGGCTGGTTCACCTGCCAGTCTTTCTGTGGCGCGAGGCGAATGCGCGCGCCGTTGGCGCCACCACGCTTGTCCGAACCTCGGAAGGTGGAGGCGGAGGCCCAGGCAGTAGCGACCAGTTCGGACACCAACAGCCCTGATGCCAGCACCCTGGCCTTCAGGTCGGCGACGTCGCGGGCTTCGACCAGCGGGTGATCAACCGCCGGGATCGGGTCTTGCCAGATCAGGTCTTCGGCCGGGACTTCCGGGCCGAGGTAGAGCGACCTGGGCCCCAGGTCGCGGTGCGTCAGCTTGAACCAGGCACGGGCGAACGCGTCGGCAAAGGCCTGCGGGTTCTGGTGGAAGCGGCGCGAGATCTTCTCGTAGGCGGGGTCCAGACGCAGCGACATGTCGGCCGTGGTCATCATCGGCGGGTGCTTTTTGGCCGGGTCGTGCGCATCGGGGATCATGTGTTCGGGCCTGACGTCTTTCGCCACCCACTGCTTGGCCCCGGCCGGGCTGCGGGTCAACTCCCATTCGTAACCAAACAACATGTCGAAGTAGCCGTTGTCCCAGGTGGTGGGATTGGGCTTCCAGGCGCCTTCGATGCCGCTGGTGGTGGTGTGCACGCCCCGTCCGGTGCCAAGGCGGTTGGTCCAGCCCAGGCCCTGCTGCTCGATCGGCGCGCCTTCAGGCTCTGCCCCCACCAGCGCCGGGTCGCCGGCCCCGTGCGCCTTGCCGAAGGTGTGGCCGCCGGCGACCAGCGCCACGGTTTCCTCGTCGTTCATGGCCATGCGGGCGAAGGTCTCCCGCACGTCGCGCCCTGACGCCACCGGGTCGGGGTTGCCGTTCGGACCTTCGGGGTTGACGTAAATCAGGCCCATCTGAACGGCCGCCAGGGGGTGTGCCAGTTCGCGGTCACCGCTGTAACGCTTGTCGCCGAGCCAGGTGTTCTCGTTGCCCCAGAAGATGTCTTCTTCGGGCTGCCAGATGTCTGCGCGGCCGCCACCAAAACCGAAGGTCTTGAAGCCCATGGACTCCAGCGCCACATTGCCGGCCAGGACCATCAGGTCGGCCCAGGAGATCTGGCTGCCGTATTTCTGCTTGACCGGCCAGAGCAGGCGGCGCGCCTTGTCCAGGTTGCCGTTGTCGGGCCAGTTGTTGACCGGCGCAAAACGCTGGTTGCCGGTGCCGGCGCCGCCCCGCCCATCGCCCGTGCGGTAGGTGCCGGCGCTGTGCCATGCCATGCGGATGAACAGGCCGCCGTAGTGGCCCCAGTCCGCGGGCCACCAGTCCTGCGAATCGGTCATCAGGGCGCGCAGGTCTGCCTTGAGCACGGCAAGGTCGAGCTTACGGAACGCTTTGGCATAGTCAAACCCCAGGTCCATCGGGTTGGAGGCCGGCGCATGCTGGTGCAGGATGTTCAGGTTCAGCTGCTTGGGCCACCAGTCGCGGTTCGACTGCGCACCGGCGGTCGCGTTCGCGCCAGGGGCAGGGGCGAAAGGGCATTTGGCTTCGTTGGCGGATGTGTTTTCCATAAATATCTCCAGTGGTGGGTCAAGGGTGGTGGTTCAGTGTGCCGGGGTTGGTGCAGCGGTGTGTTGCACTCGGTCAACGAAGCTGGATGGGGCCATTGCAGGGCTCCGGTGCATGAACGAAGCCTCACTGTAGGTTCGGGCCGAAGATTGGTCCACTTGATTGTCACTAGTTAATCGATAGTAATAAACTATTTTTTGCCATTGCCAGTCGGACAGCAGGCATTGGTCGATGCCGGCTCTGCCAACATGGAGCATGCCCATACCCGCAACCAAGGCCGTCGCGCCGCCCACCAGGCTCTGGCGCACCCGTGACTGCATGTTGCTGTGGACCGGCCAAGTCATCAAGATCGCCGCCGCTTGGCGAGGGAGATATCACGCCGGCCCGTTGTGCCGCGGCCAAGCGCATCCAGACCGGTCAGCGCGTTTCGCGCTCCAGCACGGCGACGGTCCGGTCGAACAGCTCCCGGGCCTGCGACAACGTGCCGGCGATCGACACGACCCCCAGCTTCCCGAACTCCGACAGCGCGCCAATCAGGTTGAACGTGACACCTTCCAGCCGCGTCTGGTCGAAATGAAGGCCGTGTTCGACCGCGATGTCGATCAGGTCATCCGGAGTCAGCCGGCGAAAGGCGGGATTCTGCAGGTTGTCGGTTGCGTAGTAGACGCGCTGCTGGCCGGTCGGCACGCTGAACTCGCCCGTCGCCGGATCGACCTGCCCGTTGGTCAGGTATTGCAGGGTCTGAAAGGTATGCGTCGTGCCGCCCTTGCGCAGGTTGATCTCGATCGCCTGGTGGCGCCAGGCGCCACCGCGGTCCGGCACCGAAACGAAGTCGACGCCGAAGCGGCCAACAACACCCCGCGCGCGAAGCTCCTCACCGACGCGGGTCGCCAGCTCGGTGATTTCCAGACGGTAGGCCGGATCAGCCGGAAACGTCGCGCCGAGGAATTTCTGCCCGGTACTGCCGCCCAGCACCTGGTCGTGGGTCGAAATCACCTCCAGCCGGGCGGTGGGTGTGATGCGCAGCTGTACCGAAGGCGAGCGCTTGCCCGCGCCCGCGACCCACGCCTCGACGATGCCACCCATCTCGGCAAGTTTGCCCAGGTAGTGTGGCAAGCGCTCACCAGGCAACTCGAACACAAGCCGCCGCGGCAGCTCTGCCTCGGTCCAGCGGGCCAAAGCGGCAGCAGCCTGTGGCGCGCCGGCATACGGGAACACCGCGTTGCCCTCCCCCGAGGCGCCATCGTTGAGCTTGACGACGGCACTTTCCAAAGCCGGATCTTGCGCATACAAGGCAGCCAGCGCCTGCGCAACACCATGTACATCGCGCAGGTGCCCGAAGCCCGGGGGCATCGGTACGCGGGCAGCTTGAAACACTTCGCGGCTGCCAGTCTTGCTGCCGAGCGCCGCAAGCACGGGGTCGCAACCATACAGCGGAATGGCCAAGGCCAGGGCCAGCGCGCGTTCGAGTGGTGTCACGTTGAAACACGACAGGTGTGCCAGCTGCGGATCGCCGATGGCGGCCCGAATACGGGCCAGCAGGCGTGGCCGCTCGAGCACCTTGCGCGTCAGGGTGACGGGCGAGGCATCGTAGGCCGAGAGCAAGGTGAGCCGCCGGCGCGCATGGGCATGTGGCACCCCGGGCAGCAGGTTCAGGTAGTAGTCGATGATGATCGGGTCGATCGGTGTGCTCGTCACGAAAACCAGCCGCGTGTTCGGCAGCCGCAACAGCATCAGCATCGTGAGTTGCCGTTCCTCGTAGTGCTGCAAGCCGTCAATGCGCGACAGCAGCTCCTGGTCCAGCGAGAGGCCCGGCACGACCACGACCGTGCGTGGTGCCGCGGGGTCGTCGAACACCGCGCGGAACAGCGGCGCAAGCCTGCCCTGCAGCTCGGCAAACTGCACAACCTCCGCAGTGCTCCGGGCGCTCGGGTTCATGGCAAGCAATGCTACACCTGTGGCGGCCGCCGGGCAGCGAATTTGCGCTCCCTCCAGGGACACGACCGGCAACGTGGACCCGCGCCGAGTCCTGCCGCCCTCCATCGACCGGATTGCGTTCACAATCCAGGCTGCACTGGTGCCAAAGGATGGCCCCGAGCGACCAGCCTGTCGCCGCTTTGAAAGGAGATTCAACCCCATGATTTCACCTTACAGGATGCCGCTCACGCGCCGCGCGGGCATCGCAACAATTTTGCTCGCGTCGGTGGGCGCCGGTTTTCGACCAGCCCTCGCCGCGGCGCCCGGCGGGGCGAAATTCCAGCGCGTGCCAACCCAGTACATCGCGGCCCTGGGCGACACCAGCGCCAGTTCCGGAACTGGTGCGCAAACCTGGGGCCTTTGGCCCCTCGACCCCGGTCCCCGCGGTGTCGCACTGAACAATTTCGGCCGCCTGAAGGACGCCGGCGGCCTCGCGCCCGCGGGCTGGAAATTCAACGCCACCGACTGGTGGCTGGAGGAACACGGCTTGATCATGGAAGCGCCGGACTTCCCGCTGGCAGCGCGCAAATACGTGGTCACGGGTGACCGCGAAGTCACCGCCGTGTTGACCATCCACCCGCCAGACAAGAACGGCGACATGCGCTGGGAGCTGGACAAAGGCGCATCGATGCACGATGTGACGCACCTGGGCTGCCGTGCCGCGCGTTACAGGCCGGCGGCGGGTGACGGATCGTGTTCACCGACCCACGTGCAGAAAACCGGGTTTCCGGTGACCCCGGGGGCAGCCATGCCGGTGGTGAAGGGCTGCAGGCAGCAGGACTATTCGGTGCTGATAGTGGTAGGCGTGGGCGTAACGGGTTGAAGCTGGGTGGTCAACCCAGCGCAGACGCCTGTTGCATGCCCGCGTGCAGATGGACCACCTGCTGCGGCGCAATCGGCGACCAGGCCTCGGCATCGTCGCCCAGGGGCTCGGACGCCACCGCCCAGCCACCGCGCTGCGGCTTGAGGTACAGCGTTGGCGGGGCGTCGTCGCTGGCCCAGCGAAATGCCCACACCTGCTCGCCGTCGGCGAGCGCCGCGGCAAATCGCAGCGGCCCGTCCACGCTTCTGGACTTCATCAGGGTGGCCGTCTCGCGCAACACCGACGTGGCTGCCTCGGGCACCGGCATGCCGCCCTGTATGCGCGCGACGATCAGCAGGAACAAAAGCTCCGAATCGGTCCCGCCCAACCGGTGCTCGTACAGGGCATCGGGCAACAAGGTCTCCATCGTGCGGCGCACCTGCGAAAAGCCGCCGATCTGGCCGTTGTGGATGAACATGTACGGGCCGAACTGGAACGGGTGGCAGTTCTGGCGCGAAATGCCGCCCCCGGTGGCGGCACGCACATGGGCAAAGAAAAGGCGCGAGCGCACGTTGGCGCACAGCGCCAGCAGGTTGCGGTCGGACCAGGCCGGCATCACCTCGTGGTAGACGCCGGGCGACGCCCGCTCGCCGTACCAGCCGACTCCGAAGCCGTCGCCATTCGTCACGGTTTTGGCCTCGACCGCGCGCAGGCTCTGGCGCACCAGGGAATGCCTGGGCTTGCAAACGAGGTCCTCCAGAAGGATCGGCTCACCCAGATAGGCCAGGAATCTGCACATCGGCACCGTCCTTTCGCAGAGTGTCGCGCAGCACCATCACGGTGCCAGCCACGGCCTGAGCATATCAAACGCGGTGGCCACACCGGTTGGTGGTAAAACCCATCGGCCCCATGCGCACTACGCGTCTTTCTTGTGGCCGGCGAACTGGGTGAACACCAGCAGCAGCGAAGTAACCGCAACGATGAGGGTCGAGATGGCGGCAATGGTCGGGTCGACCTGGTCGCGCAGGGCGTTGAACATGTTGCGCGTGAGGGTGGAGTTGTCGCCACCCGACACGAACAGCGACACGATGATCTCGTCGAACGAGGTGAGGAACGCCAGCACCGCACCGGTGACCACCGAGAACTTGATCTGCGGCAGCGTGACCAGCATGAAGGCACGAAGCGGCGAGGCGCCCAGGCTGCGCGCCACGCGTTCCTGGTCCATGTCGAAGGTGCGCAGCGCCGAACCCACCACCAGCATCACCACCGGAACCGCCAGCATGCTGTGCGCCAGCACCAGGCCGAGCATGGTGTTGACCAGCTTGAGCTTGACGTAGGCATAGAAGACACCGATGCCGATCAGGATCACCGGCACCACCATCGGCGCGAGCAACAGCATGGTGAGCCACCTGGCATGGCGCAGGCGCGAAACATGCAGCCCGTAGGCCGCCATGGTTGCCAGCGGGGTGGACAGCACTGCGGTCATCAGGCCGGCCTTGAGCGAGGTGCCGGTGGCCTGCATCCACGAGGCGGAGTTGAAATAATTCTGGTACCAGCGCAAGGACCATTGCTTGGGCGGGAATTCCAGGTACTGGGATGCAGAGAACGACATCGGAATCACCAGCAAGGTGGGCAGCACCAGCAACACCATCACGACAACGGCCAGCACATACAACCACAGGCGCGCGCCGTGCGTGATCTGGGTATCAGTGGCGGGTTGTTTCAACCAGGTCATTTGCCCTCCCCGCCCAACACGCGGTCCATGCGCACCAGCCGGCCGGCGGCCAGTATCAGCACCACCGTCAATACCAGCAGCACCACCCCCAAAGCACTGGCTGCACCCCAGTTGAAAAAGATCTCGATGTCGTTGGCGATGCGGCTCGACACCATGATCACCTTGCCACCACCCAGCACGGCTGGTGTGACATAAAAACCCAGGCACAGGATGAAAACGATCAGGGCGCCCGTGACCAACCCCGGCATCGCCAGCGGGAAGAACACCAGCCAGAAGCTGCGCAGGGGGCTGGCACCCAGGTTAGCGGCTGCGCGCAGGTAGTTGCGGTCAATCGCGCGCATGGCCGAATACAGCGGAAGCACCAGAAACGGCAACATCACATGCACCATGCCGATCAAGGTGCCGGCCAGGTTGTGCACCAGCGCCAGCGGCTCATCCCACAAACCCAGCTCGATGCCCCAGCTGTTGACAAGGCCGCGCCGCTGCAACAGCACCAGCCAGGCATAGGTGCGCACCAGCAGCGAGGTCCACAGCGGCAGCAACACGGCGATCATGCACAGGTTGGCGGCTCGTTTGGGTATTTCGGACAGGAAATAGGCCAGCGGGTAACCCAGCAGGATGCAGATCGCGGTGGTTTGCAAACTCACCTGGAAGGTGGTCCAGAAGGTGCGGCCATACGATGGGTGGACCCACATGCGCTGGTAGTGCTCCAGGCTGAAGGCACCGGTGTCGGACAGCACCGAGAGGTAGAACAACCAGCCCACCGGCAGCAGCATCGTCACCAGGATCAGCAGCAAGGCCGGCGCGACCAGCCCCAGCAGGCCCAGGCGCTCGATCAAGGCGCTGCGGCGCAGTTCGCGTGTGTTGGGCAGCGCGGCGCTCACGCCGCCGGCTCCATGGCGAGCAAGACGGTGTCCTCGATGGCGACGGACAGACGCAGCGGGGCGCCTGGTGCCAGCGACCCGGACGAACTGCCCCGCACACTGACCAGCGTGCCGTCGGGCAACGCCGCCTGGAACAAGGAGCTGTCGCCCTGGTACACGGTGGCCACCAGCGTGGCGTCGATGGTGTTGCAGGCAGTGTCGGCAATGGCGTTGACACCCATCAGGCGCAGGCGTTCCGGGCGCAGCATCAGCAACTGCGGGCCGTCGGTCTGCGGCACCACAGCGGTCCGCAGCGCCTGGTGACCGAGGTGAACCTGTCCGCCGGTGACCACCACCGGCAGGAAGGTCGACTCACCGATGAACTCGGCGACAAAGCGGTTCTTCGGCCGCTCGTAGATGGCGCGTGGCGTGTCGAGCTGCATGATGCGCCCGGCGTTGATGACCGCGATGCGGTCCGACATGGTCAGTGCTTCACGCTGGTCGTGCGTGACGTAGACGGTGGTCATGCCCAGCTTGTCGTGCAGTTGGCGCAGTTCGATCTGCATGTGTTCACGCAACTGCTTGTCCAGCGCCGAAAGTGGTTCGTCCATCAGCATGATGCGTGGCTCGAACACCATGGCACGGGCCAAGGCAACCCGCTGGCGCTGCCCGCCTGACAACTGATCGACACCCCGCGTGCCATAACCGCCCAAGCGCACCATCTCGAGTGCACGTTCGCAGCGTTGCCTGATTTCGGCCGACTTGACACCGCGCAGCTTGAGCGGAAAACCGACGTTGTCGGCCACATTCATGTGCGGGAACAGGGCGTAGTTCTGGAACACCATGCCCACATTGCGCTTGTGCGGCGGCACGGTCACCATCTCGGTGCCGCCAAACTTCAGGCTGCCCCCGTCCGGCCGGGTGAACCCGGCCAGCACCGTCAACAGCGTGGTCTTGCCAGAGCCCGAAGGCCCCAGCAGGGTCAGAAATTCGCCGCTGCGAACCTCCAGGTCGACGTGGTCCAGGGCGAAGGTCTTGCCGTAGGTCTTGGTAATCTGCGCAATGCTGATCGGCAGCGACGCGGTGCTCACAGCGGGCGGACCGGTCGAATGGCCTATTCGGTCAACATGTCCTGAAACAGCGCTGAAGCCCGGGCCCCGTTCTTGATGTACCAGCTCTGGTCAATAGGCAACTGCTTGGCCTGGTTGTCGGGATGGGACGGAAGCAGTTTGGCATAGGCCGCTGGAATGGCGTTGCCCTCGTAGGCCTTCTTGTTGGTCGGTCCGTAGGTGATGTACTTGGTGAACTCGGCCTGGTAGGGCGCCTTGCTGATCTCACTCAGAAACTTCATGGCGTTGGCCTTGTTGGGTGCGCCCTTGGGGATGGCGTAGCAGTCGTAGTCGGCCAGGCCCTGGTTGAAGGTGTAGGCCACCTTGGCACCGTCCTTGGCGGCCACATCGAAGCGCCCGTTCCAGCCGGTGACCATGTCGACTTCACCGTCCTTCATGAGTTGAGCGTGTTGCGCGCCGGACGACCACCACACCGCCACGTGGGGTTTGAGCTCCTTGATTTTCTTGATGGCACGCTCGATACCGCCAGGCGCCGACAAGACCTCGTAGACCTTGTTGGCCGGCACACCGTCGGCCATGAGTGCTGGCTCCAGCACGCCTTCTCCGCCCTTGCGGTACGAACGTTTGCCCGGAAACTTCTTCACGTCCCAGAAATCGGCCCAGCTCTGCGGCCCTTTGTCGCCGTAGGTCTTGGTGTTCCAGGCCAGCACGGTAGAGAACACGTCGCCACAGACATAAAACGGCTGGGCTGCGCCGGGAACAAAGTTGGACACGTCGATGAGTTTGTAGTCCAGCGGCTCCAGCATGCCTTCGGCGCCAGAACGCGCCGCGCCACCCGAACCACTGGTAACAACATCCCACGTCACTGCGCCGGCTTTCACCTGCAGCGCCACGGCGGCGATGCCGGTGTAGGTTTCTTCCTTGATGGTGAGGCCGAGCGCCTTCGCGGCCGGCACGAACAGTGACTTGCTTTGCGCCTCCTGGTAGGAGCCGCCAAAGGACACCACCGTGAGCTGCGCGCTCGCCTGGCCGGCAAATCCTGTGGCGAGGGCCAAAGCGGCGAGGGCTGCGAGGCGCTTCAGAACCGGGTTTTTCATCATTGCGGGATCTCCTGTTGGTTGTACATATGGCGGGCCTGTAGCGACCCACAGCGGCTAGTCCACTGCTTGCACTGTAGAAAGCATGTGGTTGTCATCGTAGTGCCATTCTCGAAAGATCGCCATACCAATTCGCCGGGCCCGGGCGGCCCTGACTCAGCGGGTGGTTCCGGCTTGGTCCGATTTGGGTGCCCTGAGCAGGGTCAGCGCGAGCAAGGCCGACGCCACCATCAAGAACAGGCTGACCGCGTTGAGCACCGGTGTTGCACCTTCCCGCATGCGGCCGTACATCATGACGGTCAGCGGCGCATCCGACCCCACCAGCATCAGCGTGGTGTTGAAGTTCTCGAAAGACATCAGGAAAGAAATCGCCGCCGCACCGATGAGTGCCGGTTGCAGATACGGCAAGGTGATGGTGGTGAAGACCGCCGCGCGCGACGCGCCCAGGTTGTAGGCCGCCTCTTCCAGCGTGATGTCAAAACGCTTGAGGCGCGCGGCGATCGTCATGGTGGCGATCGAGATCACGAACGACAACTGCCCCAGCACCACCAGCGTCAGGCCCGGGCGCAAAAACTCCAGTTCGATGCCGAACAGGTCATCGGCCAGGTTGGCAATGCGACTGGCGAACGCCAGGATCGAGATGCCCAGGATCACGCCTGGAATCACCAGCGGCGCGAGCATCAGGAGCGACAACGCAGACTTGCCGCGAAACTGGGTGCGTTCAATCAGGAATGCATTCACCGTGCCCACCAGCACCGCCAGCACGGTGACCCAACACGCCACGACAGCGCTGGTCCACAAGCTGCCCATCAGCGCCCTGTCGGCAAACAGGCCGCGCCGTGCAGCCTTGGCGCTGCCAAGAAACCAGTCGAGCGTGAAGCCGCGCCAGGGCGGTGCCGGATACGGCGCGTCATTGAACGCAAAACTTGCGACGACCACCAGTGGCAGAAACAGAAACGCGAAAAAAATGAATGCGTACAACACGGTGCCGGCACGCAACCAGGCTGGACGAGGCAAGGAAGGAATCACGCTATGCCCCCTGCCGTATGTCGCTCGACACCCTGCGGTGCTCGCGTGAAGGGGTCACGCGGGAAGGGGTCACACGCGGGAAGGGGTCAGGTCTTGCATTGCGATATGGCAAAACAAGACCTGACCCCGCGGACGTGCGCATGCATGGTCGAGTGCGGGGAAGTCCGGACCCCGACCTCCCGAATACGAAAAGCCCAGCGTCGCGGCAGGCGCAGCCCGGTGCGAGGACAGGGGTCAGGTCTTGTTTTGCCACATTGGCAAAGAAAACCCTGCCCCCTCGATGTGGCAAAACAAGACCTGACCCCCTCGTTGTGACCCCCTCGTTGCTGACCCCATCGTTGCTGTGGCAAAACAAGACCTGACCCCCTCGTTGCTTTGACCCCCTCGTTGCTTCCGACCAAGGCGCAGGATCAGGTCGGCGGTGGGTTCGGCGCAGCGGCATAAAGGGGGAGCCCGCAGGGCGGAGGACAGCCGCGGAGCCGAATGCGCCGTCGGCCTGATCCCACCACACCACTCCACCGGTATCCGGGCGGTCATGATTTCGGGGATGACCAGCGAACGTCCGCAACGGGCCGAAAGCGGCCAGCGGTATCGGCAACCCAAGTGCGGCAGGGAGCAAAGCGCGCTTCATTTCAGCTCATGCCCGCTGCATCACTTCGCCGAACTTCTGGCCACTGAGTTTCAGGCCCAGCCACACGATGGCGGTGGACAGCCCCAGCAACAGAAAACCGAACGCCGCGCCCTGCTCCCAGTTGAAACGCGTGATGAACTGGGTGTAGATCTGCTCGGTGAACCATTGCGAACTCTTGCCGCCCAGCAAGGTGGGGGTGAGGTAGTTGCCCAGGGTCAGC
>CAMAWD010000117.1 GCA_945861785.1 Rhodoferax sp. OV413 | reverse complement strand
CGACTCGACTGGCTGGATTCACGGGGGCAGGGGCCGGGCAAGCAACGGCGTGTGAGTCAGCCTGCGGCACTGCTGGATGCCTGGGCCACGAGCCTGCGGCAGCAACCGGCTGAGGCGATGCGCAGGTTCTTCGTTCCTGCCGTGAAGGTCGACGCCCTGGCCACAGGACTCGATGGTGTGTGTTCTTCGCGTGGGATCAACTATGCGGTCACCCACGAAGCGGCTGCCCAGCGCTACGCCCCTTTTCTGTCGAACGTCTCGCAGGTTCGCATCCGCTTGCCGGCCGGTTCGGCCACCGAGGCTGCCCTGGGTGAGCTGGGCGCCCGCCCCGTCAATGAGGGCGCGAATCTGGTGGTCATCGACACCAAGTCGCCAAGTGATCTGCTGGGCAAGCAGCGGGTGGACGGTGTCTGGCTGGCCAGCCCGATCCAGACCTACCTAGACCTCGTGCGCGCCGAGGGTCGCGCCAAGGAATTGGCCGAGCACCTGCGCCGGACAAGGCTCGGCTTCTGATGGTCAAGCCTTCGCACTTCGGCGGATACAGCGATGCCTACACCGTGGACTGCGAGCGTGTCCTCGTCACGCTGTTGCGCGGGCTCGGGCCCTGGAAGGAGTCGGTCTTCCTGGTCGGAGGTTTGACGCCGCGCTATCTGGTGCCCCAGCGTCCACCCGACGTGCCTGCGCACGCCGGCACGCTGGATGTCGACATCGTCATCGATCTGCAGCTCCTGGCCGACACCGACGCGTACCACTCGCTGAAGGACAACCTGAAGCGCATGGGGTTCGAGCGCGCTGTCAACGAACAGGGTTTGAAGCTTTCGTGGCGATGGCAGACGCGCACCGAGCATGGCGCGCTGATGGTGCTGGAGCTCTTGGCCGATGCGCCCCAGATCGCCGGCGGCCGGGTGCAGCCGTTGCCGACGGAAGGCACGATCTCGGCGCTCAACATTCCGCACTCGTCCATCGTTTTCGACCTGCATCAGGTCACCGAGATCCGTGCGGAGCTGCTGGGCGAGAACGGCATGGCCACCGAACGCGTCAAGCATGCAGACATCGTCAGCTTCACTTGCCTGAAGGCCTTCGCGTTCGATCAGCGCTTCGAGCGCAAGGACGCTCATGACCTGGTCTATTGCATCGAGCATGCGCCAGACGGGCTCGGCGCCGTCGTCGCAGCCTTTGGCCATGCGCTGGCCGGCACGCATTCGGCGCCACGAAACGGGGACACCCACCGTTCGTTGCCGACCTGTCTCGGGACTATTGTTGGCAGCAGTAGTTTCGCGGATAGCAAACATCAGGTGGCGCAAGGGCGACGCGGCAAACGGGCGTGCGGCGCCACCGCCCGTACGCGATGCCATGGACTTTGCCGTGCTCTCGAAAACGAAGACAGGCTAGAGCAGAATTTTCAATTCTTGGATGAAAGATTGTTGGCTGGCGTAGGCTCGCAGGGTGAGCCGCGGGCATGCCTCGATCGCCGCGGGATCGTCTCTGCGGTGGGCCTTTCTCTGGGACGGAGTGGGGCCACCTTCCCAATCGCTGCTATCGCGGCGGTTACGCGGCGGGGAGATTTCGAACGGGTCAATCTCCCTTAGGAAACCGGCAGGCGTAGCTAAAAAAAGAGGGAGCGAGACCATGCGCAGTGCATTGCTTGTCTGCGACCGGGCGGCGTTGTTAAAACACCTGCGCGGGCGCTTTGCGATCAACTGGCACGGCGATCACGGCGCCCCGCACTGGGCGCGCGTGCGCAACAACGGGCTGATGATTGCCGCCACCACCGGGGCGAACATGGCGGTGGTGGAGCTCTTTGCGTTTTTTCATGACTCGTGCCGCGTCAATGAATACACCGACCACGACCATGGCAAACGCGGTGCCGATCTTGCGTTAAAACTGCACGGCCGGATGTTCGAGGCCAGCGGCGAAGAAATGAAGCTGTTGGTGGAAGCCTGCACCGGCCACAGCAACGGCCACACAGAAGCCGATATCACCGTGCAAACCTGCTGGGACGCGGATCGCCTCGATCTTGGTCGCGTCGGCATTCGTCCACATCCGAAATATCTGTGCACTGCAGTTGCGAAGGACGCGGGGGTGTTGAAGGGGGCTTATTTGAGGAGTGTGCGGTAGGGAATTTTGGCGAAAAGATGTTTTTAGCATGTAGCTACACGGTTACTGAGCGTTCGAATCTTTTTCGTCCCGCCAGTAACTAGATCTCAAATCCGCTCAGGCGGCGTAGAGGCACTGCGCGGGAACAGCGTAGCGCTAAAACCTCCTGACTGCGGTTGCGGCACTCCCCCGGAAAAACCGTCTCAAACCCCAGTTATCTCAAATAGGTGTTGGTCGGTCTACATATTCCGTTTCGTAAAACAGCCTAGGTACAGCCCTCGGCGCAGGCGGTTTTCGCAGGGCGTTCTGGCCTAAAAATCGCATTGGTTGCAATGCAATCATCCATTACATTTTTCCTAAGAACCGGTACGGCGATCGCCACGATAGCCAGCATCACGATTCGCAACCTTGAAGATGACATCAAGCAACGCCTGCGCGTCCGCGCGGCCGTGCACGGCCGCTCGATGGAGGAAGAAGCGCGGGATATTTTGAGTCGGGTGATGGCGGAAGGCGCACCGCCACGCAATCTCGCCGCAGCGATCCGCGCCCGCATAGCACCTTCCGACCGCGTGGTTCTCGACTTGCCTGCGCGTGAACCGATGCAAGATCCGCCGCAGTTTGGCGGGGGAAGTGGATGATCGTGCTCCACACCAACGTCGTCTCCGACTGTATTTCAAACCCAACATTTCGCTGGTGCTCATCGAGGCGAAGGACAATGCGCATAGCGTTGGCGACGGGATGCAACAGGGCCTTGAATACGCCGCAACGCTCGACATCGCGTTTGTGTTTTCCTTGAACGACGAGGGCTTCGTGTTCCACGACCGCACCGGCTCCAGTGCCAGATCGTGCGCGCTTGGGATTCGCCGGTCTGCGCTGTTCCTCTCGACTGGAAGGACCTGGATCGCCACGGCAACTGCCCGGGCCGGTAAGGACGGCGCGACAACCCGGCCACAACGCGCGCTCAGAGCCCTAGGGCACCCTCGGCCCCGCCACCCTCGCATGGGCATGCCCGAGGCTCACCCTGCGATCTTGAGTCGGTCGACAATCTTTAAGCCAAGGATCGAAAATTTTGCTCTATCCTGTCTCTCTTCTCGAGAGAACGGCAAGCTTCATGGTATCGAGTACATGAGCGGGCGCAATCCTGACGATCAAGGAAGGCGCGAACTACCTGAAAGTGACCGGCTGCACGAGCTACCGGTTGGCTGCAGCCAAGCAGACGCTTGCCTTAAATGTGGGGGGAATCTGGCGGTTTTCGCCGGCCGACATCGATGAGTGGATCAAGCAGCAATCCGCTGCCGGCGAGTCAGGCGGACGTGAATAGGGTAGGGAAATGCTGGCAACACTCGAACGAATCATCGGCGAAATCGGCGATCTCAACAGCAAGTTGATCCTCCTGGTCGGTCCCAGCCGCAGCGGCAAGACCCAGCTGCTGCGCCAGCTGGGCGACAAGCTCAGCATCGAGCCGCTTAACGTCGGCCTGGAGCTGGGGCGCCGTTTGGCCGCCACGCCGAACAACAAGCGCGGCTTCTCGGCAGGCGAACTGCTGCGGGAGATTGCGGACAAGGAACGAACTGAAGCCCCGCTGCTGCTCGACAACCTCGAGTTGTTGTTCGAGCCGGGTCTGCAGATCAACCCGCTTGACCTTGTCAGGCGGTTGGCTCACTCCAAGCGCGTCGTGGCCGTCTGGCCTGGCGAGCTGCGCGGTGATCGCTTGGTGTACGCGGATATGAGCCATCCAGAACATCGTGACTACAGCCGTGACGGCGTGGTCGTACTCGAAATTTGACGCTACGGGGAAGAGAGAACCATATGGCTAAGAACATGAAATACGGAGATCTGATCCAGTTCGAGCAGATCGAGTCAGTCATTCAGCTGCTCGATGCCGGGCGCCCGGATGAGGCCAAGAAGCTCGTCGCGACCTACGTCGTCTCCGACGACATGGCCGAGCGGATCTCCAAGCACATAGTTCCCCAGCTCAGTTTCGACGATTCGGTTGATCACAAGGGCGTGCTGATCGTCGGCAACTACGGCACAGGTAAGTCGCACTTGATGTCGGTGCTGTCGCTGGTGGCCGAGGATGCGGCCTACGCACCGCTGATTCGCCACCCCAAGGTGGCCGAGGCGGTTGCCCCGATCGCTGGTCGCTTCAAGGTGCTGCGCCTCGAGGTGGGCGGCCTGCAGAGGCCGTTGCGCGAGATCATCACCCTGCTGCTTGAACGCTTCCTCGAAAAGCTGGGCGTCGACTACACCTTCCCGAAGGCGGACAAGGAGCTCAACAACAAGGACTCTTTCGAGGAGATGATGGCCGCGTTCGGCGAGAAATTTCCGGACCAGGGCTTGCTGCTCGTGGTTGATGAGTTCTTAGAATTCCTTCAGTCTCGTAAAGACCACGAACTGGTACAGGATTTGGCGATCCTTCGCCAGATTGGCGAAGTCACCAAGCACCTAAAGTTTCGTTTCGTGGCCGGCGTGCAAGAGGCCATCTTCGACAGCTTCCGGTTCCAGCATGTGGCTGCAAGCATGGCCCGCGTCAACGAGCGCTTCACCCAGATCCTGATCGACCGCCAGGACGTTAGCTTTGTCGTCTCCGCGCGCCTGCTCAAAAAGACCGCCGACCAGCAGAACAAAATCCGAGAGTACCTCACGCCGTTCGCCAAGTTCTATGGCTCGATGAACGAGCGCATGGACGAGTACGTCCGCCTGTTCCCGGTTCACCCGGACTACCTGAAGACCTTCGAGCAAATCCATTTCACCGAGAAGCGCGGCGCACTCAAGACTATTGAGTCCGCCATGCTGGCCATCCTTGACCAGGACGTGCCCGCCGACAAGCCGCTGTTCATCAGCTACGAGAGCTTCTGGAACACTATCAAGACCAACTCGGTCTTGCGCGCCGACCCCAACATCAAGGAAGTGATGCGCGTCTCCGAAGTACTGGAGTCGCGGGTCCAGCAAGCATTCACGCGCCCGACCTACAAACCGATGGCGCTGCGCGTCATCAACGCGCTGGCCGTGCACCGCCTGACCACGGGCGGCGACATTCACATTCCGATCGGCCCGACTGCCGCTGAGCTGCGCGACGCCCTGTGTTTGTTCCAGCCGGGCGTGGAGGACATGCTGGGCGACCCGGCCGAGAACCTGCTGTCGATGGTCCAGACCGTGATGCGGGAAGTGCTGAAGACCGTCAACGGCCAGTTCATCTCCAAGGCGCCGGACACCGAGCAGTACTACCTCGATCTGAAGAAAGACATCGACTACGACGCGCAGATCGAAAAGCGCGCCGAAGCCCTATCCGACGACGCACTCGACCGTGCCTACTACAGCGCCGTCAAAGCGCTGATGGAATGCAGCGACGACCTGCGCTACCCCGGATTCCAGATCTGGCAGTACCAGCTCGAGTGGCAGGAGCGTCGTGTCGAACGCATGGGCTACCTGTTCTTTGGCGCCCCGAACGACCGGCCCACGGCGCAGCCTGAACGCGACTTCTACGTCTACTTCATCCAGCCGTTCGACAAGCCGAAGTTCACCGACAACAGCCTGGCGGACGAAGTGTTCTTCCGCCTCACGGGCATCGACGACGATCTCAAGCGGCACCTGTCGTCCTACGCGGCGGCACTCGATCTGGCATCGACTGCCAGCGGCGGCGCCAAGGCCGTTTACCTCTCCAAGGCGCAAGACTTCCTGCGTGCCATGAGCAAGTGGCTGCAGGAAAAGCAGATGAGCGCCTTCGAAGTCACCTACCAGGGCAAGAAGAAGAACCTGCAGGGGTGGGCCAAAGGCGTGTCGCTGCGGGACCGGGCGCGGCTTGGTGCGGACGAGCGCATCAACTTCCGCGACGTGGTGAACGTCATTTCGGGCCTAGTGCTGGGCCAGCGTTTCGTCGATCTCTCACCGGAATACCCCACCTTCTCGGTGCTGGTCACCGAGGCCAACCGCAAGCAACTGATCGGCAACGCGCTTAAGCTACTTGCCGGCGGTACTCGCACCAAGGATGCCGTTGCCATTCTTGACGCATTGGAACTGCTCGATGGTGACCGCATTGATCCGGCCAATTCCCGCTACGCAAAGAAGGTTCTAACCAAGCTGAGCGCAAAAGGTCATGGCCAGGTACTAAACCGATCAGAGCTACTGACGGGCAGTGCTGATGTCGAATATTTTGAGAACGACACTTATCGGTTGGAGCTGGATCTGCTGGTCACCGTGCTGGGCGGGCTGGTCTACTCCGGCGACATCGTGCTGTCGATCACCGGCGACAAGGTCGACTCGGGCAAGCTGGCCCAACTGGCCGAACGCTCCATCGAAGAGCTCAAACAGTTTAAGCACGTCGAGGCGCCCAAGGAGATCAACCTTGTAGTGCTGCGCGCACTGTTCGAGTTGTTCGACCTGCCATCTGGCCTCGCGCAAAAGGCAAGCCAGGGTGACACGGAACCGGTCGTCAAGCTGCAGGAAAAGGTCAGTGCGCTAGTGCCGCGCGTGCTCAAGGCCGGCGCCGACCTACAGCAAGGCAAGCTCGGGTTCTGGGGGCAAAACCTGTTGCGGGACGAAGAATCTAAGGATTGGCATTCCCGGTTGGACTCATTGAAGAAATTCTCCGAGTCCCTGTCACCATACAACACAGTGGGCAAGCTAAAGAACCTGCGCATCACGCAGGAAGACATTGACGCGCAGAAGAAGAATTTGGAGATCTTGGCCGCTGTTGAACGCTTGCTGGAGCTGGTCGTCGAGCTGGGCAGCACGGCGTCATATCTGTCGCAAGCCGAGATGGTGTTGCCAACAGATCATGCATGGGTCAAGCAAGCAGATGCCGCTCGCAAGGCGTTGTTCGAGAAGCTCAGCGAGGATCGCACCGCCGAGCATGCGGCGCAAACCCTGAATAGCGGCCGGCAAACACTGAACCAACTCAAAAAGGACTACATCACTGCCTACATCGCGTCCCACACTAAGGCGCGGCTGGGTGTGTCCGAGGATAAGACGCGCAACACGTTGCGCAAGGACGACCGCCTGTTGTCGCTGCGCGTGCTGGCCGGCGTATCGCTGATGCCCACTAGTCAGCTCACCGCGTTCGAGGAGTCGCTCGACCGCCTTAAGAGCTGTTCCTCTTTGGATGAGCCGACGCTGGTCACGGCCGCCGTCTGCCCGCACTGCCAGTTCCGCCCCTCTGCCGAGCAGTTGGAGCTGATCCCGGCAGCCAACCGCCTGCACAAGCTCGACGATGACCTGGATCAGTTGGTGGCCAACTGGCAGCAGACGCTGCTGGAGAACCTGGAAGACCCGTTCACGCAGGACAGCCTGGGCCTGTTGCCGCCGTCGTCCAAGGGGCTGATCGATGCCTTCCTGGCCTCGCGCAAGCTGCCGGACCCGATGACCAGCGAGTTCGCCAACGCCGTGCAGGAGGCGCTGTCGGGGCTGGAGAAGATCGCGGTCAAGGGCGACGAGATCAAGCAGGCGCTGCTGCAAGGCGGCTCGCCGGCCACGCCCGACGACCTGCGCAAGCGCTTCGACACCTTCATGAACGAGCGCTGCAAGGGCAAGGATGCCAGCAAGCTGCGGTTCGTTGTGGAGTGAGTCTGTGAGTACCGCGAAGCAGACTTCCATTCCGCGCAGTTGGATTCCCCCAAGTTTTTCGTGGAGCTTCTCGCCAGAACTTTTTGCGCTTGAGGTCGAGCACACCGCCCCTGAAGTCGTCTGGTTCGTCGTTATTGGCTCATGCGATATCGAAATGCTTCCTGCGGTCAAGAAAGTTTCGGACTTCTTTGCCGCGAGCACCTGGAGGGAATCTCTGGTGGACCAACTTAAGGCTGCCGTCTGGGATCCGAAACTGCTGAAGCCACCGGGGGTTCGCCTTCGCAATGGCGACATCGTCCGAGCACATTGCCACGGGCTTTTTTGCTTGCCTGGATCCCAATCCGTACTGGTTCTTGTTGGCCGCAACCCGCCATCGCAGCCGAATGGTTGGTTTCCAGAATCTTTGAAAACGCAAGCCGCAGCCCTGCATTCGGCCCATCTGACCGACATCGCCGCATTCGAGGACAGCGTCCGACGCAAGACGGAAGAATGGAAGCGTTTTTCCGAGCTAGCCCCTGTGGCGATGGCCATCGCGGAAAAGTTCGAGTGCTGGTGGCCGGGCCCGCAGGAGCCAGTGCTGTGCGGCGAGGCGCTCTTGCCACACGCGCCAAAGGCCGTCCTGTTCCGTGCAGTTTCGACGCTGGCAGTCGATGCCGCACCGCGCCTCGCGGCTGTCGCTATCGAATCATCCGGCTGGCAGCCGTCGCGCGAGGGGAGCTATTCGGGGATCTTGTCGATCCGCGTTGGTCGGAAAACTCTCTCCCTTGTCACTTGGGAGCCTTACCAGGGTCTGGTTGCGTACCCTGAGGTGCGGTGGGCAGTCCAGCGCCGCCTCCCTCGAGCACTTCGCAACCCTCGGGCGGTGCAATCCCATCGACCCGAGTTCCATTCCGGTTTGCGGTCGATGGATGAGACAAATTCTGTCCTCGGTGTCACGACCGACGCCAGCGAGCTGCTCGAGGCATTGGACGGACTGCATCTCGGCGAGCGCGATTACCGCAACCGGGTCGAGGCGGTCCGCAAGGATGCCAAAGGCCAAGGTTTCGATGCCATCGCCTGGTTCCAGCCGTATCACGGCTGGACAGAGGAGACCTGGGGCATCTACTTCGACGCCCGCAAGCTGGATGATCTGGCGCTCAGCCTTCTGGACGACTTCAAGTCGGCGCATGTTCATGGGTCACACAGCCTTGCTGCGCTGCTGGCCTTTGGCCTGACCTACGCCCACGAACTGTTTCATGCCCGGGTCGAGGCCGCACTCTCTTGGGCGGAGATCAACGCCCAGCAGCCGCGACACCTGCGTTATTCGGCGCGCGTCTACCAAGCGCTGCCCGAAACCCCCGATTGGCTCGAAGAAGCGCTGGCCAACTGGTCAGCATGGAACTGGTTCAATGCGCTTGGCGTTCAGTCGCTGTTCGCTCGCATGGGGTCGAACCCAGAGGGCTTGGATCGCGTGGTCAAAGCCGCGCTAGATCTGGCCCCACCGGGGTACAAGGAATGGCGGCTGGGTCAGCAGCCTGGCACTTGGCGCATTTTTGCAAACCAGCTCAGCACTGGCAAACCCGAGGTCACCACTGCCGGCATCTGCCTGCCACTTGAAAGCGCGCTGACCGGCCCGCTGCCGTATGACTTCCAGCCCTCCGACATCCCTCTGCGCTTTGTAGGCCCCGGCGTCATCGCTGACCGCCTCCAGAGTCATCCGGCCACGTTCAACGTGCCGACGAAGCGTGAGATCGAGAAGGCGCTGAAGCACTATGAGCACAGCCTCGACGCGTCAGGCGGCAAAGGTGGCCACCAGAAGTGGACCGGGCCGGACCAGCGTGCCTTCACTCTGCCGACGAGCGACCCAGTGACGAGGCTTGTTTTCAAGACGTTCCTAGCCCACGTGGGTATCGACAAGGACACTTATGTGCGCCAAGTGCGCCCCAACCTCTGAATTCGGACTGACCTATGAACGACCTATATAAAGACCACCCAAAGGCAGCAGGGCTCGCCGTCGAATGCTTGGGGATCAAGTTCCCAAGTGAAGAGGCCCGTCGTGCGCATTTCTCGAAACTGCTGGCCGAGAAACTGAAAGACCCGGCCTTCCGCAAGATCGAGGGTTTCCCACAGGGTACGGACGAGGCCATCCTGGCGATGTCGGACCCGCCGTACTACACCGCTTGCCCGAATCCCTTCCTCGAAGACTTCGTGCGCCACTATGGCAAGCCCTACGACCCCAGTGTGAAGTACAGCCGCGAGCCGCAAACCATCGACGTATCGGTCGGCAAGACGGACCCGCTCTATAGGGCGCACTCGTACCATACCAAGGTGCCGCATTTGGCCATCGTGCCGTCGATCTTGCATTACACCGAGCCGGGCGACATCGTGCTGGACGGTTTTGGCGGTTCGGGCATGACAGGTGTGGCTGCGCAGTGGTGCGGCTCTGCGCCATCCACTTACCGGCATGAATTGGAATCGGAGTGGAAGAAGCAAGGCAAAGCTGCGCCAATGTGGGGAGCACGGCGCGGCATCCTGAATGACCTGTCGCCGGCCGCCACCTTTATGGCTGCCAACTACAACATGCCGTTCGATGTTGAAGCCTTTGCTAAGGCAGGTAAGAAGCTGCTCAAGGAAGTGGAGCAGGAGTTGGGCTGGATGTACGAGACGCTGCACAAGGACGGGAAAACAAAGGGGCTTATTGATTACACGGTTTGGAGTGAAGTTCTCACCTGCTCATCTTGCTCCGGAGAGATTATTTTCACCGAAGCTGCATTGGATCAGGAGACCCAGCGAGTCGCTGATTTGTTGACATGCCAGCATTGCGGCGTTCACGCGACAAAAGAACAGATGGATCTGTCATTCGAATCGTTTTTAGACACTTCAACTGGAAAAACAGAGAAGCGCCCCAAGCGAATTCCTGTGCGTATCCACTACAAAGTGGCAAACGTAAAATATGACAAGGTTCCTGATGCGAAGGACATAGCAAGGTTGGCGAAGATCGCTGGGCTACCTTGCCCAGCCGAACTGCCGACCAATCTCCTGCCTGACTGTCAAATGACTCGCGTTGGCAGGATGCGTACAACGAACACCGTGGCAGTTCATCTAATGTTCTTGCCGCGCGCGGCTCAGGCGATGGCTTGTTTATGGCGGAAAGCGAATGTTTATCCTGATCATCGAATCCGACAGATGCTGCTCTTTTTTGTTGAGCAAGCGATATGGGGATTATCGCTCCTAAATCGACATAGTCCGTCCCATTTTTCTCAAGTTAATCGAGCACTTAGTGGTGTTTTTTACGTTGCTTCACAGCACTCTGAATGCAGTCCGCAGTACAACTTAGGGGGAAAGCTTGATCGACTGATTAAGGCTTTTGGAAACTACAACGTTACACCGAAGATGGGCATTGTCACCGTAGGTTCTGCGGCCAACCTCTCATTACCTGTCGATAGTGTTGATTATGTGTTCACCGATCCGCCCTTCGGGGAGAACATTTACTACGCGGACCTAAACATCCTCGTCGAGTCGTGGCATCGCGTCACCACTGACCCGAATCCGGAGGCGATTGTCGATCGTGTAAGAAACAAGGGGATTCCCGAATACCAACACCTGATGCAACGCTGCTTCGCGGAGTACTACCGAGTACTTAAGCCTGGCCGCTGGATGACAGTTGTCTTCTCGAACAGCCGTGCGGCCGTCTGGAATGCGATCCAAGTGGCTCTTCAGCAGGCTGGCTTTGTGGTTGCCGAGGTGACAACTCTGGACAAGATTAGTCCCAGTTTCCAACAGGTCATGTCACCAAATGCAGTTAAGCAGGACTTGATCATCTCCGCCTACAAACCTAACGGCGGATTGGAAGAGAGATTCAACCGCGCTGGTGCGACAGCGGAATCAGCATGGGATTTTGTCCAAACCCATCTGAAACAACTGCCAGCAGTAAAAGTCACCGGTGGTGATTTTCCTGAACTGCTTCATATTGTCGAGCGAGACCCACGCCGCATTTACGACCGACTGGCATCCTGGTTTATTCGCCACGGGGTCATGGTGCCAATATCCACGCCTGAGTTTTTGGCTGAAATGCCGCAGCGCTTCGCGGAGCGCGATGGCATGTTCTTCCTGTCTGACCAGGTCGTTGAATATGATAAAAAGCGTCAGCAGATTCCACAGGTACGTGAGATGGAACTGTTTGTCTCCGACGAGCGAAGCGCCATCGACTGGTTGACCCGGTTCCTAAAGAACCGGCCTTCAACCTATTCAGAAATTCAGCCGGAATACTTCCCGGTCGTCGGTGCTGCCAAGAAGAAGGGAGAGGTTCTGCCGGATTTAGCGCAACTGTTGGAAGACAACTTCATTCAATACGACGGCAAGGGCGATGTGCCGAGTCAAATCCATAGCCTACTGTCCACAAATTTCAAGGATCTTCGTAGCCTCGCAAAGGATGATCCGCGCTTGATGGCGAAGGCCAAGGACCGCTGGTACGTGCCCGACCCGAACAAAGCACAGGACTTGGAGAAGAAGCGCGAGAAGGCGCTGCTCAAGGAGTTTGACCACTATCGAGCATTCACGGGTCGCCGTCTGAAGGAGTTCCGCCTGGAAGCGCTGCGCGCTGGCTTCAGGGCCGCATGGGGCAATAAGGACTACCAGACGATCATCGACATCGCGAAGAAGGTACCCGATGAGGCACTGCAAGAGGACGAGAAGCTGCTGACGCTCTACGACATGGCACTGACCCGTACCGAGACCGATGCTTGACGCATCGGACGGGAGCGACAGCATGAACCAGGACGAGTTGCTGGCACGGCTGAATGGCATCGAATGGAACGACTTCGAGTGCAAACGGGCGCAGCGCGGCGTGCCGGAGGATGCGTACAAAACGGTATCGGCATTTGCCAATACGGCGGGCGGCTGGCTGGTGTTTGGTGTCAGCGAAGTGAAGGGGCAGCTGGAAGTGACCGGCGTCGCGGAACCCGACAAGGTTCAGAATGATTTTCTGGCGGTGCTGCGTGGCGGTCAGAAGCTCAACCGAGTGATCGCGGTAGCGGCGCATCGCTTCGAGATTGATGGCAAGCATGTGTTTGCCTTCCACGTGGCGGAGTCACCCCGCGCAGAGAAGCCGGTCTACCTCAAGGGTGACCCGCGGCAGAGTTTTCTTCGCCGTGGCGCGGGCGACGAACAATTTACCCAAAGTGAGTTGGAGCGCTTTCTGCGCGATGCGGCACAGGATCGTTACGACGGCGGCGCACTGTACGACATTCCGGTGGACCAGTGCTTTGATAAGGCAACGGTCAAGTGGTATCAGGCCCAGTTTGCCCGACGCAACCCAGAGCATGTCGAGGTCACTGACCCGATCGAGTTTTTGCTGAACTGGAATTTTTTGGTCGAAAAGGATGGCAGGACTTTGCCGACCCGCGCAGGCGTGTTGCTGTTTGGAACCGGCCGCTACGTGGGTCAGATCTTGCCCCGGCCCGTGCTGGACTACCAGCGCATCGATGCCGCTTTTGACAATTGGTCTGCCGAGCAGCGCTGGCACGACCGTTATGTCTTTGAAGAGAACATTTTCCAGACCTGGCAGGGGCTGGTGTCGCGCTATATGCGCGTTGCCGAGCACCCGTTTTCGCTCGACCCGGCCACCCTGCGCCGCAACGATGATCCGCCGGATTACGTGGCCTTTCGTGAAGCGGCCATCAACCTGCTGATCCACCAAGATTACGGCGATCACGGCCGCAAGGCGTCGATCAAACTGTTCACCGACCGCACGGTGTTCTGGAACCCGGGTGATGCCTTTGCCACTGATGCCGAGTTGCTGGACCCCACCGAGAAGGAGGTGCGTAACCCGGCCATCGTGAAGGCGTTTCGCCGTATTGGCCTGTCGGACCAGGCCGGTACCGGTATTCGCGCCATTTTCCGCAACTGGCACGAGTTGGGCCGCACTCCACCCCAGTTGAAGAACGACAAGGCGCGTAAGGAATTTGGATTGGTGCTGATCAACAAACCGTTGGTCACCGATGCCATGCGCCATTTCCGACAATCCCTGGGGACCAACTTGACGCCGGAGCAGGCCGATGCGCTGGCCCTGGCACTATCGCTGCCGGAGGGTGAGTCACTGACCCTGACGGCGATCCGCGGCCTCGGGATCAGCACAACCCAGCAAGCCCGGGCGGTGGCCGATCATCTCGTGCGGCAACAGTTGCTCGATCAGCTCAGCGACACACAGTTTCTGGCGCGAGACTCGATTCGTCAGCGCTTCGCACTGGAAGCGGAAACCCCGCCCAAGGAGCAGTTCGGGACCAAGTCGGGACCAAGCTGGGATCAAGCTGGGACTAAGTCGGGACTCAGTGCGGAGCAGCGCATCGTGTTAGCGCAAATGGCCGATGAGCACGATATCGCCACTTTGATGCAGTGGGTTGGGCGTAGCAATCGCAGCAAGTTTCGCGAGGCGGTGTTGGCGCGATTGATGACATGGGGTCTTGTTGCAATGACGATTCCGGACAAGCCAAACAGCAGCAATCAGCGCTATCGGCTAACTGAAATGGGCAAAGGGCTGCGAGATGAGGGCAGCGAATGACGCAATCCATTCGCACCCTCACCATCGGCGATTGGTGCTGGTTCACGCGGCAGGCTACCCCGTGCCGGGTAGTCGAGCGCCAGGACGTTTGGGGTGAGGTCGCCTACCGCGTCTGGCTGCCAGCCAAGGACGCCGTGGTGCGCGCTCGGGCGGTGGATCTGGCTCCGCTGGGAAGCGTGCGCCCGAGCGTAGAGCAGATCCTGCACACCACGGCGGCAGCCAAGCTGCTGGATGCGCTGGAGGACAACCTGCTGCTGGCACCGATACAGTCCAGCGTGGTGCCGCTGCCGCACCAGCTCTACGCGTTGAACCGCGCCATCAGCCGCGACCGCATTCGCTACCTGCTGGCCGACGAGGTGGGCCTCGGCAAGACCATCGAAGCTGGCTTGGTGCTGCGCGAGTTGAAATTGCGTGGCCGCGTGAAGCGCATCCTGGTGGTCGCGCCTAAGGGACTGGTGCGCCAGTGGCAGGCCGAAATGCGCCTGCACTTCGGTGAGAAGTTCCAGTTCATCGAACCGTCCGAGCTGGCCGCCTTCCGCCAGTGGCGCAGCGGAGGCGCGGGTGACGAAGACAACTTGTGGCGCATGCATGACCAGGTGATCTGCTCGCTGGACTCGGTCAAACCTCTGGAATCCCGGCGAGGCTGGAGCCTGGAACAACTCAACACCTACAACCGCGAGCGCTTCGAGGACCTGATCTCGGCTTCGTGGGATCTGGTCATCATCGACGAAGCTCACCGCATGGGCGGCAGCACCGAGCAGGTGGCCCGCTACAAACTGGGCGCCGCGCTGGCCGAAGCGTCGCCCTATCTCTTGCTGCTGTCGGCCACGCCGCACCAGGGCAAGACCGACCAGTTCATGCGCCTGATGCAGTTGCTCGACCGGGAAGCGTTTCCGGACGAAGGCAGCGTCAACCGGGACCGGGTGCGGCCCTTCGTGATCCGCACAGAGAAGCGGCTGTCGATCAACGCCGAAGGCCAGCCGTTGTTCAAGCCGCGTGTCACCCGCCTGCAGGCGGTGGCCTGGCAGGCACGGCACGGCTCGCAACAGCGCCTGTACGAGGCGGTGACCGACTATGTGCGCCACGGCTACAACCAGGCGATGGTGGCTAAGCAGCGCCACATTGGCTTCCTAATGATCCTGATGCAGCGGCTGGTGACGTCGAGTACGGCAGCCATCCGCACCACGCTAGAGCGGCGCCAGGCTGTACTCGAAGTTGCACAACCGCAGGCCAATCTGTTCGAGAACACCAGCCCGGACGAGTGGGCCGATCTCGACGGCCAGGCCCAAGTGGATCTGGCCATGCAGTCCAACGCCTGGGAGCTGGAGAAGTCCGAAGTCGAGATGCTGCTGGATCTGGCGCGCGAGACCGAGGCTGCGGGCACAGATGCCAAGGCCGAGGCGCTGCTGGAGCTGATCTACAAGCTGCAGCAGGAGGAAGGCGACCCAGCGCTGAAGGTGCTGATCTTCACCGAATTTGTGCCCACCCAAGCGATGCTGGCCGATTTTCTCTCGAGCCGTGGCTTCTCGGTGGCGACGCTCAACGGCAGCATGGATCTGGAAGCCCGCTCGCGAGCCCAGCAGGTGTTCTCCAAAGATGTGCGCGTACTGATTTCAACGGATGCGGGCGGCGAAGGTCTTAACCTGCAGTTCTGCCATGTCATCGTCAACTTCGACATGCCGTGGAATCCAATGCGGATTGAACAGCGCATCGGCCGCGTTGACCGTATCGGCCAGCACCATGTGGTGCGCGCCATCAACTTCGTACTGGAAAATACGGTCGAGCACCGTGTTCGGCAGGTGCTGGAGGCAAAGCTCGAGGTCATCGCGCAGGAGTTTGGCGTCGACAAGGCGTCCGACGTGATGGATTCGGTCGAGGCTGATCCGATCTTCGACGAGTTGTTCGTGCATGGCCTGCAGAACCCGGATGCCATCGAACAGGAGTGCGACGCGGTGGTGTCGCAGCTGCGAGCCACACTGGTGGAGTCGAAGAAGAACAGCGATCTGCTCACCACAGAGCACGATCTGGACGCCGACGATGCCCGCAAGTGGCGCGACCACCCGGCGCAGTTCTGGCTGGAGCGCGCCATCACCAGCGGGTTGGCTGCGCGCGGTGGCTCGGCAGCGAAAGTTGGCATGGCGTGGCGAGTGAAGTGGGCGGACGGCAGCGAGTCAGCACAAGCCTGCTTTGACGCCCGCACGGCGGCCGAGAACCCGGAGTTGGAATGGGTCACGATGGAAGACCCGCGCGCCCGCGCCATCATCAGCGAACTGCCGCGCTTTGTTGCGGGCCAGCCGCTGCCGGTCATCCGGGTGACCGGGTTGCCCGACTCGGTTCGCGGCATCTGGTCGCTATGGGAAATCAGCCTGGCGGCAGAAGGCTTGAGCCGGAAGCGTTTTCTGCCGGTGTTCATCAACGAGGAAGGTCGTCCCTTCGTGCCGACCGCGAAACGCGTATGGGATCTGCTGTTGACCGAGACCGTGGACGTGCACGCCGTCACCGGCGCCGCGGAGTCGGTGAAGTGGTTCGAGGCATCCCATGTGGTCGCCTGCACCCAAGGCGAACGGATCTTCACCGCGCTGCTGAACGAGCACCGTGCCCGGCTGAAGGAAGAACGCGAACGTGCGGTGTATGCCTTCGAAGCCCGAGGTCAGGCGATTGGGCGAATCGGCCTGCCCGCCGTGCGCGAGCATCGGCGCAAGCGACTCCAACAGGAACACGATGCACGGTTGGCCGCCCTCGATGACATGGCGGCCAGTGTGCCGGATTTGAATGCCGTGATGATGGTGCGGGTCTCCGGCGACGCTGTGCCCGGAGGACAGTAGGAATGAGTTTGTGGACGGAACGCATCCTGAGCCATTTTACGGCCGACCTCACCCAGCTGTGGGTGGCGTGCGACCCTGACGATGTGTTGCTCGACGCGAAGCTGTTGACCGACCTGCGTGGCCGGGGCTTCGAGCTGATGTTGTACGAGGACCCGTTTGCCTTTCGCGCGGAATATGAGGAACGCTACCGCGCCGCATGGGATCGGGGTGAACAAGGCCCAGCGCCCTCGCTGGTGCTGCATCTGCGAAGCGCCGACGCGAATGAATTGCCGTGGGACATCGTGCATCACGGTCGTGTGGTGCGTCTCAGCCTTGCAGAGCTATTCCCGAAGCTGGCTTGCAGCGCGGTACAGCAAGTCGAGCCGGAGCATTTTGCCGGGCTGTTTCATGCCCACCAGACCGAACTGCAGTCAGCGCGCGGCGAGAACGAGTCCAAGGACTTCATTCTCGAACACGTCTATCAACTGACGCCGAGATCCATTCGCAACCCGGTCGACTTCTGGCGTGAGCTGCTGCGAATGCACGTCGCCAACCGCGCGTTGCCACCCCTGTTCGCCCAGCATGCGGCGAGCATCATCCAAGCCAAGGGACTGTTCGCCGCCCAACCCGTCGCCATATGGCTGGCGTCCAAGAGTGCGATGCTACGGGTGGTGCAGGACTCGTGGTACCGCTACTTGGCGACCCTGGGACTGGAGGGCACGCGCACGGGAGAGCCGCCGCCACCAGATTACGTCGCCAAGCTCGAGATTCCCTTCGATCACTCTGATGTGCAGGTGCTGGTCGATTCCATGTTCCTCGACGGTAGTTTGCATCCGCTGGCGGTGCACAGTGTTCCAGCGGGGATGCCGAGTTGGATCAAGGCTGGCATTGTCCAGGACCCAGCCGCGTTGCAGGCATTGGTGCTCAAAGGCATTGACGGCCTGATCGATGCGCTGCCCACGGCAACCGCGTCCCACAAGGACTGGAGTGAATTCGCCAGGCGCTACGGGGAAATCCTGGCCCGCACACATGGCCTGCCGGGCACCGAAGGCAGCGAACACCTACCGGTGATTCAAGAGCGCATCAGGACCTTGCAGGCGCAATCAGACGAGCGTCTGCAAGCCTGGGTCGCAGCCAAGCATTACGCCGACCTGATCCTGCAGCCGGTGACCAAAGGGCCCGTGATGGTGCACCACGTGCCGCGCTTCTTGCGCCATCGGCGATCCGCAGGGGAAACCAAGGTGGCTCTGCTGGTATTCGACGGGCTGGCCTTCGATCAGTGGGTGCAGATCCGCGAGCGCCTGATCGCCACCACAAAACGCTTCGCATTTGATGAGGGAACCGCGTTCGCATGGCTGCCAACCGTGACATCGGTGTCGCGCCAGGCGCTGTTTTCTGGCCTGAAGCCGCGTGAGTTCGACGACTCCATCGACAGGACGGACAAGGAGGAATCCTTGTGGAAGACGTTCTGGCAGAACGAAGGCGTCAACCCGAATGAGGTGATGTACCGCCGTGCGCTGCGACAGACCAGTCAGCTCGACGCACTGGAAGCGGATCTGATCGACCGGCGCCCGAAGGTGGTGGGCTTGGTCATCGATGAGGTGGACGATCGGCTCCACAAGGAGCGGTCCAAGAAGGACGTGGCGATGTGGATCGGGAACTGGTTAACGACGGGTTTCGTCGACCGGCTGTTCTCGCTGCTGCTGGACAAGGAATACCACGTATATCTGACAGCGGACCACGGCAACGTCGAATCCACAGGCGTCGGCAGACCCAACCAGGGTGTCATTGCAGAGACGCGCGGCGAGCGCGTTCGGGTCTATCGGAGCGAGCCATTGCTCGCCGTTTCCGCTGCGGCCTATCCCACCACAATCAGGTTGGACATCGCTGGGCTACCCGGGAACTTCATGCCCCTATTTGCAGGTGTACGAACCGCCTTTGTGCCGGAGGGCGAGCAGGTGGTGGTACACGGCGGGGTGTCGGTCGAAGAGTTGATCGTGCCCTTTGTGAAAGTGAGTTATTCCGGAGATGTGGCATGACTACGAAGGCGCCACTTATTGGTTTTGATCGATTTGTAGCCATTGAATGGGCTCGAAGCGCCCTTGATGCCGCAACGACTCATAGTTCCATTGAGGACGTAAGGGACCAAGTCGCCAAGATGCTGCCAGGCTCTGAATCACAGAGAAAGACATTAGATATTCTCAAGCGATTGAGTACAAAGCCAT
>CAMAWD010000116.1 GCA_945861785.1 Rhodoferax sp. OV413 | reverse complement strand
CGGGTAGGGGCCGGCGCCCATCTGCTCGAACTCCTGGCGCCAGCCACCGGGGAAGTTGCGGTTCAGGTCCAGGCCTTCACGGTCGCGGTTGACCTTGAGCATGAAACCGTCGTAATCCCGCACGCGCCCCTCGGGCAGGATGCGGTAGTACGTGCCGCCCACCTCGGTCGGCTCCCGCGCAACCATCAGGCGCGGCTCGTCGGGGTGGCATTTCCAGTTGCCGTTCGGGTCTTTGAGGCGCATCGACAGGATGCGGCCGTCACCGTCCACGTCCTCGGTATCGAGGCCATCGACATGGTCTTCGTCGAACGGGTAGGGGCGGGTGGAGGAGCGCACGATTTTCGGGGTGTCGCGCATGGCCCATTCGGCGCCATCCGGATTCATGCGCGGGCAGATGTAGAACACCCGGGTGTCGAGGCAGCGGGTCACCGTCTCGCGTTTGCCGTAGTCATGGGCCAGGGTGTCGATCAGGTACAGTGCTGCGGCGCCACCGGCCAATTCGCTGGCATGGATATTGGCGTCGACCCAGTAGGCGGGTTTGTCTGCCGCCGGCCCGGTGGCCTGGTTGGTCACCGTGAGCACCCAGATATCCCGGCCCTCGTGGCTCTTGCCGACAGTTTCCATCGACAACAGCCCGGGGTGCTCCTGCACCAGTTGTGTCAGGATGGCAGTGAATTCGTCGTAGCGGTGGTAGCGGTCGTGGGCGATCTTCATACAGCGGCAACTCCGTGGTTGGCACCGCGCCTCAGCGGCCGCGAATACGCGGGTCGAGCGCGTCGCGCAGCCCGTCACCGATGTAGTTCACCGACAGCACGGTCAGTGAGATCGCAATACCCGGCAGCATCACGCGGTTCGGGTAGTCCTGCAGGTGGTCGACGGCATCGAACAACAAGCGGCCCCAGGTCGGAAAATCGGGCGGGAAACCCAGCCCCAGGAACGACAGCGCGCTCTCGATGATGATGGCGCCGGCAATACCCAGGGCGGCCGCCACCATGATCGGACTCAGCGTGTTGGGCAGGATGTGGCGCAGGATCATGCGCACCGGCGGTGCACCGATGGAGCGGGCAGCCAGAACGAACTCGCGCTCCTTCAAGGCCAGCACCTCACCGCGCACGATGCGGGCGGTCTGCATCCACGAGGTGGCGCCGATCGACACCACCATCAGGATGAAAATTCCGGCCTCAGGACCCAACCTGGACGACAGCGCCTCGCGAAACAACATCACCATCACCAGCAGCAGTGGCAGCAGCGGCAGCGCGAGAAACAGGTCGGTCATCCGCATCAGGATGCCGTCCATGCGGCGAAAAAACCCGGCCGTGACCCCGATCAGCGTGCCCAGCATCACCGCAATCGACATCGCGGTCATGCCGACGGCCAAGGACACCTTGCCGCCAGCCATCATGCGCGCGAACAGGTCACGGCCCAGTTCGTCGGTGCCAAAGGGAAACTGCAGGCTGGGCGCCTTGTTGCGGAACAACAGGTTGGCGTAACCCGGGTCGGTCTTCCACAGCAGTGGGCCGATGAGCACAAACAACAGGATGCAAATGAACACTGCCGCACCCACCAGGGCGCCCTTGTGGGTCTTGAACTGGTCCCAGACGTCCATCCACTGGCTGCGCGGCGGGCGATCCGCTTGGTCGACCCGAGCCGGCGTAACGGTTGCTTCACTCATATCGGATCCGTGGGTCGAGGATGCCATAAAGCACATCGGCAATCAGGTTGAAGGTGACGATCAGCACGGCGAAGATGAAGGTCAGCGTCTGCACCAGCGGCAGGTCGTTGGACTGGATGGCGTTGATCAGCAACTGGCCCAGGCCGTTCACCTTGAACACCTGCTCGGTGATGATGGCGCCGGCAAAGATCGACGGCACGCCCAGCGCGATGACGGTCACCACCGGGATCAGTGAGTTGCGCAGCACATGCACCAGCACCACCACCTTCTCGGCCATGCCCTTGGCGCGCGCCGTGCGCACGTAGTCGTGGCCCAGGTTGTCGAGCATCGAGGCGCGCATGTAACGGCTGATCTGCGCCGCATTGAACAGCGCAAGCACCGTGATCGGCATGATCATCTGCTTGACCTGGGTGACAAAACTCGGCCAGGAATTGACCACCAGCGTGGTGTCGTAGATCGAAGGCAACCAGTTCAGCGTGACGGAAAACACCACGATCAGGATCACACCGGTAAAAAATGTTGGCACGGAATAACCGACCATGGACACGAAGGTGCCGAGCTGGTCAAACCAGCTGTATTGCTTGTAGGCCGAAATAACCCCGATCGGTATGGCCAACGACACACCGACAAGATAACCCATGCCGACCACCCACAGGGTCTGCGGCAGGCGCTGCAGGATCAGCTCCGACACCGGGCTGCGGGTCTGCCAGGACACCACACGTTGCATGTCGAGTGAAAAACTGGTGCCGAACCAGTGGTCGAACAGCACCAGCGGTTCGACCCAGAAAAACTGCTTCAGCCAAAGCAGGTAACGCACATACGAAGGTTGGTCCAGTCCCAGCGCTTCGCGCATCTTGGCCTTGACCTCCGGCGGAATCGTCAGCGGGACATCGGCCATCGGGTCGCCTGGCGCCAACTCCAGCAACATAAAAATGGCGAGGCTGATCAGCAGCACCGTCGGGATGGCGGTCAGCAATCGGCGAAGGATATAGGTGAACATGCGTCTCGCTTGGGTCTAACAACCAGGGCCGTAACGGCCAGGGTCTTGAAAATGCAGTCCCGACCCTGGATGGAAAAAACAGCCGCCCGGCCGTCCGCCAACCAGGGTCAAGAGGTCTTACTTGATGCGGAACCAGTCAGCGGCGTTCCACAACTCGCTGTCCCAGGTGTTGAGCTTCACGCCCCCCAACGAATTGGCGTGCGATGAAACTCGCCCGCGATCCACCAGTGGCACCACCACATAACTGTCCTTGGTCAGCATCTCGTTAAGGCGCTTGGCGATCGTCGCTCGTTTCTCGGTACTCACGGTCTGGCGCAGCTCGGTGACCAGCTTGTCGTAGTCGGCATTGCAATAGCGGTTCATGTTGGTGCCCTGCCACTGGGTCTCCGGGCGCGGGATTCTGCTGCAGATATGTTCTGCCAAATAATTCTCTGGGTCAGTGCCATCAAAGTTGTTGGCATACATTTCCACATCCGCATAGAACTTCTGAAACGTATCAGGCGAGCCCGCATCACCACCGAAGAACACCGAAGCCGAAATATTACGCAACTCGACTTTTATCCCCAATTCGGTCCACCACTGTTTGACCAGCGTCTGGAACGTTTGGCGCACCGCGTTGGTGGATGTCTGATAAAGCATTTCCATCTTCACGCCATCCTTGGCGCGCACACCATCCGCACCCATACGCCAGCCAGCCTGGTCCAGCAGTGCTTTGGCCCCAGCCATGTCCTGCTTGATGCAGTCGGTGTTGTTGGATGCGAACGCGGCAGGTGCAGGCACCAGGTTGCAGGTCGGGCGACCCGCTGGTCCGTAGCCAATTTCGACCAATATGTTACGGTCAATGGCCATGGACAAGGCCTTTCGGACCCGCACGTCGTTCAGGTAGGGGTGCGGAAACTTTGTCGTTGAACGCAGGTCCCCGTGTTTGGCCGCCGGATCAGTCAGGTTCATCTCGATACGCTCGACCAGGGTTCCAAAGGCGGACACGGTCTTGCCCTTGCCACCGCGTGCCATGCGTGCCAGCACATCAGGTGCTAGTTGCAGGTTCCAGGCGTAGTCGAACTCACCGGTTTCCATCACCGCGCGGCCAGCCGCAGCTGCGTCACCGCCGCCCTTGAATGTCATCGTGGCAAATGCCGGCTTGTTGGCATCGCGGTAGTTGGGGTTGGCTACAAGCTGAATTACGTCATTTGGCCGAAAGTCCTTCACCATAAAAGGGCCGGTCCCGATAGGATTGAAGTTTTGTTTGCTGCAGCTGGGCGCCTTGTCTCCCAGGCAATCTTTGAATTGCGCACGCTGCAGGATCGGCGTGGTCGCGCCGTTGAGCACGTCGTACGGGTAAGGTTTGGGTGCCTTGAACGTAATGACGATGGTGTGGCTGTCCAAGGCGTCAATCTTGGCTATCGGCTCGAAGGTATTGGCCTTGGCGCACCCCGTGATGCCAGTGCAATAGTCATAAGTGAAGGCCACATCTGTGGCGGTGAAGGGTGAGCCATCGGACCACTTGATGCCCTTTTTTAACTTGTACGTGATCGATTTGTAGTCCTTGGAAAATCCACCATTCTCGACCGTCGGCACACTTTCGGCCAAGTAGGGCACCATTTCGCCTTTTTCATTGAAGCGCAAAAGTGGCTCCAAGATCAACGACGCACTTTCGATGTCCTTGGTCCCGCTAGACAGGTACGGATTCAATATCGAAGGTGCCTGCCAGTAGATCACATTCACGTGGCCACTGGAGCCGCGCTGGGCCAGCCCAGGCTTCGCAGGTGCAGCCGCAGCCTTCGCAGCTGCAGGTGCGGGTGACGGCGTAGCCTTCGCAGGTGCAGGCTTGGCCGGCGCAGTCTGAGATAACGCAGGCAGTGAAAGCGCGACCAACGCCCCCGCAGCAATGAGTGAATAACGTGTTTTCAAGTGTGACTCCTTTTTTCCTTGAACAGGGAGTTGGTGAACAAAACTACTCAATGTGCCGCTGTTGGCTCAGCGATCGAATGGTTGTTGGAATACAGGTGGCAGGCAACCTGTCGGCCCGGGGCAGCCTCGACGAGCGCAGGCGCGCTGACACGGCATTGCGGCATGACCTGCGGGCAGCGGGTGCTGAATGCGCACCCCTTGGGCGGGTTGGACGGTGAGGGCACGTCGCCGGTGAGCACGATGCGCTGGCGGCGCGATTCGGTTTGTGGATCCGGCTCGGGCACCGCCGACAGCAGCGCCTGCGAATAGGGGTGCATGGGGTTGGCGTACAACGCGTCGCGGTCGGCCAGTTCAACGATGCGCCCCAAATACATCACGGCCACCCGGTTGGCGATATGGCGCACCATAGACAGGTCGTGGCTGATGAACAGGTAGGTCAGGCCCAGGCGCTGCTGCAGTTCTTCGAGCAGGTTCACGACCTGCGCCTGGATAGACACGTCCAGCGCGGCGATCGGTTCGTCGCACACGATGAACTTGGGGTTCAGCGCCAATGCCCGGGCAATTCCGATGCGCTGGCGCTGGCCACCGGAGAACTCGTGCGGATACCGGTTGGCGAAGTTGCGGTTCAGGCCAACCTGGTCCATCAACTCGTAGATGCGCTCGCGCTGCTCAAGCTTGGTCTGGCTGGTGTGTTCCAGCAGGGGTTCCCCAATGATGGAGGCCACCGACATGCGCGGATTCAGGCTGGCCTGCGGATCCTGGAACACCATCTGCATGGCCGGGCGCAGTTTGCGGAGCGCCTCCGGCGCCACCGCGGTCACGTCGTGGCCATCAATGATGACCTGGCCTGCCGTGGGTTCGTACAGCCGCAGGATGGCCCGGCCGCAGGTCGACTTGCCGCAGCCCGACTCCCCCACCAATCCAAGGGTTTCACCGGCCGGGATGTCGAAACTCACGCCGTCCACCGCCTTGACCTCCCCCGCGCGGCGGCGCAACAGGCCGGCATAGATCGGGAAGTACATCTTCAGGCCGCGCACCTGCACCAGTGCGGGGCGACTGGCCTGATTGCGCGTGGCAGTGCCCGCCCTGACCGTATCAACGGAGTCGACAGCCTCAACCATGGCGCTCTTTCCCGGTGTTCACATCCCAAAAACAGGCCACGTCGTGCCCAGGGCCAATACCGAGCCGCTGTGGGTTTTCGCGGCCACAACGCTCCATGGCCTCGGGGCAGCGCGCCCGAAACGCGCAGGCTGCCGGTTGCGCCTTGATGATCGGTGGCTGGCCCTCGATCACATCCAGCTTGGGGGCACGGGCACCGCGCAAGCGCGGCATGGTCTTGAGCAAGGCGCGGGTATAGGGGTGGGCCGGGCGTTCGAACAGCTCCAGCACTGGCGCCATCTCGACGATCTGCCCGCCATACATCACCATCGCACGGTCCGCAATGCCGGCGATGACGCCCAGGTCGTGGGTGATCCAGATGATGGCCATGCCGAGCTTGTGGCGCAACTCGCGCACCAGTTCGAGAATCTGCGCCTGGATGGTCACATCCAGTGCGGTTGTAGGTTCGTCGGCTATCAGGACCTTGGGGTCACACGCGAGTGCAATCGCGATCATCACGCGCTGGCGCATGCCGCCGGAAAACTGGTGGGGGAAGTCCTTCAGGCGACGCCCGGCGTCGGGAATGCCGACCAGCTCCAGCAAATCCTGCGCGCGCTTTCGGGCGGCCTCCTTGTCCAGGCCCATGTGTTCGCGCAAGGGCTCCATGATCTGGAAACCGACTGTGAACACCGGGTTGAGGGAGGTCATCGGGTCCTGGAAGATGAAACCGATGCGCGCACCGCGCACCGCCCGCAACTGCTCGGTCGTGCAGTGCAGCAAGTCCAGCCCGTCGAACAACACCGAATCGCCGCTGACCACTGCGGGTGGGCTGGGCAACAGACCCAGCAGCGACATCATCGTGACCGACTTGCCCGAGCCGCTTTCGCCCACCACACCCAGCAGTTCACCGGGTTTGAGGTCGAAACTCACGGTGTTGACGGCATACACGTCACCCGTGCGCGTCTTGAACCGCGTATTCAGGTTGTTGACCTGCAGCACAGGTGCGATGGTTTCGGGCATGAAGTACGCGCTTGGTTCTTTCTGTGGCTGACACCAAGCAATCACCGTGCCTGGTTGAGGTGCCCGTCTTGCACACACCCCAGACGGCCTCAGGGCCGGTTGGATGATTGGCGGGAGCGCCTTTCGAAAACGATTATGCGCGGGTAAAGTGGCTACCCTACCTAGGGAATACGATGGTGTCCACGCAGCTTGGCGCTGTCGTGTGCGGGACATCTGCCGCCTGGCGAGCGCCGCACATCGCCGGGGAAGACTGCGCACCGTCGGGGTGCCAGCCGGTCGCCGCAAGTTGAGTTGTTTTGCCGGCCCGCCGCGCAACTCACACCGGCATCACCGCAACGCCCAGTGCGTCGTTCGGCACCTGCAAACCCAGGTCGCGCTGGATTGCCTGGTTCCAAACCGCCGGCAAGCTGCTGCGGAAACTCAGCCTGCAACGCCGGAAAATGCAGCCGCCAGAAGTCGGGGCTGCGCACGATGGGCTTCTCCCGCAGGCGCGACTGCGATTCATGCATGCCGAAACTGGTTCCGCCCACGGCGTACAGGCCGATCAGGTCGGTGGCGAAGACACTGCGGGAATAGTCCGGGGACACGCCTTGTTCGTACAGTGCATGTCGAAAGCACAACGGCCCGAAAGTGTGATCTGGCGCCGGTCAGTGGCAACCGGCCCCGCCGGTCGCCAGCGCCTGGCTCAAATGATCTGGTGCGGCTCAGTCTCGCTGTACAGGGAGGGGCGGAACTGCGCCACTGCACCCCGAGGATCGCGCGCGGCCCAAAGGCTGAGGTCTTCAGCACGCATCGGCTTGGCGAACAGGTAGCCCTGCAGTTCGTCGCAGCCCATGCCCACCAGCATGTCGCGTTGTTCCCGCGTTTCCACACCTTCGGCCACCACCTTGAGATTCAGTGCATGGGCCATGTTCACGATGGTGTTGGCAATGAAATGGGCATGCTCGCTCACGCCCAGGTCGGCGACAAAGGCCCGGTCGATCTTGAGTTCCTGTGCCGGCAGGCGTCTGAGCGAGGCCAGGCTGGAATGGCCGGTACCAAAGTCGTCGATCGACACGTGCACACCGAGTGCACCCAGGCGGTCGAACGCCGCCATGGTGGCCGCGGTGTCCTCCATCGCGATCGACTCGGTGATCTCGCAGGTGAAGCGCGAAGGTGGCGTCTGCGTGGCCTGGAGGACGCCCTCAAGGTGCTCGATGAAACCGTCCTGCCGCAACTGGTGCCCGGAAATGTTGACTGCGATGCGCATGCGAAGGCCCTGCCCGCGCCACGCCTGCGCCTGCCGGCAGGCCTCCTCAATGACCCAGCAGCCGATGCCCTGGATCACACCGTAGCGCTCGGCAAGAGGAATGAAACGGTCGGGCCCGACCATGCCCAGCTTCGGATGGCGCCAGCGCACCAATGCCTCGACCGCCGTGATTTGCAGGCTGGTTGCGTCAATCTTTGGCTGGTAGAAAAGCTCGAATTCCCGCCGCTCCACGGCGCACCGCAGATCGTGCAGCAGCCGGGCCGACTCGCGGCGGCCATCGGCGGCTTGTTGGTCGAACTCGGCAAAACCATCGCCACCCTGCAGCTTGACCGTACGCATGGCCGCCGCAGCGCGCTCGACGATATTGCGCCGCGATCCTTGTGCCGGGTAGGATGCGATACCGATCGAACAGGTCAGGCGGGCCTCGCCGCTCGGCAATACCACCGGCGTCGCAAGCCGGGCCAACAATTGGCTGGCCAGTGCTTGGGCATCCTTCAGGGGCGCCGCCAGGAGCAGCGCGAATTCATTGCCGCCCAGGCGCGTCGCCGGACAGCCAGGCTTGAGCAACGCATTGATCCGGGTCGCCAACTCCTTGAGAACACCGTCGCCCGCCGCGCGCCCGAATGCGTCATTGGCGGACCGAAAATGGTCGATGTCCAGGTACAACACGCAGATGGGCTGGCCATTGGCATCACTGCGCAAGGCGGCATCTTCAAGCTCGCTGTCAAACTTCGAGGGGGTCGACAAGCCAGTGATGGCATCCAGGTTCTGTGCACTGCTCAATTGGCGTGTCAGCTGCTCATGCGAACGCATGGCGGTGCGAGAACGCCGCCAAAGCAACCAGCAACCAAGCAGCGCCACGACTGCCAAGGCCGTGCTGACCAGAGCGGCAATGAAGATCGGATCGCTGAACTTGACGATTGCGGGCATGCGTGACCTATTTTGACATCACTCGGTCGGAACCACGCACAGAGGATACAGGATACCAGGCCCGGCAACGCTGCCTGACCCGAACCGTCCCCCTGCCTCAGGATTGCCGGCTGGCAAGGCTTGCGCTGCGGCGGTCCGCAAACGCCGCCATGTGAAACGCTGCATGCTCCGGCTTGTAACGGTTGTCGACGCCCACAGGACAGGCCCGGCGTGCCAGGCAGCCGCCCTGCATGCAGGCCACGCCCTGGGGCTGGTGCAGGTGGGCGGCGCAGTCGTCGACCCGGTAGCTGGTGCCGGTGAACGCACCCACCGGGCAGGCCTGCAGGCAGGGCTGGCCGTCGCAGCGCGCGCAGATGTCCAATGCCGACGCCATCGGTATAACCAACTGCGCGGCGTCTTGCGGGGCGACAGCGGGCAGCAACAGGGCGAAGCGGCAGGCATGCCACAAACCATGCTGCGGATGTATCTGCAGCATCAACCGGCTGGTCTGGACCGGCTCGGCCCGCGCCGCCCACTGCTGAAACGGGTACCAGGGCGGTCCATCGGACGGGTACAGCGCGGTTCCGCCGCAGGCCTGTGCCATCGCATTGCCGATCGACTTGCTCCAGCGGTCCATCGGGTCGGGCAGGCCGTCGCCTGCAAACACCGAGCCTGCAAAAGAGGCCCAAACCGCAGACCCTACCTGCCCCACCATCCAGACCACGGCCGGCGCACGCCCGTCGGGCAGATCGGGCAGTACGTCGCTGGGCGCGGGCAGCCAGCCGCCGCGCACACGCAAGCCATGGCTGGCCAGCGCGTTTTCAAGGCTGCTGCGCGAGCTGTCCATGGCCGGCTGGCACCACTGGGTGCGTTGTTCGGGTTCGGGGCGGTCCGGATGCGGTGGCCGTGACCCGGGCTTCGAAGAACATGTCGCCGTCGATGTCGTTGCGAACCTGGTTGTCGAACTGGCTCAGGACGACAGTGGCGTGCGCGGCACCGGCCTCGATCGCGTGGACCATGGCCTCGGCGGCAGCCAGGCCCTGCGCATGGGCAATTGCCGCGGCCACTGTGTCGAAGTCGCGCGGCCCGGTTTTGGCAAACACGCGGTACACCCCGCGCACCGGCTGCGACACGGTGAGGTGCACGCGTTGCGACACCTGCCCCAGGACGGCGCCCACCGCGTTGGCCACCGCGGCGAAACGCGGCAACTCCAGCCGCACACCCAGCGCCTGTGCCACCGCCGGGTAATAACTGCCAGCGGGTGCACCCACCGCAACCAGGGGCACATCGGGCGCGAACTTCAGGGCAAACACCGGTGGCGGCCCATCGGCACGGTTGGCGTGCAAGACCATGCCGGTCAGCAGGGTCGCCACCTTGGCGGCATTGCCTTCGTTCATCTGCCCGGCATCGTTGAGACCGGCTTCGATCAGTTTCTGGCAGACGGTGTCGATCACCTTGTCCACCACCTGGCGTGCCGGGCCTTCGGCATCACCCTGGACCCAGGTTCCCAGGCCATACAAATGCCGCATCTGGCGCGCCCAGACGCGCGCGCCGAACACTGCGGCGTCGCGGCTCCAGTGCGTCGACAGGCCAAGCACGTGGGCCGCGTCGGTGGGCGTGAAGCCGCTGTAGATGGCCAGGCCCTTGCGCTCCAACCGCGCCAGCGCGCGCGACAGACCGCGCTCCTCGATGTTGGCGCGCTCCAGGTCAACCGGCCCGCCGGCCAGCCGCTCCCAGGCGGCCAGTTCGTCCGGGGGCAGGCGCGCCAGCAAGGCAGCATCCGCATGCAGGCGCTGCGCAAACCGGATCTGGCTGGCGTGCGGCGATTCGGTCTGCTGGCGCTCGATCACCGCCAGCAGATGCGGGTGCTGGTGCACCACCAGGCTGAGCGGCACCACCCGGCGCGGCCCGATCACCAGGCCTTCGCCACCCCCGAACCGCACTTCGCTGTCGCCTCCGAGGCCGATGGCGTAGATCTTGATGGCCTCCACCATGGGACGCCACTGGCCCACCATCGCCCCGTCAAAACTCAACTCGGGCTCGCCACCACGCACCACCGCAATGTCGGTGGTGGTGCCCCCCATGTCGGCCACGATCGCATCCTGGTAACCGCTGAGCGCACACGCCCCCAGCACACTGGCTGCCGGGCCGGAGAGCACCGTGCCCACCGGGCGTTTCAATGCGCTCTCGACGTTGATCAGGCTGCCGTCGCCCTTGACGATCATCAGCGGAGCGCCGATGCCACGCGCGGCGAGTGTGGCCCGCACCGAGTCGATCAGTTGCTTGACATGTGACACCATGCGGGCGTTCAGGGCCACCGTCATGGCCCGGCGCGGTGCGCCCAGGCTCGACGCAAGTTCGTGCCCGCAAGTGACCGGCTTGTCGCACAGTGACTCGACCCAGGCCCGCAGTTGGAGTTCGTGCTCCGGGTTGCGCACACCGAAAGTGGCCGAAATTGCAAATGCGGACACCCGTGGCGCGTGGTGCAGGATGGCGGCCCGTGCCACCGCTTCGTCCAGCGCCGCTATCGCAAATCCGCCGGCATCGTGTCCACCGGACAGGGACACGATGGCATCGGAACCGATCAAGTCGACCAGCCCGCTGGCCTTGATCTGGGCCGCGTCGTAACCGGCCAGCAACACGCACACCGGCGAGCCCTTGCCCTCGACCACCGAATTGGTGGTGAGTGTGGTGGACAAAGACACCAGGTCCACCTTTGACAACATGTCGGGCGGCAACTGGTCCAGCGCAGCACCGATGCCAATGGCCAGGTCGAACCGCGTGGTCAGGCTTTTGGCCGCAGCCACGACTTTCTTGTTGGTGTCAAGCAGAACGGCATCGGTGAATGTGCCGCCGGTGTCTATGCCCAGAAAAAAACCCACGCTACAGATCCTTCATGTTGGAGCCGGCGATCATGCCAGCGGCCCTGCGCGGTATTGCGGCATGGTTCCCGGAACGATGCCATGGGCCTTGCCATGCCGCCGGTCTCGACGCGACCTTGACAGCGACAGGCGCGCCCAGCCTCACTTCTGCCAAATTGCCTTTGAAAATCAGATACCCAGCGCGCTCGCCGCCTGCACCGCAAGGCGGAAACGCTCGCCGAGACCTTTCTCGCGTTTTTCATAATACGCAACCTGATCAAGGAACTCTTCAAGCGCCTCCTCCAGGAAGCGAACCGCCTTCACTGGGTGAGCCGTCTTGCAGCTTCAAAGACTTCTGCAGCAGGAACCAACTTGGCTTCGCCGCGCTCGTACTTTGCACTGCGTGAAGCGAGTTCGGTCTCCCAGGCCGCGTCCACTTCCGGGCCTGACTCTTGACCGAATGACTCGATGAGTTCCTGCGCTAGCTGGGCGCGCTCTTCCAAGGCCAGATTCTTGGCTTTCCTGGAAAGTTCATCTAGCAGGGCGGACATGGTGCTTCTCGGAGTGGCGATGGTCGCATCTTAATCCCGCGTCCCGATGGCGATCCGGCCGGCTTGGTGCTCTTGTGACGCATACAGTGGAAATGCCATGAACTCCCGAAAGATCGATTGGGTAAGCGTCAAATGTCGCAGCGACGGCCGGACTCATGGGGTGTTTCCCCATTGGTCGAGGGGCGGACAGTGCGTGTTTGTGAAGCCCAACGTCTAAGTGGACCGGCGCGCAACACGGGCCGCAAGCGGCAGGCTGAAGTTACGCGTCCGTGTCGCGCGACCTGCTATGCGTCCTCACCGTTCACCCACCATTTCCTAGTTTCGGCCAGACCAATAACCAGGGCGACGGTGCTGATGACCAACAACAAGAATGCGGATGTCTTCGCCGGTGCTTCTATAGACCAGTGAATACGGGAAACGTCTGAGAGGGAAACTGAGTCTCGCGCCAGTGGTGGATGTACCGAAGCCAGGGTTCGCAACCAACAAAGCCGTGACACGTTCAAACTCGGCAAGGAATGCGCGAGCCAGACCGATTCCACCTTGCTCCCGATAGAACGCAAGGGCTTCTTCAAGCTCCCTGGCCGCTGCCGGGTGGAGGGAATAAGTCACCGAAGCTGTGCGCGCAGACGATCAAGAAGTTCAGCGCCTGGCACAGTGGCAACCTTGCCCTCATCGACCTCCGCATCACGGCGCTCCGATTCGAACGCCCACGCTTCTTCGATATCAGCGTCAGCTTCCAAGCTCGCAATCAGGCGGTCCAGAAGGCGCGAGCGCGCACCTGCCGGCAGTTTCAGCACTTCTGCCTCGAGAGTGTCAAGCGGTATGGACATAGGACCTCCTATTGAACGCGATACTCGAAGCTTGCCACAAACTGCGGGGCGGTGTCATGCCTCGACCGCTGAACCCATCGCACAACGTTCGAGCTATGCGGGCAACGGCGGCAGGACACCAGGTCCAGGCTGGCGAAAATGTACCGTGTCCCGTGTACCGTGTACCACCAGACCGGGCCTGGTGGCCTGCCGTTGGTGCGCCGGTTGAGCGAGGGGCTGGCATCTCAGCGCTCGGAGCCGATGTTGAACCACGGGCGCCAGGTTCCGACAAGCCGATCTTCCTCGAAGAACCGCTCCGCGATCGCGTTGTCACTGAAGTCATTTCGGTAGGAAAAACCAACCGAGTTCGATATGAGACGAAGTGGGTCAGGCTCGTTGGGAAAGATATGCTCGATTCCCCAGCGAAGTTGACACGACGTTGTATTCGGCTCAGCCTTGTGATGTTCTGGATGAGCGGCGTGTAAGCGTCCTTCGCTCTTTCGCTTTATGTGCAGGCCAAATCTCTTTCTGATGTTGGTTGTCTTTCCGACATAAAGACACGGATAGGTTAGCTCCGCTGGCCACCAGTCTCGATATTCGACGGTGACTCGAAACTCGCTGGGACCTTTGAGCACCACCGTACGGTTTGACTCAATGAGAGTGGCTTTATCTGTAACCCACCAAAACGCGTAGGCGCCTGGCCCCTCGGGAACGGGTGATGGTCGCTGTGCACAGATGTTTGCTACGGTGCGTATTGACGTGGGAAGGTGCATTTTGAGATGCCTAACGCGACGTAGCTCGTAGTCTAGTCTGGCCGCCCAGTTTATCCGCCGGATAAACCCGAACACTGCGACATGCCGCCAATGACCGACGAAGCAACAAGGACCGAGCCTGCTCGGTTGGCCGCAACTCTTCCAGGAAACGGGCGTCATATTCACCCAATCAGCCTGGTCGTCCATCTCGGGAAAAAGGTTCATGTTGAGATCCATCGCGTGACTTTTCACGTCGACCGAACCAAAGCCCCCAGCCGGTCATGCCACGCGCTTGGCGAGGCCACGCGCCCCACGTCGGGTTGCCGGCAGTCTTCGTCCGAGCGCAAGCTCCCGCCCAGGATCAGGCCGGCGAGGCGCTCGGCGCAGCGGCATAAAGGAAGGAGGCCGAAGGGCGGAGGGACAGCCGCGGAGCCGAGTGCCTCGTCGGCGTGAGCCCGCCAACCCGCCAACCCGTCAACCCGCTGACCCGCTGACCACCAAAACGATCTGATCCGCAGACCGCCTGACCAAAAAGCTGCCGCAACACCCAGTCACTCACCCGCGGCGCACAACCAGCGGAACAGATAGTCCGCAAAACTGCGCCGCACCGTCAGTTCGAAATGCGTCCCAGCCGCCAGGCACAACACGGTGGCACTGGCCTTGGCGATGTGGGTCTGCGCCAAGGCGCCGGCCGGGAACACCCGGGCATGCAGGTCCAGCGGGCAGCCACGTGCCAGCAGGTCGGCCGCTGCAGGCCCCTGCAGCGTGAGTGTGGTGTTGCCGTGGCCCACATCGACGACCGCGCTGTGCACACCCTGCAGCGCTGCGCCCAGCGCAGTTGCGATGGCGTCGCCCTGGGCGTCGCGTACTTTCAACAACCACTCGTCCGGCCCCATCCACAGCAGCTGGCGCTGCGGGTCGATCGAGGCAGTGTTGGCACGCTGCGGCAGGTGCATGCCGGTGTGCAGCAGAACAGCCTGCATGAATCGCGCATCGGCGGGGTTGCCGCGCAGGTTGAACATCTCCACAAAGGCGATCTCGCCCAGCGCGCATTCCCGCCCGTCCACCTGCAACACCCGTTTGCCCTGCGCCAACACCTCGGCCAGCGGGCTGCTCACAACAACATCAGGCATGGAGACATTTCCCTTCCGGATCGTAAAAAACCGTGCTTGTCACGGTGGCTGCCACATAACGCCCGTCGGCCAGCGCCGCATTCACCTTCTGGCCCATGCGCTGGGTGCCCGAGCGCAGCACCGCCATCGCGATCGAGCGCTTCAGGATGGGGCTGTAGTAGCTGGAGGTCACATGCCCCAGCATCGGCACTGGCGTGGCGGTGCCAGCCGGCTTGTCGGTCAGTTGCGTGCCCTCGGGCAACACCAGCTGCGGGTCGTCGGTCAGCAGCCCGACGAGTTGTTTGCGGTCGGCGCGCGCGGTGTCGCTGCGGGTGAGCGAACGGCGGCCCAGGAAGTCCTTGTTCTTGGCGACCATGCCACCCATGCCGAGGTCGTACGGGGTGATCGAACCATCGGTATCCTGGCCCACGATGATGTAGCCCTTCTCGGCGCGCAACACGTGCATCGCCTCGGTGCCGTACGGCGCGATGCCGAATTCGGCGCCCGCCTGCATCAGCAGCTCCCAGACCCGGGCGCCGGTGTTGGACGGCACGTTCACCTCGAAACACATCTCGCCCGAAAAACTGATGCGCATGATGCGCGCGCGCACCCCGGCCACCGTGCCCGCGCGCCAGCCCATGAACGGAAAGGCCTCGTTCGACAGGTCTACGTCCTGGCAGACCTTGCGCACCACCTCACGGCTCTTGGGCCCGACCACGGCAAAGGTCGACCAGTGGTCGGTCACGCTGGTCATGTAGACCTGCATGTCGGGCCATTCGGTCTGCACCCAGCGCTCCATCCAGCCCAGCACACGCGCCGCGCCGCCGGTGGTGGTGGTCATCAGGAAATGGTTTTCTGCCAGGCGCGCGGTGACGCCGTCGTCGAACACCATGCCGTTCTCGTCCAGCATCAGGCCGTAGCGGCATTTGCCCACCTCGAGCTTGAGCCAGGGGTTGGTGTATATCCAGTTCAGCAGCTTGGCTGCATCCGGCCCCTGGATATCGATCTTGCCCAATGTGGACGCGTCCAGCATGCCGACGCTGTTGCGTACCGCCAGGCACTCGCGGTTGACGGCCTGGTGCAGGTCTTCGCCCGGCTTGGGGAAATACCAGGGTCGTTTCCACTGGCCGACGTCCTCGAACAGGGCGCCAGCCGCCACATGCTGCAGGTGCGGGCTGGTCTTGCGCGCCGGATCGAACAGGTCTCCCCGCTCCAGGCCGGCGAAGGTGCCAAAACTGATCGGCAGGTAGTTCGGGCGGAAGGTGGTGGTGCCGACCTGGTCGATCGGCTTGTTCATCGCGCGCGCGGCCAGCGCCATGCCGTTGATGTTGCCGAGTTTGCCCTGGTCGGTTCCGAACCCGAGCGCGGTGTAGCGCTTGATGTGTTCGATCGACTCGAAACCCTCGCGGATGGCCAGCTCGATGTCGCTGGCGGCCACGTCGTTCTGGTAGTCGACGAAGGCCTTGGCCCGGCGCGAGACCGGTTCGCCGGTCTCGGCAATCCAGAAAGCCGAGATCGGCTCCTGGGCCGGCTCCACCACCTTGAACTGGCTCGCCGTGGCAGAAAACCCCGCTGCGATTGCGGCGCCGGTGCCCGCCCGGCTGGCGTCGTCGAGCGACTTTTCCAACGACCAGGTCGCGCGGCAGGCCCCCACCATGGCCTGCGCCGGCATCGCGGCGCCGGGCACAAAACAGGCCGAGGTGCCGTCCCAGCGCGCCTTGCCGCCAGAGTGCGAATACAGGTGGATGGCCGGGTTCCAGCCGCCGGCCATGCCGATCGCATCGCAGGGCAGCGTGCGCTGTTCGCCGCTGGCCTTGTCACCCACCATCGCACGTACCACCAGGCCATTCACACCAGCACTGCCGGTGGCATGCAAAGGCACGAAACCGCGCACGAGGCCCACCCCCGCTGCGCTGGCCTGGTGCGCCACACTGCCGGCCACCGGTTGGCCTGCCCGCACATCGACCACCGTCACCTGCGCGCCGGCCTGCCTCAGGATCAGCGCATCGGCATAGGCGCTGTCGTTGTTGGTGGCGAGCACGACGCGCCGGCCAACCTGCACGCCATACAGGGCCACGTAGTCCGCCAAAGCGCTGGAGAGCATTACGCCCGGCAGGTCGTTGTTGCCGAACACCATCGGGCGCTCATGGGCCCCGGTGGCGAGCACCACCTGCGCCGCGCGCACCCGCCACAGACGCTCGCGAAAACCCTTGCGGTCCTTCAGCGGCAGGTGGTCGGTGAGCGACTCGCGGATGGTCAGAAAATTGCCATCGTGGTAGCCAAACACCACACCGCGGCGGATGATGCGCACCTCTGGCATTGCAGCCAGTTCTTGCTCGGCCGCACGCACCCAGTCGACGGCGGGCAAACCATCGATGCTGCCCTGTACCCGATGGGCGGCGCCGCCCAGATGTGCACCCAACTCGGCCAGGATCACCCGCGCGCCGCTGCGGCCAGCGGCCAGCGCAGCGGCCAGGCCTGCCACGCCGCCACCCGCCACCAGCACATCGCAATGGATGTTCTGGTGCACATAACGGTCCTTGTCTTCCTCCATCGGTGAAGCGCCCAGGCCACCGGCCTGGCGGATGAAGCGCTCGTACCACATCCAGGCCTTGGCCGGCCACATGAAAGTCTTGTAATAGAAACCCGCCGGAAACAGCGGCGTGAACCAGCGGTTGATGCTGAACAGATGTTTGCCCGCGCTGGGCCAGGGGTTGACGCTGTCTGCGCTCAGGTTCTGGTAGAGCTCGACCTCGGGCATCTTGGCGTTGGGGATCTCCCAGGCGCCGGACTCCATCTGCACCAGTGCCGAGGGCTCCTCGATACCGCTGCTGACGATGGAACGCGGCCGGTGGTACTTCCAGGAGCGTGACAACACGGTTTCGCCGGCGGCCAGCACCGCCGAGGCCAACGTGTCGCCGGCAAATCCCTGGTAACTGCGGCCATTGAACCGGAATGCCAGCGTGCGGGCGCGGTCGATCCGGCTGCCGCCCGTGGTGGTACGTGTACCGCTCATGCCACACCCCCATCGGTGGCGGGCGCCGCATCCGGATTCTCACCGGGCTTGTAGAACTTCGAGAACACGTAACTCACGGTATGGCGCTCGGCGTTGAACCAGCGCCGGCAGCCCTGGGAATGCAGCCATTGCTCCCGGTGCAGGCCTTTGGGGTTCTTGCGCATGAAGAGGTAGTCGCCCCACTGCGCATCGGTGAGGGCGTCGGTGTCGAGCGGGCGGGCGATATGGGCCTCGCCGCCACAGCTGAATTCGCTTTCGGCGCGGGGACCGCACCAGGGACAGGTAATCTGAAGCATGGTCTGTTGCGGTTCTAGTGCGCGACGCCGGCCGCGCCGTGTTCGTCGATCAGGTGGCCGGTGTTGAAACGGTCGAGCGCAAAGGCTTCGTTGAGCGCGTGCGGGCGGTCCTGCGCCATGGTGTGCGCCATGACCCAGCCCGAGCCGGGCGTGGCCTTGAAGCCGCCCGTGCCCCAGCCGCAGTTGAAATACAGGCCCTTGATGTCGGTCTTGGAGATGATCGGGCAGGCGTCGGGCGCCACGTCCACGATGCCACCCCACTGGCGGTTCATGCGCACCCGCCGGAAGATCGGGAACAACTCGCAGATCGCCTGCAGCGTGTGTTCGATCACCGGGAAACTGCCGCGCTGGCCGTAACCCACATAACTGTCGATGCCCGCCCCGATGACCAGGTCGCCCTTGTCGGACTGGCTCACATAGGCATGGATGGCGTTGGACATCACCACCGTGTGCAGGATCGGTTTGAGCGGCTCCGACACCAGCGCCTGCAGCGGATGGCTTTCCAGCGGCAGGCGGATGCCCGCCATATCGGCCAGCACGGTGCTGTGCCCGGCCGACACAATGCCGATTTTCTTGCTGGCAATCGTGCCGCGCGTGGTCTCGATGCCAAGCACCTGGCCACCTTCGCGCCGGATGCCGATGACCTCGCAGTTCTGCAGGATGTCGACGCCGAGCGCGTCAGCCGCACGCGCAAAACCCCACGCGATCGCGTCGTGGCGCGCCACACCACCACGCGGCTGGAACGAGGCGCCCATCACCGGGTAACGCAGCGCGGCCGAGGTGTTCATGATCGGCACCATGTCCTTGATCTGCTGCGGGCTCAGCACGACGCCATCGACGCCGTTGAGCCGGTTGGCGTTGACGCGGCGGTTGATGTCGCGCATGTCCTGCAGCGAGTGGCCGACGTTCATCACGCCGCGCTGGCTGAACATGGTGTTGTAGTTGAGGTCCTGCGACAGACCCTCCCACAGCTGCAGCGCTTTCTCGTAGAGGTGCGTGGAGTCGTCCCACAGGTAGTTGGAGCGCACGATGGTGGTATTGCGCGCAGTGTTGCCGCCACCCAACCAGCCGCGCTCGACCACGGCAATGTTGCGCATGCCATGCTCCTTGGCCAGGTAATACGCAGTGGCCAGGCCATGCCCGCCGCCACCCACGACGATGGCGTCGTAAGAAGCCTTGGGCGCCGGGCTGCGCCACTGCTTCTGCCAGTTCTCGTGGTACGACATCGCGTTGCGCGCGATGGAGAAGATTGAAAATCGGTTCACATGTGATCCTGTTTCATGTCGAATGCGCCGCAGCGGTTTGCCCGACCTGCCTGGACGCGGTTGACCGTGCCTTCAATGACCGCTTTCGGCCGATTGCGGTCGTTCGTTGCCTGGTCTGCGTTGGCGTTGGCATGGGCATGGGCGTTGGCGTTGGCGCGCGTCGCGGCAGGCGCAGCCCGGCGGGGGCTCATACTGGAGCGGTCGGGCGCTGAACGCGCCGACTGCCCTGTGGTGCTCGCCCGAGGGTCGGGCCGCAGAACTCACTG
>CAMAWD010000115.1 GCA_945861785.1 Rhodoferax sp. OV413 | reverse complement strand
GTTCCAACGACTTTGCAGGACCAGGTCGGCGGTGCGTTCGGCGCAGCGGCATAAAGGAGGAGCCCGCAGGGCGGGGGACAGCCGCGGAGCCGAATGCGCCGTCGGCCTGGTCCCACACCAAGCCGCCGGGTTCCAGGCTGTCATGTTTTCCGGACAGACCAACAACGTCCGCAAAGGGCCGAAAGCAGCCGGCGCAATTCCTTCGGGGTACGTGGCCTCGACCGGACCCATCAAACCCCCCAATGCGGAATATGGTGGCCGCCCAGGGAGACGCAGATGTTCTTGGGTTCGCAGAACACCTCGTAGCTCCAGGTGCCGCCCTCACGGCCGGTGCCGCTGCCTTTGGTGCCGCCGAAGGGTTGGCGCAGGTCGCGCACGTTCTGGCTGTTCACGAAACACATGCCGGCCTCGACGGCAGCGGCGACGCGGTGGGCGCGGCCGAGGTTTTCGGTCCAGACATAGCTGGAAAGGCCGTACCTTGTGTCGTTGGCGATGCGGATGGCGTCGGCCTCGTCCTCGAAGGGAATCAGGCAGGCGACCGGGCCGAAAATTTCTTCCTGGGCGATGCGCATGCGGTTGTCGACGTCGGCAAATACTGTTGGCAGCACATAGTTGCCGCGCTGCACACGCGCCGGCAGGTCGGGCGCACCCAGGCCGCCGCACAACAGCGTGGCGCCTTCTTTGGGGCCGAGTTCGATGTAACTGCGAACCTTGGCCAGGTGCGACTGGCTGATCATCGGGCCGACGATGGTGGCCTCGTCCATCGGGTCGCCGACCTTGAGGCGCCTGGCGCGTGCGGCAAACTTCTGCGCGAAGTCGGCGTAAATGGACTTCTGCACCAGGATGCGTGAGCCGGCCGTGCAGCGTTCGCCGTTGTTGCTGAAAATCATGAACACCGCAGCGTCAAGCGCGCGTGCCAGGTCGGCGTCGTCGAACACGATGAACGGCGACTTGCCGCCCAGCTCCATGCTGAACTTCTTGAGGCCGGCGGCCTGCACGATGCGGTTGCCGGTGGCGGTGGAGCCGGTGAACGAGATCGCGCGCACATCCGGGTGCCGGCACAAGGGCTCTCCGGCAGCCTTGCCGGTGCCATGCACCAGGTTCAGCACACCGGCGGGGATGCCGGCTTCCAGTGCAAGTTCACCCAGGCGCGCGGCCGACATCGGCGAGAGCTCGCTCATCTTGAGCACGGCGGTGTTGCCGAACGCCAGGCAGGGGGCCACCTTCCAGGTCGATGTCATGAAGGGCACGTTCCAGGGCGAGATCAGCGCGCAGACGCCGACCGGGTGGAACAGCGTGTAGTTCAGGTGCGTGTCGGTCGGGTAGGTGTGGCCATCGACCCGTGTGCACATCTCGGCGAAGTAGCTGAAATTGTCGGCGGCGCGCGGTACCAGCTGCTTTCGGGTCTGGGCGATCACCTGGCCGCAGTCGTTGGTCTCGGTCTCCGAGATCTCGGGCACATGGGCGGCGATCAGCTCGCCGAGCCGGCGGATGAGCCTGGCCCGTTGTGGCGCCGGTGTGGCAGCCCAGGCGGGGAACGCGGCCTTGGCTGCGGCCACGGCCGCGTTCACCTCGGCCTCACTGCCGTCGGCGACCTCGGCCAGCACCTCCTGCGTGGCGGGGTTGACGGTCTCGAAGTAGGTTGCGCTGGCAACCGGTTTTCCGTTGATCAGATGGTCGATGCGCATGGGGCTCCTTGCACGATGGTGTTGACCAGGGCGCCAATGCCCTCGATCTGGGTGACGACGACGTCGCCGGGCTGGCAATCGACCACACCGTCGGGTGTGCCGGTCAGGATCAGGTCGCCGGGTTGCAAGGTCATGAAGCTGGAAAAGTATTCGATCAAAAACGGAATGCCGAAAATCATGTCGCGCGTGTTGCCCGACTGGGTGACTTTGCCGTTTACTGTGGTCTGCAGCGCGAGGTTCATCGGGTCGCCGATGTCGGCGGCGTCCACCAGCCAGGGGCCGATCGGGGTGCAGGTGTCGCGGTTCTTGACGCGCAGGTTGGGGCGGTACCAGTTTTCCAGGTAGTCGCGGATCGCGTAGTCGTTGGCCACGGTGTAGCCTGCAACGAAGTCGTAGGCGTCGGCGTGTGCCACGCCCCGGCATTGCCTGCCGATTACCACCACCAGCTCGCATTCGTAGTGCATGTGTGTGGCGTCGGGTGGGCGAATGGTGAGCCCGCGGTGGCCCAGCAGCGCGCTTTCGCCCTTGACAAAGACCAGCGGCTCCTCGGGCGCCTTGAAGGCGAGCTCCCTGGCATGGTCGGCGTAGTTCAGGCCAAGGGCGAGGATCGTGCGCGCCCGTGCGACCGGGGCCAGTGGAGGCAGCCAGACCACCGCGTCCTGCGCCACGACGCGGCCATCGGCCAGTAGCAATTGGCCGTCTGCTTGTTCGACGGCATCGAAGATGGCGCCGGCCCACGCCACGCGTGCATGTTTCATGCGGCCTCCTTGCTTGCCTGCGCAACCAGGGTGTTGGACAGCGTACCGAATGCGGGCCTGCCGCGCACGCAGATGTCGATCCGGTCGCCAACCAAGGCCAGCGGCCTGTCCGCGGCGCAGCCCAGCATGAGCAGGTCGCCAGGGCGCAGGCGCATGAAGCTGCTGACATCACCCAGCAAGGTGGATGCACCGCGGGCCATGTCCGAATAGTCCACGGTCTGGCGCAATTCACCATTGATGCGCACTTCGACCAACAGGGTGTCCGGGTTTCCGGCGGCGGATGCGGCCACACACTGCGGCCCCAGGCCCAGGAAGCCGTCGAGGCACTTGAATTTGACAGGTGGGCGAAAGAAGCTGGCGTGGGGAACACTGAGGTCGTTCACAAGCACATAACCTGCGACTGCCGGCGCTGCAGCGCCGCCGGTCATGCCGAACCGTGTCGGGCCCATCACCATCGCCACCGATGCGCCCACTTCCACCTGCGGTACGTGGGCGGGCACCGGGATGTCGCTGCCGTTCGTCGACCAGGTGTTGGTGGTCTTGATGTAGAGCACGGGCGCCCGTGGCGGCGCTTTGTAGGGGGCTTGGTTCACCTGGTCACCCAGGCAGGCGATTTCGGCCCGGCTGTTGAGCAGAGTGCCATAGACCGTGCCTTGCGGCGTGAAATGCGGGTTGGATGTCATTCTTGCTCCAGGGCAATGACGGCGTCGAGCAGGGTGTAGAGCTCGGCCAGCTTTTGTTTGCCCAGCACGCCCTCCATCGATTCGTAATGGGCTTCAATGGTGGTGGACAACTTCCTGACCAGGGCCTTTCCCTTGGTGCTGGCGCCGACCACGGTTTTGCGTTGGTCGGCCGGATCGCGGTCACGCACGATCAGGCCATCGCGCTCCATGCGCGACAACACGCCGGTCAGGCTGGGGCCCAGGATGAAGGCTTCACGCGCAACCCGCCCGGTGTCAACCGTGCCGTGTTCCCCCAGCACACGCAACACCCGCCATTGCTGGTCGCTCAGCGCATGCTGGCGCAGGGAGGGGCGGGTGTGCGCCATGACAGCTTCGCGCGCCTGCAGCAGCAGGCGGGGGAGGTTGCGGTGCGCAAAAGGAGTCGGGGCGGTGCTCATTTATTTAATATGTTAAATGAAAAATGCCGGCGGTCCAAGCAGATTGTGGGTCCGTGTCTGCCGATATGCCCGGCGGTATCGTTGTTGCCCGCTACGGCTAACATGGCCGCATGGCCAAAGACAAGAACATCTATACCTGTACCGATTGCGGTGGCACCAGCCCCAAGTGGCTGGGCAAGTGCCCGGCCTGCGGGGCCTGGAACACACTGATCGAATCGGTGGCAGAAACTGCCTCGCCAGTGAAAAACCGGTTCGCGTCACTGGCCAAGACCGCAGAAGTTGCGGTGCTGGCCGATATCGACGCGGTCGACATGGCGCGCACACCGACCGGCCACGAGGAGCTCGACCGGGTGCTGGGCGGCGGCATTGTCGAGGGCGGCGTCGTGTTGATCGGCGGCGACCCCGGTATCGGCAAGTCCACGCTGCTGCTGCAGGCGCTCGATGCGCTGCAGCGCGCAGGCAAAAAGACGCTGTACGTGAGTGGCGAGGAGAGCGGGGCCCAGGTGGCGCTGCGCGCGCGCCGGCTCGGCCTCGACCAGTCGCAGGTGCGGGTGCTGGCCGAGATACAGCTCGAAAAAATCCTTGGCACGCTGCACGCCCAGCAACCTGACGTGGCGGTGATCGACTCGATTCAGACCGTGTATTCCGACCAGCTGACCTCGGCTCCCGGGTCGGTGGCCCAGGTGCGGGAATGCGCGGCGCACCTGACGCGCGCAGCCAAGTCCAGCGGCACCTGCATCGTGCTGGTCGGCCATGTGACCAAGGAGGGCGCGCTGGCCGGGCCGCGGGTGCTGGAGCACATGGTCGATACCGTGCTGTATTTCGAGGGCGACACACACAGCAGCTTTCGCTTGGTGCGGGCGATCAAGAACCGCTTTGGCGCGGTCAACGAGATCGGCGTGTTTGCGATGACCGAACGCGGCCTCAAGGGCGTGAGCAACCCGAGCGCGATCTTCCTGAGCCAGCACAGCGAGCCGGTGCCCGGCAGCTGCGTGATGGTGACGCTGGAGGGCTCGCGCCCCTTGCTGGTGGAGATCCAGGCGCTGGTGGACAGTGGCGGACCGAGCCCGCGCCGCTTGTCGGTCGGGCTCGACCGGGACCGGCTGGCCATGCTGCTGGCCGTGTTGCACCGCCATGCCGGTGTGGCCTGCATGGACCAGGACGTGTTCGTGAATGCCGTGGGCGGTGTGCGCATCAGCGAACCTGCGGCGGACCTGGCGGTGATGCTGGCGATCACGTCCTCGCTGCGCGGAAAACCCTTGCCCAAGGGCTTCTTCGCGTTTGGCGAGGTGGGGCTGGCCGGTGAGGTTCGCCCGGCGCCGCGCGGGCAGGAGCGGCTGCGAGAGGCTGCCAAACTCGGGTTCTCGGTGGCGGTGGTGCCAAAGGCGAATGCCCCCAAGAAGGCCATCGAAGGTCTCACCATCCACGCGGTGGAGCGGGTCGAACAGGCCATGGAGGTGGTACGTGGCATGGGCTGATGGCCGAAGCGAGGGACGATAAAATTCCAGTTCGCGTCGCCCGGCATCCCCGCGCCGGGCAATCAAGAGCGGGCCGTAGGCTCGCGCCACCTTCACCATGAAATTCCAGCAACTCCTGTCACGTGTCGGCGTCCCTGCGCTGGGTATTGCGCTGGTGGCCATGGCCTACCGGTCTTATGGCTGGGCTGGTGTGGCCGTGGTGGCGTCGGGCCTCGTGATGTGGGCCCTGCTGCATTTCAACCGCATGGTGCAGGTGCTCAAGCGCGCGGCGAACCGGCCGATCGGCCATGTCGACAGCGCCGTGATGCTCAATGCCAAGCTGCGCCCGGGCGTCACTTTGCTGCATGTGGTGGCCATGACCCGTGCGCTCGGCGAACTGCAGTCGCCCAAGGACACGCAGCCAGAGGTGTACCGCTGGACCGACGGCAGCCTCTCCCACGTCACTTGCGAATTTGGCGGCGGCAAACTGCAGAAATGGAACCTGGTGCGGCCGGGCGCAAGCAGCGACGCGGCCTAAAATCACCAATTCGACCCGCATTTTCACCACTACCCTTCAAGGAATCACGATGACCGCCCTACCTCCTTCAATGGCCGACCGCGACGGCAAGATCTGGATGGATGGCCAGCTTGTTGAATGGCGCGACGCCAAGATCCATGTGCTGACGCATACCCTGCACTACGGTTGCGGCGCCTTCGAGGGGGTGCGGGCTTACAACACGGCCGATGGCACGGCGATCTTCCGACTCAAGGAGCACACCCAACGCCTCTTCAACAGCGCCAAGATCTTGCGAATGGCGATCCCGTTCTCGATGGAAGAGGTCATGGAGGCGCAGAAACAGGTGGTGCGGGAGAACAAGCTCGAAAGCTGCTACCTGCGTCCGCTGACCTGGATCGGTTCGCAAAAGCTGGGTGTCAGCCCCAAGGGCAACACCATCCACCTGATGGTGGCCGCCTGGGCCTGGGGCGCCTACCTGGGCGAGGACGGCATGAAGAACGGCATCCGCGTCAAGATTTCGAGCTACACCCGCCACCATGTCAACATCACCATGACGCAGTCCAAGGCGGTAAGCAACTACACCAACTCGATCCTGGCCAACATGGAAGCCACCGAGGACGGTTACGACGAAGCCCTGCTGCTCGACGCCAGCGGCTTTGTGTCCGAAGGGGCGGGCGAGAACCTGTTCGTGGTCAAGGACGGTGTGGTCTACACGCCCGACCTGTCGGCAGGCGCCCTCAACGGCATCACCCGCAACACCGTCATGCACATCTGCAAGGACCTTGGCCTGGAGCTGGTGCAAAAACGCATCACGCGCGACGAGGTCTACATCAGCGACGAGGCATTCTTCACCGGCACCGCGGCCGAGGTGACCCCGATCCGTGAGCTTGACCGCATCGCCCTTGGCAACGGTTCGCGCGGCCCGATCACCGAGAAAATCCAGAGCGCCTTTTTCGACATCGTGAACGGGCGCAACCCCAAGTACATGCACTGGCTCACCAAGGTGTGACCATGATGAACAAGATGCAAGTGGCGTTGCTCGCCCCGGACCTGAATGCGCAGGGCGGTGTGTATTGTCCTAGCCCGAAGGCCGACATGAAGATCTGGAACAGCCACCCCAAGGTGTACCTTGATATCGCGCGCACGGGGCAGGCCAAGTGCCCGTATTGCGGCACGGTTTACAAGCTCAAGGAGGGCGAGCACTTCGACGGCCACCACTGAGGGCGCGCGGGTTTTACTACGCTGTTGGCCGTGATAACTTAGAGAACCCAACAAACAGTCGTTAGACAAACCAACAAGCCTTGGCCAGGTAATCGAACAAACGCCGGAAAAACGGCGTGGATCGGTCACATGATCGGTTGGTGGGTTATGGTCAGATCAATGCACCGCAGCGCGCCCAGGGTTGAACATCCGGTCGATGAATACTCCAGAGAGGGCATAGGCATCTTTGGCTGCATCGTCGGCGGCCCGCATCAGCGCCTCTCGCGCACCAGGGGTTGCTGCATCGAGTTGGGTAAAAGCGGCTTGGGGCTCCCCGGGATGGTTGACCCGTAAATAGCGCGGTCCAAGCAAGCTCTTTGCCTGAGCAGCTGCGGTGCGCTCTTGAACGTCGATCATGAATGTGGGCAGATCTGGTGCCCAACCCAAGCCCGACCGGCCGGCTTTGCTGGGGGCTCGATGGGCTTCAAAGCCAGCCGTTCCGATGCTCAGCATTTCCACACGGTGAAGAACATCTGGAAATCGTCGCAGGATCTCGAGCACAGCGAGAACGTCCGGATTGTTGGCTGCCAAACCGCCATCCAGCATCGGAGCGCCATTCACCTGCGCTGCCTCGAAATATGTGGGAGCGGCCGATGTGGCTAGGCAAACCTCCTTGAGCGTGGCGTCCGACGCATGTGCCTTGCCGAAGTACGCACTCATAAAAATGTGGACACACCCCTTGCTCCAATCAACGGCCGGGACCAGGAGCCCATGGGACAAATTCGAAAGCCTGGTCGAGGCGTGCGGACCCAAAGCGGCATCGATGGCTTTGGACAGGTGATCGGTGTCGTACAAGGCGCCGAACAAGGCTCTCCTCAGGGTCGAGGCGGATTTCTCTTGGAAGATCGTTGGTCCGTGAGCATCAATCGCATCGAGCACGCGGTGCGGTATCACTCCAACTGCCAGAGCGCAGGCCATGATTCCGCCGATGGACGTTCCCGCAAACACATCGATGGCGTTGTTCAAGGCGCCGGTCTGGCGCGCAGCCTGACCCAGGCAAACCAAGCTCCTTGCGGTGAACAGGCCGCGGTAACCACCGCCGGTCAAAGATAAAACACGCAACGGTCCATGGGCCTGAGCGGTGGTGATGCGCGATTCCCCAACATCCAACGCATCGATCTCAGAGGACATGAATGCTTGCGCCCAGTGCGGTCAAGGCGGGCGTTTCAGGGCGAACGGCCTCGACAATGGTGAGTCCCTCGTACATTGCAGTAGCGTAGACCTGTCGATCTGTTTGTTGCACACCTTGCAACGCAGGATCGACGCTCAAGGCTGTCCAAATTGTGGCGTGAGAACGGGTGAAGTCAAAAGGCGCAATGCCGCTGTCTGCGGCGATCTGTCCCAGTACAACATCCAGGTCGGTGTCAAGGGCCGATCGAACGGCGTGGGTGGGGATCAATTGAATCCTGGCGCGAGCTTGTGCAATGGAGATGACACTCACGCGCAGCTCACGCATTTGAACTGCTCCTGACCATGTCTGTGCTGCCGTGGGTGTCGAGGAGATCAGGTGCAGCAGCGTCTGCGCCGGCAACAGCCAGTTCATTGAGCCGCAACCTTGGGCCCTGGCGCGTACCCAATGTCAACGCCGGGGATCTCAAGATGCGGCAGTTCATCATCTGGCAACGGGCTGACGTCGATCAGCGGGTTGCCACCCAGGCGCCGGAAGGGCAACCTTTCGATGACTTCGGCAAGCGTACGCGAAGGACGAGCGTGCGAAATGCGTTTTTGCAAGACCCGGGGGTCGATCAGCAGGGCCGTTGCTGCCTGGGGATTCTTGGCATTGCGAATGAGGTAGCCCATTTCAGTCTGAGCCGACTTGCGGATCAGGCCCGTCATGTCGCTGCGGGCAGCCCCCACTTGAACGAATGTGACGTCAATTGCCACAGCTCCCGCACCCGATTCAAAAACCATGACCTCCATCGAGTCGTTCAGAATGACATTTGCTGTCTTGGTCTTCCTGGACAAGGGACGAAGAGTGGATGGTTTTTTGGCGCTGGAATGGACAGTTTTCATGACATTCGCTTGGTTATGTACTTAATGTACAAAATAATAGCACCATTTCCATGCTGCCGGGCGTTGTCGGGGATGCGGCCAGTACGCCACCTGGAAAACCAGTGACCTCAAAGCCGTTGGTCGCAGAATGTGTCGACCTTCGAGATGCCCGACCTGACACCTGACGACGACATGCATCGGTGATCAAAACGCCGCGCGCGTGGCCGTGCGTGGTGCACGGTATGTTGTTGCGGCGGTGTCCATGGCGGTGCATCGGTCAGGTTTGTCTGTGAACTGTATTTATATCCAGTATTTCAGAAAAAAGCAAGCTGCATGACTGATCCGCAGCATCTTTCGGTTGTCTCAGGTAAAGAAGGAAGATGATGATGAAGAACTCCGCAGACGAAGAACCGATCTACGACGACAGGTACATGGCTGGGCACGCCAGAGTAGTGAAAGCCGTCGACGCTTCAGAAGGCCATTAATGTGCGCCAGCTCGGCGTACTCCAGGCGGCTGCCGGAAAGCTGGACTGGGACGCTGTCCCCAAGCTATCGGACGATCCGCTGCCGGGTCTGGTCGAGATAGTCAACCGCATCCTTGAACATCTCCAGGAAACCCACGGAGATATCTCGCACGACGGCAAGTCAAGAGCTGGCCGATGCCCTCAACGCTGAACTCAAACATTTCAAAGTTCATGACCTTCGCGTTGTAATGATGCCAGAGTCGCCAGGCGGCAAAACCCAGTTCAAGCTCACCCTTCAATTGCCGGGCGGTGGTTCGCCGGCGGCGATTCTGAGCGAAGGTGGGCAGCGGACCATCGGCGCCGCTGGGAGGTCGCTGCGCGGCTGGCGAAGGAATCGCTGACCCGGCCGGTGATCGTCTTCACGCACGACATCTACTTCCTCCTGATCCCGGAGCAGAAAGCAGAGGAAGTTGGCGCAACGCTGACCAGGAACTACATCCGCAGGACGGCAGACGGTTATGGCGTTCATTCCCATCACCTTCCCTTCGACGTGCTGGGCACAAGGGACCGCCTGAGGCGTCTGCGAGACATGCTGGGCGGTGTGCGCAAGGCGGCGAAGGAAGGCGACGAAGACCTGCAACGCCAATTGACGGCCAAGTGCTACGGTCAGCTCCTACTCGCATGGGAGCGCTGCATCGAGGAGGTCCTGCTCAATGGCGCAGTGCAGCGTTTCCGCGAGGGTGTTTCGACCCTGCGCCTCAAAGGGGTGATGGTCACGGACGAAGACTATCGCGAAATTGATGCAGGCATGACCAAGTCTTCCAAATTCGAGCATGACGCTGCGGCGACCGTCGGCAGGCTTCCCATCCCAGACCCAGACGAACTTTGCGACGACATCGAGCGATTGGCCAAGTGGCGCGAGAAACTCAACAAGCGAGTGGAAGGCATTGCGAACGGCACGATCAGTAGGTCAGCCCGAACGACCGGCTGTAACGCGACGCCCTGCACACTTCGAGGAAATCGGGGCAAAAATGTGTAGAGCGAGCAGCCAAAACCTCTGGAAACCCGCATGGGCATTGGGTTTGCGGGTTTCCTCGGACCAACAGCGGGGTAAAACCCGGACGCGCAAAAAAAAGCCACCTTGCGGTGGCTTTGGAAAGTCCTCGAAAGGACGTCGTTGGAGACTTTTGATTCCCTGTGAGGGCCTTGGGGCCCCGGGCTTTCACTGTGTGACAGCAGGTAGAGTGAATGTAGCCCGCCACCAGTGCCCCTGGATACACAAAGGGGCATGGCAGGGCTACTTTTCGCCCAGAACCGGAAATAGTTGACGGACCAGACAGGCGTCTTCAGCTAACCGCTTTGGCGGCGCGTGGCAGGCTGACCACAAAACACGCGCCGCCGCCGGGCCTGGCCTCGCAAATGACGCTGCCGCCATGGCGCAGGACGATCGACTTCACCAGCGCCAGGCCCAATCCCACGCCGCCGTCGCGCTCGGTGGCTCCCGGCAGCCGGAAAAACGGCTGAAAGATCTGCTCCCGAAATGCATCTGGAACGCCAGGTCCGTGGTCGCATACTTTCAGCAACACGGTGTCGGGCTCGCCACGCAACTGCACCTGCACTTCGCCGGCTGCGTGGCGCCGTGCGTTTTCCAGCAGATTGCGCATCACCCGGCGCAACAACTTGCTGACACCCCGGACCTCCAGGCTGGCATGGTCCTGGGGCACGTCGAGTTCGGCATCGGCACGGGCACACTCCTCGGCGGCAATACCGACCAGGTCCAGCACCTCGACCGTGCCCATGTCGGCTTCGCTGGCGTCCAGCCGGCTGGCCAGCAGGATCTCGTCGATCAGCTGGTCGAGTTCCTGGATGTTGCGGGCGATCTCGTTGCGAAACTCCGGCCCGGGCTGCGAACCCATCAGCTCCAGCCCCATCCGGATACGTGTCAGCGGAGATCGCAGTTCGTGTGACGCATTGGCCAGCAGAGACTTGTGCGATTGCAGCAACTCCTGAACGCGCTGGGCGGCGATGTTGAAACCCTGCGCCAGCGATGCCACCTCGTCGTTGCCTTGCTCCGGCAGCCGCAGCGAGAGATTGCCGTCGCCCCACTGGCGCACGCCGTGTTCGACCGCCTCCAGCCGTTTGGTGAGGCGCCGCACGATCGGGTAGGTGCCCAGAGCGACAGCCACCGCCACCAGGCCGAGCATCCAGGCAAAGTTCAACGGGAAACGTGTCGGGCCGGGCGGCCCGCCCATACCGGGCGGATGCCCGCCTGGCATTGCGCCGCCCGGGCGCGGCAGCTGCACAAACAGGGTGGTGCCGTCGACCATTGCCACCTGGAATTCGGGCCCCTGCCCGGGCATGCGGATCGGCCTTGCGGGCGCCTGGCCAACCACCTCGCCCGCGCTGTTGCGAAGAACGATCTCGCGGCCCGGTCGGTGCGCGCGTTCATGTTCTGCTTCCATGTTGGCCATCCACCCTGCCAGCAGGGTGAGAACCGCGATCGTGCCGACCACGGCGAGCCAGATGCGCAGGTAAAGCCGTTGAAAAAGTGGTGTGGCCATGGTGGGCGGTGGCGGCCAGGCCGCAGTCAGTCCTGCTGGCGCGCAAACACGTAGCCGACACCGCGCACCGTCAGGATGCGTTTGGGCGTCTTGGCGTCAAGCTCGATGGCGGCACGGATGCGGCCCATGTGCACGTCGATCGAGCGGTCGAATGCGTCGAGTTCACGCCCACGGACTGCCTCCATGATCTGGTCGCGTGTCAGGACCCGACCGGCGCGTTCGGCCAACGCGACCAGCAGGTCAAACTGGTAGGAGGTGAGTTCGCAGTTTTTGCCCGCCACCGTGACGGTGCGCCCGTCGCGGTCGATCTCCAGCGACCCAAAACGCATGCTCTGGCTGGCTGGTGCGGCACCGGGCACATGGCGGCGCAACACGGCCCGGATGCGCGCGAGCAGTTCACGTGGCTCGAAGGGTTTGGGCAGGTAGTCGTCGGCGCCTATCTCCAGCCCGATGATGCGGTCCATCGGGTCGCCCTTGGCGGTGAGCATCAGCACTGGCGTGCGGGCCGCACCGCCTGGCAGTGCGCGGATGCGGCGGCACACCTCCAGGCCATCGATATCGGGAAGCATCAGGTCCAGAATGACCAGGTCGGGCGGTGGCTCGCCGTTCTGGCCTTGCAAATGCGCCAGCCCGCTGCGCCCGTCCATAACGTGCGTGACCTGAAAGCCGGACTGGCCCAGATACTGGGCCACCATCTGGGCCAGGCGGGCATCGTCTTCGATCATCAGCAGTCGTTCAGCCATGTTCGCAGTTTAGGACGCTGCCCGGCCTGCGGCTTGAAGCCGCGGTAAAGATAGGTAAACCGGTCAATGCCCCTCAACGCCTGCAGTGCCCGCCGGGGCCGCGACCACCACCACCTTGGGGGCGACCCAGATCAGAAACAGCACCGGTACACCGAGCAAGGCGGTGGCGACGAAAAAGTGGCTGTACCCAAGCGCGTCCACGTATTGCCCGGAAAAGCCGGCAAGGAACTTGGGCAGCAGGAGCATGAGCGAACTGAACAACGCGTACTGGGTGGCCGAATACTGCACGTTGGTCAGGCTCGACAGGTAAGCGATGAACGCCGCCGACGCGATGCCGCTGCTCAGGTTGTCGGCGGACACGACGAAGATCAGCGCTGTCACGTCGTGCCCGTGGCCAGCCAGCCAGGCAAACAGCAGGTTGCTGGCCGCGCTCAGGACGGCGCCCAGCATCAGGATCCGCATGACCCCGAAACGCATCGACAGGGCGCCACCGATGAACGCGCCGGCAAGTGTCATGACCACGCCGTAGACCTTGGTCACGGCGGCAACCTGGTCCTTGGTGTAACCCATGTCGACATAAAAAGGGTTGGCCATGATGCCCATCACCACGTCGCTGATCCGGTACAGCGCGATCAGGCCCAGTACCAGCACCGCCTGCCAGCGGTAGCGCCCCAGGAAGTCGGCAAAAGGCGCAACCAGTGCGCCTTGCAGCCATTGCGCAGGATTGCGGGCTGGCGCGGTGGTCCGGTGGACGGGTTCCGGCGAGAGCAACACGGTCACGATGCCGACCAGCATCGATCCCGACATCACCAGGTAGGCGGTCTGCCAGGCGCTTTGCTGGTACAGCATGGTGTTGGCCACTTCGGCCCGTGCCGCGATCCACAGTACCCCTGCGCCGGCCCAGATCATCGCCAGCCGGTAGCCGGTCTGGTAGGTTGCTGCCAGCGCGGCCTGGCGTTCGATAGGGGCAGATTCGATGCGGTAGGCGTCCAGGGCGATGTCCTGGGTGGCCGATGCGAACGCAACCGCCAGCGCGCTCCAGACGATCGGCGTGAGTGTGAGCTTGGGGTCCGTGAAGGCCATTGAACCCAGCGCCGCCATGATCACCAGCTGTGACAACAGGAGCCAGCTCCGCCTGCGGCCCATCACCCGTGTCAGCAGCGGTATGGGCAGGCGGTCCACCAGCGGCGACCAGACCCATTTGAAGCCATAGGCCAGGCCAACCCAGCTCAGGTGGCCGATCGTGGTGCGGTCGATGCCGGCCTCACGCAGCCAGAAACTCAGCGTGCCGAGCACCAGCAGCAGCGGCAGGCCAGCCGAAAAACCGAGCAACAGCATGCGCAGGCTGGCGGGCTCCAGGTACACGCGCATGGCTGCGCTCCAGCTCGAGGCGGGTTGGTCGGGTGTCGGGGAGGTGTCACGCATGCGCCGGGGTCCAGGTTGTGGCTATTATTGACGCATGTGTTTCCTCTGCAATTCGAAAACCGGTGTCTGGTCGTCGCGCCGCGCTTTTGTGCTGGCTGCCGGTGCTGCTGCCGGCTCCGCAGCGATGGCGCAGGTGGACGTGGGCAAGGCGTCCCAGTTCCGCAAACTGGTTCCTGCCGATCAGCTGGAGGCGGCGGCGTCGCAACAGTACCTGCAGACAATGGGGGAAGCCCGTGCCAAGAGCGTGTTGATGCCGGACAGCCATCCCCAGGTGCAACGGCTGCGTTCGATTGCCCAGCGCATCATTCCGCACACGCCCCAGTGGAACAGCCGTGCCAACAAGTGGCGCTGGGAGGTTAACCTGATCGAGAGCCAGCAGATCAACGCCTACTGCATGCCGGGTGGAAAGATCGCCTTCTACACCGGCATCCTGGACCAGCTCAAACTCAGCGACGATGAGGCTGCGATGGTGATGGGCCATGAAATGGCACACGCCTTGCGGGAGCACGGCCGCGAGCGCATCGGCAAGACGCAGGCCACCGGGATGGGGCTGTCGGCGCTGTCCCAGTTGCTGGGTCTGGGAAACCTTGGCAACCTGGCGGCCGAAATCGGCACCCAGTTGCTGTCGCTGCAATTCAGTCGGGAGGACGAAAGCGAAGCCGATCTGGTGGGCCTTGAACTGGCTGCCCGTTCGGCCTACGCGCCGCAGGCGGGCGCCACGCTGTGGCGCAAGATGGGAGGCGCTTCGGGTGGGTCGAACATCGGCAAATTCATGTCCACCCACCCCTCCGGGCCGCAGCGCGTGAAGGACCTGGAAGCCAACGCGCCCAAGGTGCAGGCACTGTATGAAAACGCCCGCAAGGGCGGTTGAGTGACTGCACCCACCACGCAAACCCGTTCGCACGTTGGCATTGAGCGCTTGACCGACCCGGTCATTGTTTCGTTGTCCAGCCAGGTGGTCTATGGCCACGTCGGAAACTGCGCCGCTGTGCCAGCCCTGCAGGCCCTGGGCTTCGAAGTCCTGGCCTTGCCGACCGTGCTGCTGGCCCACCACCCCGGCCACCGGCTGCCGCGTGGTCGCATGTTCCCGGTGGAAGAAGTCGCCGCGTTGCTGGAGGGCATCGACGAGGTCGGCGCCCTGGCCACGGCCTGCGCTGTACTCACGGGCTACCTTGGCCTGCCCGGTACCGCCGCTGTCGCCGCAGATGCTGTCGGGCGACTGCGCAGGCACAAGCCCGAGGCGCTGTACCTGTGCGACCCGGTGATCGGCGACAACGGCCGGGTTTACGTGCGTGACGGGGTGGAGCAGGCGATCCGCGAGCAACTGCTCCCCCTGGCCGACGTGCTGACGCCCAACCACTTTGAGCTGGAGCGGCTGTCGGGCCAGCCCGTGTCGACCCTCGAACAGGCGGTGAGCGCAGCGCGCACCTTGATCACCGCGGGGCCCAAGGTGGTGGTGGTGACAAGCGTGCAGCATGGGCAGGCCGGCACGGACCAGGTGGAGACCCTGGCCGTGACGGCCGACGCGGTGTGGGTGGCCGCCACCCCGCGGCTGGCACGGGTGCCGAATGGCGGCGGCGACCTTCTTGCCGCGCTGCTGTTGGGTCGGCTCGCGGCGGGATACAGCCTGCCCGATGCGTTGGGACACGCCGTGTCTGCCGTGTTTGTCGTACTCAGCGCCAGCGAAGGCGAACCGGAACTGAGACTGGTTGCCGGGCGCCACCAGTTGCTGGCCCCGCCGAGCCTGCCGGTGCACCTGCTCGCCTTGCCCTGAGCAACACGCAAGGCCGCTGCAGGTCAGATTGTTGGTGCTGATGGGCCCCGCAATGCACCCGGGGCTCGGGCCGCGCGTAAGATCACGCAGACGCGTGGACGGTTGTCGCCCCGTCCCCGTTCCTCGATCCAGCGACCCCATTTCCACGAAAGACTCCTTCCATGACAAATATCGCTTTCCTCGGCACCGGCCTGCTCGGCGCCGCTTTCGCCGAAGCAGCCTCGAAACGCGGCGATACGGTCACTGCATGGAACCGATCGCCTGGCAAGGCGCAGGCGTTGCAGTCCTTTGGCGTGACCACTGCCAACAGTCCGGCCGCCGCGGTGCGTGGCGCACAGCGCGTCCACCTGGTGCTCAAGGACGACGCAGTCGTCGAGGAGGTCCTTGCCGCAGCACGTGAGGGGTTGTCGCCGGATGTGGTGGTCATCGACCACAGCACGACACTGCCGGTCTTGACCGCCCAGCGTGCAGCGCGCCTCAAATCCGCCGGGATCCACTACCTGCATTGCCCGGTTTTCATGGGGCCGGCGGCAGCACGCAATGCGCAGGGGTCGATGATGGTGGCCGGGCCGCAGGCCTTGTTCGATCGGGTCAAAGGCGATCTCGCAAAGATGACCGCGCGCCTGGAGTACCTGGGCGAACGCGCCGATCTCGCGGCCGTGCACAAGCTGTTTGGCAATGCCATGATCATCGGCATGGCAGGTGTCGTGGCGGACATCCTGACGATCGCCAAGGCGAGTGAGGTGGGTGCTGGGGATGCGGTCAAGTTGCTGTCCATGCTCGACCTGAATGCGTTTGTCGCTGGTTCCGGCGGCGCCATGGCCAAAGGTGCCTTTGCACCGACCTTCGAGTTGTCGATGGCCCGCAAGGACGTCGGCCTGATGTTGCAGGCTGCCGGCGCTCTTCCGATGGCGGTATTGCCGGCGGTTGCGGCGCGCATGGACGTGCTGATCGCAGCCGGGCACGGCGCCAAGGGAACCGCAGTGATGGCGATCGACGCGCTTGCGTGAGGCAGTGAATGCCTGGGCTTCCTGGCCGGGCGCAGCAAACGCCAAGCCCAGCGACCGCCTTGCGCTTGGAGCCGGTGGCCAATGCCTTTGCCGTTGCACCAGCTGAACCCGCACCGGCCCGATCACCGTGATCGGCCAGCACGATTCACCCGGCCCGGGGTCAGTCCGGCTCCTGCGCCAGCGCCATGATCACGTCCAGCAGCACGTTGGCGCCGCGGCACAGATCGGCAGGCGACGTATGCTCGCGCGGGTTGTGGCTGATGCCGCCGACACTGGGCACGAAGACCATCGCGGAAGGACAAATCCGGGCCATCATCTGCGCGTCGTGCCCGGCGCCTGAGGTCATCCGCCGGTGGCTGTATTGCCTCAGTGCCGCTGCGGTTGCGATTCTGCGTACCAGGCGCTGGTCAAACTGTACCGGCTCGAATCGGGCCAGCGGACGGGTTTCGATGGTCACACCGTTGTCCCGGGCCAACTGGCGCAGGAATCCCGCGAGTTCGCGCTCCGCCGTGCACAGCATTGCTTCGTCCGTGTTGCGCAAGTCCACGGTCAGCGTGGCCCGTGCCGCGATGACATTGATGAGGTTCGGGTGCAGATGGACCACACCCACCGTGGCCACCTGGCTGCCACCGAAGCGGATGGCAAGATCATGCACAAAAACGGCGATGGCGGCGGCGCAATAAGCGGCGTCGTGGCGCAGACGCATGGGTGTGGTGCCGGCATGGTTCGATTGCCCGGATACCGTGACCTCCTGCCACGAGATTCCCTGCAGATCCTCGACCACACCAATGACCAACCCATCCGCCTCCAGAACCGGCCCTTGCTCGATGTGCAACTCGACAAAAGCATGCGGAACGATCGTCCCACAGGCCAGCGAGCCTGCGTACCCGATCCGGTTCAGCGCGTCGCCGAGCCGGGCGCCATCGGTTCCGATGCTGTCCAGCGCCTGTTGCAACGGGTAGCCACCAGCGTGGACCAGCGAGCCCATCATGTCGGGCGTGAAACGAACCCCTTCCTCGTTCGTGAAAGCGGCGACCACCACCGGCCGGTAGGTCCGGATGTTGCGCTGGTCCAGCCAACGGACCAATTCCAGGCCGGCCATGACGCCGTAGACACCGTCATAACGCCCGCCGGTAGCGACCGTGTCGATGTGGGAGCCGGTCATCACTGGCGCGATGTCGGCCAGGCCGGCGCGGGTTGCGAAGATGTTGCCGATCTGGTCTACCTGCACGGTCAGGTGCAACTCCTTCATCCAGCGCACCAGTTGGTCCCGCCCCAGCCTGTCGGCGTCGGTCAAGGCGATTCGGCAAACACCACCATCGGGGATTGCGCCAATCCGGCCATGCTGCTCGATGCGGTCCATCAGGGCCGTTTCGGTGATGCCGTTGCCGGCCAGCCAGCGCGCCTGGCGCCCCTGCACCGACTGCGCGCTCTCCCCGACCAGCGCGGCATACACGCCCGGTGCCGTGGCGCCCTCGGTGTTGAGCAACAGGACGTGCGATTGCGGATTCAGACCCAGCTGGCGCGCCACGTCCGCCGAGGCCAGCAACGTGGCCAGGCCCGCCAGACCGGCAGCGCCGGATTCGCCGCTCACCACCGGAATGTCACCGCTGCCTCCCACGGCAAGGGTTCGCATGGCGGCTTGCGCCGCGCTGTCCGCAACCGTCATGAACAGGTCCACCGTGGACGCCAGGAAACGCCAGGCCAAGGGCGACGTGTCGCCACATGCCAAGCCCGCCATGAGCGAGTCCACGGAACCCAGGGTGCTGCTGGCGCGACCCTGCACCGCGCTTTGCAGCAGGCAGTCGGCCTGCTCCGGTTCGACGACGATGAAGACCGGGCGCTGGTCGCCATACCGCTCCCAGAAGTGGCTGACGACGCCCGCCGCCAGTCCGCCCACGCCGCCTTGCAAAAAGACGTGCGTGAAAGGGCAGCCTTCCTGGGGCGTGGCATCTTCGAGCGCCTCGCAGGCGAGGATCGCGTAACCCTGCATGACGTCGCGCGGGATGTCTTCGTACCCGTCGTAGGAGGTGTCGGACACCACCTGCCAGCCATTCTGCGCAGCCAGGCGCGCGGCTTCCTGCACCGACTGGTCGTAATTGCCGGTGATCCGTACGATCTCTGCACCGAAGTCCGCAATTGGTTTCTCCCGCTCCGGGCTGACCTGCGCGTGCAGGACGATCACGCAGCGGCAACCGATGCTGTTGGCGGCCGCTGCCAACGCCCGGCCGTGGTTTCCGTCGGTGGCGCTGATGACCACCAGGTCTTTGAGTTCCGAGGCATGTTTCCCCGCCAGCAGGTCCTGCGGCTCGAACGCCTTGTTCGGCCACCGGCGCTTGATCAGGCGCACGAGTGCGATGGGCGCGCCGAGCGTCTTGAAACTGGCCAGCGGCGAACGCAAGGCTTCGTCCTTGACACTGATCTTCCCGACGCCCAGTGCAGCCGCCAGACCGGGCATGGACCAAAGTGGCGTATTCCCCGGCAGCAGCAGCGACCAGCTGGAAAGCCATGCGCGGCTGGTCTGGCCGCGCTCGATGTTCAGGATCGACCGAAGGGCCGTGTCGCAGGGCGCGCGCCTGGCATGGGGGTTGGCGAACAGCATGAATTCAGTCCTTCGCCGGCAGCCGGACTCTGGCGAGCGCCGCGAAATACCGCGCCCCGATCGGCAGGATGCGGTCGTTGATGTCGTAGCGCGCATTGTGCAGCGGCACGGCGCCGGCACTGTCGCCGTCGCCATTGCCGATGAACACAAACGCGCCCGGTCGCACCTTGAGAAAGGCACCGAAATCCTCGGAGACCATCATCGGTGTTACCTGGGGGTCGACGTTGGCCGGCCCGACCACGGCAGTGGCTGCCTGCACCGCGATCGCCACGCAGGCCTCCCAGTTCACCGTGGGGTCGAATTCATGGGTGTATTCCACCGTGCAGCTTGCGCCATGGGCATCACAGACACCCTTGCAGATCTCCCGCATGCGCCGCTCCAGCAGAAGCTGGATCTGTGGCGAGTAACTGCGCGTGTCCCCTTTGATGGTGACGTGCGTGGGCAGGGCATTGCGGATGCCGTCGGTGAGGAACTCGGTGCAGGAGATCACCGCCGACTGGCTGGGGTCCACCGAGCGCGACACCACCGACTGCAGCGCCACCACGATCTGTGCGCCGACCAGCAGCGGGTCGATGGCC
>CAMAWD010000114.1 GCA_945861785.1 Rhodoferax sp. OV413 | reverse complement strand
CCGTGGCCTGGTCGTGCAACCAGGCCACGGCGCGCCGGCACTGGTCCACCATCAGCGACAGGTGCGCGGCCGGCGCCAGGCTGTAGTCCAGCGCCGCCACCGCCACGCCGAGGTTGTTGAAGTTCTGCGCCATGAAGACCGAGTCATCCTTGCACAAGGCGCGCCAGTAGCCGCCATGGATGAACAGGAACAGCGGCGCGTCGGGTTGGCCAGGCACCGGAAACAGGTCGAGGGTCTCATCTGTCCCCGGGCCATAACGCAAGCCGCGCCGGTGCGGCAGGCGCTGGTACATCTCGTCCGACACCGCCCGGTACGCGCGCAACTCCGCGTCGACATCGGGCACCGTGGCGCGGGCGTTGTATTCGCGCTCGAGTGTCTCGCGGTCCAGCTTGCGCCAGTCAGACACCCAGGCTTTCCTTGAGTTCGTGGCGCGCCGCCAGAAGTGCGTCGGACGAGCCGGTCCAGACCGTACGGCCTTTTTCCACCACGCAATGGGTATCGGCCAGGCGCAACAGCGGCCCGAGGTTCTTGTCGATCACCAGCACCGAGATGCCGGTCTGCTTGAGCGACTCCAGGCAGTGCCAGATCTCTGCCCGCACCAGTGGTGCCAAGCCTTCGGTGGCTTCGTCGAGCACCAGCAGGCGCGGGTTGGTCATCAGCGCACGGCCGATGGCCAGCATCTGCTGCTCGCCACCCGACAGGTTCAACCCCAGGTTGCCGACGCGTTCCTGCAGGCGAGGAAACAAGCGGTACACGCGCTCCAGCGTCCACGGGTCCTTGCGGCCGAGCCGGTTGTGCGCCGTGGCCACCAGGTTCTCGTACACAGTGAGGTTGGGGAACACCTGGCGTTGCTCGGGCACCAGGCCGATGCCCAGGCGCGCGATCTGGTGCGAGGCCAAACGCGTGATGTCCTGCCCGGCGAAGGTGATGCGCCCGGCGCGCGGCATCAAAATACCCATGATGGAGCGCACGGTCGTGGTCTTGCCCATGCCGTTGCGCCCGATCATGGTGACGAATTCGCCCTCGGCCACCGACAGCCCGACACCGAACAGCGCCTGCGCGTCACCGTAGAAGGTCTGCAGTTCGTCGATCTGCAACAGCGCTGTCATTCAAGTCCTCCTTGCTGCGCACTGCGGCGCGAGCTTGCTTGGGGGCGGCCCGGCGCTGCGCGTATCAAGAGACCTCCATGCTGCGCATTGCGGCGCGAGCTTGCTTGGGGGCGGCCCGGCGCTGCGCTCATGACGGCAACTCCTCGTCCCCCAGGTACGCCATGCGCACCTGTTCGTTGACCCGGATCGCCGCTGGCGTGTCGCTCGCCACGATGCGTCCGTTGACCAGCACAGAGATGCGGTCTGCCAGCGCGAACACCGCGTCCATGTCGTGTTCGATCAGCAGGATGGTGTAGCCGCCCTTGAGGCCTGCGAGCAGGTCGACCACCTTGCCGGACTCTTGGTGGCCCATGCCGGCCATCGGTTCGTCGAGCAAGAGGAGTTTGGGTTTGGCGACCAGCACCATCGCCAATTCCAGTTGGCGGCGTTCGCCGTGTGCCAACTCGGCCACCGGTGCGTCGGTGCGGTGGCGCAAGCCGGCCTGCCCGATGGCGTGCCGGGCGGGTTCGACCAGCTCGGCTTGCTGCAGCACCGGTTTCCAGAAGCCGAAGCTGTGGCCGCAATGCGCCTGCATCGCCAGCACCACATTCTCCAGTACTGTGAACTCGGGAAACACCGAGGTGATCTGGAACGAACGCGCCAGCCCGCGCAAGGCGCGTTGCGCCGTGGGTACGGCCGTGATGTCGTGGCCATCGAAGTGGATGCTGCCGCTGTCGGGCCGCACTTCGCCGCCCAGTTGGCCGATCAGCGTGGTCTTGCCGGCGCCATTGGGGCCGATGATGGCGTGTAATTCGCCGCTCTGCAGCGCCAGCGACACGTGGTCGGTGGCCACCAGGCCGCCGTAACGCTTGACGAGTTTGTCGACCTGCAGCAGGGGAGTCATGGCGCGTCCCTCCTGGCGTGTTGCCGGCGGCTGCGCCAGGCATCCCAATCCAGCAGGTAGCCGTACACGCCGCGCCGTGCCGTCAGCGCCGCCAGCACGATCAGCGGGCCCAGCACCATCATCCAGTGGTCGGTCAGCGCCTTGAGCAGCTCTTCGCTGATCAGCAACACCAGCGCCCCCACCAGTGGACCGAACACCGTGCCCATGCCGCCCAGCACCACCATCACGATGAGTTCGCCCGACATCGTCCAGGCCATGTAGGCCGGCGCGGCGAACCCGGTCAGGTTGCCGTACAGCAGGCCGGCGACACCACACAACACGCTGGCCAGCGTATAGGCCGAGAGCTTGTAGCGCAGCGTGCTGAAACCCATCGATTTCATGCGCCGTTCGTTCACGCGGCAACCCCTCAGTACCATGCCGAACCGCGCGTTGACCAGCCGGTGGGTGGCCAGCAGGGCCACCAGCACCAGCACCAGCGCGCTGTAGTACAGGGCGGTGGGCGAGCCGAGCGTGAACAGGCCGAAATCGCTGCGCGCAGAGATCGACAGGCCATCGTCCCCGCCGTACTGCTTGAGGCTCACGAACAGGTAATAGAACATCTGGGCGAACGCCAGCGTGATCATGATGAAAGCGATGCCGGTGGTGCGCAACGAGACGATGCCGGTGAGCGCGCCGACGATGGCGCTGACCACGATGGTCACCGCCAGTTGGGCCCAGCCATTGCCTATGCCATGGTGCGCCAGGATGCCGACCGAATACGCCCCCAGTCCCAGGTACAGGGCGTGGCCAAAACTCACCATGCCGCCGTAACCCAGCACCAGGTTGAGGCTGATGGCCGCCAGCGCGAACACCAGCACCCGGCTGCCGAAGGTCATGGCAAAGGGCTCGCTGGCGAGCTGGGCATAGACGGGCACCAGTGCCAGCAAGAGCACGATGGCCGTCGCGACCCATTGCGAGATGCGTACCGGTTTCATCGGTTGCGCACTGGGAACAGGCCTTCTGGCTTGAGCGCGAGCACCAGCGCCATGAAGATGCAGATCAGCATCGAGGCCAGCGCCGGCCCGGCCGCCTGCGCGGTGCTGCGGTCAAGGAATTCGCGCAGCAGCAGAGGCAGGAAGGCGCGCCCGGCAGTGTCGATCAGGCCCACGATCAGCGCCGAATAAAAGGCGCCGCGCACCGAACCGATGCCACCGATCACGATCACGATCATGGCGGTGATCAGGATCGGTTCCCCCATGCCTGGCTGCACCGACAGGATCGGCCCGCTCATCAGCCCGGCCACGCCGGCGAGCGCCGCACCCAGCGCGAAGATGGCGGCGTTGAGCAGTCGAATGTTGACCCCCATCGCGGCCACGATCGTCGGGTTGCTGGAGCCGGCCCGGATCAGCATGCCCACGCGGGTCTTGTTGATCAGCAGGTAACAACCCAGCGCCACCAGCAACCCGACCAGGATGATTGCGAAGCGGTAGGTGGAGTAGGAGATGCCCAGCAGGTTGATAGTGCCGGAAAGCGCCTCGGGCACATTCATGTAGTAGGGGGACGCGCCCCAGATCCAGCGCGCCAGTTCATTGAAGAACAGGATCAGCCCGAAGGTGGCCAATACCTGGTCGAGGTGGTCGCGCGCATACAGGCGGGAGGCCACGATGCGCTCCATCGCAAAACCGAGTGCCGCGCTGCCCGCAATGCCGACCAGCGCCGCGATCAGGAAGGACTCGGAGCGCACATACGCGGCGGCGGCGAAATAGGCGCCCATCATGTACAGGCTGCCATGCGCCAGGTTGACGAAGTTCATGATGCCGAACACCAGTGTCAGGCCGGCCGACAGCATGAACAGCAGCACGCCCAACTGCAGGCCGTTGAGCATCTGGATCGCGAACAGGGAAAAACTCATCGGCAAGCCTTTGTTTACCGCATGTTCGCACAATGCGGCTGGGCGGCAGCCCGGCGGCGCAGCACACGCCGCCGGTGTTCAGAAGACGCTGGTTAAAGCGCGCACTCCTTGTAGTAGGCGTCCGCATGGTCCCTGAGCACCACACCCTTGTTGACAAACACCGCCTGGCCGGAGGCATCCTTGGTCACATCGACCCGGTAGAAGTTGCGGATCGGAAACTGGTTGGTGTTGAACTTGAATGGGCCGGCCACCGACTTGAACTCGGACGACTTCAAGGCCGCCCGCAGGGTGTCGCGGTTGTCGGCCTTGCCACCGGTCTTGGTCAGCGCGGCGTTGATCAGCATGGCGGCGTCGTAACTCTGCGCTGCGTACAGCGATGGCGTGCGGTTGTACTTCTTGCGGAATTCCTCCACGAACTTCTTGTTTTGCGGGTTGTCGATGTCCGGGCTGTAGGGCGAGCCGGTGACAGCGCCGACCGCGATGTCCTTGAGCGCCGGCAGCGTGGTGCCGTCCACGGTGGAGCTCGACAACATCGGCAGCTTGCCCAGCAGGCCGGCCTGCTGGTACTGCTTGACGAAGTTCACACCCATGCCGCCAGGGTAGAACACATAGATGGCGTCCGGCTTGGCGGCCTGCAACTGGGCGATTTCGGCCGAGTAGTCGGGCTGGTTGACCGTGGTGTAGACCTCGTCCACCACCGCGCCCTTGTACATGCGCTTGAAGCCGGACAAGGCATCCTTGCCGGCCTGGTAGTTGGGTGCCAGCAGGTAGACCTTCTTGTAGCCGGCATCGTTGGCGTGCTGGCCCATGGACTCGTGCAGCGAGTCGTTGTTCCACGACGTGGAGAAGAAGTTCTTGCTGCAGCCCTTGCCGGTCAGTGGGGTGGGGCCGGCGTTGGAGCCCACCAGCAGCACATTGGCGTCGGTGATAGGTTTGTGGATGGCCATCATCACGTTGGAGAAGGTCACTCCGGTGATGATGTCGACCTTGTCGCGTTCGATCAGCTTTTGCGCCAGTTGCACGCCCAGGTCGGCCTTGAGCTGGTCGTCCTCCTTGATCACCTGAACGGCGGCGCCTCCGAGTTTGCCACCCAGGTGCTCGATGCCCAGCATGAACGCGTCGTATTGGTCCTGCCCCAGCGCGCCGGCGGGCCCCGACAGGGTGCCCATGAAGCCGATCTTGACCGACTGGGCCTGCGCCGCCATTGCCATCAGGCCAAGCCCGGCCGCCACAACCACACTGCTCAACTTGAAATTCATCGCGATCTCCTGGTTAGAAAAGAAACATGGGTTTGTCCAACACACATAGTTTAAGCTTAAAGTAAATCCGTGTGTCTACTGAGTAACCCGGGGGTCGGGTCGGGCCGTGGCGGGAAACCGCTCGGCGCACACGCGGTGCCAGGCCTGCCAGTCGCGCCCGGGGTGCACGCTGCCGCAGTGCGGGCAGGTGCGCTCGCTCTCGGGGACGCCGTAGAAAGACGCAAACGCCTTTGGAAGGTCGTCCACAATGCTCTGCAACTGCAGCTCGCGCCGCGCCACCAGGCCGCCACAGTTGGCGCAGTACCACTCGAACGCGTCCAGAGCGCCAAGCGGCCGTGCGCGCTCGATGACCGTGCACAGGCTGCCGTCTTCGGGCCGCTGCGGGGAGTGGCGCACGAAAGCGGGCAGCAGGAACACATCCCCTTCGCGCAGGTGGATGCGCTCAAATTTGCCACGGTCGGCGATCAGCAGAGATGCGTTGCCCCTGAACTGGTGGAAATACTCCTCCAGCGGGTCGACGTGGAAGTCGGTGCGCTGGTTCGGGCCGCCAACCACGGTGCACAACAGGTCGGAGTTGGGCCAGATCTGCTGGTTGCCGACCGGGGGCTTGAGTTGGTCGGCGTGTTTCCTGATCCAACCATCGAAATTGATCGGAGCACTGTAGTGGATGGGGGAAGGAACGGTCGCGGTCATCGGGTCATCTCCTGAAAAGTGCGTGTAAAAAGCGTTCCAGTCGCGCACGCAGGGCCTGGAACAGGGAAGGGTTGGCTGGCCGCTTGGAAACGGCGGGCAATTCGCCGGCGTTGTCCGCCTGCAGGACGGTGGCGAAACGCTCGAAAAACTGCCCACTGAGTTTGCGCGCTGTGGCTTCGATCAGCCGATTGCCGAATTGCGCGATGCGGCCGCTCACCTGGGTGCGGGCCTGCCAGTCGAGTTGCGTGCCCTGGCCTGCCCGCGCCAGCTGCACCTGGGCTGTGCCCTGGCCGTGGCCCAGGCCGCCAGCCTGGCCTTCGAATCGCAGCGAACAGGCGGCCATGCCCGACGCATCCGGTGGCCGCAGGTCTGACAACGCAATCTGCGTCTGGAACCGTGCCGACACCGGGCCGATGCCGACCTTCACAGTCGCGGCATACCGGTGCTCGCCCAGGGCCTGCATGTTTTCGCAACCCGGTATGCAGCGTTGCAGGACCAGCGGGTCCAGGATGCCCTCCCACACCTGGGCGAGGGGCAGAAGCAACAGGTGGGTGCCGGTGAGCACGCTCCCGCCGGCAGCCGCAACCTCCGTTGTCGGCACACCATCGGCGCGTGTGTCGGGCGCGGCGGTTCGGGCCGGAACCGGTCGCGTGGACCGGGCCGCTGTTTCGCCGGTCAGACTGGTCACCGCACGGCGGCACATCACCGCTGCCAGATGGGCCCGGTAGACGGCGCTGGCGTGGATGTCGCCGAGTGCTTCGCCAGACGGAAAAGCCAGCGCATCGAGCGCGGAAATCTGCCACTGCGCAGACAGCGCCTGTTCCGCCGCCTTCCAGCGCAACACCCCATTGCCGAGTCCTGTGATGGCGACCCGCACCTTCGCGCCGTCCTTGGCCGGGAGCCGTGCGACAGCCACGCCGACCATCGCGAATCGCGATGCGGGTTGTTCGTGTTTGCGGTAGTGCGCCGCCAAGGGCCGGGGGAACAGTACGGCCAGCAGGAGTTCGCCAGGCTGCAGCGCGGTGCCATAGAGACCCTCGAAAAAATCGTCGGCGCCGATCTCGCGTTGGCTCGTGCGCAGCGTGGCCCCGAGGGCCAGCACGCCGGCCGGCCAGCATGCGGCGGGGTCGTTGTTGGCGAGCGAGCCGCCGATCGTGCCCACCGAGCGCACCTGTTCGTCGGCAATGCCCTGCGCCAGCGCCGCGAGCATCGGGCAGAACGCGCGGACCTGCGGGGACCGCGCGATCCGGGCGTGTGTGGCCATCGCCCCGACGTGCAAGCTGTCGCCGTCGAGCCGGATGTCCTGCAGTCCTGGCACATCTTGCAGGTCGATCAGGTGCGACGGGGCGTTCAGGCCCAGCTTCATCGCGGCCAGCAGGCTTTGGCCTCCGGCGAGCAGGCGGGCGTCGGCATGCGCGTGCATCAGCTGCACGGCCTCGGCCACCGAACCGGGACGCAGGTAGACGAAGGCTTGCACGTCCGGACCTTATGCCCGCGCGCCAACGGCCGGCGTGGATGGCGTGCCGCGCAGGATCGCAAGGCCCTCGACGATGGCCAATACGATGCCTTCGTACCCGGTGCAGCGGCACAGATTGCCGGCCAGTGCGCGGCGCACGGCGGCGGGTTGCGCTGGCACGTCCTCGCCAACCATTGCCACGGCCCGCATCACGAATCCGGGCGTGCAGAAACCGCACTGCAGGCCGTGGTGCTTGCGGAACATTTCCTGCATCACGTGCAGTTCGGTATCGCTGGGCGCGAGGCCTTCGATGGTGGTGACCGACTGGCCAGCGCACTGCAGCGCAAGCCGGTTGCAGGACTTGATGGCCTGCCCCCCCACCAGCACCGTGCAGGCGCCGCATTGCGCGGTGTCGCAACCCTGGTGGGTTCCGGTCAGCTTCAAGTGGTCGCGCACGAAATCCACCAGCAGGGTTTGCGGTGCCACGTCGGCCGACACCGGGTGGCCGTTGACGGTGATCGCGAGGGCGCAGGTGGTCACGCGCCCCCCAGGAAGCCGCTCGCGGCTGCAGGTGTTGAAAGTGCCATTCGCCGCAACATGTTGCCGGGCAATGTTCAGCTGGTGCGCAGGCCGGACGCCGCAAAACAGGCGCGCGTCTTGTCGCGCTGCGCGTCCGTCAAGCCCAGCAGCGGGCGGCGCACCGGGCCGCCATGCTGGCCGAGCAGTTCCTGCCAGTACTTGGCATGCGCCTGCGGGGTGCCCGGCGGCCGGGATGCCTTGTACGCCTCGCGCACGGGGTTCAGGCTGTCACGCACCTTGCGCGCCTGGTCGAACTTGCCCTCGAACGCCAGCCGCGTGTAGTCGTTCACGCGCTGGTCCACGGCAGACTGCAGCAGGAACGGTGGTGTCGAACACAGGTAGAGCTTCCAGCCCAAATCGATGATGTTGTCCAGCCAGTCTTCCTCGGACGGGTTGCTGACATGGATCTTGTCACCGGCCAGTTCGGTCAGCCGCGTGTACCGCGCCCGGTCGGTGCTGTACTTGATGGCCACCACATTGGGCAGGTCGGCGATGCGGGCGCACAACTCGGGGCTCATGGTGTAGCCGCAGTCCGGGTGGTTCCACATTGCCATGCCGATGTCGAGCTGCTCCGACAGGTGGCGGTAGTATTCGTAGACGGTTTCTTCGATTTCGTTCCCGAAATGCAGCACCGGGCTGTGCACGATGATGTAGTCGGCGCCGATATCCTGCGAATACCGCGCCAGGTCCAGCACCACGTCCAGGTTGGTGTCGGAGCAGGAGGTGATGATGCCACAGGCGCCCAGGCCATTGCGGTTGCCGGCATTCGACGCCTCCTCGACCGACAGCTCCATCAGCCGTTTACGCTCAGTGATCGACATCGAGAAATACTCGGCCTGCTTGCCAGCGATGAACAGCCCGCCCAGCCCCAGGGTGGTGATCCAGTGGCGCAGGTTCTCGCGCATGGCCTGCTCGTCGAGCCTCAGCGCGGCGTCGAAGGTGGTCAGGTTGGCAGCCCAGACGCCACGCATGTGTTGGCGGGCGTGGTCCTTGGCTTCAGATTTCTTGTATTTCATGGCTTGGGGTCTCGTGGGTGGATGTCATGGCGCGCCAGAGTCGCTCGGCGGTCAGGGGGAACTGGAGCTCGGGTTCGCCAAACGGCTGCAACGCATCGCGCGCGGCATTCATGAGCGCCGCCGGCACGCCGATACATCCGGCTTCACCGACGCCCTTGGCACCCAGCAGGTTGTGCGGGCTCGGGATGTGCATGGATTCAATCTCGATGGCGGGAATGTCGCTGGCGCGTGGTACGGCATAGTCCATCAGCGAGCCGGTGATCGGTTGGCCGGTGCCGTCGTAGACCATGTGTTCCATCAGAGCCTGGCCCAGGCCCTGCGCTGCGCCACCGACAAGTTGCCCACGGGCCAGCGTCGGGTTGACGATATGCCCGGCGTCGTCTGCCCACACGATGCGCTCGATGGTGGGTTCGCCGGTGTCCGGGTCGACCACCATGCGTGCAATCACGCAGCCGTAACTCCAGGCCTCGCGGGCAGTGAAGCGGGTGTCGACCGTCAATGGCAGTGCCTCGCCTGACTGGCGGCGTGCCTGCGCTTCCCGGCAGGCCTGCACGATGGCGCTGCCTCCGATGGCTGTGCTGCGACTGGCCAGCGCACCGGTTCCCGCCGGGCAGTTTGCGGTATCGCCCAGCAACACGGTGACGGCCTCGGGCGCACAACCCAGCGCGTCGGCCGCGATCTGTGCGAAGGTGGTCGCATGCCCCTGGCCTTGGGCGGGTGAGCCGCTGGCCACCGTGGCCCGGCCATCCGGGTGCAGCGTGACCCGCGCCGATTCCCAGCCCTGGCCGCAGGGTTCTATGTACATGGCAATACCAATACCCACCAGCTCACCGTCGGCACGGCGCTGTTGTTGCCTGGCGCGCTCGTCTGCGTAGCCGAAGCGTGTACAGGCGCGCTCCAGCACCTGCAGGTAGTCGCCCGAATCCAGCGTTTCCCCCGATGCAGTGGGCCAGGGCATGTCGTCGGCGCGCACCAGGTTGCGCCGGCGCAGCGCCACCGGGTCGATGCCGGCGTGCCGTGCCGCCTTGTCGATCAGGGTTTCCATCAGCAATGCAGCCTCGGGCCGACCCGCGCCGCGGTAGATGTTGACCGGTGCCGTATGGGAACGGCGGGCCTGGCCTTGCACGTCGATGTTACCCAGCCGGTAAGGGCCAGGCAGGATCCGGGCCGTATTGCGCAGCGGCACGACGGCAGAATACGGCAGCCAGGCGCCCAGGGTGAAGTCGAGCCGGGCCGACAGGTGCAGGAAGTGGCCGTCGGCGTCGAAGGCAAGTTCGCCCTGCAGGCGCGCGCCGCGGCCGTGCATGCCCGACACGAAGTCTTCCGAGCGGGTCGAGGTCCAGCGCACTGGGGCCTGCAGCGCGCGCGCGGTGAGCGCCACCAGCAGGTCCTCCGGGTAGACCGAGGCCCTGAAGCCGAAGGCGCCGCCGACGTCCGGTGAAATCACCCGCACACGGTCGAGCGGCATGCCGAGGGTCGCCGCGATGTCGGTCTGGGCCCGCGATGGGGTCTGGGTGCCGAGCCACACTGTCATGGATGCGTCGTGCGGGTGCCATAACGCGCAGCAGGCGCGCGGTTCCATCGCCATGGCGACCACGCGTGGGCACGACAGGCTGGCCTGCACGCGGCCGAATGCCGCGGCCGGCGCCTGCCCGCTCCGATGCAGGACGCTGGCAGTGGGAGGGCCTGCGCCGAAATCCAGATCGGCGACCAGCCCGCGCGCGTCCACCCGCACCTGGGCAGCGGCGTGGCGGGCGGCTTCGGCGCTGCGCGCGACGACGATGGCCAGGGGCTGGCCGACATAGGCCAATCTGTCGGTGGCAAGCAACGGAAAATCAGCGGTCTCCAGCAGAGGGAGCAAGGGGTTGATGGCGGGCATCGCGTGCTGGCCCAGCTCGGCGCTGCCCAGCACGGCCACCACGTCGGGCATGGCACGGGCTGCGTCCAGGTGCAAGCCCAGCACGGTGGCATGGGCGTGTGCACTGCGGGCGAAAGCGACATGCAATTCGCCTGGCAGTTGCACATCGTGCACAAAACAGCCGCGTCCGCGCAGAAGTGCGTCGTCCTCCCGGCGGTGGGGCGCAGGCTTGTCAGCAGCCGCACGCGGCAGGGAGCTTTCGTTCACAGACCCCATTGGACCAAAGGGCCGGTGAAGCGCCAAGCGAAATAAACTGAAGCATTGTGCAAATGCGCTGTTGAATGCGGGACGCGGCGACGGCTGGCACTAAGTAGAGTCGCTGCCCGCGCTGAGTGGCAGGCCCTGTGCGACGAGCCGCTGGCCAGCCCGGTGGTGCGCCGTGAAATCGTCGCCCTGACCCGTGTTGCCGACCAGCTGACACCCGGCTGTGCTGGATTCATCAGCCACTTCAAGCTGGTGACCGGCAAGGCATGAAGGCGGGAAGGTTCAGCGCCCTGGTTCGCCGCGGACCGGCGCCGCCATGCGCGGCCCGCTCTGTCGCGCAATCATCCAGCCGGGATATTCCAGCGGCAGTGCACTCACGGCATCGATCGCTGCCATGTCCTGCGGGCCCAGCACTAGCTGGCTGGCGCCCAGGTTGTCTGCCAACTGTTCGGGCGTCTTGGCACCCACGATCACCGTGCTGACCTGTGGCCGGGCCAGCAACCACGCCAGGGCGACACGTGCCACCGAAACCTGGTGCCGTTCGGCGATCGGCCGCATCACGTCGATGCAGCGGAACGCGCGCGGTTTGTCGACCACGGGGAAGTCGAAGGTCGCCCGCCGGGCGCCCTGGGGGCCGGCGCCGTCGGCACTGAATTTCCCGCTGAGCAGCCCGCCCGCCAGCGGGCTCCAGACCATCAGGCCAAGCTGCTGGTCGGCCAGCAGCGGCACGACCTCGCGTTCCAGTTCGCGGCTGGCCACCGTGTAGTACGCCTGCACGCTCTCGAACCGGGCCCAGCCGCGTTTGTCGGAGATGGCCAGCCCCTTCATGATTTGCCAGGCTGCCATGTTGCACAGGCCGATGTGGCGCACTTTGCCGGACCGGACCATGTCGTTGAGCGTGCAGAGCACCTCCTCCAAGGGTGTCAGCGGGTCGAAACCATGCAACTGGTACAGATCGATGTGGTCGATCTGCAGGCGCTGCAGGCTGGCGTCCAATGCATGCATCAGGTGGTAACGCGATTGCCCGCGTGCGTTGACCGCCTTGTCGTTCATGACGCCGTTCGCCTTGGTGGCGATCACCAGTTCGTCGCGCGGCAGCCCCAGGCTCTTGATGGCGTGGCCGGTCATGGTCTCGGATACGCCAGTGGCGTACACGTTGGCTGTGTCGATGAAGTTGATGCCGGCGTCGAAGGCCTGCTTCACAAGACCGGTGGCGGCCTGCTGGTCGAGGCTGCCGACGGCTTTCCAGATGCCGTCGGTACCCCCGAAGGTCATGGTTCCCAAACAAAGTTCGGAGACGTACAGGCCGGTGCGGCCGAGAAGGCGGTATTGCATGGTTTTCCTTGAGTGAACGGTGGAAGGTGCGTGAATCAGCCGTGGTCTGGCAGGATGTGACGGGTCAGCGAGTCGGACGGTCGTGGGTGACCCACTCCTGGACCGAGGGTCGCTGCCACTGGCGCGTGGCGCAGTCGGCCAGCTGCACCGGCACAGTGTAGCCGTTGCGCACCAGCCGGTTGGGCATCAGCGACAGATCCAGATCAGCGATGCGCCAGGTGTCGAACAGGTTGGGGCCGCCATGGTCCAGCAGCTGGACCCGGAACAGCAGTGCCTTCTCGCGCAGGGCGACAAACACGGACATGGCATAAGGCGAGAGAAAATGGAAGCCGACGCAGAGCAGCATGGGGCAGGGGTGGTGGTGGGAACCTTCGGATGGTTTTGGGTTCCCCTGGCGAGTGGCGAATCTTCAATGCGGGTCCAACCGCGGCGGGAGGTCCAACTGCAACGTGGCAAACAGCGACTCCCGGTCGTCCCCGCGTGGCCGGGTGTGCGGGCTGCCCTGGATATGGCCAGCATGTGTGAGAGATCCGTGGGGGCCTGGCTTGCCGAGCAGAAAGCCCTGCAACTCGTCGCACCCCAGGGACTGCAGCAACGCCATCTGCTGCGGGTCCTCGATGCCTTCGGCGTTCACCCGCATGTCCAGGGAATGGGCCAGCGTGATGATGGAGCGCACGATCATCGCCACCTTGGGGTCCTGGACCATGTTGCGGGTGAACACCTGGTCGATCTTGAGCTTGTCAAAGGGGAAGCGCCACAGATAGGCCAGGCTGGAGTAGCCGGTGCCAAAGTCGTCCATGGCAATCGACACGCCCAGGGCACCCAGCCGGCGCAGGGTCTGCATGACTTGCTCCGAGTTGGTCATCAGCAGCGACTCGGTGATTTCCAGGCCGAGCCGTTCGGGTGCCAGCCCGCTGTCCGCCAGGGTCCGGGCCACCTGCCGTACCAGGCGGCCACTCGCGAACTGCTTGGCCGACAGGTTGACTGCCACGGTCAGCGGCGCCGGCCACTGGCTGGCGTCGGTACACGCCCGCCGCAGCGCCCACAGGCCGATGTCGTCGATCAGCCCGGCCGATTCCGCCAGCGGGATGAACTCGCCCGGTGAGACCATGCCGCGGTCTGGATGGTCCCAGCGCAGCAAGGCCTCGTAGCCGACCAGCTCCTCCCCATCGGTGGCAAACAAAGGCTGGTAGAACATCACAAGTTGCCCGCCCGCCAGCGCGGAGCGAAGGTCCCGGGCGAGTTCGCGGCGCGACTGCACCTGCCCGTCCAGCCCGGCATCATGAAACGCGTATCCACGACCGCCCTGGGACTTGGCGCGAAACAAGGCCAGGTCGGTCATGTTCAGCAGGACTGCGGGGTCCACCGAGTCAACCCCGTACAGCGCAATGCCGGTGCTGGCCGAGCAGCGCACTTCCTGGCCGCCAATGGCCATGGGTTCTGCCAGCACGCGCTGGATATTTTTCGCAACGGCGTCAACGGCGTCCCTCGTGCCTGGGCCATGCAAGAGCACCGCGAATTCATCCCCCTCGAGCCGGCCAAGCTGGTCTTCGGCCCGCAGGCAGGCGCGCAGGCGCTTTGCGGTGACACGCAAGACCTCATCGCCCAGTTCCCGGCCAAGCGACTCGTTGAGGCTTGCGAACCGGTCCAGATCGACACGCAGCAATGTAAATGCGTGGCCTGGCCGGGCGACCCGGGCCGCCATGGCGCCGAGCCGGGCCAGGAAACTGGCCCTGTTCAGCGTCGCAGTGAGCGGGTCGTGTTCAGCCAGGTAACGCGCCTGCGCGTCGGCACTGCGCTGCCGTTTGCGGCCGGCATAGTGCTGGTAGGCCGCCAGAGCCGCAATCAGCAGCAGCAGCAGTGTCACGGTCGAAGCGATCCGGACCAGACCAGCTGCCGCGTTGGCAGCGGGCACGGACTGGTCGACCACAAGGCGGGCCAGGCCCAGTATGCGCCCCTGGTCGATCACCGGCACCCAGACTTCGCTGTAGACATCGGGCAGCCCGGCACTGCTGCCGCGCTGCAGTGTCGTGCGCGAAAGCCCGCTGAGCACCTGCTTGCGCAGTGCCGCAGTCGCGGTGGTTTCCGAGTCGACTTGTCGCTTCAATGCTTCGCCGGCATTTTCTGCGCCAGCCTGTCGCAGCGCATCCGAATTGAGTACAACGCGGCCTTGGGTGTCCTGCAGGCTCCAGTGAAAGATATCGGATTCGCCATGCAGTTGCGCCACCTGCGCCAATACTGCGGGCGTCGCCTGCCCGCGGGCGAACACGGGCGCCAGCTCCGGCACGGACCGCACCAGTTGCTTGGACCAGCGCAACCCGAACTGTTCGGCATCCTGCTCCAGTCGGTAGTCGGACTCCTGGCGCGTCACCCAGCCCATCACGAGCACCGTCAGTGCGAAACATGCTGTCCAGAGCAGGCCGGATTTCCAGTCGGTTCTTCTCATCGCGGATGGTTCACGGGTCAAGGCGCTGTGGTTCGGCTAGACCGTCTCTCCCGCCGAGACTCGGTGCTGGCGGGGGAGGGTTTTGGGCAATTGTCATCGATCCGGGCGGTGGGCAACTGCGGCCGCTGCTTTTTTGCGTACAGATAACCTTCTGTCCGATGGACCAGGCACCCTCTGCCTAGAATGTTTGGCCCCATCCAGAAAGCAGCCACACATGTCCCAGGGAACCATCCGCATCCGCGGAGCGCGCCAGCACAACCTCAAAAATCTCGACCTGGACATCCGCACCGGCGAACTGACAGTCGTTACCGGGCCAAGTGGCTCGGGCAAGTCCAGCCTGGTGTTCGACACCTTGTATGCCGAGGGCCAGCGCCGTTACGTGGAGACGTTCTCGGCCTACGCGCGGCAGTTCCTTGACCGCATGGACAAACCGGCGGTCGACAAGGTCGAGGGTGTGCCGCCGGCCATCGCCATCGACCAGACCAATCCGGTGCGCTCGTCGCGGTCCACCGTGGGCACGATGACCGAGCTCAACGACCATCTCAAGCTGTTGTTCGCCCGCGCCGGGCAGTTGTTCGACCGTGTTACGGCGCAGGCGGTGCGCCACGACACGCCGGAGACGGTCCATGCCCAATTGGTCGCCTTGGCTGCGGGTGAGGATCCGCGCCTCGTGGTGACATTCCCGGTCGAGTTGCCGGTGGACACGAGCGCCGAGGAGATCGCCCAGTGGCTGTCGGTCAGCGGTTATACCCGGGTCCAGGCGGAGCGCGAGGTGGATGCATCGGCGTCGTCGGTGAAGCCCCCGGTGGTGGCCAAGAAAGGCAAGACCAGCAAGGCCGCCGCCGCCAGCCCGCCGGGCCGGCGCAAGGTGCTGGACGTGGTGGCCGACCGGTTTCGCCTGGGAAACACGGAACGTGTGCGGGTGCTGGAGGCGATCGAAACCGGCCTGCGCCGCGGCAGCGGGCGCATCAGCGTCTACGCCCTGGTGGACCAGGGCGAGCCGCGCATCTGGAAGTTCTCGACCGGTCTGCATTGCCCGGACAGCGACTTGCGTTATGCCGACCCGATCGCGTCCGCCTTCTCGTTCAATTCCGCCGTCGGGGCCTGCGATAGTTGCCGTGGTTTCGGGCGCGTGATCGGCGTGGATTACGGCTTGGTGATCCCCAACGACAGACTCACGCTGCGTGCCGGTGCCATCAAGCCGATGCAGACACCAGCCTGGCAGGAATGCCAGGACGACCTGATGCGCCATGCAGAGGACGCCGGCATTCCGCGCGACACGCCCTGGAACAAGCTCAAGCCCGAACACCAGCACTGGGTGATCAACGGCTCGCCGAACTGGAATGGCAAGTGGAACCAGCACTGGTTCGGTGTCAAGCGTTTTTTCGAGTACCTGGAGACCAAGGCCTACAAGATGCACATCCGGGTGCTGCTGTCCAAGTACCGCAGTTACACCCCGTGCCCCACCTGTGCCGGTGCCCGCCTGAAGACCGAGAGCCTGTTGTGGCGCATTGGCAGCCAGGCCGATGCCGACGCTGTGGTGCCGCCGGAAAAGCGTTTTCTGCCCCAAGGGGTGGCCTGGAGCCGCGCGCAACTGGAGTCCATGCCGGGTTTGTGCCTGCACGACCTGATGCTGCTGCCGATCGACCGCCTGCGCCGTTTCTTCGACCTGATGGGTGAACGGGCCCATGCGGCCGGTTCGGTGCCACAGGGCCAGGCCGACCACAAGGCGCTCAAGCTGCTGTTCGAGGAAATCACCACGCGGCTCAAGTACCTTTGCGACGTGGGCATTGGGTACCTCAGCCTGGACCGCCAGAGCCGCACGCTGTCCGGCGGCGAGGTGCAACGCATCAACCTCACCACGGCGCTCGGCACCTCGCTGGTCAACACCCTGTTCGTGCTCGACGAGCCCAGCATCGGCCTGCACCCGCGCGACATGCACCGCATCATCGAGGCCATGCAGCGCCTGCGCGACGCCGGCAACACCCTGGTGGTGGTGGAACACGACCCGGCCGTGATGCTCGCGGCCGACCGCATGATCGACATGGGGCCGGGCCCCGGCGAGCGCGGCGGGCAGATCGTTTTCGACGGCTCCACCCAGGACCTGCGCAACGCCGACACCCTGACCGGCGCCTACCTGGGCGGCCGCAAACAGGTCGGTCTGGGATTCAAGCGCCTGGTGGCCGAGAACACCCCGCGCCTGGTGCTCGAAGGCGTGCGCGAACACAACCTGCAAAACGTGTCGGTCGAGATCCCCTTGCAGCGCCTGGTGTGTGTGACCGGTGCCAGCGGCTCGGGCAAGTCGACGCTGGTGCAAGATGTTCTGGCGCCGGCGCTGATGCGGCACTTTGGCCGCTCCACCGATGCGCCGGGGCAGTTCGACCGCCTGCTGGGCGCCGAGTTGCTGTCGGACGTGGTGTTTGTCGACCAGTCTCCCATCGGCAAGACGGCGCGTTCCAACCCGGTCAGTTACGTGGGTGCCTGGGATGCCATCCGCGAGATATTCGCCAACGCGCATCTGGCGCGGCAACGTGGCTACACAGCCGCCAAGTTCAGCTTCAACGGTGGTGACGGCCGTTGCGCCACCTGCGGCGGGTCGGGCTTCGAGCATGTGGAGATGCAGTTCCTGAGCGACGTCTACCTGCGCTGCCCGGACTGCGACGGCAAGCGCTACCGGCCCGAGATCCTCGAGGTGCGCATCGAACGCCGTGTCGGCGGGTTGCCTGCGCCTGCAGTCGTTCCGCCAGCCGACCCTTCCGCAGCCACAGGCGCTGGCGAACCGTCGCCCGGCGCGCGCAAACTGATCACCAACCCGGTTTTGGTGAAGCGCCCGCTGCCCGCGCCTGCCAAGCTGGTGAGCCTGAATGTCGCCGACGTGCTGAACCTGACCGTCAGCGAAGCGGCCATCATTTTTGCCAACGACCGCGACGTGATCCGCGCGCTGCAGCCGATCGTCGATGTGGGCCTGGAATATGTAAAGCTTGGCCAGCCGGTGCCCACCTTGTCGGGTGGCGAGGCGCAGCGGCTCAAACTCGCGGGTTTTCTGGCCGAGGCGGCGCGCAGCGGCAGTTCCAGCCGCCAGCCGGTGGCCCGGCGTGGCACGCTGTTCATGTTCGACGAACCCACCACCGGCCTGCATTTCGACGACATTGCCAAACTCATGCGCGCCCTGCGCAAGCTGCTCGACGCCGGCCACTCGCTGCTGGTGATCGAGCACAACCTGGACGTGATCCGCGCCAGCGACTGGCTGCTGGACCTCGGGCCCGAAGGTGGCGACGCCGGTGGGCTGGTGGTGGCTGTCGGCACGCCGGAGCAGGTGCGGGAACACCCCACGTCGCATACCGGCAAAGCCCTGCGCGAATATGAAAGCACTGTCGGCCTGGGAGCCCACGCCGTGCAGGAGGCGCGTGCACCGTATGCCGTGGCGCCCCATTCGGACGCGATCCAGATCGTCAACGCCCGGGAGCACAACCTGCGCTCCTTGTCGGTCGACATCCCGCGCGGCAAATTCAGCGTGGTCACCGGTGTCAGCGGTTCGGGCAAGTCGACGCTGGCCTTCGACATCCTGTTCAACGAAGGCCAGCGCCGTTACCTGGAGTCGCTCAACGCCTACGCACGCAGCATCGTGCAGCCGGCCGGCAGGCCCGAGGTGGACGCGGTCTACGGCATTCCACCCACGGTGGCGATCGAACAGCGCCTGTCTCGCGGTGGCCGCAAATCGACGGTCGGTACGGCGACGGAAGTCTGGCACTTCCTGCGCCTGTTGTACGTCAAGCTGGGGGTGCAGCATTGCACCCGCGACGGCGCCGCGGTGGCGCCGCAGACGCCCGACAGCATCGTCGCGCAGTTGCTGCGCACGTTTCGCGGGCAACACATCGGCCTGCTGGCGCCCCTGGTCATGAACCGCAAGGGTGTCTACACCGAGCTGGCCGACTGGGCGCGCCCGCGCGGATTCACCCACCTGCGCGTGGACGGCAACTTCCTGCCGACGACCGGGTTTCCCCGCATCGACCGTTTCAAGGAGCACACCATCGAGTTGCCGGTCATGAGCCTGGACGTCACGGCCGACAACGAGGCCGCACTGCGCGAGGCCCTGGCCAATGCGCTGGAGCATGGCAAGGGCGTGGTGCATGTGCTGAGCGAGTTGACCGGCTTGCGCGCCGCGATGCTCGCGGGCACCCCGACCGCAGGCATCGGCAAGTTGCTGGCTTTTTCGACCAAACGCGCCTGCCCGGTATGCAGCACCAGTTACGCCGAACTGGACCCGCGGCTTTTTTCCTACAACAGCAAACACGGCTGGTGCCCGGAGTGTGTGGGCACCGGCGTGCGCCTGACCAAGGAGCAACGCAAGGCGCTGGACGATTCGGTCCGGGACGACGACCATGGTGGGCGTGAGCAGACTTTTGCCGAAGTCGACGTCGAGGATGTGGCGCTGGATGCGTGCCCTGCCTGCCTGGGCGCCCGGCTCAATGCGACGGCGCGCGCAGTGCGTTTCGGCGTCCAGGCCCATGCCCTCGCGGATGGCGCCGCACCGCTGGCCGGCATCGCCATCACCGAACTGGCGCGCCTGAGTGTGACCGATATCCGCAAATGGGTCGAGACCCTGCAAGTGGCCGGGCGCATGAGCCAGCGCGAGACCGACATCGCGCGCGACCTGGTGCCCGAGATCCGCAGCCGCCTGTTGTTTCTCGAAGAGGTCGGCCTGGGTTACCTGACCCTCGACCGCGGCGCGCCCACACTCAGCGGCGGCGAGGCGCAACGCATCCGGCTGGCGGCACAACTCGGCAGCAACCTGCAGGGCGTGTGTTACGTGCTCGACGAACCGACCATCGGCCTGCACGCGCGCGACAACCAGATCCTGCTCGCAGCACTGAAAAACCTGAGCGACAAAGGCAATACCCTGGTGGTGGTGGAGCACGACGAAGACACCATCCGCCACGCCGACCACATCATCGACATCGGGCCCGGCGCCGGCAAACGCGGTGGCACGCTGGTGGCCGAAGGCACGCTTGAACGCGTCATGCAGGCCGCGGATTCGCAGACCGGGCGCTACCTGCTGCATGCCATGAAACACCCGGTGCAACTGCGCCGCGGCATGGCAGACCCGGTACAGGCGCCGCTGGTCGTGCGTCAGGCGCGCCTGCACAACCTGCACGATGTCACGGTGCAGGTCCCGCTGGGTCGACTGGTGGCGGTCACTGGGGTCAGTGGTTCC
>CAMAWD010000113.1 GCA_945861785.1 Rhodoferax sp. OV413 | reverse complement strand
CGCAGAGAACGAAGTGAACGCAGTGAGTTCTGCGGCCCGACCCTCGGGCGAGCACCACAGGGCAGTCGGCGCGTTCAGCGCCCGACCGCTCCAGTATGAGCCCCCGCCGGGCTGCGCCTGCCGCGACGCGCGCCAACGCCAACGCCAACGCCCATGCCCATGTCCATGCCATCGCCAACGCCATCGCCATCGCCATCGCCATCGCCATCGCCAACGCAGACCAGGCAACGAACGACCGCAAAGGGCCGATCGCAGACATTGGCAACTGCATGTCGCACCCGCCCGCGCGCAGTGAGAGGCAAATGCGCTGCATCAACCCTGCTGCAGGAACATGCGGTAGGCCGGGTTGGCGGTCTCCTCGACGTTGGGGTAACCCAATTCGTCGAGAAAGCTGGTAAACGCCAGTTGGTCTGACGGGGGCACCTGCAGCCCGACCAGAATGCGGCCGTAGTCGGCGCCCTGGTTGCGGTAGTGGAACAGGCTGATGTTCCAGCCCGGGCGCATCATGCTCAGGAACTTCATCAGGGCACCGGGCCGCTCGGGGAACACGAAACGCAACAGGCGTTCATCCCGGGCCAGCGCGGTGTGGCCGCCCACCATGTAGCGGATATGCTCCTTGGCGAGTTCGTCGTGGGTCAGGTCGAGCGCGTTGAAGCCGTGCTTGTTGAAATTGGCGGTGATCTTGGTGCTCTCGCCCTTGCCATGGGTGGTCAGTCCCACAAACACATGCGCCTTTGCCGCATCGCTGATGCGGTAGTTGAACTCGGTCACATTGCGTGGCCCGCCCGGCAGCTCACCGATCAGTGCGCAGAAACGCTTGAAACTGCCACGCGCCTCGGGGATGGTCACCGCAAACAGGGCTTCGCGCTCTTCGCCCACCTCGGCGCGTTCGGCCACGAAACGCAGGCGGTCAAAATTCATGTTGGCGCCACACAGGATGGCGGCGTAGGTTTCGCCCTTCGTCTTGTGGGTGGCGACGTACTGCTTGATCGCTGCCACGGCCAGCGCGCCGGCAGGCTCGACGATGCTGCGGGTGTCGATGAACACGTCCTTGATGGCGGCGCACACAGCGTCGGTGTCCACAGTCATGAATTCGTCCACCAGCCCGCTGGCGATGCGAAAGGTTTCTTCACCTACCAGCTTGACCGCCGTGCCGTCCGAGAACAGGCCGACGTCGTTCAGGGTGACCCGTTTGCCCGCGGCAACCGACTGCGCCATGGCGTCGGAATCGTTCATCTGCACACCGATGACGCGGATTTCGGGCCGCACCGCCTTGATGTAGTTGGCGACACCCGACACCAGGCCGCCACCGCCGATGGCCACGAACACCGCGTGCAGTTCACCCTGGTGCTGGCGCAGGATCTCCATGCCCACCGTGCCCTGACCGGCGATCACGTCCGGGTCGTCGAACGGGTGGACGAAGGTCAGGCCCTGCTGCTGCTGGAGGTGCAACGCGTGGGCATAGGCGTCCGAGTAACTGTCGCCAAAAAGCGCGATCTCGGCCCCCAGCGTGCGGACTGCATCCACCTTGACCTGCGGCGTGGTGGTGGGCATGACGATGACGGCGCGGCAGCCCAGCTTGTGGGCGCTGAGTGCCACGCCCTGGGCATGGTTGCCGGCCGACGCGCAGATCACGCCCTTGGCGCGCTGCTCGGGGCTCAACTGCACCATGCGGTTGTAAGCGCCACGCAGCTTGAAACTGCGCACTGGCTGCTGGTCTTCGCGCTTGAGGAGCACCTTGTTGTGCAGCCGCCGGCTGAGGTTTTTCGCCGGCTCCAGGGCCGATTCGATCGCCACGTCGTAGACGCGCGCGGTGAGTATCTTTTGCAGGTAGTCGGCAGGGGTCAGGGATTTGTTTTTCATGTGGCGCGGGGCTGTGCTTCGATGATAAGCCCCGGCGCTGGGCTGGTCGCGCAGCTATAGTCCGGTCTTCAACCACTCAAAACCGCAGCACCATGGAATGCACAGTCAGCTGGACCGGAGGCGCAGGCACACGCTCGGGCATGGGATTTCTGGCCGAAACCGGCAGCGGCCACACCCTGATGATGGACGGCGCGCCCGACGCGGCCAAGCCGGAGAATGGTGGCCAGAACCTGGCGCCGCGCCCGCTGGAAACTCTGCTCGCGGGCGCCGGTGGCTGCACCGCCTACGACGTGGTGCTGATTCTCAAGCGCGGTCGCCACGATGTGCGCAACTGCTCCTGCAAACTCACCGCGCAACGCGCCGAGACCGACCCCAAGGTGTTCACCGCCATCCACATGCATTTCACGGTATCGGGCAAAGCCATTCCGCCCGCCGCCGTGGGGCGTGCCATCGCGATGAGCCACGACAAATACTGCTCGGCAACCATCATGCTGGGCATGACGGCGGCGATCACGACCAGTTTTGAGTTGACGGACGCCTGAGTCTGTCGCAAGGGCCAGGCGGATGCGGGCCACTGCCCCGGTCAAACAATCAGTTCAAGGTGCGATGGCTTGGCGCCGATGACCACGTCGCGAGGTACGCGCTGGTCAAAAGTCGCCAGTCGCCCGTTGTTGCGCACGGCCAAGGCCAACAAATAGGCATCCGTTACCTGCCGATGCCCTAGCAGTCGTTGCCAGTCGATCAAGTCTGACGCAAGCAGGTTGACGTCCGCAGGCCAAAACGCGTGTTCTGGCGCGGCGCAAGCCATTGCCAGGCGCTGCGCCACCAGGGCAGTGGGTCTGGGGGTGGGGTAGCCTGGTTGCGACATGATTCGAAGCACACCGTTTTGCGTGATCGGGCATGAAGCCCAGCCTGCACCGGCTTGCCTCTGCATCCAACCCATGGCCCGACCATGCATTGCGTGCCCGCCATCCAGCAAGGCGATAAGCACATTGACATCCAACAGCGCGCGCATCAAACACCCTCGGCATCGCGCAGCGCATCAATCTGGGCGTTGTTGATCAAGACGCCCTGCGAAGGAAATGGTTGAAAGCCGGCCACAGAATGCAGACTGCTGCCGGAAGATCGCTCTGTGCCAATTGCGCCGGACATGGCCTCGCGCAACAAGCGCGAGATGACGGTGCCAGCAGATACCCGTTGCCGGCTGGCCATTTCCTTTGCCGCCGCGAGGACGTCATCTTCAATGTCTATGGTGGTTCTCATGGGTTTCTTAAATTGGTGCGCCGTCATCATGATGCTACTACATCATTGTATGGCGGCAGGATCACGACCGGTTTTGAGTTGACAGAGATTTGAGGTAAATTCGCGCCATGGCAACCATCACATTCGACTCTTTGCGAGTTGCGGACAAGCTCAAGTCGGCCGGCTTCACCGCAGAGCAGGCAGAGGCAGTCGTTCGGTGATTGCTGAAGCGCAGGAAGACTTGGTCACTGTCAAGGATCTCGATGCTGCGTTGTCCCCGCTCAAGACCGATCTTGCCGTTCTCAAGACCGAGGTCAGCCAAATCAAGTGGATGTTGGGCTTTGTCATTGGCGGCACCATTGCCGTCCTCGCAAAATTACTGAGCCATTGAACGGCAGTCGATGGCTGTCAAATCCGGTGCGCCACCGTCGTCATCACCCTGGCGGCCAGCCGCATCAGGCCCTTGACCGGCGCAGGGAGTTCCATCGCACCAGCCTGGCGCGCCTCCAGCGCATGGCGGGCCTCGTCGTCCTTCATCTGTGCCACGATGGCGCGTGAGGCGTGGTCGTTGGCAGGCAATTTGTCCATGTGGCCCTGCAGATGCGCCTCGACTTGTTTCTCGGTCTCGACCACAAAGCCCAGGCTGACCCGGTCCCCCAGCCGCCCGGCCAGCAGCCCGATGCCAAAGGCCCCGGCGTACCACAGGGGATTGAGCAGGGAGCGGTGGGCCCCCAGTTCGGTCATCCGCTGCTGGGTCCAGGCGAGGTGATCGGTTTCTTCGGCGCTGGCCCGCTCGAAATGCGCGCGCAGCGAGGAATTGCGGGTGGCCAGCGCCTGCGAGGCGTACAGCGCCTGGGCGCAGACTTCACCAACATGGTTGACACGCATCAGCGCCCCGGCATGGGTTTTTTCTTCAGGGGTCAACTCACTGGGTTGCCCGGGCAGCGTAGGGCAGGCGCGGGAGGCGTGCGGGGTGGCGAACAGCGTGCGCAATGCAGCGTCAGCGGCGGTCAAAAGGGCGTCCATCAGTCAATCTCCAACTTTGCAAAAGGGTTCACAACGTGAACGCCCAACGGGCGTTTCAACGGGCCGGCGACTTCAGAGTAGAGCGTTTTGACGCCATGCTCGGCGCATGCCGCAACGATCAGCGCATGCCACACCTGGTATGTGTGCCTGGCAGTCAGTTGCCACGCCTGCGGGCTCAAAAAAAGCTGCTCCAGGAGATCGCGTGCCACACGCTGCTTGGATGCCGGCGCATCCACCGCTGTTGCGTAAATCAGGATGTTGGTATCGACCGACCATGGTGCCTCAGAGCTCGTAGGAATCGTTGCGCTCGAACTTCTTGCCGTAGGGCCGCGACATGCGAAACGACAAGGCCTTTTGCACCAGGGCCAGTCGCTCCTGCAAACCCGATTCGCCAGCAGGAGGCTGCACCAGTTTCAGCAAAGGCTTGCCATGGCGGGTCACGGTCAACTCCTCGCCAGCGGCGACCCGCGCCGCCACCGCAGAAAAGTTTTGCACCAACTCGCGGGATGTCACTGCGGCCACGGGAATACTCCTGAATTGTTAAACAAATTGTAGGACGGTCAGCGCGAGCCAGCGTTTGTGTCAGATCAATTCCCGCCAACTTCTGCAGCCCTGCCAGGGTAAACGCCCGGTGGCAACAATCCACCACACGTGACCCGACGGTTACAGATATTCCGGGCCCGCGTCCACCCGCATATTCAAGCCCGTCGCACAAAAAAAGCAGCTGGCGAGTCTTTTGTTGCAGCACTGCAACGGAAAAATCCTTAAATAGCAGATTTCCACCGAACTCTTTGCCAAACCATGTCGGCTCTGGTTCAATAGACCCAACTTCCTGAAATAGGAGGTTGGCCCGGGGATCCGAACCCTCTGCCGGAGCCCTATGTTTAACCTTGGAGAAACTTGAAATGAAAAAGACCCTCGTAGCACTCGCTGCCCTGGCCACTGTTGGCGCAGCATTTGCACAATCCACCGTCACCCTGTATGGCAAGATCGACTGGGAAGTCGTGAGCAAGCGCGCTACCACCGCTGCTGGTGTCAACAGCAACGCCGGCCTGCAAGTCAATTCCGCCGGTCTGTCCGGCAGCCGTTGGGGCATGAAGGGCACTGAAGATCTGGGCGGCGGCATGTCCGCCATCTTCGATCTGCAAGCCGGCATCGACGGTACCACCGGCCAAACCGCTCAGTGCGGCGGCATCAACGTCACCAGCGTAAACGCCTGTATCGCTGCTGGCGCTGCGACTGCTGCCACTGGTGCAACTGGTGTCTCCGCTCCCCGCCTCTTCGGTCGCCAGGCATTTGCCGGCCTGAAGGGTGGTTTCGGTCAAGTTACCGTTGGCCGTCAGTATGCTCCATACGACAACGCATTCGGTCAGGTTGACGGTCAAGGCTATACCAGCAACTCCGCAATGGGTTCTGTGTGGGCTGCAGGTGGCCACGCTGACGCTGGCGGCCCTGGCCGTGTTGACAACCAAATCACCTACTTCACGCCAGCCATGGGTGGCTTCAATGCCCAACTGTCCTACGCTCCTGGTGAAGACGCTGCCCCTGGTATCAGCGCCGGCCGTTATTTCGGCATTGGCTTGGGTTATGGCAATGGGCCGTTGAACATTCAGTTCGCGACCGAAAGCATGAAGAGCCGTGGCGTTGCCAATGCGCTTGCTACTGCCTTGGGTACCCCGGGTGCAGTTACTGGTGTCGGCACTGGTGGTCTCGGTACCTCGGACGCATGGATCATCGGCGCTTCGTACGATCTGAAAGTTGCCAAGCCTTACTTCGCTTATGGGCGTGCATCCAATGCCGTCAACACGAAGGACAAGGGCTGGTCGCTCGGCGCGACGGCTCCTCTCGGCCCTGTGACCCTGTCCGGCGGTTACGCTCGCGAAACCAGCACCCTCACCGGTGCTGTTGCAAGCTCCAACTCCCGCGGTTTTGGTGGTCAGGCTGTTTACAACCTGAGCAAGCGCACCAACGTGTACGGCGAATTCATGGCCCTGCGTACAACCGCTGCCGGTGCTGCCGCCAGCGGCAAGTCCAGCCAGTACGGCGTGGGCATGCGCCACGACTTCTAATTCCCGCGCTGGCCTTGTGCCAGTGTGAGAGTTTGAATTCTCCAAAAAGCCCTGCTGTGGCAACACAGCGGGGCTTTTTCAATTTTGAAGGCCAGTCGTGCGTTTGCATGTGTACGGGTCGAACAACAAGCGGGACAAGCACCATGGCGTCGGTACGGTTTGTCGGGTTGGGTTTGCGTGGTCTGGCGGCCATGGGGGTATTCCTGCTGGCTGCGTGTGGCACGCTGCAACCACCACCAGAGGTGCCGGCGAATGGGGCCGAACTGGCCACCAGTGCCTGGGCGCTGGCCTCGGGTGCCGGTGCGCGACCAGGCATATGGAAACACCAGGAGTTTCCCGGCAAACAGGCCAGCGCGTACCGTTCGGCACTTCTCGATGGGCGTGACGTGGTGCGGGTCGACGCCGTCTCGTCGGCCAGCATGTTGCGCAACAAGGTTCGGGTTGAGCCGATCGACTTCGGCCACCTGAGGTTTTCCTGGCGCATTCCGGCCCTGATCACCGGAGCCGATCTGACCGACCGGCAACACGCAGATTCACCGGTGCGGGTTGTCCTGGCGTTCGAAGGCGACCGTTCGAAGTTCTCCGCCAGGGACGGGATGTTGTCGGAACTGGCACACGCCCTGACTGGCGAACCCATGCCCTACGCCACGCTGATGTATGTATGGTGCAACCATTCCGCGCCAGGAACGGTGCTGACCAACACCCGCACCAGCCGCATCCGCAAGCTGGTTCTGGAGTCGGGGCCAGCCAAGCTGAACCGCTGGCTGGACTATGAACGCGACGTGCGGGCCGATTTCATCAAGGCCTATGGCGAGGAACCAGGCGCATTGGTGTCGATCGGCATCATGACCGACACCGACAATACCGAGAGCAGCGCGACGGCCTGGTATGGGCCGCTGCGGCATGTGCGGGGGCGTTGAACGGCATGTCGAAGTACGCTCGGGTGGCAGGCGTCAACCACACGGGGATCACCAAGAGGCAGTCTTTGGATTTGATCAGACCTGTTGCCTGGCGTAGCGTCGACGCCGATTGGCGCGGTCGACTTTGAAATCGGGTACATTGCGACACATGGCGGCTTTAACCTTCGATACCCTCAAGTTCGCAGAGAAGTTGATAGCTGCCGGCGTGCCAGAAGCGCAAGCCAAGGTAGAGGCTGCGGCCTTGTCGGAGGTGCTGGAGATAAATTTGAAGGACGTTGTCACCAAGGAATACCTGGACTACAAACTGGCCGAGATGAAGACGGATCTCATCAAATGGGTCGTTGGGCTGGCGTTGGCACAGTCTGGCTTGCTGGTTGGAATATTGCTCAAGCTGGCGTAGGGGCGCATGCGGAGCGGACTGCGTCGCAATGTCTTCCCCTTCCTGGCCAGGTGATTTCCGCCAGATGCCCTTGGACATTGATACCCGGGCAACAGATGTTTGCCGAGCACAGCTTGGGCCGCTCACCCATGTGAAGATGTGGTGGCTTCGACCAACCACCTGCCTGCGGGCATTTCTGGGTAGAACTTATGCAGTGCGCCGGCACCCTGCGTCAATCGTGTACGCCAAGCTTTGCCACGCGCGAGAATGTCCGACAACGCCTCTTCCAGGGATTCGCGCCGGTGGTCCCACAGGAAGTTGAGCAAGCAGGCAGACTGCACCAGGTCCTTGGCCGACTTGACCCTGAAGGATCCGCTTCTCTCGCCGTAAACCACCAACTTGTGCAGTGCATACCGCTCGGGGCTGGGCACATTCACAAGCACTGCGCCTTCGTTGCAAAAGAGTACCGACTGCTCCACCTTCTCCAGTGAAAACTCCATCAACGGCAAGGGTTGCAGCGTTACGTGCAATTGCGGATGTTTGTAAGGCGTGTCGCCGCCGCGATGCAAGGGCGTCAGGAAATCAAGCCGAAAGTCGGGTTCGGACGGTATCAGACAGGTTCCGCCAGTCTTGCCACTCAACCCGGACACCGGCAAAAATCCCATTTCCAATGACGTGATGGCCACATCGGTCTTGACCTCCACATTGTTTGGCAACAACAGGGTGAGACTTTTGCCGGCGTGGGCGAAGTCGGTGTCTTGGGTGCGGGATGCGTCGCCCCATCGCACGCCAAGGCTGTTGCCAAAGGCCAGGAAGGCATGTGTGCCGATGAGCAAGTGCAACCCGCAGGCAACGTGCCGTGGGCCAAGGCCATTTGCCCGGACCGATGGCGGACAGTCGCCGAGCAGGCCCTGCGAGAATTTTGGACAAAATATTTCAATACATGGTGTCACCAAATTTCTTCAAACGCCAGCAGCGTAACCAGTCCGACATGACAGACCGGCAACTGGCGCGCGCCAGGCAGGCGCTGGTGGAAGAGGAGCGTCTGATTCGCCATCAGAGGATCGCCATGGACCTGCTCACACTGCCGGCCAAAGACCGGGGCGCGCTGGTCGAACGCGCCGCACAGGTTGTGGCGATGTGGCGCCAGGAGAAGCTCTGCAGCGCCGACTATGTCGACCGATGGTCAGAAATCCTTCGTTTGCCACCGCGCGAAATGGCCGCTGCCATCGTGTCTGATGCCGATGGTTGGGGCGCAGCGTTGCGCCAAAATTCGCCTTGGGTGGGCGTTTTTGCATGAACCTGCACGTCAGCGCCCAACCGGTGTTTATCTATATTTCTCTATAATTCACTATAAATTAGCGAAGGGCAGCAAATCATGCACCAGTCTCTGGTGTTCAACCGTACGGATTTGGCCAAGAGGATGGCCGATCAACTTTTGCTGAACAGTGTGGGCTCCGCTTCAAGCTCGGGGCTTTTTCTGGCGGCCCCACGGCGCACTGGCAAATCCACATTCTTGCGCGAGGACCTTCGTCCACAACTTGAAGCCAATGGCGCGCTGGTTTTGTACGTAGACCTTTGGGCTGACAAGAAGTCCGATCCCGGGTCGGTGATTGTGTCTGCGGTTCGCGCTGAGTTGTCACAACATGAAGGCGTTGTCGCACGATTGGCCCGGTCGGCCGGGATGGAGAAAATCAGCGTTGGGGGTGTTGCTTTTTCGCTGGACCGTGTGGGTCTGAGTGCGCAGGTTTCATTGAGCACGGCGTTGGCGGCATTGTCGGACGATGCCAAACGCCTTGTCGTTCTCATCATCGACGAAGCACAACATGCCGTTACAACAGAGAGTGGGTACGATGCACTGTTCGCACTGAAGGCGGCACGTGATGAACTCAATGGAAGTGCGCATTTTGGGCTTCGTATTGTCGCGACGGGTTCAAATCGGGACAAACTCGCTGTGCTTCGCACCAGCAAGGAGCAAGCATTTTTTGGGGCACCACTGGTATCGTTCCCGCCCTTGGGTGACGATTTCGTCGAGTGGTTCTGCAACGGAGTTTCATTGCCTGCTCCGCTGCGTCCGGCCGATGTCGCGCCGCTGTTCAAGCGGGCGTTGCACCGGCCAGAAGTGCTTGGCGCTGCGGCAGACGCAATACGTTTCGATTTTTCACTCAATCCGGCAGATGTTGCACGGCGTTTCGCACAGGCCGTAGAAGACCAAATACAGGCAGCCGACCAACAGACACTTCGGGTGATCCATGCATTGACCCCTTTGCAACTGGCTGTCCTTAGCGTCCTGTCGGACAAGGGCGACACTTACGCGCCGTTTGAGGGCGCAACCTTCGATGCCTACCGCGCGGCGTTGACAGCGATTGCGCCAGATGAAATTACCAAGCCCGACGTTCCGAATGTTCAGCAAGCGCTGGTCGCTTTGCAGGAAAAGTCCTTGGTCTGGAAGGAAAAACGTGGCGTATATGCCCTTGAAGACAGCACCTTGACTGAGCTACTATCCAAACACGGCTTGCGGGGTGCAGTCCCGAGGGGCACTTGATGCGAGCCAATATGTGCATGCCGCAACCGGCGCTTTTCCAATTATGCAAATGAAAACAATGGAACCAGCCTCCCGCTTGCGGGTGCGAGGCCGGGCGTTTGCCCATATCGCCCAGTACCACCCCGAGATCACCGCGTTGCGGCGCGATCTGCACGCCCACCCGGAGCTGGGGTTCGAAGAGCGTTACACCGCCGCGCGTGTGGCCGAAGCGCTCAAGCTCTGCGGCGTGGACGAGGTCCACACCGGCATCGGCAAGACCGGTGTGGTGGCGGTGGTCCGCGGTCAGCACAATACGTCCGGCAAGATGATCGGGCTGCGCGCCGACATGGACGCCCTGCCCCTCACCGAGCACAACGATTTCGCCTGGAAGTCCGCCACCGCCGGGCGCATGCACGCCTGCGGGCACGATGGCCACACCGCGATGCTGGTGGGTGCGGCGCGTTACCTGGCCGAGACCCGCGCCTTCGACGGCACGGCGGTGCTGGTGTTCCAGCCGGGCGAAGAGGGTTATGCCGGAGCGCGCGCGATGATCCAGGACGGCCTGTTCGACCGTTTCCCGGTGCAGTCGATCTACGGCATGCACAACTGGCCGTCGATGCGCCCGGGCACGGTGGGTATCAACCCGGGCCCGATGATGGCTGCGTCCGACCGCATCACGATCACGGTCACCGGGCGTGGCGGCCACGGGGCGCACGCCTACACCACGGTCGACCCGGTGCTGGTGGCCGCGCACCTGATCACCGCCGTGCAGAGCATCGTGTCGCGCAATGTGCGGCCGGTGGAGAGCGCGGTCATCAGCCTGTGCGCGATGCAGGCCGGCAACATGGGCGCGATGAGCGTGATCCCCGACACTGCCACGCTGGTGGGCACGGTGCGCACGTTCAGCCCGGCGGTGCAGGCGCTGGTGGAGCGGCGCCTGAGCGAGTTGTGCGGCGCAGTGGCCATGGGTTTTGGCGCCACGGCCACGGTGCAGTACGAACGCATGTACCCGGCCACGATCAACTCCGCACCCGAAGCCCATTTTGCCGCCGACGTGGCCACCAGCCTGCTCGGGCGCGAACACGTGGTGCGCGACCTGGAGCCGAGCATGGGCTCCGAAGATTTCTCGTTCATGCTGCAGGTGAAACCGGGGGCTTATTTCCGTATCGGCCAGGGCGAGGAGAACGGCGTGGGCAGTTGCTTCTTGCACAACAGCCGCTACGACTTCAACGACGAGATCCTGCCGCTGGGTGCTGCCCTGCATGCCAGCCTGGTGGAGCATGCGATGCCGCTGCCGGCATGACGCGTATTGGACGGTTTGTGGGCGGCGCGCAAACGCGGTAGTAATCCTGCCTTTGGACCGCACTGTGCCGTCACGCGTAACGTTTGCTGCGCAGGTTGCTCTTCATCTCGCGCAGGCGCGGCTGCAGCGTGTCGCCACCGATGCCCAGCGCCACGCAGGTCGCCAGGATGTCGATGATCAACAGGTGCAACAGGCGCGACACCATCGGGCTGTAGTTGTCGAAACCTTCCGGGTGGTCGGCCGACAGGTGGATATGGCCGGCGCTGGCCAATGGCGAGCCGGTGGCGGTGACCACGATGGTGGTGGCGCCGTTGCGCCGCGCGATGTCGCAGGCGTCCATCAGGTCGCGGGTGCGGCCCGAGTTGGAGATCACCACCACGCAGTCGCCCGGCCCCAGCAAAGAGGCGCTCATCACCTGCATGTGGCCGTCGCTGTAGGCAATGGCATTGACGCCGAGCCGGAAGAACTTGTGCTGCGCATCCTGCGCCACGACGCCGGAATTGCCCACGCCAAAAAATTCGATGCGCTTGCCGGCCCGGTAGGTCTGAACCAGCGCCGCAGCGGCCCTTTCGAACGCGGCGGTGCTGGCGTCGTTGCGGTACTTCAGGAATGCAGCGACCGTGTTGTCGATGACCTTGACCATGATGTCGCTGGTCTTGTCGTCGGCGTCGACGCTGCGGTGGATGAAGGGCACGCCCTCGCTGACGCTGCCCACCAGCTTGCGCTTGAAGTCGGACAGTCCGTCGTAACCCACGCTGCGGCAAAACCGCACCACCGTGGGTTTGCTCACATGGGCGCGATCGGCCAGTTCAGTGACAGGCAGCGACGCGAACGCGCGCGGATCAAGCAGCACCAGCCTGGCCACGCGCTGCTCGGCCGGGGCGAGGGAGGGCAGCGAGGCCTTGATGCGTTCGAGCATGCCCGATGCGTCGTGTTCAGGACTCCTCGGCCCAGCAAAAGCCGTCACGGGCGATCATGGCGCTGGAGGCGCTCGGCCCCCAGGTGCCAGGAGCGTACAGGCGTGGCCCCTGGCTGTCGTTGCCCCAGTTGTCCAGGATGGGTTCGACCCAGCGCCAGGCTTCCTCCTGCTCGTCGCTGCGCACGAACAGGTTGAGGCGCCCGGCAATCACATCGAGCAACAGGCGCTCGTAGGCACCCACGCGTTCGGAGCCAAAGCGGGTGTCGAAGTCCAGGTCGAGTTGCACCGGCGCCAGTGTCCGGGCATTGCGCTGGTTGTCCTGGCCCTGCGCGAGCAGATGCAGCTCCAGGCCGTCCTTGGGCTGCAGGTTGATCACCAGGCGGTTGGCGTCGCCGATGTTGGAGTTGAAAATGGCATGCGGCGTAGGACGGAAGTTCACCACGATGCGGGCGTCGCGGCTGGCCAGGCGCTTGCCAGTGCGGATGTAGAACGGCACACCGGCCCAGCGCCAGTTGGAGATCTCGGTGCGCAAAGCCACGAAAGTCTCGGTGTTGCTCCGGGGGTTGACGCCCGGTTCAGCCCGGTACGCCTGAACTGGCGTGCCACCCATGTTGCCGGCGCCGTATTGCCCGCGTATCGCATCGGTGGCGAGGGACACCGGCGTCCAGGGCTTGAGCGAACGCAGCACCTTGAGCTTCTCGTCGCGGATGGCGTCGGCGTGCGAGTTGATGGGCGGCTCCATGCCGATGGCGCACAACAGCTGCAGTGCATGGTTCTGGACCATGTCGCGCAAGGCCCCGGTGGTTTCGTAAAAGCCACCGCGCTTTTCGACGCCGAGTTCTTCGGCAATGGTGATCTGGATATTGGCGATGTGTTCGCGCCGCCAAAGTGGCTCGAACAAGGCATTGCCGAAACGCAGCGCAAACAGGTTCTGCACCGCCGGTTTGCCCAGATAGTGGTCGATCCGGAACACCTGCTTCTCGGTGAAAATCTGGCACACCGCCTTGTTGATGGCGCGGTTGGATGCCAGGTCGTGGCCCAGCGGCTTTTCGAGCACCACGCGGGTGTGGGGGGTGTTCAATCCGACTGCGGCGATCTGCTCACACACGGTGGTGAACAAGGTGGGGGCAGTGGCCACGTACATCACCACCGAATCGGCGCCGCGCGCGCGCAGGGTTTGCGCCAGACGGGCATAGTCGTCGGGCTTGGAGAGGTCCATCTGCACAAAGTCGAGCAGGGCTGCAAAGCGCGCGAACTCGTCTTCGAAGGGGCGCTTGGCCAGGTCGCCCTGGTCGAACCTTGCCTTGATCATTGCGCGGTATTTGTCAGCGCCCAGATTGTCGCGGCCGATGCCGATGATGCGTCCACCCTCGGGCAGCTTGCCCTGGCGAAATGCCTGGAAAAGTGCGGGCATGAGTTTGCGCCAGGCGAGGTCGCCGGTGCCGCCAAAAAGTACAAGGTCGAAGGACATAGGGTGTTTTGTTACGACGGGTGGTTAGAATAAATGTAACTTTGTTCCATTGACAATTCAAGCCTGTCAACCGAAGTTGTTGTCTGTGGCAACCACCGGCGGGCCTATTTTGATCGGACTTCCATGAACCAGCTCGATGCGCTCAAACAGCTCACCACGGTCGTTGCCGACACCGGCGACTTCAAACAGCTGTCCCAGTTCAAACCGCAGGATGCAACCACCAATCCGTCGCTGATTCTCAAGGCGGTGCAAAAGCCCGACTACCAAGGGCTGATGCAAGACACAGTGAAAGAATTCCGCTCCCGCCCGCTGGACGAGATCATGGACCGGTTGCTGGTGCGTTTCGGATGCGAGATCCTGTCCCTGGTGCCGGGCCGGGTATCGACCGAAGTCGATGCGCGGCTGAGTTTTGACACCAACGCCACGGTGGCCCGGGGCGAACGCATCATCGCGCTCTACCAGGCGCAGGGCATCCATGTAGACCGGGTTCTCATCAAGATCGTATCGACGTGGGAAGGCATCCAGGCGGCTGCACAGCTGGAGCGCCGTGGCATCCACACCAACCTGACGCTGTTGTTTGCGTTCTGCCAGGCAGTGGCCTGCGGGCAGGCCAAGGTGCAGCTGATATCGCCGTTCGTCGGGCGCATCTACGACTGGTACAAGAAGTCGGCCGGCAGCTCCTGGGACGAAGCGGCCCACGCCGGTGCCAACGACCCGGGAGTGGTCTCGGTGCGGCAGATCTACAACCACTACAAGAAGTTCGGCATCAGCACCGAGATCATGGGTGCGAGTTTTCGCAACGTGGGCCAGATCCAGGCGCTGGCGGGTTGCGACCTGCTGACCATCAGCCCCGAGTTGCTTGCCATACTGGCCGGGTCTGAGCAAGCGCTGGTCCGCGCATTACACCCCGATGCTGCGCGCGCGCTGGACCTGCCTGCGGTCAACTTCGACGAGGCTGGTTTCCGGTATGCGCTGAACGAAGACGCGATGGCCACCGACAAGCTGGCGGAAGGCATTCGTGCCTTCTGCGCCGACGCCATCAAGCTCGAGCAGTTGATGCTTGCGGCCGGTTAACGGGAGGCCGTCGATGGGCCGCATCCGATGTGACCGCACTGTTGCCTGGAGCGCGCTGTGCGCGTTGCGGGCGCAAGCACCTGGCGGGCCTGACCTGCGCCAGGAATTCAGCCGTGACCCCGGCCGGTTCGAGGCCTTGAGCCAGAATGCACCGCACGTGTTTGCAGACTTGTCCAAGAATCTGCTCGATGCGGCCATCACCACACAGCTGTTCGCACTTGCGCGCGAATGCGGGCTGGAGTCCCACCGTGCAGCGATGTTCGCTGGCGACGCCATCAACACCACCGAAAAACGTGCGGTCAAGCACTGGCTGCTGCGCAGTCCGCCGCCGGTGCCCGCAGCGCCCATGGCGGACCCAGACCTGCAGGCGGTTCACGCGACGCTCGATGCCATGTTGGCTTATGCCGAACTGGTACGTGCAGACGGGGCCATCACCGACATCGTCAACATCGGCATCGGCGGGTCGGACCTGGGCCCGCAGATGGCGGTGGTTGCGCTCGGTGCCCATGGCGGTACCGGCAAGCGCCTGCATTTTGTTTCCAACGTGGACGGCCACGAACTCGCCGCCACGCTGTCCATGTGCCAGCCGCAACATACGCTGTTCCTGATTGCGTCCAAGACTTTCACCACCACCGAGACCATGACCAACGCGCACTCGGCCAAGCTTTGGTTCGAGGCGGGCGGTGGCGCCGACATCGCGCGGCATTTCTGCGCACTGACCACCAACGTGGCCGCAGCCAATGCGTTTGGCGTGAGCACCACGTTCGGATTCTGGGACTGGGTGGGCGGGCGTTATTCCTTGTGGTCGGCCATCGGATTGCCGATTGCGATCGCCATCGGCGCACAGGGTTTCCGGGATTTCCTGGCCGGTGCCCATGCCATGGACGAGCACTTCCGGCTGGCGCCGCTCGAAACCAACCTGCCGGTGCGCCTGGCCCTGATCGACATCTGGTACCGCAATTTCCTGGGTTTCACCAGCCGCAGTGTCGCGCCCTACCACAGCGCGCTGCGGCGTTGGCCGGCCTACCTGCAGCAGTTGGAGATGGAGAGCAACGGCAAGCGGGTCGACATGCAGGGCGATGCACTGCCTTTTGGCACGTCGCCGGTGGTCTGGGGCGAACCCGGTACCAACGGCCAGCACGCCTATTTCCAGATGCTGCACCAGGGGATGGACGTGGTGCCTGTCGAATTCGTCGCTGTGCGCACGCCGGAGCACCACCTGAGCGGGCACCACGACAAGCTGCTGGCCAATGCGCTGGCACAGGCGCAGGCACTGATGCTGGGCCAGCCGGACAGCGGCGGCCACCGCGACTTTCCCGGCAACCGGCCCAGCACGTTCCTGCTGCTCGATGTGCTCGACCCGGCCAGCCTGGGCGCGCTGATTGCCTTGCAGGAGCACCGGGTGTTTGTCAGCGGCTCCTTGTGGGGCATCAACAGCTTCGACCAGTGGGGCGTCGAACTGGGCAAGCTGCTGGCGAAAGACATCGAGCCGCGACTGCGCAGTGGAGACGCCACCGGCCTTGACGCCTCCACTGCCGGCCTGCTTCGCAAGCTGCGCGCCGGGTAATCCGCGCAGGCGCGCTGCCTTGATCGACTTGAGCCTGGTTCAGGCGCGCCACTTGCAGCTCCACGCGCAGGGGCTGCTGACCGCGCCGGCTCGCACCGCCACCCCGGCGAGCTTGCGCAACTGCATCCGGCGCATGCAGCTGCTGCAGATCGACACCATCCATGTGGTGGCGCGCAGCCCCTATCTGGTGCTTTTCTCCCGCCTTGGGGACTATCCCGTGCAGTGGCTCGACCAGGCGCTGGCCCGCGGCCATGTGTTTGAAACCTGGGCCCACGAAGCCTGTTTTGCGCCGGTGCAGGATTTGCCGCTGCACAGAAGTTACAACCAGGCACGGCGCCAGCATTGGGGTCTGGCCCGTGCACGGGAGGGCGACGCGCAGAAGCGAGGCCAGCTCGATCGCCTGCTGGCGCACATCGAGGCCGGAGGCCCGGTGAAGTCGTCGGACTTCGCGCGGACCGATGGTCGCAGCGCAGGCTGGTGGGGCTGGAAGGATGAAAAACTCTGGCTCGAAGCCCTGTTTGCAAACGGGGAGCTGATGGTGGCACGGCGCGACAACTTCCAGCGTGTCTACGACCTGGCGCACCGGGTGGTGCCAGGTCTGCATGCCCTGCCAATGCCGCCTGCAGACCAGGTGCACGACCTGTTTGTCGGGCAGGCCATCGCCGCGCTGGGCGTGACCCAGGCACGCTGGGTGCACGACTACTTCCGCACCAAGCCGCGCCTCAAGGATGCCGACCTCGACCCACTGGTGGCCGATGGCCGGCTGTTGCGGGTACGGGTCGAGGGCTGGGATGCGCCGGGTTACGTGCATGCAAGCCACCGCAGGGCGCTGGCAAAGGCAGGGCGGGAGGCACTGGTTGCCAGCCATACCAGCGTGTTGTCACCGTTCGACCCCCTGGTGTGGGACCGCGAGCGTGTGGCGGCAATGTTCGGCTTCGACTACCGCATCGAGTGTTACACGCCCCAGGAGCGCCGGGTGCATGGCTACTTCGTGTTGCCGGTGCTCGACCGCGGCCGGCTGGTCGCACGGCTGGATGCCAAGGCGCACCGCGCCGAGGGTGTCTTCGAGGTCAAGGCCTTGTTCATGCAAGCGGGTGTGCGCCCGGACGAAACGCTGGTGCTGGCTGTTGCGGGCGCGGTCCAGCGCTGCGCCGAATGGCATTCCACGCCGGTCGTGCGGATCGGGCAGACCCAGCCCCGGCGACTGGCGGGCGCGTTGCGCCAGGCCCTGCGCACCATGTGCCGGCCCAAACCTGTTCCAAAACCCTGATGGTGACTGATTGAATACATGCCATGCCGATGAACATCGTTTTTGACTTTGGTGCGGTTGTTTTTTCCTGGCGCCCTGATGACATCGTCCGCGGGATTTTTCCGCAACGTGCCGCCACCGCCCAGGATGCGCACACTTTGGCGGGTCAGATTTTTCACCACGAGGACTGGCAGAACTTCGACCGGGGCACCATCGAGCAGGCTGCACTCATCGAACGCACAGCACAACGGCTGCATTTGCCACACGCGGCCATGCACAGCCTAGTGCAATCCATCCCGCAACACCTCACACCGATTCCGGGCACGGTCGAGTTGCTGACCCGTCTGCGCGATCGGCGCGACCAGCAGGGCGACATCCGTTTGTATTTTCTGTCCAACATGCCCGCGCCGTATGCGCGCATTCTGGAGCAGCGCCACCATTTCCTTCAGTGGTTCGATGGTGGAATGTTCTCGGCCGATGTCAAGACGGTCAAGCCACAACCGGAGATTTTCCGGATGCTGGAATCGCGTTACGCGCTGCTGCCCGCACGCACCGTTTTCATCGATGACCTTCCCGCCAACGTCGCGGCCGCACGGTCGCACGGATGGCACGCAATTCATTTTGAGTCTGCCACGCAACTCGAACCGTTGTTGGCCACGCACATCACCAGCCAGTGAAGCCGCTAGAGATCGCCGCTGGAGCCTGAGCACACGGCGCGCGTCACCCCAAACAAAAACCCCGCAGAGCTTGCGCCCTGCGGGGTTTTGCATTTTGGTCGAGTGCCAACAGGTAGCCCGACGCAGCATGAGGGTGCAGGGCAAGGCGCAAACGCGCAGACAGTACCAGCGGTACGGCCAGCGTTTGCAACGCCGCCATGCGCCCTCAGGCAAGGAGAAGATTACATGCCCATGTCGCCCATGCCGCCCATACCACCCATGCCGCCGCCGCCGCCCATGCCGCCGCCGCCAGCGCCGGACTCGTCCTTCGGTGCCTCAGCGATCATGGCTTCGGTCGTCAGCATCAGGGATGCCACGGAAGCTGCGTTTTGCAGTGCGGTGCGGGTCACCTTGGTTGGGTCCAGGATACCCATTTCGATCATGTCGCCATAGGTGTCGTTGGCGGCGTTGAAGCCGTAGTTGCCCGTGCCGGCCATCACCGCGTTGACCACCACCGAGGCTTCGCCGCCGGCGTTGTACACGATTTCGCGCAGTGGGGACTCGATCGCCTTGAGCACCAGGGCAATGCCGTGGTCCTGGTCGGCGTTGTCGCCCTTGATCTTGCCAGCAGCCTGCTTGGCGCGCAGCAGCGCCACGCCGCCACCGGCCACGATGCCTTCTTCGACTGCCGCGCGGGTGGCGTGCAGGGCGTCTTCAACGCGGGCCTTTTTCTCTTTCATTTCGACTTCGGTGGCAGCGCCGACCTTGATCAGGGCCACGCCACCGGCGAGTTTCGCAACCCGCTCCTGGAGTTTTTCCTTGTCGTAGTCGGAGGTGGCTTCTTCGATCTGCACGCGCACTTGCTTGACGCGGGCTTCGATGTCGGCAGCAGCACCAGCACCGTCGATGATGATCGTGTTCTCTTTGCTCACTTCGACGCGTTTGGCGGAGCCGAGGTCGGCCAGCGTGACCTTTTCGAGGGTCAGGCCGACTTCTTCAGCGATGACCTTGCCGCCGGTCAGGACGGCGATGTCTTCCAGCATGGCCTTGCGACGGTCGCCAAAGCCCGGGGCCTTGACAGCCACGACCTTCAGGATGCCACGGATGGTGTTGACCACCAGCGTTGCCAGGGCTTCGCCTTCGACGTCTTCCGACACGATCAGCAGCGGACGGCCCGACTTGGCGACTTGCTCCAGCGTGGGCAGCAGGTCACGGATGTTGCTGATTTTCTTGTCGTACAGCAGCACAAACGGGTTGTCGAGCAACGCGGCTTGTTTTTCGGGGTTGTTGATGAAGTAGGGCGACAGGTAACCGCGGTCGAACTGCATGCCTTCGACGACTTCGAGTTCGCTGTCCAGGGACTTGCCGTCTTCGACGGTGATAACGCCTTCCTTGCCGACCTTGTCCATCGCGTCAGCGATGATCTTGCCGATGGCTTCGTCCGAGTTGGCCGAGATCGAGCCGACTTGTGCGATTTCTTTCGAGGTGGTGGTGGCCTTGGAGGCCTTCTTCAGCTCGACGACCAGGGCGGTGACCGCCTTGTCGATGCCGCGCTTCAGGTCCATCGGGTTCATGCCGGCGGCGACATACTTCATGCCTTCGCGGATGATCGCCTGGGCCAGCACGGTGGCGGTGGTGGTGCCGTCGCCAGCGATGTCAGATGTCTTGGAAGCAACTTCCTTGACCATCTGTGCGCCCATGTTCTGGAGCTTGTCCTTGAGTTCGATTTCCTTGGCCACGGACACACCGTCCTTGGTCACGGTGGGGGCGCCGAAAGAGCGCTCCAGCACCACATTACGGCCTTTAGGGCCCAGGGTTACTTTGACCGCGTTGGCCAAAATGTTCACGCCTTCAACCATGCGTGCGCGGGCTTCGCCGCCGAAAATTACGTCTTTTGCTGCCATTTTTAACTCCTAAATTGATTAATCAGTTGAGGACAGAGCGACCGTGCGCTGTGCGCGTCGGTCGGTCTGTCCCGCAAAATTACTTGGTTTCAACCACTGCGAACAAATCGTCTTCTTTCATGACCAACAGCTCGTCGCCGTCGACCTTGACGGTCTGGCCGCTGTATTTGCCGAACAGAACGCGGTCACCAACCTTGACGGTCAGGGCGGCCAATTCGCCTTTGTCATTGCGCTTGCCAGGGCCCACAGCCAGGACTTCGCCCTGATCGGGCTTCTCAGCCGCGTTGTC
>CAMAWD010000112.1 GCA_945861785.1 Rhodoferax sp. OV413 | reverse complement strand
CAGTGCGAAGCCCAGACCGCCCAAGTTGGGCCCGAACGCATCAGCTGGGCACGGCTGCTCAAGCGGGTGTTCGACATCGACCTGCAGCGCTGCCCGCACTGCGGCGCCGGGGAGCTCAAGATCATCGCCGCCATCCTGGAGCGCCCGGTAATCGAGAAGATCCTGAGCCATCTGGGGCTGGATCCGCAGCCGCCGCCCAAGGGTAGGGCGCGCGAGGCGGGGCTGCATTTCGCCGCTTGAGCCGCTTGCGCCGTCGGACACCTATCGCCACGGGCTGCGGCTACCCTGCCGCCGCCGGTGGCGCTGCGCGCTGTGTCGGCAAGGCCTGGCCAACATCAGGGTCAACCCTGAGACCCCAGTCCAATCCTGCGCGCCGTGAACGTTCAAAGACCTGCCAACTCGCCAGCCCCGAGCCTGCAGACGCCCAGACTGCGCGCTGAATCCGCCCAGACTTGCGTACTTTGGCCCTCTGCGGGCTCGGCCGGGAGCTTTTTTAGGCCCTTTCTTGGGGCGTCCTATGGCGTTTGAAAATCCTATTCTCCTTCGTCTCATGCGACAGAAATTTGCAAACTGGCATAGATGCGGCTCGCGCCGACTCAAGCTGCCGTTCGTTTGAACGGCAGCACCTTCTCCTTCGTACATGCGTCGAGGTAGTCCGACCAGTGCTGCATCATCGTTGCCCTCTGCCTGAGGTATGTCGCATGGTTGTATGCCGCACTCACCTCGTTTCGTTCTTGGTGGGCAAGCTGCAGTTCGATGTGGGCGTGGTCAAACCCCATCTCGTGCAGCAAAGTTGAAGCTACTCCCCGAAACCCATGCCCGGTCATCCGACCCTTGTAACCCATCCGCTGCAACGCTTTCAGGATGGTGTTGTTGCTCATCGATTTTTCGTGATCCCTTTCACCGGGGAAGAGCAGGGGGCTATGGCCCGTGACCAGATGCAGGGTCTTGAGTACGCTCACGGCCTGGGTGGACATCGGCACGATATGAGGGGTTTTCATCTTCATGCGGCTGGCCGGTATGTCCCAGCGCATGTCTTCAAGGTCAAACTCATCCCAGCGTGCGCCGATGAGCTCCGTCGTGCGCACGAAGGTCATTGCCATGAGTTTCATGGCCATTCGCGTGATGGGAGTGCCTTGGTAGGCATCGATGCGGCGCATCAACTCGGGTAGCTCCTTGCCATCGATACGGGCCATATTCTGTTTTTGACGCGACGGGAGTACATCGCCGGGCTTGATGTCGGCGGCAGGATTTCGCTTGGCCAGACCATGGGCGATCGCGTATCGAAATACTTGGCCCGAGGTCTGCAGAGCCCGTTGGGCCAGATCGTTTGCACCGCGTCCCGAGATGGCTTTCAGCATGGCGACCAGTTCCGAAGCTTGGATCTCCGTGACGGGGCGTGCGCCGATATGCGGGAAGACATCGGCTTCAAAGCGCCGCATGACCTGGCCGGCATGTTGTTCGCTGCGCGCGGGCTTCCAGTGATCCCACCATTTCCGAGCCACCGACTCAAACGAGTCTTCAGCGGCTGCACGGCATGCCAACTTGTCGGCCTTTCTGATGACCATGGGGTCGCTGCCGGAGGCCAGCATTTTGCGGGCCTTGTCCTGACCTTCTCGCGCCTGTGCCAGCGACACAGCGGGGTAAGCGCCCAACGCCAGGACCTTCTCCTTACCGAGTACGCGGTATTTCCAGCGCCACAGTTTCGAGCCGGCCGGGCTGACAAGCAAGTACAAGCCTTTGCCGTCGCTCAGCTTGCTGGGCTTGGCGCCAGGCTTTGCCTTCTTGATGGCGGTGTCTGTGAGCGGCATGACGAACTCCAGAATTCAGTGCTTTCTGGAAATACCCCCAATCGAATACCCCCATACCCCCAAGAATACCCCCAACAGACGTTGGCTTGCAATAGGGCTCATTGGACGGCAAAAAACGAAAAAGCCCCGTGGTTAGGGGCTTTCAGGTGGTCTTTCTGGACCGTATCGGATTGCGTAAAACGCATCCCTGGCGGAGAGGGTGGGATTCGAACCCACGGTACCTTGCGGTACGCCTGATTTCGAGTCAGGTACATTCGGCCACTCTGCCACCTCTCCGTGCGCCGGGATTGTAGCAGCCGGGTTGGCGCTTTTTGGGGCCTCCCAGCCGCTGTTCAACTGCTGGTGCTTGCCGCAACCAGCTGCCGCAAGGCCTCGGTCACTTCGTCGCTGCCCACACCCTCGGCCACGGCCAGTTGGTCTGCCATGGCCTGCCATGCGGCTTCACCTTCCTTTTGCAGCCGCCCGATCGCCGCGCCTGCATCTTTGGGCGACGCAAAACCCTGGCTCTGCAGCAGAAGACGACCCTGCGCGTCAACCAGTTTGAAATGGAAGCGGCCATCGCTCTCGCGGTACTGCTTGAACGAGGGCATGGCTGCTTTGGCCGTTTTGCCGGCCCTGGCTTCCGTGCTGGCCCGCAGGTTGCGCAGGCCCACGGCATGGCGCAGTTGCGCCATGAAGGGCGCTGACAGCCTGCGCGCCTTCACCGCGCCGGCGACCAGGATGTCCTCGATGGCGCCGGGGTCGCGCATCAGGGTTTCGTACCTTTCGCGCATTGGTGCGAGTTCACGGTCAAGCCGCTCGAACACCATGTTCTTGGCGTCGGCCCAGCTGATGCCGCTGGTGTAGGCCTGGCGCAGAACCTCAGTTTCTTCGTCCGTGGCGAACGCCTGGAAGATCTGGAACAGCGCCGAGCCGGCCACGTCTTTCGGCTCACCGGGCGCACGCGAGTCGGTGACGATGCCGCCGATCAGTTTCTTGAGCTGCGCGCGCGGGGCAAACAACGGTATGTGGTTGTCGTAACTCTTGCTCATCTTGCGCCCGTCGGTGCCGGGCAGGGTGGCCACCGATTCTTCGATTACCACCTCGGGCAACACGAAATGCGCGCCGTAGCGGTGGTTGAAGCTGTTGCCCATGTCGCGCGCCATTTCAAGGTGCTGGACCTGGTCGCGCCCCACCGGCACCTTGTGCGCGTTGAACATCAGGATGTCGGCGCCCATCAGCACCGGGTACATGAACAGGCCGGCAGTCACGTCGGCATCGGTGTCGGTGCCGGCGGCGGTGTTCTTGTCCACCGCGGCCTTGTAGGCATGGGCGCGGTTCAGGATGCCCTTGCCGGTGACGCAGGTCAGGAACCAGGTGAGCTCGGGGATCTCGGGAATGTCGGACTGGCGGTAGAAGGTCACCCGCTCGGGGTCGAGCCCGGCGGCCAGCCAGCTCGCGGCGATTTCCAGCGTGGAGCGCTGGATGCGTGCGGGTTCTTCCACCTTGATCAGCGCGTGGTAGTCGGCCAGGAAATAGAAACTCTCCACGTCGGTGCGCAGGCTGGCGCGCACCGACGGGCGGATCGAGCCCACATAGTTGCCGAGATGGGGGGTGCCGGATGTGGTGATGCCGGTCAGGAAACGCGTGGCGCTCATGGTGCTGGAGGACATGGAAAGGGATTAACTGAAGATCATGGAGACGGGGGTCAGCAACAGATTCAGCAGCCAGTACGTCACTGCTTTCAAGGGTTGCATCCACATGGTGTTTGCGAATCCCGAGAAGACCAAAGCCAACACGATAAAGAAACCCCAGGGTTCTACCCGCGACACCATCACTGCCTGCCGCATTGGCAGCAGGCCCACCAGAATGCGTCCGCCGTCCAGCGGTGGAAGAGGAAACAGGTTGAACACGAACATCAGGACGTTGACCTTGACCCCAGCGTCACAGACGCTGATGAAGTACTTTTCTTCGACACCCGTGCCATTTAGTGCGATGAACAGCCCCCCCCACAGGAGCGCCTGCAGCAGGTTGGCCGCCGGCCCTGCCAGCGCCACCCATACCATGTCGCGTTTGGGGTTGCCCAGGTTGCCGAAACGCACCGGCACCGGCTTGGCATAACCGAACAGAAATGCCCCCGATGTGCTGAACAGCAGCAGCAGCGGCATCAGGATGGTGCCGACGGGATCGATGTGTTTGAGCGGGTTGAGCGTGATGCGGCCCAGCACGTAGGCGGTGTCGTCGCCGAAATACCGCGCGGCGTAACCATGCGCTGCCTCGTGCACGGTGATGGAAAACAACACGGGGATCGCCCAGATGGCGATGTTTTGAATCAGTTGGGCGATGTCCACGGGGCGATTGTCTCAGACAGGTTGGTGGGTGCAGGTGCGCAAGGAAACCGCCGCGCAGGCGCTGTGGTTCGCCGTGGGAGCGGCCCGGCGGCTCACAGGCCCAGGGCGGCGGCATCGCCGCGCCCCTGGCGGATCAGTTCGGGCTCGCCGCCACTGAGGTCTACCACGGTCGTGGGTTCGAGCGGGCATGCGCCGCTGTCCAGCACGCCATCGATCAGGCGCTCGAAACGCTGGCGTATGTCCCGCGCGTCGTTGAGGGGTTCGGTTTCGCCCGGTGGAATCAGCGTGGTGGCGAGCAAGGGGCCGTTGTGCAACGCAAGCAGCGCCTGCAACACGGTGTGGTCCGGCACGCGCAGGCCGATGGTCTTGCGCTGCGGGTGGCTCACGCGGCGTGGCACTTCCTTGCTGGCTTCCAGGATGAAGGTGTAGGGGCCGGGTGTAGCCGCCTTGATGAGCCGGAACTGCCGGTTGTCCACACGCGCGTAGTTGGCGAGTTCACTCAGATCGCGGCACAGCAGTGTCAGGTGGTGCTTGTCGTCCACACCCCGGATGCGGCGCAGGCGGTCGGCCGCGGTCTTGTCGTCCAGGTGGCAGACAAGCGCATAACTGGAGTCGGTGGGCACGGCCAGGATGCCGCCTTTTTCGAGCACGGCCACGGCCTGCTTGAGCAGGCGTGGCTGCGGGTTGTCGGGGTGGACTTCAAAGTGTTGGGCCATGTCAGGCCACTCGGGTGCAAACCCGGTGCAGCGGGTTCACTGTATGCGTGACGACAACAGGTCCCACACCGGCGTCAGGCCCGACGGCAGCAGCGGGAGGGTGCCGAGGTCGGTGTGTGACTCGTCCGGGCTGTGGAAGTCGCTGCCACGCGATGCAGCCAGGCCGAACTCGCGGGCGGTGTCGGCGTAAGTCAGGTATTCGGCGGCCGTGTGGCTGCCGGTGACCACTTCCACGCCCTGGCCGCCATGGCTCTTGAACTCGGTGAACAAAGCGTACTCCTCGTTGGCCGTGAAGCGGTAACGCGCAGGATGCGCCACCACGGCCACGCCGCCGGCCTGTGTGATCCAGGTGACTGCTTCCTTGAGGGTGGCCCAGCGGTGTTCCACAAAACCCGGCTTGCCTTCGGTGAGGTATTTGCGGAATACGTCGTTGGTGTCCTTGCAGACGCCGGTTTCGACCAGGAAACGCGCGAAATGGGTGCGTGAGATGAGGTCGTGGTTGCCCGCGTATCTGAGTGCGCCTTCGAAGGCGCCCTGGATGCCCACCTTGGCAAGCTGCTCGGCCATGTCGTGGGCCCGTTGCTCGCGCCCGCCACGCGTCTGGACCAGGCCACGCAGCATGCGGTGGTCCTCGGCGTCGAAGCCGAGACCCACGATGTGCACGGTCTTGCCGATGAAACTGACAGAAATTTCGGTGCCGGTCAGGTAGCGCATACCCCGATCGTGCGCGGCAACTGCGGCACGGGCCTGGCCGCTGGTCTCGTCATGGTCGGTCAGCGCCCACAACTCGACGCCGTTGGCGGCGGCGCGTTGTGCCAGTGCTTCGGGGGCGAGAGTGCCGTCAGAGACGGTGGAGTGGCAGTGGAGGTCGGCGTTGAGGTTGGATGGCACGCCTGCATTTTAGGCGCTGCGCCATGCGTCAGCCGTCGGAGTTGATCTTGGTCACCAGTTCGCGCAGCACCTGGTCGGCCTTGTCGTTCGCAATCTGGCAGGTTCCGGCGTTCTCGTGCCCGCCGCCGCCATAGGCCAGCATCAGGTCGCCGATGTTGGTTTTGGAACTGCGGTTGGTGATGGATTTGCCGGTGGCGAACACGGTGTTTTGCTTCTGCACGCCCCACATGGCATGGATGGAGATGTTGGTGTCCGGGAACAGCGCGTAGACCATGAAGCGGTTGACGGCGAAGATCGTCTCTTCCTGGCGCAGGTCCAGCACGGCCAGGTTGTCACGCACCGTGGTGCACCGGCGGATCTGCTCCTTGGCCTTGTGCGCATGGTCGAAATACAGGTCGACACGTTCCACGATGTCGGGCAGTTCCAGGACTTCGTCTATCGTGTGGTTGCGCACATAGGAGATCAGGTCCATCATCAGCTGGTAGTTGCTGACCCTGAACTCCCTGAAACGACCCAGCCCGGTGCGCGAGTCCATCAGGTAGTTCAGCAGCACCCAGCCGGACGGGTTGAGGATCTCGTTCACGGAAAACTCGGCGGCGTCGCTCTTGTCGACAGCAATCATCATGTCGTCGAGCAGGCGCGGAAAACGGCTGGCGCCGCCATAACACTCGTAGACCACGCGGGCCGCCGAAGGCGCGCCGGGGTAGATGATGTAGTTCTTGGGTCGTTCGCCACCCGCGTTGCGCACGGTCTCCGACGCATGGTGGTCGAACACGAGATGTGCTCCCGCCACGTAGGGCAGGTTGGTGGTGATGTCGCGCTCGGTGATCTCTATCTTGCCGTCCTGCATGTCCTTGGGGTGCACGAACTTGATGTCGTTGATCAGGTTCAACTCGTCCAGAAGGATGGCGCAAGCCAGCCCGTCGAAGTCGCTGCGTGTGACAAGCCGGTATTTCTGGTCGGTCATGGTTGGCCCCGCGGTTGGCGGTTCAGGAAAATTTGATTCTATTCCGTCGATTTGGCGGATGCTCAGACGCCTTCGGCCGCCTCGATCAGGAACTTGACCTTGCGTGTGCCGTTCCATTCGTCGGCGTCGAGCCGGAACGCGATCTTGACGCGCGCAGGCAGGCTGTCGGTATGGCCGAACCAGATGCCGTCGATGGGGGTGCCCTGGTGCTTGAGCTTGAGCGCGAGGTGTTTTTCGCCCACCAGGCGCTGCGACAGCACCTCCACCTCTTCGCTGAAGGTGGGCGGGGCAAAACCCTGGCCCCACACCTCCTTGTGCAGGGTGTCGACCAGGTCCACGCGGCGGTATTGCGCCTCCAGTGGGCCGTCGGTCTCCATCTGGCGGGTCAGGGTGGCGGCATCGAGCCATTCCAGCGCCACTTCGGCCAGGCCCTGTTCGAAGCGGGCGAAGTGTTCTTCGGCGATGGTGCAACCGGCCGCCATGGCATGGCCACCAAAACGCAGCAGCACACCGGGGTAGCGCTTGGCCACCAGGTCCAGCGCGTCGCGCAGGTGAAAACCGGCGATGGAGCGCCCCGAGCCCTTGAGTTCGTGTTGTTTGCCCGGCGCCTGGCTGGCTGCAAAAACAAAGGTCGGCCGGTGCAGTTTGTCCTTGATGCGCGAGGCCACGATGCCCACCACGCCTTCATGAAAGTCCGGGTCGAACACGCAGATGGCAGCTGGCGGCTCCTGGCCGCCATCGAACAAGGATTCGGCGATCTGCATCGCCTGGTCGCGCATGTCCCCTTCGATCACCCGGCGTTCGCGGTTGATGCCGTCCAGCGTGCGGGCCAGTTCATTCCCGCGCGCAGGGTCGTCGGTGAGCAGGCACTCGATGCCCAGCGTCATGTCGCTCAGGCGCCCGGCGGCGTTGATGCGCGGCCCCAGTGCGAATCCGAAGTCAAACGTGGTGGCCACCTGCGCCTTGCGGCCCGCGGCTGCGAACAGGCTCGCCAGCCCGGTTGGCATGGCGCCGGCGCGCACCCGTTTCAGGCCTTGTGCCACCAGGCGGCGGTTGTTGGCGTCGAGCCGCACCACGTCGGCCACGGTGCCCAGCGCGACCAGCGGCAGCAGCGCGTCGAGTTTGGGCTGGGTCCCGGTGGTGAAGACGCCGCGCCGGCGCAATTCGGCACGCAGTACCAGCAACACGTAGAACATCACCCCCACTCCGGCAATCGACTTGCTGGCGAAATCGCAGCCCGGCTGGTTCGGGTTGACGATGACGTCGGCATCGGGCAACTCGGCCGCCGGCAAATGGTGGTCGGTAACCAGCACTTGCAGCCCCAGCGCGCGGGCCTGTGCCACACCGTCGATGCTGGCGATGCCGTTGTCCACCGTGATCAGCAGGTCGGCGCCGCTGTCCTTGACGCGCTGCGCGATGGGGGCCGTCAGCCCGTAACCGTCCAGCACCCGGTCGGGCACGAGGTAGCCCACATGGCGCGCGCCGAGCAGGCGCAGCCCGCGTATGCCGACGGCGCAGGCGGTCGCGCCATCGCAGTCGTAGTCGGCCACGATGCACAGGCGCTTGTCGCCCGCGATCGCGTCGGCCAGCAGGGTCGCTGCCGCCTGGATTCCCCGCATGGCGCCGGGTGGGAGCAGGCGGTTGAGTCCGTCGTCGATGTCGTCCATGCCGTTCACGCCACGCGCTGCATACAAGCGCGCCAGCAAGGGGTGCATGCCGCCCTGTTCCAGCGCCCACACGGCGCGTGGCGGGACGTCCCGGGTGGTGAGTTTCATAACAGGTCCCGCAGGGATTGCAAGGTGGGCCGCGCCCAGCGGCGCTGCAGGCGCCGCCACAGGGGCTGCGCCGCGACAGCGAAGCTGATTGCACTGCGTTCGCCGCACAAGGTGAGCCGGCTGCCGGGAACGCCGGAGAGTTGGTCCAGCAGGTCTTTGCAGGCATGGCGGTCCAGTTCGGTCCATGCCTGTGCCCATGTGGCCCAATCGCCTCGCAAGGCAGCGTGGCGCAGGCTGGCGTCGGTCCGCACCGTGACGCCGTCGCCTGAGTCGGCCTCTCGGGGCAGGGCGCCGGTGCCACTGACCCAGAACGAGTTCACGCTGGGCTGTCCGCCGGCTGCACGCGCGTCGTTCACCGGGTGGGTGTAGAGCAGCATCTGCATCTCGTTTTGCAGCCTTCGCAAGTCGGGCGCCTGTGGCATGGCTTGCTGGATATCGCGGCCCACGACACGGTCGAGCGCGGCACTCGGCAAAGCAGTAAAAACCGCACTGCGGGCCAGCCAGCGGTGTGGTGCTGCATATTCCAGGGCGATTCCATCTTCCGTGAAATAGGGGGCCATCGATTCGAGCAGGGCGCGGGACTGCGCTTCGTCCAGTGCCAATGCGTCGGGATCGGTCATCTCGATATGCTGGGCGCCCACGTTCCAGTGCACCGGCGATATCCAGGCCCAGGCGTCCTGGCTGTCGGCGCGGCCGGTCTGCCTGGCCTCCCGCGCCGCCCAGGCGATACATCCATCGGCGGCATCCATGCCGTAAGCCCGCGCCAGTGCACGTTCATGGGGGGGTGAAAGGGTGTCGGTGGCGGCGGTGTCGGTGTCGACGGCCACCAGGCGCTGCAGCAGCGCGTCGAGGTGGGCCAGACGCAGCCCCTGCAGGACTTCGGTGCAGCCGGGTGCATCGGAACAGGCGAAGGGAATCAGCAGATGCATGGCGGTATTGTCCGGGATGCCACAATCCGGGCTATTCCCTCGTGCCAACTTTGCCCCCGATTCCCTGCCCCCGATGCAACTGCCCTACGAACTGATTCTCGGGTGGCGCTACACGCGTGCGGGCCGAAGCTCCCGGCGCAACGGCTTTATTTCATTCATCTCGGGCGTGTCCATGCTGGGCATTGCGCTGGGTGTTGCCGCACTGATCATCGTGCTCAGCGTGATGAACGGTTTCCAGAAGGAAGTGCGCGACCGCATGCTCGGGGTGGTGTCGCACATCGAGATTTTCGCGCCCGGTGGCGCAGCGCTGCCCGACCTGGACCGCAGCTTGTCCGAGGCCGGCCAGAATCCACAGGTTATCGGGGCGGCGCCCTTCATCTCTGCCCAAGGCCTGCTGGCCCGCGGCGAGGACATGAAAGCCACCCTGGTACGCGGCATCGACCCGGCGCGCGAGCCCGAGGTGACCGACCTGGCGCTGGGCCTTAAAAACGCCGGGCTGGAGCGACTGGTGTCGGGTGGGTTCGGTGTGGTGGTGGGGGGAGAGCTGGCGCGCGCCCTGGGGGTGCGGCGTGGCGACAAGGTCACGCTGATCACGCCCAGCGGACAGGTGACACCGGCAGGCGTGGTGCCGCGGCTCAAGCAGATGACGGTGGTCGGGATCTTCGATTCGGGCCACTTCGAATACGACTCGGCACTGGTGTTGATGCATGTGGATGACGCAGCGCGGCTGTACCGCCTGGAGGGCCCGACCGGGATCCGCCTGAAGCTGCGCGACCTGCACCAGGCACGCACTGTTGCTGCGGAACTTGCCAAGTCCCTCACCGGCGACCTGTTGGTCCGCGACTGGACCAAACAGAACCGCACCTGGTTTGCGGCGGTGCAGGTCGAAAAGACCATGATGGCCATCATCCTGACCCTGATCGTGGCGGTGGCCGCCTTCAACCTGGTGAGCACGCTGGTGATGACCGTGACCGACAAACAGGCCGACATCGCCATCCTGCGCACACTTGGCGCCAGCCCGGGCAGCATCATGGGCATCTTCGTGGTGCAGGGCGCGATGGTGGGTGTCGTCGGAACCCTCGCCGGCCTGGCAATGGGACTGGGAGTGGCCTACAACATCGACATCATCGTGCCGGCGCTGGAGCGCCTCTTCAACGCCAGCTTCCTGCCCAAGGACATCTACCTGATCAGCCGCATGCCGAGCGATCCGCAGCAGGGCGACATCCTGCCAATCACGCTGATCTCGCTGGTGCTGGCTTTCCTGGCCACGCTGTACCCGAGCTGGCGCGCCAGCCGTGTCAACCCGGCGCAGGCGTTGCGCTATGAGTGACGTGGTGCTGGCTGCGGCCGGGCTGACAAAACGTTTTGCCGAGGGACGCCTCGACGTGACCGTGCTGCAGGGTGTGGACCTGCAGGTGCATCGCGGAGAGACACTCGCCATCGTGGGCGCGTCCGGCTCGGGCAAGAGCACCCTGCTGCACCTGCTGGGCGGGCTCGATGCCCCCACCAGCGGCACGGTGCACCTGATGGGACGGGAACTGTCGAAGCTGGGGCCGGGCGCACAGGGCGTTTTGCGCAACCGCCACCTTGGTTTTGTCTACCAGTTCCACCATTTGTTGCCAGAATTCAGCGCGCTCGACAACGTGGCCATGCCTTTGTGGATCCGGCGCATGCCTGCAGCCGAAAGCGCCCTGGCAGCCGGGAAGACGCTGGCCAGCGTCGGCCTGCAAGGCCGCCTGCACCACCGGCCGTCAGAGTTGTCCGGTGGCGAGCGCCAACGCGTGGCGATAGCGCGCGCGCTGGTTACCCGGCCAGCCTGTGTGCTGGCCGATGAACCCACCGGCAACCTCGACCGCGCAACGGCCGACGGCGTGTTCGAGCTGATGCTGCAGCTGGCGCGGGATCAGGGAACGGCGTTCATCGTGGTCACGCACGACCAAGGGCTGGCCGCGCGTTGCGGGCGGCAGTTGCAACTGGTGCAGGGGAAGTTGTCGCAGGCCTGATCCCGCAATCACTTGAGGGCGGGTACACGCATGGCCCGGTGTCACAAAATCCGGTTGAACCACAAGAGCGACAGCGCCGCCGAGCTGATCGCCAGCACCGCCGCCACCAGTGCCAGCAGGCCGGAGATCTCGGTCTCTTTCTTGACCGAGGTCAGCCGGGAGCTCAGTTTTTCGTAGACATTCTTGAGGGTTTCGGCGTTGCCAGCGTAGAAATATTCGGCCTGGGTCTGCATGGCCACGGTCTTGAGCGTGGCTTCGTCCAGGCGCACGCGCATCGACCAGCCTTCGAAACCGATGGTTTCGCCTTCCACGGTGCCCACGCCGACGGTATAGACCCGCACGCCGCGGTCGGCCGCCATCTTGGAGGCCTCCAGGGTGTCTATGCCGGTGGTACGCTGGCCGTCGGTGAGCAGGATGATGGCCGCCGAGTTGTAGGAACCCGGTGGCACAGGCACGAACTCCTTCTTGGCTTTGTTGGGTGCCTGGTCGATGGCCACGCCGCGCGGCTTGCCGCTGCCGTAGGTGAGGGCCGACAGGTCGATGCCTTCTTCCGGGAACAGTTCGGCCAGCGAGACCACGATGGCGCTCCCAATCGCCGTGGCGCGTTGCATCTGGAACTTGTCGATTGCGGCAACCAGATCCTCGCGGCTGAGTGTGGGCGGTTGCACGACCTGGGCCGAACCGGCGAACGCGACGATGCCCACCTTGACGGAGCGTGGCAACTCGGCCAGAAATGCCTTGGCGGCGTTTTGCGAGGCCACCAGCCGGTTGGGCTTGACGTCGGTGGCGCGCATGCTGCCCGAGACGTCCATGGCCAGGATGATGGTTTCCTGGGTCGACGGAAGAATGATCACCGCGAAAGGCCGGGAGGCCGCGAAAAGCATCGCGGCGATGGCCAGCAGGAACAGCACCGGGGGGATGTGCCGGCGCCAACCCATGCCAGAGCCCAACGCCTCCTTGACAATCGACAGGCTGGCATAACGCAGCGTGAGCTTTTTCTTGCGTTTGAGCAGCCACAGGTAGGCGAGCACCAGCAAGGGCACGGCCAGCAGCAGCCAGAGAAACTGCGGCCACAGAAAGGTGATGGGTGACGAGGTCATGGCGTGTGCTCCTGGAGAGGCGGCTTCATGCGACCGCGCGCAGGTGTCCCGGTATTGCCGCAGAGCCGGACAGCCGGCTGCGGCGTTTGCGCAACTCTGAAAAACGCACCACGGCGCGGACCAGGTCGTCGTTGGTGGACAGCTCCAGGGTGTCGACTCCGGCGCGCACAAACGCCTGGCGCAGGTCGGCTTCGCGCTGCGCTGCTATGCGCGCGAAGCGCTTGCGAAAACCGGCATCGTGGGTGTCGACCAGCATCTGCTCGCCGCTCTCGGCGTCGCGGATCGGGATCAGGCCCAGGTCGGGCAACTCCAGCTCCATCGGGTCAAGCAGGCGCACGGCCACCACTTCATGGCGCTGGGCCAGCTGCGCCAGGGGTTTCTCCCAGCCTGGCTCGCTGATGAAGTCCGACACCACGAACACGGTGGAGCGCCGGCGCACCGTGGCCAGGCCGGTTTGCAGCAACTCGTGCAGCTTGGTGTTGCCTTGGGCGGCAGCGATGGGGCGGGTCTGCATGGCGTGCAACAGCTGAAGCACATGCATGCGCCCGCCACGCGCAGGCATCACGGTGTCCACCCCCGAGCCGTACAACATGGCGCCCACGCGGTTGCCATGGCGCGTCAGCATGCGCGCCAGCACGGCGACGAATTCGGTGGAGACATGGCGCTTGCGTTGGTCGGTGGAGCCGAAGTCGACCGAAGGGCTCAGGTCGAGCAGGAACCAGGCGGCCATTTCACGGTCTTCGGTGAATACCCGCACGTATGGCGACTGCATGCGGGCGGTCACGTTCCAGTCGATGTGGCGTACGTCGTCGTGCAACTGGTATTCGCGCAGGTCGGCCAGGTCGAGCCCGCTGCCACGCATCAGGGTGCGGTAGTCGCCTTGCAGCAGGCCGTCCAGGCGGCGGATCACCGTCCACTCGAGCCGGCGCAGCACGTGTTCTGCACCCGGAACTGCCGGGGTAACCGGTGCTGGGTCGCCGGATGGCTTGCTGCGCGACTTGAACAGGCCGAACATGGCGGCGCGCTCAGGCGGCGAGTTTTTCGTGTTCGAGCGGTTTTGCCGGCGCCGGGATCCTGGCCATGATCTTGCTGATGACGGCGTCGGAGCTGAGCCCCTCGGACAGCGCCTCGTAGGACAAGGACACACGGTGCCGGAACACGTCGTGCACCAGGTCGGTCACGTCTTCGGGCAGCACATAACTGCGGCCGCGCAACATGGCCAGCGCGCGGCCGCCCTCGATCAGGTTGATGGTGGCGCGCGGGCTGGCCCCGTAGGTGATCAGGCGGCGCAGGTCTTTCAGGTCGTGTTTTTCGGGGTTGCGGGTGGCCGAGACCAGGCGCACGGCATAGGTGATGAGCGAAGGATCCACATACACCTGGCGGCAGGCGTGCTGGAGCTCGGCCAGCTGCTCGGTGGTGGCGACCGCGGTGACCGCGACGGCTGGCCCGGTGACCCGCTGCACGATGACGAATTCTTCTTCGTCGGTCGGGTAATCCACCAGCACCTTCATCATGAAACGGTCCACCTGCGCCTCGGGCAACGGGTAGGTGCCTTCGGTCTCAATGGGGTTCTGCGTGGCCATCACCAGGAAAGGGCTGGGCACCTTGTGGGTTTCGCCGGCGATCGTCACCTGGCGTTCCTGCATCACTTCGAGCAGCGCGCTTTGCACCTTGGCCGGCGCGCGGTTGATCTCGTCAGCCAATAGCAGGTTGGTGAACACCGGGCCGAGCGAGGTGCCGAACTCGCTGGTCTTCTGGTTGTAGACACGGGTGCCGACCAAATCGGCCGGCACCAGGTCGGGGGTGAACTGGATGCGCTTGAAATTGCCCCGGATGGTGTTGGCCAGTGTCTTGACGGTGAGGGTCTTGGCCAGGCCCGGAACGCCTTCGACCAGCAGGTGGCCCTGGGCCAGGATGGCGACCATGACGCGCTCCAAAAAGCGGTCCTGCCCGACGACGATGCGCTTGACCTCGTACAGGATCTGCTCCATCAGTTGCGCGGTGTCGTTGTTGCCTGCCGGTGTCGGTTCCATCGGATAACCTTTCTGTGCTGCTGTGTGGTGGTCTAGAACGGATGCAAACCCACGGCGGAGGCCGCGTTTTCGATTGGCACCGCGAACCCGATGCCGATGAAAGTGCGCTGGTGGCTGGGGTTGAGGATGGCCGTGACGATACCCACCACCTGGCCGTCCATGGTGACCAGCGGACCGCCGGAATTGCCGGGGTTGGCGGCCGCGTCGAACTGGATCAGGTTGGTCATTTCCTGCTTGCCCTCGGGCGAGCGGAATGAACGTTTGAGGCCCGACACCACGCCAGACGACGCCGACGGGCCGATGCCGAACGGGAAACCGACCGCCACCACCTGGTCGCCGGGCATCAGGTCGTGCGTGGAGCGCATGGTGGCGGCGATCATGTCGTCCGGGATCTTGTGCGCCTGCAGCACCGCCAGGTCGTTTTCGGGTTGCACGCTTTTGATCGTTGCCTTGGACTCCATGCCATCGGCAAACACCACCTTGATCAACTCGGCCCCGTTGACGACATGCAGGTTGGTCAGGATGATGCCTTTGTCGACGATGACCACTCCGGTGCCGACGCCGGTCTCGATCTCGTCACGGCCGTTGACGCCGATTTCGTAACTTACCACCCGGACCACCGACGGCGCGATGACTTCATAGGCCTTGGCGGCAGCAGACGGCAGCGTGTTGGTTTCCAGGGTCTTGAGCACCGCCGCATCGATGTCTTCCTGGGTCAGTTTGCGGTTGGCCGGGCGCAGCAGCAGGCCAATGACCAGCAGCAGGCTCAGCGCCAGCAGACCGATGGCGAGCCACAACACGCGGGGGTCGGACGCGCGGGGCAGCCAACGCTTGGCTCGCCTGGCCGGCAGGGCGCCTGATGGCGCAGTGGCGACAGAGGGAGCGTCGACGATTGCCGCACCGGTGGCATCGGCCCGAGGGGGAGAACTGCTGTAAAGGGCGGGCCTTCGCATCGGTGCACCTTGCGTGTGAGTGGTTGTTGCGAGTGGTTGTTGCCGGCTGCTGTAGAAGTTATCACGGTTCCCGGGTTTCTGCACGCAAAAGGATGAAAAGGCGGCCCGCCCATGGCGGATGCGACTTGCGCTTCACAATCCGGGGTCGGGCCGCGGGCCCGGCACAAAAGGTTTTCCCTGATGACGACCTGGATCGACTCCCATTGCCATCTCGATGCCCCCGAGTTCGCGGCCGACCGTGCTGCGGTGCGCGCGCGTGCGGCGGCCCGCGGAGTCGGGCACTGCGTGGTCCCGGCGGTGGAGGTGGCCAACTTCGACACGGTGCGGCAACTGGCCCACCTGGGTGGGGACAGTTATGCGTTGGGCATCCATCCACTGTTCGTGGGTCGGGCGCAGGACAGCGACCTGGCGCTGCTGGACGCGCAGTTGCAGGCCCATGGTGGTGACCCGCGGCTGGTCGCCGTGGGCGAAATTGGCTTGGACTATTTTGTGCCGGAGTTGTGCGAGAGCCCGTTGCGGGAGCGCCAGGAGTTCTTCTACCGCGAACAGTTGCGGCTGGCGCGCAAGCACCGGCTGCCGGTCATCCTGCATGTGCGGCGCTCGGCCGACCGGCTGCTGCATGGGCTGCGTGCGATGCAGGGTGCGGGCGGCCTTTGCGGCGGGATCGCCCACGCCTTTGCCGGCAGCGCGCAGCAGGCTGCGGAGTTCCTGAGGCTGGGTTTCAAGCTGGGTTTTGGCGGCGCGCTCACCTATGACCGGGCGTTGCAGCTGCGCCGCCTCGCCAGCACCCTGCCCCTGGCTGCGCTGGTGCTGGAAACCGACGCGCCCGACATCCCGCCGCACTGGCTTTACCGCACGGCATCGGAGCGCGCCGAAGGGCATGCGCAGGGGCGCAACGAGCCTGGCGAGTTGCCGGCGATTGCTGGCGTGCTTGCCGCCCTGCGGGGAATCGAACCGTCGGCACTGGCGCAGGCGACCTCGGACAACACCTGCGCGGCCCTGCCGAAACTGCGGCGCTTGCTGGTATAACTCGCCATGGCCCCGATCGACCCCGCAATGCTCCCCGATGTGTATTTTTCAGACGAAGGCCCGGTCCGGCATCTGCACCTCGATTCAATCTGGATTCAGGGCTCCATGAATCTCGACGCCCCCCAGGAGCTGGTGCACCAGTACATCCAGCGCATGATGGCCTGGTTGCTTTTCATGGAGCCCGAGTCGGTCGCCAAGCGCCGGGCGATGCAGCTCGGCCTGGGCGCCGGATCGCTTACCAAGTTCTGTTCCAAAGTGCTGCGCATGCAGACCACGGCCATCGAGATCAACCCCAAGGTGCTGATGGCCTGTCGCGGCTGGTTCAAGCTGCCAGCCGACAGCGCGCGCATGCAGGTGATCCTGGCCGACGCCGAACGCGAGATCGCCGACCCGAAGTGGTGGGGCACGGTGGACGCGCTGCAGGTCGACCTGTATGACAACGAAGCTGCTGCGCCGGTGCTCGATACCGAGGCTTTCTACCTGGCCTGCCGGCGCCTGCTGACCGACGACGGCTGCATGACCGTGAACCTGTTCGGCCGCTCCTCCAGTTATGCGCGCAGCGTCGAGAAGATATCGGCAGCCTTTGGCCGCGAAGCCATCTGGCCGTTCAAGGCGACAAGTGAAGGCAACACCGTCGTGTTGGCCCAAAAAACGCCAACCAGGCCCGCCCGCGCCACCTGGGCAGCACGTGCCGACGCCGCCGAAAAGCAATGGGGCCTGCCGGCGGCGCAATGGGTGCGGGTTCTGAAACCCCTGGTGGCATGAACACGGCAGCGCGCGGCGCGAAGGGTTCGCATTGAGCGTCGCATCCAAGCCCCCGCAGCGCGCGAAGTCCGCGCACGTCGGCCCGATCGATTGGCGCAGGCTGGTCGAGTGGCTCCGCACGGACGGCGTGATCGCAGACGATGAGGCGCAGCGCACGATTGCGCGTTGTGCGCAGGCCGAAAGCGCACAGCACCCGCTGGTGCGACTGGCCAGCGTGTCGATGCGCCGGGCGGTTGACGGCCGGGCGCTGGACATCGAATCGCTCACGCAGTGGCTGGCAGGTCGCGCGGGTGTGGATTACCTGCGCATCGACCCGCTCAAGGTCGACGTCGGCAAGATCGCCGATGTGATGAGCGCGGCCTACGCCGAGCGCCACCGGGTGTTGCCGGTGCAGGTCACGGCCACCGAAGTGGTGGTGGCAACCTCCGAGCCCTTCATCACCGATTGGGTCGCCGAGGTGGAGCGCCAGTCGCGGCGTTCGGTGCGCCGCGTGCTGGCCAGCCCGGGCGAGATCGCGCGGTTCACAGCCGAATTTTTCGCGTTGGCCAAGTCGGTGCGCTCGGCCATGAAATCGGGCGGCAACAGCGGTGGCGCAAGTTTCGAGCAGTTGGTGGAGTTGGGCAAGACCAACAAGCAGCTCGATGCCAATGACCAGGGCGTTGTGCAGGTGGTGGACTGGTTGTGGCAATACGCCTTTGACCAGCGTGCCAGCGACATTCACCTGGAACCCAGGCGCGAGCAGGGCGTGATCCGTTTTCGCATCGACGGGGTGCTGCACCCGGTCTACCAGATGCCCATGGGCGTGCTCAATGCCATGACGGCCCGCATCAAACTGCTGGGGCGCATGGACGTGGTCGAAAAGCGCCGGCCGCAGGACGGTCGCATCAAGACGCGTAACCCGCGCGGCGACGAGATCGAAATGCGCATCTCGACGCTGCCCACCGCGTTCGGCGAAAAGATGGTCATGCGCATCTTTGATCCCGACAACGCGGTCAAGGACCTCGATGCGCTGGGTTTCGCCGTGCACGACGCCCAGCGCTGGGAGGCGCTGGTCAAGCGCCCGCACGGCATCATCCTGGTGACCGGGCCCACGGGGTCGGGCAAGACCACCACCCTGTATTCCACGCTCAAGCGCATTGCCACCGAAGAGGTGAACGTGAGCACCGTCGAAGACCCGATCGAAATGATCGAGCCATCCTTCAACCAGACGCAGGTGCAGCCGCAACTCGATTTCAATTTCACCGAAGGCCTGCGGGCACTGATGCGCCAGGATCCCGACATCATCATGGTGGGCGAAATCCGCGACCTGCAGACCGCCGAGATGGCGGTGCAGGCGGCGCTGACCGGCCACCTGGTGTTCTCCACGCTGCATACCAACGACGCGCCTTCGGCCGTCAGCCGGCTGCTGGAGCTGGGCATTCCGTCCTACCTGATCAATGCCACCTTGCTGGGTGTGCTGGCCCAGCGCCTGGTGCGCACGCTGTGCAAGCAGTGCAAGGTGCGTGACGAAGAGGCCACCCGTGTCGCACTCGACGAGGCCATCAAGCCCTGGCAGATCACTGGCGGTTACCGTCCCTACAAACCGGTTGGCTGCGTGGATTGCCGGATGACCGGTTTCCTGGGGCGCATGGGCCTGTACGAACTGCTGGTGGTCAGCGAGGCGTTCAAGGCCACGGTGACCCGCGAACCCAGCATCGATGCGCTGCGCAAACAGGCGGTCACCGATGGCATGCGGCCGCTGCGGCTTGCCGGTGCGTTGCGCGTCGCGGAGGGCCTGACCGTGATGGCGGAGTTGCTCACCTCTACGCCGCCGCTGGTGTGAGCCCGTTTCGTCGTGTTTTTGACATAAGGGAAATCCACAGGCCGTTTGCAAGGGATTAACGTGCACAATGGCGCAGCAAAAAATCTCTAAGGAGTTTCTGAATGGGTATAAAGAGTCAAAAAGACTTTTTCTCCGGCTTGGTGTTTGTGGTTGTCGGCGTGGCTTACGCCCTCGGGTCCATGAACTACAAGATCGGAGACGGAGCGCGTATGGGGCCGGGCTATTTCCCTCTGTTGCTGGGCAGCCTGCTGGCCATCCTTGGCGGCGTGGTCATCTTCAAGGCCATGGTGGTCGAGACGGTGGACGGCGACAAGGTGGGCAGTATGGCCTGGAGGCCGCTGGTCTTCATCATTCTGGCCAATTTGGTGTTCGGGGTCTTGCTCGGTGGTTTGCCCAGCATCAAGCTTCCGGCCTTCGGCCTGATCATTGCCATTTACGCATTGGTCTTGATCGCTTCGATGGCCGGTGACGAGTTCAAACTCAAAGGGGTCATGGTGCTGGCCACCATCCTGGCGGTGATGAGTTATGCCGCCTTCATCTGGTTGCTCAAACTGCAGTTTCCGGTGTGGCCGGCCTTTCTTACACGCTGAGGATATTTCATGGAACTGCTTGCAAACCTCTCCCTGGGTTTCGGCGTGGCCTTCACGCCCATCAACCTTATGTATGCCTTTATCGGTTGCCTGCTGGGCACCCTGATTGGCGTGTTGCCCGGCATCGGGCCCCTGGCGACGATCGCCATGCTGCTGCCAGCCACCTATGCATTGCCTCCGGTATCGGCCCTGATCATGCTGGCGGGCATTTATTACGGCGCCCAGTATGGCGGCTCGACCACGGCCATTTTGGTCAACCTTCCGGGAGAGGCGTCGTCCGTCGTGACGGTCATCGATGGTTACCAGATGGCGCGCAAGGGCCGGGCGGGGCCAGCGCTGGCTGCGGCTGGCCTGGGGTCATTCTTTGCCGGGTGCGTCGGCACGCTGGTGCTGGCGGCCTTCGCCGTGCCATTGACCGAAGTGGCCTTCAAGTTTGGCCCGGCCGAATATTTTGCACTGATGATTTTGGGCCTGATTGGCGCGGTGGTGCTGGCCTCAGGTTCGCTGCTCAAGGCCTTTGGCATGATTCTGGTGGGCCTCTTGATGGGTCTGGTGGGCACAGATGTGAATTCTGGTGTCGCCAGGTTCAGCTTTGACATTCCGGAACTTACCGACGGCCTGGGCTTCATCGCGGTGGGTATGGGTATCTTCGGTTACGGTGAAATCATCAGCAACCTGGGTAAACACGCGAGCGAGCGCCAGATTTTCGCGGCCAAGGTCGAGGGCCTGATGCCCACCCGCGAAGACTTCAGGCGTTGTATCCCGGCTGTGTTGCGCGGAACCCTGCTCGGATCGTTGCTCGGTATTCTTCCTGGCGGAGGCGCTGCCATGGCCTCGTTCGGCGCCTACACGATCGAGAAAAAGACCAAACTGCATCCGGGCGAAGTGCCATTCGGCAAGGGCAATATCCGTGGTGTTGCGGCACCCGAATCGGCCAATAACGCCGCGTCGCAGACGTCCTTCATCCCCCTGCTTACGCTCGGCATCCCGCCCAACGCCGTGATGGCGCTGATGG
>CAMAWD010000111.1 GCA_945861785.1 Rhodoferax sp. OV413 | reverse complement strand
AAAAGCAGACTCCCAACAGGAGCCTTGCATGATTGAATCGGTCTTTCAACTCACGGCACTCGCCGCAGCCGCAGGTGCCATCGTGTGGACGTCGGCAAAAGCGATTCAGCGCGTCGAGTTGTCGCTTGCCAAACACCCGTCCCTCACCGGCCACGTGCGCTGGGCCAAACGCATCACGGGACAGCTTCCCGGGTACCGGTACGAAGAACAGATGTTCTTCGCGTCCGACGGCGCGCCCGACGACATCGTGGCCCGGCGCAAAGCCGGCTTCCAGCGCCTGGCGAGCACCTTTGCCGGGCGTTTTGCGCAGACCGTCGCGGTCACCGGTCAGGCCCGTGAAATGCTGTCGGACCTGCAGTTCACGTCGGCCTACCGGGTGCCGTTCCAGTACAGCGATTACCTGCGCCGCCACCTCAGCGTGGGCGGCTTCCTGAAGGCGTCCGAGGGTGTGCAGGTGGAAGACCTCGACGGCAACCGTCTGTACGACCTGACCGGCTCGTATGGCGTCAACCTGTTCGGTTATGACTTCTACAAGGCCTGCATCGAAGAGGCCACCCACATGGCCAGCCCGCTGGGGCCGGTGCTCGGCGCCTACCACCCGTGCGTGCTCGACAACCTGCACCGGTTGCGCCGGATCTCCGGCCAGGACGAAGTGTCCTTCCACATGTCGGGCACCGAAGCCGTGATGCAGGCGGTGCGGCTGGCCCGTTACCACACGCGGCGCAGCCACATCGTGCGTTTCTGTGGCGCCTACCACGGCTGGTGGGACGATGTGCAGCCCGGGCCAGGCAATCCGACGACCGTGCGCCAGACCTACACCCTGCGCGACATGGACGAACGCAGCCTGCGCGTGCTGCGCAAGCGGCGCGACATCGCCTGTGTGCTGGTCAACCCGTTGCAGGCGCTGCACCCCAACCAGGGCGCCCCGGGCGATTCGTCGCTGCTCGACAGCAGCCGCAAAGCCGCCTACGACCGCCAGGCCTACACCCGATGGCTCGAACGGCTGCGCGAGGTCTGCACCGAGCGCGGCATCGTGCTGATCTTCGACGAGGTTTTCATGGGGTTCAGACTGGCGCCTGGCGGCGCACAGGAGTATTTCGGTGTGCGCGCCGACATGGTCACCTATGGCAAGACGCTGGGGGGCGGCTTGCCGGTTGGCGTGGTCTGCGGAAAGTCCGCGCTGATGAAGCGGTTCCGGCCCGAACGTCCGGCCGACATCTGTTTTGCGCGCGGCACCTTCAACGCACACCCGTACGTGATGGCCGCCATGAACGTCTTCCTGCGCCGCCTGGAGAGCCCGGAAATCCTTGCGCTCTACGACGGGCAACACGCGCGCTGGGACAAGCGCGCGGCAAACCTGAACCAGGCATTCGAGGCCGCCGCCCTGCCGGTGCGGGTCGCCAACATGGCCAGTGTCTGGACCATCACCTACACCCAGCCATCGCGCTACAACTGGATGTTGCAGTTCTACATGCGCCTGCATGGGCTCGCCCTGAGTTGGGTCGGCAGCGGCCGGATCATCTTCAGCCTGAACTTCCGGGACGAGGACTTCGAGCAGGTGGCGCTGAGATTCCTGGATGCCGCAAGGCAGATGGGGGAAGACGGCTGGTGGCTGCCCAAGGCCGCACAGTCCAACCGCGACATCCGGCGCAGCATCCTGAAGGAAATGCTGCACCACCGCATGTGAACCTCACCCGTGGCGGACGTGGGTCATGGGGTCCATCAGTTCGCCACGCATCAGGTACAGCGGGGCCTTGCGGTACAGCAGGATGTCGTGGAACGGGTCGCTCAGGATCTTGCTGACCCACACCACGGCGGTCAAGGCGCCTTGCGACACCAGCAATTGCCCGGCGCGGAACAACAACCCGGCGGCGCCCAGGGCCAGCCACACCGCGCCGACATGGCGCATGAATTCCTGCCATGTGGCATGGCCCGTCCAGGTTCCGAAACCCGTGGGTTCCAGCCACAACGCCACCGGCACCAGCGCCCACAAACCCATCAGGACGACCTTGCGCCGCAAGTTGTAACCCACCTTGATGTCCTCCTTGTAGGCGTGGGTCGCCTGATTGACGGTGTCATAGTCCTTCGGTTCGAAAAAGAAGTGCCCGGCCTGGCGCGTCGTCATCGACACAAGCCAGGCAATCAGCGCCGAAACCACTGGATCGATGAAGAGCCAGCCATATGCCACGACGAAACTCAGAGCGCTCACCAGGTGCAAGGTCTGGTTGATCCGGTTGTGGTGGTAGTAGCGGTGGTCGTCCCAGCGCTGTGTGCGCAATGCCTCGAGGTACTCTTTCATACGGAATCCTTTTCGTGTGGGTTGGGAAAATTCAAACCTGCTTGTATTCCGATAGTGGCAACCCATGATGAAAGTTTGGTGACGCTGCAACAATGCGCCTGAACTGGCGGTCTGTCATCAAACTGTTGCAAGCGGATTTCATCATGGCGGCATGATCCAAACGCCAACCAGCACCCCTGTGACAAGCGCCGACCCACCGGTGCGCCACAACCTGCGTGTTTCCTTTGTGACCGAGTCGTACCCACCCGAAATCAATGGTGTTGCGAACACGGTGCAACGGGTGGTCGAGGGCCTGCATGCACGCCGGCACGACATGGAACTGGTTCGCCCGAGACAAGGTCCATCGGACAAGGGCCGCCATACGGATGGCTTTGAGGAGGTGCTGACCGGCGGCATGGCGATCCCCATGTACGGGCAGTTGCGGCTTGGTTTTCCGTCGGCGCGCAGGCTGGCGCAACGCTGGTCCGAGCGACGGCCGGACATCGTGCACATTGCAACCGAGGGCCCGCTCGGGTGGTCTGCGCTGCGGGCCGCATCGGCGCTCAAACTGCCTGTGTGTTCCGACTTCCGGACCAACTTCCATGCCTACAGCCAGTTCTACGGCGCGCAGTGGCTGAGGAAGCCGATCATGGCTTACCTGCGCAGCTTTCACAACCGCTGCCACAGCACCATGGTTCCGACCGACGCATTGCGCAAGGAACTTGCCGGCGAAGGGTTCAGCCCGCTGAGCGTCATCGCCCGCGGTGTCGATACCTCCCTGTTCAGCCCGCACAAGCGCAACGCGGTGCTGCGCGGGGACTGGGGCGTTGACGAACACGGGCTGGTGGTCCTGTGTGTTGGGCGACTCGCGGCGGAAAAAAACCTGGGCGTGTTGTTGCAGGCGTTCGAGCAGATCCGCATGCACCGCCCGGATGCCCGACTCGTCATGGTGGGTGATGGACCGATCCGGAGCAAATTGCAGGCGCAATGTCCAGACGGGATATTCACGGGATTTCAGCGGGGCGAAGATCTGGCCGCATGTTATGCATCCAGCGACTTGTTCCTTTTTCCCAGCCTGACAGAAACCTTTGGCAACGTCACGACCGAGGCCATGGCCAGTGGCCTGGCCTTGGTGGCGTTCGACGACGCGGCCGCAGGGCAATTGGTTCGGCACGGCCAAAACGGAATGCTGGCCCGCAAGAACGACACCGGTGACTTCTTGCACTTGGCGACACAACTTGCCTGCAATCCGGCGTTGCGCCGACGGCTCGGCGCCCAGGCGCGGGAAACCGCACTTCCACTGGGATGGGACAGCATCGTGCAGGGTGTCGAAGAACAGTATGCCGTGGCAATGGCGAAAACCCGCATGGCGTCACGCCCCCGCGTCTGGATGCAGGCCAAGGGGTTTTGACCGCACGCCACGCCCGGCACAAGTCAAAAAGATGACAGCCCGATGAACCGGGCGATGATTTACCATTGCCTTGTCATGTCAATCCGCTGCACCAGCGAGGAAGATCCGGACCGCTTCGTCGCCGCATTGTTTGCCATCACCTCCGCCTGGCAACGCCAGCACGGCCTTGGCCGTTGCCCGCATGGGTCGTGAAGCGGGTCGCGACATGAATTTGTCACGAAAATGTCACAGAATTCATGCCTACTGCGAAAAGCGGCGATGGAATCCATCGCCTCCCGACGGTTGCGTTCCGAGGAGATGCGCTTGACTTTCCAAGATGACGAGCTGGTGCGGCGCATTCGCCGCGATCTGGCGGACAGCTACGACGAAGAGTTCGAACTCGAGCTCGAAGACCGCAATGTCGATGAACTCGCCGCCAGTGGCATCGACACCGACTCCAGCACCTACAAGGAGCAGCGCCGAAGCTACTTTCGCGAGCTGTTTCGCATGCAGGCGGAGCTGGTCAAACTGCAGGACTGGGTGGTGCGCACCGGCCACAAGGTGGTGATCCTGTTCGAAGGCCGTGACGCCGCCGGCAAGGGCGGCGTCATCAAGCGCATCACGCAGCGGCTCAACCCCCGTGTGTGTCGGGTGGCCGCCTTGCCCGCACCCAACGAACGCGAGCGCACGCAGTGGTATTTCCAGCGTTACGTGTCGCATCTGCCGGCCGCCGGCGAGATCGTGTTGTTCGACCGCAGTTGGTACAACCGCGCCGGCGTGGAACGCGTGATGGGGTTCTGCACCGACGACCAGTACGAGGAGTTTTTCCGCACCGTGCCGGAATTTGAACGCATGCTGGTGCGCTCGGGCATCCAGCTGATCAAATACTGGTTCTCGATCTCCGATGAAGAGCAGCACCTGCGCTTCCTGGGCCGTATCCACGACCCATTGAAACAATGGAAGCTCAGCCCCATGGACCTCGAGTCACGCCGGCGCTGGGAGGAATACACCAAGGCCAAGGAGGTGATGCTCGAACGCACCCACATTGCCGAGGCGCCCTGGTGGGTCGTGCAGGCGGTGGACAAAAAGAGAGCCCGCCTGAACTGCATCCACCATTTGCTGGGGCAGATGCGCTACGAAGAGGTCGACCATCCGACCATGGTGCTGCCGCCGCGCGAACGCCATGACGACTATGTCCGCCATCCAGTACCGCGGGAACTCATCGTACCGGAAGTGTTTTGAACGCGCTCTCCGAGCCCGACACCAGGCGGCCGATCCGTGAGTGCTATGCTGACAAAAATAGCCATCCCAAACCCATGCAAAACGGAACGCGCCTTGCCGCTGTCGACCTCGGCTCCAACAGTTTTCGGCTGGAGATCGTCCGCCTTGACCACGGGCAGTTTGAACGCGCCCAATACCTGAAGGAAACCATCCGCCAGGGGAGCGGGCTGGATGCCGAACGCAACCTGAGCGCCGAGGCCATGCAACGCGGCTGGGACTGCCTGGCCCGTTTCGGTGAACGGCTGGCAGGGTTCAAAAAGGCCCAGGTGCGTGCGGTGGCCACGCAGACGCTGCGAGAAGCACGCAACCGGGATGAATTCCTCAGCCGGGCGAACAGCATTCTGGGGTTTCCGATCGACGTCATCTCCGGGCGCGAAGAGGCGCGGCTGATCTACCTGGGTGTGGCCAAGATGCTGCCGCAATCCGACGAACGGCGCCTGGTGGCGGACATCGGCGGGCGTTCCACGGAACTGATCCTGGGGCAGGGCTTCGAACCCAACAAGATGGAGTCGTACCGCGTGGGCAGCATCGCCTGGTCCACCCGCTACTTCCCGGACGGACAATTCAGCGCGCACGCCTTCCAGATGGCAGAGATTGCCGCCAAGGCGGTGCTGGACGAGGCCCTGGAGGCCTACCGCCGGGACCGCTGGGAGGTGGCCTACGGATCGGCAGGCACGATCGGCGCGGTGGGCGACATCCTGGCCAACGCGGGCTGGCCGGCAGGATCGGTCAGCCGAGCCGGCCTGGACTGGCTGGTGGCCAAACTGATCGAGGCGCAAAGCGCCGACCGCTTGCGCCTGCCGGGCATGAAAGAAGACCGGCGCGCCGTGATCGGTGGGGGGGTCAGCATCCTGCGCGCCATATTCGACCTGCTGCAGGTGGACCAGATGCAGGCCGCGACCGGTGGTTTGCGGCACGGCTTGTTGTGCGACCTGATCGGTGATGACAACGACAGCCTGGACGTACGGTCAAAGTCGGTCCAGCGCCTGATCACAAAATTCAACGCCGATGTTGCTCACGGCGGCCGTGTCGGGCGCGTGGCGATCGATTTGTTCCGGCAACTTCAGCCGGAGGGTGCGGAGCCTGACGACGAACGCAACAACCGCAAGCTCGGCTGGGCCGGGCAGCTGCATGAAATCGGCTCGCACATCTCCCACAGCGATTACCACAAACATGGCGCCTACATCCTCGACAACTCCGACGCCATGGGTTTTTCCCAGGCTGAACTGCACCGGCTGGGCCTCCTGGTGCTCGGGCAACGCGGCAAACTGCGCAAGCTCGACGCCGATTTCGACGATGTGCTGTTCGTGATGCAGCTGATGTCCCTGCGCCTGGCGATCATTTTTTGCCATGCGCGCCGTGATCCCGATACCTCGGGCGTGCAGTTTTCGCTCGATCTGCGCCAGCCGAACCGCCTCATGCTGGCCTGCCCGCCCGGTTGGTCGGAAACCTATCCGCAGTCGGCGCACCTGCTGCGCGAAGAGGTTCTGGCTTGGCAGAAGACGCCATGGTCGCTGGTGTTGTCTGGCCTTTGACAACCCGGGCGGCCACCCTCTGCTGACCCGCCTCCGACTGCTGCCGGTATCAGGCTGGCTGCAACCCTTGCCGAACGATGACCGCGGCACTCTGCGGCGATGCCAGAAATGCAAGCAGCGCAGTTGCAGCGCCAGTCTGGCCAGACGCGCAGGAAACCGCACCGGTGAACGTGGTGATGGACTGCAGCTCTGGCGGCATCGGCCCCACCAGCGTGATGCCCGGCAGGTTGATCAGCTCGCTGAGCTGCTGAAAGCCCAGTTCAACCTCGCCCCGCGCCACCAGGCACCCCACAGGCACCCCTGGCGGCGCCTGCACGATGCGCGGCTTGATCTGATCGTAAATGTCCCAACGCTCGAACAATCCCACCAGATAGACGCCACTGGGGCCGGTGGAGTAGCTGATGGTCGCCGCCTGCAGCACTGCCCGCTTCAAGGCCTCGGCAGAGCCGATGTCCGGCACCGGCGCGCCGGCCCGCACCGCAACGGCAATGCCGGACTTGACGATGTCGGCCCGGCTGGCAGCCGAAAGGCGCCCGGCCGCGATCAGGTCATCGATGGTTTTGGCCGCCAGCACCACCACATCCACCGCCTCACCGGCCGCCACCCGTTTGGCGACATCGACGCCGCCGGCACTCTCCAGCAGCACGGCGCAATCTGATTGGCGCTGGAACTGCGCCGCCAGCTCCGCCAGCACCTCGCGGGTTGCCATCGACGACAGAAGCCTGATCGTTGCAGACGCCATGCGGAACCCCTTTTTCAATCCGGGCAAGTACCGGCCATGGCCGGCGTCAGGTAGTCGGCGCGAATCACCGCCAGGGCATCCATGGGGCGGTGACGTGCCGGTTGCATGTCAGTCGGACAGCGTCAGGGCGAGGCGCTCTGCACAGGCCTGGGCCTGGGCTGCATCGCGGGCCTCGACCATCACGCGGACCAGTGGCTCGGTCCCGCTGGGCCGGATCAGCACCCGGCCGGAGTCGCCGAGTTCAGCCTGCACCAATTCTGTCTCGGCAGCCAGGCGGGTGTTGGACTTCCAGTCCTGGCCGGCGCGCAGGCGTACATTGATCAAGGTCTGCGGGAACAGGGTCAGGCTCGCGAGCAATTGGGCCATCGTCTTGCCACTGCGAACGCAGGCCTGCAACACCTGCAGTGCCGAGATCAGGCCGTCGCCGGTGGTGTGTTTGTCCAGCGCCAGCAAATGGCCCGAGCCTTCTCCGCCCAGGATCCATTTGTGCTTTTCGAGCTCTTCGAGCACGTAACGGTCGCCAACCCGGGCGCGGACAAAATGAACACCACGCGCCTTCAGGGCCACCTCGACCGCCATGTTGGTCATCAGCGTGCCCACCACGCCAGGCACATGTTCGTCGCGGCCCAGACGGTCGTCGGCCATCAGGTAGAGCAACTCGTCGCCGTTGTACAGGCGTCCCTGGGCGTCGACCAGTTGCAGCCGGTCGGCGTCTCCGTCGAGCGCCACGCCGTAATGCGCCTTGTGGGCCACCACCGCCTCGACCAAGGCCTGCGGGTGGGTGGCGCCGACGTCATGGTTGATGTTCAGGCCATCCGGCGCGCAGCCTATCGCCACCACTTCGGCGCCCAGTTCGTGGAACACCTTCGGCGCGATCTGGTAGGCCGCTCCGTGGGCCCCGTCGACGACGATCCTGATGCCCTTGAGCGTGAGGTCGTGGGCAAACGTGCTCTTGCAGAATTCGATGTAACGCCCCGCTGCGTCTTCCAGGCGGCGCGTCTTGCCAAGGTTGGCGGAGTCGGCCCATACCGGGTCTTCCGCCAGTGCAGACTCCACCGCGATTTCCCAGGCGTCTGGCAGCTTGGCGCCGAGTGCGCTGAAAAACTTGATGCCGTTGTCGGGAAACGGATTGTGGCTGGCGCTGATGACCACCCCCAGCGAGGCCCGCTGCGCGCGTGTCAGGTAGGCCACACCGGGTGTGGGCAGCGGCCCGAGCAGCACGACGTCGACACCGGCCGAATTGAAGCCGCTCTCCAGCGCACTCTCCAGCATGTAACCCGAAATGCGGGTGTCCTTGCCGATGAGCACGGTGGGGCGCGCCTCTGAGCGTTTGAGCACCCGGCCCACTGCATGGGCCAGGTGCAACACGAAATCCGGGGTGATGGGCGACTGCCCGACAGTCCCGCGAATGCCGTCTGTGCCGAAATACTTTCTGGTCATGGTGAGCCCCTGTGTAATTCTTGTGTCGCGGCGCGCGTTGTCACTGGATCGCCTGCAGCACCGCCAGCGCCTGGAGGGTCTCGCGCACGTCGTGCACACGCACAAGCCGGGCGCCGCGTTCGACGGCAAGCATGGCCGCGGTCACGCTGGGAACCATGCGCGCCTGAATGTCCAGGGTGGCCAAATTGGCCAGTGAGGTGCTGGTGGCTGTGGCGAGTGAGGATTTGCGCGACCAGCCGGCCAGCACCGGGTACCCGGCTGCCAGCAGCTCACGCTGCCGGGCAAGCAGGCTGAAGTTTTGGGCCACTGTCTTGCCAAAACCGATACCAGGGTCGATCGCGATGCGCTCGCGTGCCACGCCCAGCGCCTGCAATGTCTGCGCGGCCTGCACCAGAAACTCCAGCACCTGCGGCAGCACGTCGCCCTGCATGGGTTGCGCCTGCATGGTCATTGGCTCACGGTGCATGTGCATCAGGCACATCCCGCACAGCGGATGGCTGGCAACTGTTGCTGCGGCGCCGGGTTGGCGCAGCGCCCAGATGTCGTTGATGATGTCTGCGCCCAGATCAAGCACCGCACGCATCACCTCGGCCTTGTAGGTGTCTACCGACACCGGAACGCCGAACTTCACCGCCTCGCGCACCACTGGCAGCACGCGCGCCAACTCTTCGTCGAGCGGCAGGGGAATAGCCCCCGGGCGGGTGGATTCACCGCCGATGTCGAGGATGTGCGCGCCGTCTGCCAGCAACTTCTCGCAGTGTTTCAGGGCCTTGGCGGGCATCGCATGCAGGCCGCCATCGGAGAATGAATCAGGGGTGACGTTGACGATGCCCATGACCCGAGGGGTCGTGAGGTCGATCTGGAACCGGGACACCTGCCACATCATGGCGCAACCGCAGGTCGCGGGCACTGCCACTCGGCGCAGCTCCCAACCCCCTTGTGCATGGGTACCCGATCAGGCGACGGTCGGTGCAGGGTCAGGCGCAACGGGCGGGGTGCCGCCTGTGCCAGCACCAGCGGCCGGCACACGGGGTGTCCAGTCTTTCGGTGGCCGGGGTGGTTTGCCCGCCATGATGTCGTCGAGCTGGTCGCTGTCGATGGTTTCCCATTCCAGCAAGGCCTTTGCCATGGCGTGCATCTTGTCCTGGTTGTCTTCGATCAGCTTGCGCGCCTGCGCATACTGCTGGTCGATGATGCGGCGCACTTCGGCGTCCACCTTTTGCATGGTCTGCTCGCTCATGTTGGTGGTCTTGGTGACCGAACGGCCCAGGAAGACCTCGCCCTCGTTCTCGGCGTAGACCATCGGGCCAAGTGCGTCGGTCATGCCGTAACGCGTGACCATGTCACGCGCGATCTGCGTGGCACGCTCGAAATCGTTGCTGGCGCCGGTGGTCATCTGGTGCATGAACACCTCTTCGGCGATCCGGCCCCCAAACAGCATGCTGATCTGGTTGAGCATGAACTCGCTGTCGTAGCTGTAGCGGTCCTGGGCCGGGAGGCTCATGGTCACGCCCAAGGCACGGCCACGCGGAATGATGGTCACCTTGTGAACCGGGTCGCACTTGGGCAGCAACTTGCCGATCAGGGCGTGGCCTGACTCATGGTAGGCGGTGTTGATGCGCTCGCTCTCGGGCATCACCATGCTCTTGCGCTCCGGGCCCATCAGGATCTTGTCCTTGGCCTTTTCGAAATCCTGCATTTCCACCACACGCGCGCCACGCCGGGCCGCCATCAGTGCCGCCTCGTTGCACAGATTGGCCAGGTCGGCGCCCGACATGCCGGGAGTGCCGCGGGCAATCACGCTGGGGCTGACGTCCTGGCCCAGGGGAACCTTGCGCATGTGCACGTTCAAAATCTGTTCGCGGCCCCGGATGTCAGGCAGCGTCACATAGACCTGGCGGTCGAACCGGCCGGGACGCAGCAGCGCAGAGTCAAGGATGTCCGGTCGGTTGGTGGCAGCCACCACGATCACGCCGACATTGGTCTCGAAACCGTCCATCTCGACCAGCATCTGGTTCAGTGTCTGCTCACGTTCGTCGTTGCCGCCGCCCAGACCGGCGCCACGTTGGCGCCCCACCGCATCGATTTCGTCGATGAAGATGATGCAGGGTGCGTTCTTCTTGGCGTTGTCGAACATGTCGCGCACACGGGCCGCGCCGACACCGACGAACATTTCAACGAAGTCGGAACCGGAAATGGAAAAGAACGGGACTTTTGCTTCGCCGGCGATGCCCTTGGCCAGCAAGGTCTTGCCGGTGCCCGGAGGGCCGACCAGCAACAAACCGCGCGGGATGCGCCCGCCGAGCTTCTGGAACCGCTGGGGGTCTTTCAGGAAGTCGACCACCTCTTTCACCTCTTCCTTGGCCTCGTCGCAGCCTGCGACATCGGCGAAGGTGATCTGGTTGGTGTTCTCGTCCATCATGCGCGCCTTGCTCTTGCCGAAGCTGAACGCGCCGCCCTTGCCGCCACCCTGCATCTGGCGCATGAAATAAACCCAGACGCCGATCAGCAGCAACATCGGGCCCCAGCTGACGAGCAAGGTCATGAGCAGGGAGCTTTCCTCGCGTGCCTTGACGTCGAACTTGACGCCATTGGCGATCAGGTCGCCGACCAGCCCGCGGTCGAGGTAGGTGGCCGTGGTGCGGACCTTGCGGTCATCGTTGGTCATGGCGATGATCTCGGTGCCGCCCTGCCCCTCCTGGATGACCGCGCTCTTGATGCGTTTGCCACGCACTTCCTCCAGGAAATCGGAATATCCCAGATACCCTGCATTGGCGACACCCCGGGTATCGAACTGCTTGAAAACAGTGAACAAGACCAAGGCGATGACGAGCCAGACGGCTACTTTTGAAAACCACTGATTATTCAAGCGGGGCTCCGATCCTGGGGCGACTGTGACAACAAGGCATAACTGGGGCTCATTTTAGGCGCTTCAATGCGTCGGGGATTCAAAAATCACGCGTTCACCCGCAGTTGCGGCAAGGGAATTGGCAGGTTTTGCAGCTTCATGCGTCAATCCACCGGCGCCGCCGGACCCGGCTTGAGCCCGATCCCGACCAAAAAGGTCTCGGAGGACTTGTCGCGTGACGCCTTGGGCTTGATCGGCTTGACCACCAGGAAGGACTCCTTGAACAGCTTCACCAACTGGCTGTACCCGCTGCCGTGGAAGACCTTGACCACCAGCGCGCCGCCCGGTTTCATGTGGGACTGGCTGAACTCCAGCGCCAGTTCGACCAGATGGCTGATACGCGATGCGTCGGCGGACTCGATCCCCGACAGGTTGGGTGCCATGTCCGACACCACCGAATCAGCCAGGCGCCCGTCCATGGCGTCTGCCAGTTGACGCAGCATGTCGGGCTCACGGAAGTCGCCCAGCAGGAACTGCACACCTTCCACCGGCGCCATCGGCAATATGTCGAGCGCGATGATCGTGCCGTTGAGTTCACCCACAGCCGCCCCACCCCCTACAGCGGTCTTTGGCGACAAGCGGTTGCGCACGTACTGGCTCCAGGCGCCGGGCGCTGAGCCGAGGTCGACGACCAGGTCACCGGGCTTGATCAGGTGCAGGGTTTCGTCGATTTCCTTGAGCTTGTAGGCGGCACGCGCACGGTATCCCTCCCGCTTGGCCAGCTTGACGTACGGATCGTTCACATGGTCGTTGAGCCATGCCCGATTGACCTTTTTACTCTTTTTCATTGCACCGATAATAGGGCGATGCCCCTGATTCAACTATCCCCCGCCCAGCGAAAGGAACACCGCTCGCTGGCCCACCACCTCGATCCGGTCGTCATGGTCGGCAACGATGGCCTGACCGACGCGGTCAAGAAAGAAATTTCCGCCGCGCTCGATGCCCATGGGCTGATCAAGGTGCGCGTCTTCTCCGACGACCGCGCTGCACGCGAAGCCATGTTCCAGTCCTTGGCCGAAGAACTCGGCGCCGCACCGATTCAGCACATCGGCAAGCTGCTGGTACTCTGGCGGCCAATGCCTGCCAAGGAGCGTGCCGCTGACGAAGACAAGATGCCCGGCCCGCGCGATGTCAAGATCCTCAAGTACAGCAAGCGCGGCGGCCAGCGCCCCGAAGTAAAGACCTTGCGGGTGCTTGGCAACCAGCGGCTCACGCGCGGCGGTCAGATCAAGCGCGCAAAACCCAAGCAGGTCAGCATCAAAAAACGCAATCAGGGCTGACTGCGCCGCCCCGGCCGCACCATCCACCAAAAGGCCGTACCCCCTGCTGGCCAGGCCACCGTGGCCTCAAAGGTAGTTGACTGCAACGATCTCGAAATGGCGGATGCCCCCGGGCGCGACGACTTCCGCAGTGTCGCCCTCTTCCTTGCCGATTAGCGCCCGGGCGATCGGGCTGCCGATATTGACCAGCCCGAGCTTCAGGTCTGCCTCGTCCTCGCCGACGATCTGGTACTTGACCACTTCGCCGGAGGCTTCGTCCTCCAGTTCGACCGTGGCGCCAAAGACGACTCTGCCACCCGCATCCAGCGTGGTGGGGTCGATGACCTGCGCCATCGACAACTTGCTCTCTACCTCCTGGATCCGGCCCTCGATGAAACCCTGGCGGTCCTTGGCGGCTTCGTATTCGGCGTTTTCGCTCAGGTCACCCTGGGCGCGCGCCTCTGCAATGGCGTTGATGACCCAGGGACGGTCCACCGTCTTCAGGCGGTGCAATTCGACCTTGAGCTTGTCGGCGCCGCGTCGTGTGATGGGAATGGTTGCCATGGAGCAGACTCGCGAAAAAATTGGTGCCGGCACGGGCCCGCGCCAACCCGCGGGACCCGACCCGGCGGGGACTGCGGATTATGCCGCGAGTTCGCGGTGCATCTCCTGGACCGACACCACGCCGAGATTGTCCAGGTACTTCATGCCTTGCACGGCGGCTTCGGCGCCGGCAATCGTGGTGAAGGTCGTGACCCGGGCCAACAAGGCCGAGGTGCGGATCTGCCGCGAATCGGCAATCGCGTTGCGCCGCTCTTCGACGGTGTTCACGACCAACGCGATCTCGTTGTTCTTGATCATGTCGACGATATGCGGCCGGCCTTCCGTCACCTTGTTGACGACCTGGCAGGCGATGCCCGCAGCAGCAATCGCCGCCGCCGTCCCCTTGCTGGCAGCGAGCTCGAAACCCATGGCCTTGAGGCCGGCGGCAACTCCCACGGCCCGAACCTTGTCGCTCTGCTTGACCGATATGAAGGCCTTGCCGGAGCGCGGCAGCTTGGTGCCGGCGCCAATTTGCGACTTCACGAAAGCCTCGCCGAAGGTCTTGCCGACACCCATCACTTCGCCGGTGGACTTCATCTCGGGGCCGAGAATGGTGTCGACGCCGGGGAACTTGACAAACGGGAACACGGCCTCCTTGACGCTGAAGTACGGTGGCGACACCTCGGCATGGATCCCCTGCGCGTCGAGTGTCTGGCCCACCATGCAGCGTGCGGCCACCTTGGCCAGCTGGATGCCGGTCGCCTTGCTGACAAAGGGCACCGTGCGGGATGCCCGTGGGTTCACCTCCAGCACAAAGATCGTGTCGCGTGTGACGCCCTGGTCGTCCCGGAGCTGCTGGATGGCGAACTGCACGTTCATCAGGCCCACGACGTTCAGGGCGTGCGCCATCGCCGCTGTCTGCACCTTGAGCTCGGCCACGGTCGCCGGGCTCAGTGAGTAAGGCGGCAACGAACATGCGGAATCGCCGCTGTGCACACCCGCCTGCTCGATGTGCTCCATGACCCCGCCAATGAACACGCGCTTGCCGTCGCACAAGGCATCGACGTCACACTCGATCGCATCGTTGAGGAAGCGGTCCAGCAGCACCGGTGAATCGTGCGACACCTTGACCGCCTCGCGCATGTAACGCTCCAGGTCGCGTTGTTCATGCACGATCTCCATGGCGCGGCCGCCGAGCACGTAGCTGGGCCGCACCACCAGGGGATAACCCAGTGCCGCTGCTTTTTCGAGCGCCTCGGGTTCGGTCCGCGCAGTGGCGTTGGGCGGCTGGCGCAGGCCCAGGCCATGCAACAGCTTCTGGAAGCGCTCGCGGTCTTCGGCGGCATCGATCATGTCCGGGCTGGTACCGATGATCGGCACGCCATTCGCCTCCAGATCGAGCGCCAGTTTGAGTGGCGTCTGGCCGCCGTACTGCACGATCACGCCAAGGGGTTTTTCCTTGTCCACAATTTCGAGCACGTCTTCCAGTGTCAGGGGCTCAAAATAAAGACGGTCACTGGTGTCGTAGTCGGTCGAGACGGTTTCGGGGTTGCAGTTGACCATGATGGTCTCGTAGCCGTCTTCGCGCATTGCCAGTGCGGCGTGCACGCAGCAATAGTCGAACTCGATACCCTGCCCGATCCGGTTGGGCCCGCCGCCCAGCACCATGATCTTCTTGCGGTTGGTCGGTTGCGCCTCGCATTCGTCCTCGTAGGTCGAATACAGGTAGGCGGTGTTGGTCGGGAATTCGGCCGCGCAGGTGTCGACCCGTTTGTACACCGGCCGCACGCCGAGCGAACGGCGCAGATCCCGGATCACCTTGTCGGTGGTCTTGAGCTGGCGCGCGAGGCGGCGGTCGGAGAAGCCCTTTTTCTTGAGTGCCCGCAGGGTGGCGGCGTCCAGCACCTCCAGGGTCTTGGTTTCGAGCTCCAGCTCGATCTTGACGATTTCCTCGATCTGCACCAGGAACCAGGGGTCGATCCTGGTCAACGCAAACACCTCGTCGACGGTCATGCCCAGGGCAAATGCGTCTCCCACGTACCAGATGCGCTCGGGGCCTGGCGCGCCGAGTTCCTTTTCGAGCACCTCACGGTCCTGGGTCTTCTCGTTCATGCCGTCGACGCCCACCTCGAGCCCGCGCAGCGCCTTCTGGAACGACTCCTGGAAGGTCCGGCCGATGGCCATGACCTCACCCACCGACTTCATCTGCGTGGTCAGCCGCGAATCGGCGGCAGGGAACTTCTCGAACGCGAAACGCGGGATCTTGGTGACAACGTAGTCGATGCTTGGCTCGAAACTCGCCGGCGTGGCACCACCGGTGATTTCGTTGCGCAGTTCGTCCAGCGTGTAACCCACCGCGAGTTTGGCCGCGATCTTGGCAATCGGAAAGCCGGTGGCCTTGGACGCCAGTGCGGAAGAACGGCTGACGCGCGGGTTCATCTCGATCACCACCATGCGGCCATCGACCGGGTTGATGGCGAACTGCACGTTCGAGCCACCGGTGTCCACACCGATCTCGCGCAACACCGCCAGCGAGGCGTTGCGCAGGATCTGGTATTCGCGGTCGGTCAGGGTTTGGGCCGGCGCCACGGTGATCGAGTCGCCGGTGTGCACACCCATCGGATCGAGGTTTTCGATGGAGCAGACGATGATGCAGTTGTCGGCCTTGTCGCGCACCACCTCCATCTCGAATTCTTTCCAACCGAGCAGCGACTCCTCGATCAGCAATTCGCTGGTCGGCGAGGCTTCGAGGCCACGTTTGCAGATGGTCTCGAACTCCTCGGCGTTGTAGGCAATACCACCGCCGGTTCCACCCAGGGTGAAACTGGGCCGGATCACGGTCGGGAAACCCAGCGTTTTCTGCACCACCCAAGCCGCCTCCATGCTGTGGGCGATACCCGAGCGCGCCGAACCCAGGCCGATGCGTGTCATTGCATCCTTGAACTTGAGCCTGTCTTCGGCCATGTCGATCGCCTGCGGGCTGGCGCCGATCAGTTCGACCTGGTAACGCTCCAGGACGCCATGGCGCCACAAGTCGAGTGCGCAGTTGAGCGCGGTCTGCCCGCCCATGGTCGGCAGGATCGCGTCCGGGCGTTCCTTGGCGATGATCTTCTCGACCGTCTGCCAGGTGATCGGTTCGATGTAGGTGACGTCGGCCGTGGCCGGGTCGGTCATGATGGTGGCGGGGTTGCTGTTGATCAGGATGACCTTGAAGCCCTCCTCGCGCAATGCCTTGCAGGCCTGCACCCCGGAATAGTCGAATTCGCAGGCCTGGCCGATGATGATCGGCCCGGCGCCAATGATGAGGACGCTCTTGATGTCTGTGCGCTTAGGCATGTTGGCTCCGGCTCGGCTGTTCCATGAGGGCAACGAAGCGCTCGAAAAGGTAGGAAATATCGTGCGGCCCGGGTGATGCTTCCGGGTGCCCCTGGAAGCAGAAAGCCGGTCGGTCGGTGCGCGCAAGGCCCTGCAGCGTGCCGTCGAAAAGGCTGACGTGCGTGGCGCGCAGGTTGGCCGGCAGGCTGGTTTCGTCCACCGCAAAACCGTGGTTCTGGCTGGTGATGCTGACCCGCCCGGTATCGAGGTCCTTCACCGGATGGTTCGCGCCATGGTGGCCGAACTTCATCTTGAAGGTGCGCGCACCCGAGGCCAGCGCCAGTATCTGGTGCCCGAGACAAATGCCGAAGGTCGGCAGGCCGGTTTCAAGCAGTTCACGTACCGCGTCGATGGCGTAGACACAGGGCTCTGGGTCTCCCGGGCCATTGGACAGGAAAAGACCGTCGGGCCGCAGCGCCAGCACATCGCGCACCGGTGTCTGGGCCGGCACCACCGTGACCCGGCAACCCCGCTGGGCCAGCATGCGCAAGATGTTGCGCTTGACGCCGAAATCGTAGGCCACCACATGAAAGCGTGGCGCGCCCTGGGTGCCAAAACCCGGTTTCCCGCCGGCCTGCGAATCACCCAGTGACCATTCGGTCTCGGCCCAGGAATAGGCCTTCTCGACGGTGACCACACGGGCCAGATCCAGACCAGCCATAACAGGCGCCTCGCGTGCCGCGGTCAAAGCCCGGTCGATGGTCGACTGGCGCGTTGTCTCGCCCGGCGCCAGGGTGTAAATGCAGCCGTTCTGTGCGCCCTGAGAGCGCAGATGGCGTGTCAGTTTGCGGGTATCGAGGTTGGCGATGGCCACCGTGCCGCTGGAGCGCAGGTAGTCTGACAGGCTGGACTGGGACCGGAAGTTGGACGCCGCCAGGGGCAGGTCTTTGATGACCAGGCCTGCGGCATGTACGCGGGTGGATTCTGCGTCCTGGTCGTTGGTGCCGTAGTTGCCGATGTGCGGGTAGGTCAGGGTGACGATCTGCTGGCAATAACTGGGGTCTGTCAGGATTTCCTGGTACCCCGTCATGGCGGTATTGAAGACCACTTCGCCGACACAGGAGCCTGGGGCTCCAATCGAGTCACCGAAGTAGACCGTGCCGTCTGCGAGCGCCAGGATGGCAGGGGGGGTGTTTCCCTTGAGAGACAAGAGCACTGGGTTCTCCGGATAGGTTACGGGTACGCCCGGGCATCCACAAGACCAGACTCCTGGCTGCTGCTCTTCAAGGGGAAATCTACTTGAGAAATCGCGCGGGGCGGCTGCTTTCTGGACAGCCTCGCATTATAACCAGCGGCTCGGATCGATCCGCCTGGCGCTGTGGGCCCACGCCTACGCCGGCCGGCAACTTTCATACAGACAGACCGCTGCGGCGGCGGCGACGTTCAGTGACTCCTCGCCCCCGGGCTGGGCAATCTGCACCGCCACTTCGGCGCGTTCCATCAGTAGCGGACCAACACCCTGCCCCTCGTGCCCGAAAACCCAGGCGCAAGGCCGCGGCAACTGCGTGCGGTGCAGGTCCCGCCCCTGGTGGGAACTGGTCACCACGAGCGGCAATCCAGTGGCGAGAACAGCAGCCGCGTCGAGCCCCTCGACCAGGTCGAGGGCGAAATGCGCACCCATACCCGCGCGCAGGACCTTGGGCGACCACAACCCGGCTGTCCCCTGCAACGCGAGCACCTGCCGAAAACCGAAGGCGGCTGCGCTGCGCAGGATCGAGCCCACGTTGCCAGCATCCTGGATCCGGTCCAGAACCACGGTCGGCACACCGGCTCGCGGGTCTGCCAGCGCAGGCAGTTCAAGCACGAACCCGATCCGGCCGGGCGACTCGAGCGCGCTGATGCCCTCGAACAACGCGTCGGTCAACACCACCGTTCGCACGGCCGCCTGCATCCAGGACAAGGGAACCCGCGACACATGCGAATCAGCAACCACCAGGGTGCTGGGTCGCAGTTGGCGCTCCAGCGCAGCACGGCAAAGATGGTCCCCTTCGATCCAGAACTGGCCGAGCTTGCGGTAGGCCGAACCGTTCCTGGCAAGCCGGCGCAACTGCTTGACCAGGGGGTTGTCGCGCGACGCTACGCGGACCGGCTGGGAACGTTCGGGCTCAGGCATCACAAAACCGCCTTCACAGGGGCAAACGTTCGCCGGTGTTCCGCACAGGCACCGTGGACACGCAGCGCCTCGAGATGCTGGGCCGTGCCATACCCCTTGTGTGCATCGAAGCCATACAGCGGGTATTGCTGGTGCAGTTGGGCGCACCACCGGTCGCGGTGGACCTTGGCCAGAATCGACGCGGCCGAGATGCTGGGAATCAGCGCATCCCCCTTGACGATGGCCTGCGCCGATACATCGAGCACTGGCAGGCGGTTGCCATCGACCAGCACCTTGTTCGGCCTCAGGCGCAACCCTGCCACGGCCCTTTGCATGGCGAGCAGCGTGGCCTGCAGGATGTTGAGGCGGTCGATCTCCTCGACGCTGGCCTGCGCGATCGAGCAGCACAGGGCGTGGGCGCAAATCTGGTCGAACAGTTTTTCCCTTTGTTTGGGGCTGAGTTTCTTGGAGTCGGCCAGGCCGGCAATCGGGTGCCGCTGGTCCAGGATCACCGCTGCGGCCACCACCGGCCCGGCCAGCGGCCCGCGACCGGCCTCGTCGACGCCGGCAACCAGGCCGACACGGGCCCAGTCGAACGCGGCCGGCTCAGGCACGGTGAAGGACTTGCGCGATCGCATCGGTGGCGAGGCGCGCAGTGTCGCGCGACAATTCTTCATGGAGTCGGGTGAACCGGTGCGCCAGGGCGTCGACGCTGCCAGGGTTGTCGAGCCACCGCCCGACCCCGGCCGCCATGGCCACCGGGGTGGCAGCGTCCTGCAGCAACTCGGGAACAACAAACTCCCGGCACAGGATGTTGGGCAGCCCGACCCACGGCTGCAGTCGCTGGCGGCGCATGATCTGCCACGACAACCAGTGCATGTTGTAGGCAATCACCATCGGGCGCTTGAAAAGGGCTGCCTCCAGGGTTGCGGTGCCGCTCGCGATCAGGGTCACGTCGCAGGCCGCCAGCGCCAGGTGGGACTGCCCGGCAAGAACCTGCACCGCACCGGCCAGGCCTGCTGCCTGCACCATCCCGGTCAGTGTCTCTAGCAGGGCAGGAACGGCAGGCAGCACAAACCTGAGCGTCGGGCGATCACGCCGCAGCAGCGCGGCCGCACCGAGGAAGCGGCGCGCCAGGTACCTGATCTCCGACGCGCGGCTGCCGGGCAGCAATGCCACCACGTGGACGTCCTGCGGCAGGCCAAGCGCCCGCCGCGCGCCTTGCCGGTCAGAGTGCATCGGAATCACGCCAGCCAACGGGTGCCCGACATAGGTGGCAGCCACGCCATGGGCCTGCAACAACGCGGGCTCGAATGGGAAAAGGCACAAGACGTGGTCCGCACTGGAGCGGATATGGGCCAGCCGCTCCGCGCGCCAGGCCCATACCGACGGGCTGACAAAATGCACGGTCTTGATGCCCGCCTGTTTGAGGTCGCGTTCAAGGTCGAGGTTGAAGTCTGGTGCATCCACCCCGACAAAGACATCGGGAGCAAGCCGCAACAAACGCGCCTTCAACTGACGGCGAATGGCGACGATGCCGCGGTAGTGGCGCAGTACTTCGACGTACCCGCGCACGGCCAGCGCGTCGGCGGGCCACCATGCGTCCAACCCGCGGGCGACCATCGACGGCCCGCCGATGCCACAGGTTTTCAGTGTCGGCCAGCGGGCTTGCAGCCCTTGCATGAGGATGCCCGCCAGCAGGTCACCGGAAGCCTCCCCGGCGACCATCGCACACAACGGCCCCTGGCCAGTTCGGGGCCCAGCGGCGCCGGTCCGGGCCTGGTTCATCGGATCACCGTACGATGCCGCGGCCTGGAGCGACCTGATCGAGGAATGACAGCATCAGCTGCACGTCCGCGGCCGAGTCGGGATACGCCTGCACCAGGCCCTCGATCTGGGCGCGTGCACCTGCAAGCGGC
>CAMAWD010000110.1 GCA_945861785.1 Rhodoferax sp. OV413 | reverse complement strand
CACCCAGGCACAGGTAGCGCGATGCCGTGCCGTGCCGGCCCCAGTAGCGGATGTGCAGCTTGCGCCCACAGCGCCCACAGCGCAGCAAGCCCGTCAGCAGCCCGTGGCCGCTGCGTACCGACAGTGTCGCCTCGTCCTGCACGAAGTTGCCGCCGTTGCTGCGCATGGTTTCTCGGTGTCGTTGGTAGCTGTCCCACGCAATGTACGCCTCGTGGTGCTCGGCGATGAAGACGCCCGCGGTCTCGGGCTCCTGGACGCTGCGTTGACGCCTGATCGTCTGGCCATCGCGGACGCTGACCTTGACCGGTCGGCGGCCATAGACGTAGGCACCGGCATACAGGGCGTTGCTCAGCACGTCCTTGATGAAGCCCATCGTCGGCAGCTGCCAGCGCAGCTCGAAGCGGCCACGCACGGGCTTGTTCACCGGCAGCTCGATGCGCTCGTCGTGCAACCAGCGATGCGTCTGGCGGATGCTGCCCAGCACATCGAAGCGGCCAAACACCATCGCCATGGCCTGCTGCACGCGCAGGTTGGGGTCTTTGACGATGCGCTGGTCGGCGTCCATCACGTAGCCGGGTGCCAGGACACGACCGAGCTCACCGCGCCGTGCCTTGGCCTCGCGGCCCTGCTGCATGCGCAGCTTTAGCGTACCGAGTTCCAGCACGCTCAGGGTCCCCTTGATGCCCAGCAGCAGCTGATCGTCCAGCCGATTCAGGTCGTAGATGTTGTCGGCGTCGCCGATGAGCGTGTCGAGCACGCGGCACAGCTCCATCAGGTGGCACCAGTCCTTGTCGGTGCGTGACAGGCGCGAGGGCTCCCGGCTGAGCACGATGCCCACCTCGCCCAGGGCGACGCTGGCCAGCAGCTGCTTGAAGCCTTCCCGTACCCTTGCGCCGCTGGATGCGCTCATGCCCAGGTCGACGTCGATCACCTCGACCTGGGCGAAGCCGTAGGCCTTGGCGGTGTCCTTCAACGCGTACTGCAGCCGCGTGCTCTCCACGTGGGTTCTGACCTGCGCGATCGATGACTGGCGCAGGTAGACCACCGCCTTGCGCGCCAGGTGTGCGGCAGTGATAGCTGCGCGCGCTGGTTGTGCCGCAGGAGCCCGAGACGCCCGCCCAACCTGTGGGCGCTAGCCCGTGGCCAGGCGCTGCAAGGAGCCTGAGGCCACCCAACCGTGACCGTTCAGGCGACCCGGCGACCAGGGCCGCCGGGGTCGGCTCTGGTCCAACTGCTGCCGACGCAGCGCAATGTCGCCTGCGACACTGGCAGCTTTTTTCAAGTGGGTCCGTTTGTTTCGGTAACTGGGCCTGGGCATATCAGGTTGTCAGCCGACTTCGCAGCCAACGGTGTTGTTCATCGGTGATGCTGGTCTGCTGATGACCTTGGGCGAACTGGAGACGGTCGAGCGTCCCCAACCCCTGCGCCTCAGGGCTGCCGCAGCGCGCGAACGAACCGGGAAGCCACAACCAACAGAGCAGCGTCCTGTCCGAAACGCCCAACCAGTTGAATCGCTGTCGGAAGCCCCGTGGTCGCGGCAGGCAAGCTGATCGCGGGTTGGCCCGTCAGATTGAAGGGCATCGTGAAGCGCGTCAGCGACCCCGGCGCGATGGGCGCCCCGCGCAGGGGAGCCACGCGGTCCGCCGTGGGCAGTACCAGGGCGTCATAACCTGCCATCGCCTGTTCGACAGCCTGTCGCGCTGCCACCTTCGCTTGCAGTGCAACTGCATGGTCTTGCGCCGAGATGGCGGCACCGCGCAACAAGGACTCACGCAGCGCCGCTGTGAAAACCTGCGGGTGCTGCCCCAGCCGGCTGGCATGTACCGCATAGGCCTCGTGCAGCAGGATCGTCATCGCCGTGCGGGCCAGTTGCTTTCGCTCCGGCAACACCACCGGGACAAGCGATGGCAGTACATGCATCCAGGTGTCACCGACCGCGCTGTCCAGTTCGCCCACCCATCCAGCCGGTGTTGCCAGGTGCAGCGGCGCGTGTTCCTGGTGTTGTGACAACTCTGCCAGGTCGGGTCGGCCCGCCACCACGGCGAGTGCTTGCATTGCCGTGGCCAGGTCGGGTGCGAAGATGCCCAGTGTGTCAAGGCTGGGCGCCAGCGGCGCCACGCCTGTCAATTGGACCAGGCCCCAGCTGGGTTTGAGGCCGACCACACCACACAGTGCGGCAGGCAGCCGTACCGAGCCGCCGGTATCCGTGCCCATCGCCCAATTGCAAAGGCCCGCCGCCACGGCCACCGCAGCGCCGCCCGACGATCCGCCAGGGCTTCGCAGCGGGTCGATGGGGTGACGCACGTCGCCCCAATGGGGGTTGTCGCTGGTCACGCCGAAGGCCCAGGGCTCCAGATTGGTCTTGCCGACGATGAGGGCCCCCGCCGCCCTGGCGCGGGCAACCACTGCGGCATCGCGCCCTGCCGCAGTGGCGCCAGGCAGCCGCGCGCCGCAACTGGTCACCAGGCCGGCGACGTCGATCACGTCTTCCACCGCAACCATGTCGCCGTCGCCCACCTCGCCGGTCAGCGTGATGAAGGCATTGAGTGGGCGCAACGCGTCAATGCGGGCGCGAACCTGCCGAAGTCGTTCGTTCATCGGGGGTCGCGCAGGGGCTGCGTCTCAGATGATGCCGTCCTCTTGCAAGGCCTCGATCTGCGGCGTGCTCATCTGCAGCTTTTCCGCGAGCACCTCCCGGGTGTGCTGGCCCAGCATCGGTGGTGCCTTGTCGATCGCGCAAGGAGTCACACTGTACTTGTAAGGCACGCCCACCAAATGGATCGAACCATATTTGGCATGAGGCACCTTGACCAGCATGTCGTTGACCATGACCTGCTCTTCTTCGAATGCCTGCGTGATGGAGTTGACCGGCGCGCAGGGAATGCCGCCCTTCTCCAGGATGTCCAACCACGCGCCGGTCGACTTCAACCGCGTCCGCGCCGCCAGCAGCGGGATGAGTGCATCGCGGTGGCGCACGCGCTCGGGGTTGCTCTTGAAGCGCGGGTCCTTGGGCAGGTCGTTCAGGTCGAGGATGGCGCACAGCTGCAGCCACAATTTGTTGGTGCCGGTGCCGATCACCACAAATCCGTCGGTCGAGGGAAAGGCCTGGAAGGGCACCAGTTGCGGGTGGCCCGAGCCCATGGGCGCAATACGCTCCTGCCCGTCCACCACCGCCACCACATAGTTCGACAACATGCTCAGCGTCGCATCCAGCAACGAGACGTCCACCCTCTGGCCTTGGCCGGTGCGCAGCTTGTGGATGACGGCGCCGAGCATTGCGTTGCTCATGTGCACGCCCGCCGCAAAGTCGGCCAACGAAACTCCACATTTCACAGGCTCGCTGCCCGGATAACCGGTGATCGCCATCACGCCGGTGCGGGCCTGGATGACGACGTCCATACCCGGGTGATCGGCCAGCGGCCCGGTCAGGCCATAACCCGAGATCGAGCCGTAGATCACCTGTGGATTGAGTGCCCGCACGGCCGCCTCGCCCACGCCCAGTCGCTCCATGACACCTGGGCGGAAATTCTGCATCACGATGTCGGCCTTGGCGGAAAGTTCGCGCGCCAACGTCGAGCCGCGTTCCGTGGACAAGTCGATCGTGATGGCGCGCTTGTTGCGATTGATGCCGAGAAAGTAGTCGCCTCCGCTGTGGGGAATATCGCCCGCGAATTTCTGGCTGACGTTCATGTAACGCGTGGCGTCGCCGCGCCCGGGCATTTCGATCTTCACCACATCGGCGCCCATGTCGGCCAACAGCATGGTCGCGTAAGGGCCCGCAACGCCGTGTGTGAAATCGAGAACAAAAATGCCGTCCAATGGTTTCATGTCGTGTGTTCCTGTTCGCTGCCTGGCGCCTGGTTCTCTACAAAGTACTGATCGGCGGGGTCCTTGGAGGGAAGGCGCACCGTTGCCGTGCCATCCGTGCTGCGTTCGCCGCGCTGATTGATGCCCCAGCATTCCAGGTGCACCAGATGTCGCGGGCCGTCCACGCTCTTGCGGACCACGCGGCCGTGGCACCATGTCAGGTCTCCGACGTAGTTGGCCAGTGGCACGCGGACATTCAACTGGTGGACAAAGCCCCAGTCGCCGGCCCAGTTGGTCAGCAGGTGGGCGATCCAGTTCACGCGCATCCACCCGTTGTCGTAGGCTGCGGGCATGCCAACTTCCCTGGCGATGTCCGCGTCGAAGTGGCCGGCTGCCGGGTGGATGGGAATGCCGGTCTCGCGCGACAAATACACGTTGGCAGGGTGGCGCTCGCGCTCCAGAAACGCCAGCTTCAGCGGGTTGTAGACGTTGCGCCGACCGGCGTAGAAGCCCACCAGGTCGACCAGTGTCAACGGCCCCTTGGCAATACGCGGCAGTTCGTCGCCCACAGCCACATCCTCCCAGTACAGCGGCTGCGCCCCGCGTCGGTATTCATTGATGTAGGCATCGCGAATTTCGGCGATCTGTTCGGGCGTGTAGGAGGTGGGCTTGCGCTCCTGCGCTTCGCCCAGTTGGCGGATGCCCTGGCCTGATCGGGCTCGAGGCACGCGCAGGATGTCGTTTTCGGCACGCGCCACCAGTTCCTGGCGCTGGTTGGTGAACAGGATTTCGCCCGTCTGTACCAGCATGCGCGCCACGCGCCGACCGGTCTTCTCCTGTACACGAATGACGCGGGCCCGCGCGACGATGGTGTCACCGGGCCGCACCGCCCGGTGCAGCGTCCACCGGGTGCCACCGTGAATCCACTGCACACCACGCAGGCCCGGCGCCACGATGAGCGTGTCCACGGTGTAGAGGAAGGAAGGGGGAGCAATGGTACTGCCCCAGATACTGCGCTTGCCATAGTCGGCGTCGCACCACAGCGGGTTGTCATCGCCTGCCGAATACATGGCCCAGCGGCGGATGTCATGCAGGCTGATGGGCTCGTATTGCGCTGGCCAATGCACATCGCGGCGCATCCAGACGCCGACCATCGCCTGGGCTTCGGCCACCATTTCGTCGGTGATCACGGCGTGTTGGGTGTCGGCAGGGTCTTGGCTCATGGTGTTTCCATCTTGTTGTGAATGTCATTCGCTCGGGCCGTGATGCAGGCCGTGCCCTGCACCAGCAATGCACCCGCGCCGTTGTGCACTGTCAGATCGAGTTCAGCCACGGCCGCGGGCCTGTCGACTTGCCGAACGACGGCCCGCGCAACCAGCAACTCGCCCACATACGCCGGGGCACGGTTGCGCCAGGAAAATCGCGTCAGTTGACCGTGGATGCCCATCCAGTCGGTCACGACCCGGCTCAGCAAGCTGCCCAGCAATTGTGATTGCACCAAGGGCGCGCGATAACCTTCACTGTGCGCGTAGGCGCTGTCGTAGTGGATGCGGTGGGCATTCCAGCTTACCGCGCTGAACCGGAACAGCTGTACCTCGCTGGGGTACAGGCGCAACTCAGGCAGGGCCCATCCGGGCGCAATTGCGCTCAGCCAGGCTCGGTCGGGTTTTGACTCCATGGCGTCAGCGGGCGATGAAGGTTTCACGGCAGCGCACCAACAAGGAACCTCGCTCGTCCGTGTAGTCGCGCCGGACGGTGAACAAGACGATTGCGCCAGACCTGCCAGCACGCCATTGAACATCCGTCAGCTCGCGGCACAGGTGGACCTGGGCATGTTCATGAACGGTCCCGAGGAATTCAAGGTCTTGTCCACCCCCCATCAGGCGCAAGCCTGGCAGCGCCACAGGCAGCAGGTCGCCCTCGGCCAGACCATCCTCTCGAAGTGTGTCTGCCGGCGGCCCGGGATGCCAACCCATGACCGAACTCAAATACATCGGCGGCGCGATGAGGCCGGGGTATCCGGCGGAGCGCGCCAAGGCTTCGTCGAAGTACAGCGGGTTGAAGTCACCCACTGTGGCAGCGTAGCGTTGGAAGTTGCTGCGCAATACCGGGCCCAGAACCAGTTCATCGCGCGTTCCTATCAAGGGCACAGCCTGCGCATGTACTGCGGCAAGTGTCGCTGCGGCCGGTGGGGTGGCAGAAGGCGCAGTCATTGCGTCAGTACATCCACGGCGCACAGTCCGGCGCCAATCTGACCAACGAAAAGCGGATTGATTTCCGCTTCTTGGAGTCCTTCGGTGGCCTGGAACACCTGCGCCAATCGGCAAGCCGCTGCCACCAATGCCGCCCGGTCGGATGCGGGGCGGCCGCGAAAAGGGCGTAGCAGTTGTGCGAGCTTCAGGCCATCGAGCGCCCGTTCGACCTCGTCCGGCGTCACGGGCATTGCCAGATAGGCCACGTCGGCCAGCCACTCGACGGTGCTGCCACCGGTGCCCAATGCCAGCACCGGGCCGAAGTCGGGGTCGTTGTGTGCGGCCAGCAGCACCTCCACGCCGCCGGAAACCATCTCCTGAACCAGCACGTCAGCGGTGCCACCCAGTCGGGCACGAATCCGGGCCACCGCATCGCGCAGGGGCGCACCGTCCTGCACGCCTATCAATACCAGGCCCGCCTCGGCCTTGTGGTCTGCCTGCTGCGGAAAGGCCTTGACCGCCACCGGGAAGGCCATACCCCGGGTCGACTCCATGGGGTCAGCGTCAGGCCCCACAGCACGCCACTGCGGGACCGCAATGCCACAGCGCGCGAGCAGGCCGATTTGCTCCTGCCAACTGTGGGGAACGGTGTGCGCAGCTTCTGGTTCAGATCCGGGGGACAACCTCTGTACGAGGGCGGTTGCATGCGTGCGCGCATGCAACCAGCCCAGCTGGCGAATGGCCTGGTCAGGCTCGCGTGCGCACAACACGCCGCCTTCGCGCAGCTGCTGTCGCACCTCCAGTGGCGGCGTGTCGCCCAGGAAACTGACCGCAATGGCCTTGCCGCTGCGCTTGCGCATGCCGACCAGAAGGGGCACATGGTCAGCAATCTGACGAATGCCCCGGTTGGCGTACTGGACCAGGATCGCGCCCGAGTGGGGGTCGGCTGCGACTGCCTGGCACAGCGCGTTGAAGCGCTCCGGGTTGTAGAGCGTTCCGACCGGCAGGTCGATGGGGTTTGTCGCCACACCCTGCCCTTCGGTGATGCATTCGACCTGCGCCTGGGTCTCCGCAGAAAACGACGGCAGGCTCAGCGCCATGCGTTCTGCAGCGTCAGCAATCAGCGCTCGGCATCCGCCAGAGGCGGAAATGACGCCCAGCTGGTCGCCCCCTGGCGCAGCCGGGGGCAGCGACAGCACTTCCCCGGCCTCTATCAATTCAACCAGGGTCTGGACCTCCGTGATGCCAGCCTGTCGAAACAGCGACGAATACACGCGTGAGGATGATGCCATCTTGCCGGTGTGCGACGCTGTTGCTGCGCGACCGGCTGCGGAGCTGCCTGCCTTCAAGGCGGCGATGGCTATGCCCTGACCTGCTGCCTGGCGCGCCGAGCGTATCAGCCTTGCACCGTCTCGCAGGCCTTCAATGAAGAGCAGGATCACGCGCGAACCGCCCTCGCGGACCATCCAGTCCACACAGTCGCACAGCGTAAGATCGGTTTCGTTGCCCAGACTGATGAAGTAGCGGCAACCCACACCGGCGTCCTGCAGCGACCGCACCACAGCAGCGCCGATGCTGCCGCTTTGGCTGAGAACCGTCACCGGGCCTGCCAGCACCGTATCGCGGTTGGCTGCTGTGCCATGGGTGAGCAGCAGGCGCGACGCGGGGCTCCACAAACCCTCCGAGTTGGGGCCGACCACCGTGACGCCAAGCTCCCGGGCGTGGCGGGCGACGGCCGCGCCCAACGCGCGGCCGCCTTCGGTTTCCTCGAATCCCGCGCTCAGCACCACCACGTTTCGGATGCCCTTGAGGCCACACGCGCGGATGGCCTCCGGCACCTGGGCGGCGGGCAAGGTGATCAGCGCCACATCGGTTGGCTGCGGCAAGGCGCTGATGGAGGGGTAACACGGCTGGCCGAGAATGTTGTCGTATTTCGGGTTGACACAGACGATGGAGCCTGAGAAGCCGTGCTTGAGCAGCAACTGCAGTGGCTGCCCGGCCACGCGGGCCGTATCGCCCGACGCGCCGATCAGGCAGACGCTGCGCGCATGCAGCAGGCCGGTGAGGTCGCGGGTCAGTGACGCGGTCACGGGTTGACCTCCAGCGGTGTCAACAGCGCGTCGACGGAGGGCGCCGTGGCAATCGACTGCAAGGCGTCGAAAGCTGCGCGCACCTGGGGATCCGGCAGCACCACGCTAGCGCAGTCGTGAAACTTGCACCACAAGTCCTGGGTGTTCATCCAGCGCTCGGGTTTGCCTATAGCCAGTGGCACCAGCCTTTCCAGCGTTCGACCAGTGGCCGTGGTAATGGCCACGACCGTGCCATGCTCGGTGTTGTGGCGCACGCGATCATCCACCAACACGGTGGTGCGTTGCATCAGGTCGCGGGTCATGGGGTGGACCAGCATGTCCGGCTCGAACGAATCGAACACGATGCCACCGTGCACCAGCGCGGCTGCAACGCAGAACTCCATGCTGAACTTGGCTTGCAAGGGCGTCTGCGGATCCGGGTAGATCAGTGTTTGCGCGCACAGCTCATTCGTACCGACCCTGATGGCGACAATGGCCTCGTCCGCAAGTTGCGTGCGCAGATGGAGAGCCGCTTCTATCGCCGTGTGGGTCGAGCCGCAGGCGGGATAGGGCTTGAGTGCGATGCCGATGGGTGACTCGAGTTCCCAGGGCTGGCCCAGCGTCTCGAAGGCCTCGAAAACCGGTTCCTCGGCCGCGCGGAATGTGTCGAAGTAGCCGTAGCGGGATTCGAGCACACTGTCGGAAGCCGTGAAGCCTTCATGCGCCAGCAGCGCGGCGAGCGCACCGCTGCGCGCCGCATAACCGGCGTGCAGCGGTTTGGCCATGGTGCCGAAGTTGGCACGAAGGCCACTGGCCGCCGAGGCTGCGATGCCCAGGGCGATGGCCGTCCGCTGTGGGTCCAGGCCGACCAGCACCGCCGCCGCCGCAGCCGACGACATCGCGCCGAACGTGCCCGTGGTATGCCAGCCCTTCAGGTAGTGACCGTTGTTCAGCGCCATGCCCAGTTTGCCCAGGACTTCCAGGCCGACCGCGTAGGCCAGCAGCAGATCGCGACCATTGCGGCCAAACTTTCTGCCCAGGCCGAGAAGTACCGGAACCAGGTGTGCGCTGGGGTGTGAATAGGATGGGTGCGCAGTGTCGTCGTAATCGATCGCATGAATGGCGGTGCCGTTGTACAGGGCCGCCTCGAGCGGGCTGGCCTTGCGCGTCGACCCGAGCAGAAAGTGATCGCCGGTAGCGTCAGAAGTGCCGATGACACGCAGCATGATTTCCGAGATCGGCTGGCGGCTCCCGTACAGGCCAACGCCGATGGCATCCGTGATCGCATCGGTGGCAAGCTTCAAGGAGCGCTCGCTCAGTTGCCCGAAGCGTGCCTGGGTGATGAAGCCGGCAACCAGCGCCGTGGTCTTCTTGCGTCCAACGATGTCGGTGACCGCGCTGGCGGCCATCATGATGCGCCTCTTGGATCGTTGTCGATCTCGACGTACCCATACACGTCGTGGGCCATGTCCGCCGAAATCAACTCCAGTTTCAGATCGGTCGCCACAGCGCGCCGGTCCCGCGCGCGAGGGTCGCCGAATCCACCACCGCCCGGTGTCATGAACTCGACGATATCCCCCGGCTGCAGCAAGACCTCGCTGCGCGAGTGCGCCACCCGAACACCGTTGACGCGCAATTCGCCACGGGCTCCGGCACTCCCGCCGGCCAGGCCAAGAGCGCCGTCGTGAAAGCGCCCGCAGTTAAGAATGGCGCGCACCGGACCTGCCGCGCCCGTGGACCAGACGGCAGGGTTCTGAATCGCGATTTCTTCGCCCAGCCCCCCGCGATAGGTACCGGCGCCGCCTGAGTCCGCCCTGTACGCCTTGCGGAGGAATACCAGCGGTGCCTCGTGCTCCATGGCCTCCAGACTCAGTTCGCGAAGGTTCGCCGGCCAGGCCACCGCCGACAAGCCGTCGTGTGAATACGCAGCGCCCATCCCTCCCATGAAGTGCGGCTGCAGCACAAAGCGCTGGCTGCCCCCGCGCGACGAGAAAACCTGGTGCCAGCGCGGTACGGTGCCGCTGCCGGCAATCACGCGTTCGGGCATTGCCGTGCCCAGGACCGTGAGCACCAGGTCGGCAATCATGAGCCCGACCGTGGTGCGCCATCGCACCGGAGCGGGAAACAGCGGGTTGACCAGTAAACCCTCTGCTGCAACCACGTCCAGACAGGCGATGGTGCCGGCGTTGGTCGGCAGCGCCGGAGCCACCGCCATCTTCAGGCCGACGAAGACATAGGCACGGCTGTAGTTGAGCACGCTGTTGATCGGCTTGGCAACCTGCCGCGACGTTCCGTTGAAGTCCACGACCACCTTCCCATCCACCATTTCAAGCGCAATGCAAATGCGCAGGCGCTCGCCTTCTTCGTCTACATCGTCGAGCGCGATGAAGCCCCTGTGGACACCTGGGGTCACGCTCCCGAGCGCCTCGCGCATGGCCCGGGCGGAGCGTGCAATGATGTCATCGGCCGCTGCCTCGATGTCGCTGCGGGACAGGGCACTGACCTCGACCAGGCGGGCGAGCCGGGTGACGGCCACATGATTGGCCGCCATCTGCGCGCGCAGATCGCCTTGCAGCTCTTCGGGCATGCGACTGTTCATGCGCATCAATGCCATCAGTTCACGGTTCTCGGTGCCGCCATGGCACAGGTGCGACAGCGGAACGAGCAGACCCTCCTCATACACCTCGCGGCTGTCCTGGGCACCCAGGCGTCCGCCGACATCCGCATGGTGCCCTGAATTGGCCGCGAAGCCGTAGAGCTGCTGCCGACAGAAAATGGGGGTGATGACATAGAAGTCCGGCGTATGGCCACAGCCGAGCCAGGGGTCGTTGGTGATGAAGACATCGCCCTCACGGACATCTGCGGCTGGCACGCGCCTGAGGAAGTCCGCCATCAGGAATGGCATCGACCCCAGTTGGCCAGGGGCGGTGCTGGCCTGGCTGATCATGCGTCCCGCCGCATCGAACAGCGCACATGCGCAGTCCCCGGCGTCGCGGATGCCACTGGAGAATGCAGTGCGCACCAGGGTGGCCTCCATTTCGCGGGTGATCGACTCGAACTGGGTCCAGAGAATTTCCAGCGATCGATTGACGGCATGGGCCAGGGTCATGGGGACTCCGCGTTGTGGGGGTACATGGATCGTGGTCAAAGTTGAATCGTCAGATTGCCCACGGCGTCGACCTCGAAGCGGGCGTCGCCACTGACGAATGTGGTGGAGCCCAGTTCCTCGATGAGGGCCGGCCCTCTGGCAGACTGGCCGACGCGCAAGGCTGCGCGGCGTACGACGGCGCAGCCAGTTTCAGCAGGTGTGCCACTGAAGATCTGCTTGAACCGCGTTTCAGGCAGAGCAGAACTCCCACCTGTCTGGCTACCGGGTTCTGCCGAGACGGCACTCCCGCCCGGCGTCGAAGCGCCGGAGCCGGGCACCTGGCTGGTGACCCGAATGCCCGTCATCTGCACCGGACTGTCGGGATTTGCGCTGCCGAAGCGTTGTGCATACGCCTGATGAAATCGGGACGCGAGCGCATGGATCGCGTTGGCGTCGCACAGTTCGGGCGCACCAAGGCGCAGGCTGCGGCCCTGGCCCAGGTAGCGCAGCTCGACTTGGCGAATCAGAATGGCTGGCGGCGGGACATTGCGGGTCGAGCTGCGCACGGCACGGGTTGCGACCTCTCCCAGTTCGTTGAAGGCCGCTTCCAGGTCGGACGGCAACAAGTTGCGCAGTGTGCCCACCAACGATCGCGTGGCCGTGTAGGCGGTCTGAGCCATTACCATGCCCAGCGCGCTGAACACCGCTGCCATGGGCGGAATGATCACCTTTCGCAGACCGATGCTGCGGGCCAGGTCCACCGCATACAGCGGCCCGGCGCCCCCGAAAGCGACGAGGGTCAGCAGCCTGGGATCCGCGCCCACATGCGCCAGCTGCAGCGCGATGGCCCCGCCCATCTTCTCGAGGGCGACCTGGCGGATGAGCAACGCGCTCTCCTGCACACTGCGTCCCAGCCGGTCCGCAATGCCGGACTGGATGGCCTTGGCCGCCAGTGCAGGCAGCACCGGCCGTGCCGTCGTCCGGAAGGACTCCGGGTCGAGCAGTTGCAGCACGAGGTCGGCGTCGGTGAGTGTGGGCCTCTGCCCGCCATTGCCGTAGCAGGCGGGCCCCGGGTCTGCGCCAGCGCTTTCCGGGCCGACTTCGACCATCCCCAAGGGGCCGATCCAGGCCAGGCTCCCTCCGCCCGCGCCGATCTCCAGCAGGTCGACCGATGGCACGTTCAGCGGCAGACCGCTGCCTGGCTGAAAGCGGTAGACGCGCGCTACCTCATACTCCTCGGCAATCGGCAGTTCACCGTTGGCCAGCAGACAGGTCTTGGCAGTAGTGCCGCCAATGTCCAGGGTCAGGATCTCGCCTGCCGAGGCCAGCCCGGCAAAGTGGCGGGCCGCCAACACGCCGCCGACCGGTCCGGACTCCACCACCCTTATCGGGTACTCGAGTGCAACCCGGGTGCTGCATTGCGAACCTTCGGACGACAGAAGACGCAGGCCCCCCGGGTGCAATTCACGCTGCGCGAGTGAAGCCTCCAGCTGCGGCAGGTAGCGTTGCATCACCGGCCGCAGGTAGGCGTTGGCCGCAGTCGCAGAGAATCGCTCGAACTCGCCCATTTGTGGCAATACGTCCGACGACAGCGAGATCGATATCTGCGGGAAACGCGTTTGCGCGATGGCGCGAACAGTGTGTTCGTGTGCCGGATTCTGGTAGGCGTGGAACAGGCAGACCGCCACGGAGGTGACGCCTGCCACAACACATGCGTGCAGTGCCGCCTCGACCTGCGCGACATCCAGTGGCACCAGCACTGCACCCGTACTGTGCAGGCGTTCGTCCACCTCCAGTCGCAACGAACGCGGCACCAGCGGTGGGGGCAATTCACCGGACAGGTCCCACAACTCTCCGCGGGAGCCGCGCCGCAATTCGATGATGTCGCGAAAGCCGCGTGTCACGATCATCGCCGTCGGTGCGCCCTTGCGTTCCAACAATGCATTGATGCCGAGCGTGGTGCCGTGAACCAGCCGATCGAACGCCGCCAGCGTGGTGTGCGCGCCGGCCGTGAGGTGATCGGCACCGGCCAACACGGCGGTGCCAGGGTCACGTGGCGTCGTCAGTCGCTTGTCGATGAAAAAGGCGCCGGCCTCTGGGTTGTAGAGCACGAAGTCAGTGAAGGTGCCGCCGATGTCACAGCCCATCACGAATGTCCCGCAGGTCGGGTCAGGCGTGTGTGTCATGCGAGTCTTTCATGGTTGGGGCCACTCAGGCGGCGGGGCCGTCAGGTTGGCGAACAGCTGCCTCACATTGCTGCATTCGGCGATGGCCAGCACCCGCTTGCGCAGGGTGTGGGCACTCGCCTCGGGCAGCGCCGCACCGGCCAGGCGGTCGAATTTCGCGACCCGCGCTTGCTGGCTCAGCGGATCGAGGTAATCGCCGCGCGGTGACTGTCGTTCGGCCGAAAGGACGCTGCCATCCCTGAGATGGAAAACGACACGGGCGGGTCGTTGCGCTGGAAAGGTGAGGGCCAACTCTGCATCTTCTTCCACCCTCACGCGTGCTGCCAGTGCCAGCAACTCGGCATTGCCCAGCGATGGCGGCGCGAAGGCGCCGGGGCCCAGGTCGCCCCAGAGCACCCAGGCTGCCAAGGCATAGGGAATCGAGAAGCGAGCGGCCAGTTCGTTGCGTGGTTCAGTGCAGGAAAGCCGCGCTGCAACGGTGTAGGTCTGCACAACGATCGTCTCGATCTGCGCCGGCAACAGTGGATGGGCCGCGAGCAGGTCGGCAGCCGCGTCGATGGCTGGATATAAATGGTGACAGCACGCGTGCAGCTTGGCGAAATCGCGCACAAATTCCCAATCGCTACCGAGGCCCCGGCAGAGCGCATCCGGCGAAAAGGCCGTGCCCAGGATCTTTCCGTAGATTTCGCCCGGCGCATCATCCAGTGCGACAACACCCGCCTCGGCCAGCCAGACCGCCTGGGTTGCCAACTGCGCACTCAGTCCGACATAGGCATGCCGTACCGTGACGCCAGCCACCGAGGCCCGGAAAGCGGTCGCCAACGGCAATTGCGAGGCCAGGCGCAACGCATGGCCGAACGTCGCTGGAGCCAGCCTGCGCAAACGCGCCACTGCGGCCGCCGCGCCGACCATGCCCCAGGTACCGTGTGCGTTGACCTCTGGTCGCGGTGTGGTGGCGCCACCCATTCGGTAGGCCGTCTCGCAGCCGACGATGAATGCGTCCAGCAGATCGGCACCGGTTGCGCCAAGTCGCTGCGCTTCCGCCAGCGCCGCAGGCAATACGTGCGCCGGTGCATGGGTGCGGCAATGGCGATGGCCCGGGTCAAGCTCGAGCCAGACGGCGGCGGTGCCGTTGAGCCAGGCCGCCGTCATCGGTTCCCCACATGGCAGGCCTCGTCGCAGCACGGTGGCCGTACATCCCGCAGAGGAGCCGGCACCGAGCCCGCTTGCCAGGGCGGTCGCCTCGGCGGCCTCACTGCCCGCCAGGGTCGCACCCATCACGTCGAGCAAGACCCAGGGGGCGTGCGCCAGGACTGCTGGTGCCGCTTCGCCGGGACGCACCGTGGCGCCGAATTGGGCCAGGCGGTCAACCGCCTCCGAGACACTGGGGGCAATGGCTGGCATCATCGCGCTGTGGTCAGCAGACGCAGCGGCGCACCGCCGAGCCAGGCTTCTATGTCTGCCACCACATCGGTGAAGTAGACCCGGTAGGTCCCTTCGGTGACATAACCCAGGTGCGGTGTGGCCAGCAGGTTGTCCAAGCCACGAAACGGGTGGGCTGCCGTCAAGGGCTCCCGGTCGAACACGTCGATGGCAGCACCGCCGATCCAGCGCTCGCGCAGTGCCACGACCAAGGCCGTTTCGTCGACGATGGGAGCGCGCGATGTGTTCACCAGGAGCGCGGTGGATTTCATACGGCGCAGTTGGGTGGCTCCCAGGAGGCCGCGCGTGCGCTCCCCGAGGCCCAGGTGCACGCTGATGACGTCACTGCTTGTGAGCAGAGCGTCCAGCGAGCCGGCATGTTTGATGGCCGCATGCGCGCACCTTTCCTGTGTGAGATGGGCGCTCCAAGCCTGCACGTGCATGCCAAATGCCTTGCCGATGGCAGCGACCTGCGAGCCAATGTGCCCCAGCCCCAGCACGCCCAGGCGTTTTCCGGCGAGATCCATGCCCACGGTGGTTTGCCAGGGGCCGTTGGTGCGCAGGTTGTTCCACTCCTGGGGAATGCGGCGCATCCAGCCCAGGATCAGTGCCCATGTCAACTCTGCAGTTCCGGTAGCGAAGGTGCCGGTGCCGGAGACCGTGACCCCGCAACGCTGTGCCGCCTGCAGGTCGATGGCGGCGTTCTGCCGCCCGGTGGTGACCAGGAGTTTCAGCCTTGGCAGTTTTTCGAACAATGACGCGGTGAACGGCGTTCTTTCGCGCATGGCCACCACGATGCTGGCGTCTGCCAGGGCATGGGCCAGTGCATCCTCGGTGTCGAAGTGCGCGCGGTGGACCGTGATCTGCAGGCGGTCCATGAGCGGACTCCAATCCGCGGATTGCAGGGCCACGCCCTGATAGTCGTCAAGGACCGCGCACGAGACCAGGTCAGCCATAGGGGACGGGTTGAAGAAATCCCACTGGTGGAATCTTGAAGTCGCGGATGATCTGCTTCCACGACTCGATCTGTGCGCGGATGTAGGCGGCCAACTGCTCCGGTGTATTCGGCCCCGCAATCGTGTATCCGCTGCCAAGCATCCACTGCCGGACTTCCGGATCCTGCATGATGATGCCGATCTCGCGGTTGAGTCTGTCGACTACCGGGCGCGGTGTTCCGGCCGGCGCGAAGAAGGCAAACCAGCCAGACGCGTCGCCGAAGCCCGGAACTCCAGATTCCTGCATCGTGGGCAAGTCGGGCAGCATGGCATTGCGCTTTTCGGCGGCAGCCAACACCTTCAATTGACCGGCGCGGATGCGGGGCACGCCAGTGGCAGGGTCGGTGAACATCATCTGCACTCGGCCGCCGATGAGGTCGGCAATGGCTTCGGGGCTCGATTTGTAGGGCACCTGAACGATGTCCACGCCCGCGACCTTCTTGAACATTTCTCCGTAGGCAAAGCTGGCGGTATTGCCGGTAGCGAAGTTGTACTTGCCAGGGCTTGCCTTGAGCAAGGCGATGAAGTCTTTCAGGTTGTCTGCCGGCATGCCAGCGTTGATGACCAGCATGTGGTAAATCGATGCCACCTGGATCACAGGCGCAAAGTCGTTCAAGGCGTCATAACGCAGGTTCAGCCACAACCCGGCCGGGCTGGCGGCAAAACCGGCATTGGTGCCCAGCAGCAGCGTGTAGCCGTCATTGGGTGCTTTAGCCACGAATTCAGTCCCCAGGGTGGAATTGGCGCCCGCCTTGTTTTCAATCAGCACTGGCTGGCCCATTGCCCGTGACAAGGGTTCGCCGATCTTGCGCGCCAGGATATCGGTGGATGAACCGGCGGAATAGGGGACGACGATGCGTATCGGTTTTGTCGGGTACTGTGCAAACGCCGTACCAGCCGTCGCCCACCACAGCGCCAATGCACAAACACCGAGAAACAGGGCGCGGACGAGCCGCTCCGGGCCCAAAAACCGCGAATCGGAATGATCACAAACGCTTGCCATTGAAGCCCCCAGTCAGTCTGGTTTGCCATGCAATTGCCCGATTGGCACAAGAGCGCGCCGACCGTCGATGGCGGATCCAGTCTAGGCAAGAGGTGTTGATATATAAAGTCAATTTTTCATATCGTTTGTTTTGCCGGGCAAATGTCCTCGCCCATACCCAGGAGTCCCTATGGAACTGTCGATAACCCAGTTGAGGAACTTTCTTCATGTGGTGGACATAGGCAGCTTTCGTGGTGCCGCCGAGCGCGCCCATCGCTCGCAGCCGGCGTTGTCGCTGTCGATCAAGGAGCTGGAGTTGCGGCTTGGTCAGCCGCTGTTCGAGCGATCGACACCTACACACCTGACGCCCCTCGCGCTGGATTGCGTGCCCATCGTGCGGGATCTGGTTGAGCACTACGACCAGGTGTGCGAGTCCCTCGGTCGTCTTGCCAGCGGGCGGACGGGTTCCCTGTCGGTGGCCAGCGTCATGACGGCGACAACCCACTGGTTGTCCGAAATCGTGCCCGAATTTGTCCGAAAGTACCCGGATGTCAGCATTCGACTGGTCGACGACAACTCGGCGAACATCGAAAAGCTGGTGCTTGCGAACAGTATCGACTTCGGCATCTGCAGCCGCCTCGGTGATGACGACCGACTGGTGTTCGAGCCGTTGAACCATGATGTATTTGGTCTTGTCTGCCGCCATGACCACCCCCTGGCCCGACGTACCGCCATCGAATGGAAGTCCCTGGACGGCCTGCCGCTTGTGGGGACCACGACACACCGCTCGTTGCGTGGACATGCACAGGCTGCGCCATTGCAGCGGCCCGCCATGTATGTCGAGAACATGACCGCCTTGTTGTCGCTGGTGGATCGTGGTCAGGGCGTGACCGTACTGCCAGCACTGGCCGTGCCGCCTTATGCAACAGGGTTGGCATTTGTTCCACTCGAGAATCCGACCATCGAGCGGGTGATCGGCATTCTGAGCATACGCGGTCGGGTGCTTTCGCCACCCGCGGCCACACTGCGGGCAATGCTCCGGTCCCGCCTCAAGGCCCCATAGGCGCAATGGTCACGATCGGCTGGCCGCAGCGCAAGGGCATGCACTGCCGTCAGGTTGCCCGCATGGAAGGCGACGGCCACAGGGTGACCAGTAGCCTCATGAATGCTGGCTCCGGTCGCGAAGCCCTCGGCGACGCAGACAACTCGCCCGCCGCATCCCCTTTGCCGCGCGCGCGTGCCGCATTGCAGCGGTGCAGCCGGCCGACCTTGACCCGGGCCGCGATCCACTTGCTGATGTCCGATTCGAGCCATCCCACGGCGCGCAGGCCGAGCTGCACGGGTTTGGGGAAGGCTGCGTCCTTCATGTATTGGCAGAGCGTGCTGCGCGACAGTCCGGTGCGCTGCGCGACGTGCCGCCGACGCGATATCGTCGGCTCTTGCTGGATCTTCAGGTGCATATCAAGTTCTTCTTTGCCAGTGGAGATCGGCAGTGGAGGCAATCGCAGGCTCACGCGGGTTGTCATTGACGCACCGTAGTCTGCTAGTCAGAGACGCACGATACGCTGGCCGCCGGCGACCAGGTTCTTGGCGGTTCTGGAGACAGTCGTGCGGCTTGGTTGCAGCGTGGCCCATCGGTCACCACCGGCAGCTTTTTGGAATTTCCATTGGCTGGCCGATCAGCCGCCATCTGTGGCGGTGTTCGCATTGGGCTCTGAAGGCAGCGTTGGTTTTTCTGGTGGTTCAGGCGCCTATCGAGATGATGCCGTTCAACTCTTGACACGCTGCTTCAAAAACTGCTGGTGGCACTTGCTTCCAGGGGTGGGGACGCCCACCCCTGTCTCGCCAAGCGAAAGACTTTGGTTGGTGCGCTAAAACGTAACAAACCTCACCCTTGGCAGTCTTGAACCGGACGGCAAACGGGTTGTTATCGTTGAATTTCGCATGCGTCATTGGCAGTCCGATAACCAGGCTCGTTCGTTCGTTGAAGGCTCTTGGGGACAACACCATCATGGGGTGTTCGTCCTTCATCTCGCCGCCCACGTGTGGACTGAAGTCAATCCAGATCATGTCGCGCCGATCAGGTGCCCACAACTTGCTCGGCGCAGCCATCAGAACACTTCGGCACCGACGCGGCCCGTTGCCATGACTTCACCGCCATGGATTGCCGGGTCAAAGGCTTTAAGCTTCTGCGCAAGTGTCAACTGCGGCTTGCCAAGCGGTCGAAGGAAAACGCCACCTTCGACAACTTCCACCTTGATGGGAAGTCCACGGGCAAACCGTGCGGCCTTGGCGATCGGTGCGGTGATTCTCACACCGAGGCCGTTTCCCCATTCCTGGACTGTTTGATCAGCTGATACGGTTGCACTCATGTCAATACCTGCCTTCTGGATTGTATATTCAAGTATAAACAATGGTGGGTCCGGCGTCAACGTGACAATTTGCATCTATGGGTAGGCCGGCCTGCGCTGTGCGCCCGTCACTGGGGGCCGTCACTTGCGCCAGCCACCGTAAGGCCTGGTCGGCTGGGGCAGTTTGCGCGTCGTCACTGCTGGCTGGCGCCGCGCAGTGACGACGCGGTTGGTGCAGGGCGGGCAATTGTCGTCCCCGACGGTTGACAACTGTCTCCAGCCTTTCGGCTGCCGGCTTTCAGGAGATGAGGCCGGCGAGGGCGCCCCGGTCCACTGCGCGCGCCACCGATCCCCAAGCAGACCACGCTGTACCGCCTGGTGCAGCAACACGCAGCGACGTTCTTTGCCCAGGCCGAAGACGCTGCCGGCGCCGACCTGCAGCAGTTCGTCAAGGACGAGTTCGACGCCTTTCTCGAATGCGGCATCCTGGCCTACGGGTTCCTGCGCCTGCGCTGCGGGGATTGCGGCCGCGACCAGCTGCTGGCCTTCAGTCGCAAGGGCCGGGGCTTTCGCCCTCGTGCGGTGCCCGGCGCATGTCGCAGACGGCTGCCCACTTGGTCGACCACGTCATCCCGCAGGTGACAGTTCAGGCGACCCGCCGACCAGGGCCGCTGCGGTCGGCTGCGTCCGAGTGGTTGGGGGACCTACGGAGGCGGCCCGAAGGCAAGGGATAACCCGTAGACGGCGCCACGGGGCGGCGCATTTTGGCGGGGCCATCAACCCCAACAGCACGCCAGCAGATCTCAGCCTGCATCCAAAGGCAGATTCAAGCGCGTTGGGCGCTGTGTGCCGCCCCTGTTCTGCCGTGTTCTGGGTGCCGTAGGGAAAAGGGGCGTTTGAAAAGCCTGTCCCCTGCATTGACCAGTGTCTGTCGCGTGGCGGTGGTGGTCAATAGCGGTTTGCACAACCTGCGAAACTGGTTCGAGGCGGCAAACTTTGGGGCCTTGGCGACTCCCATTTTTAGTTCCAAAGCCCTTGCGCAAGAAGACGTCGCCCGGCCTTGGCCGCGCACGGGCCGACACGCTTTTGGCGTGGTCTGCCAGAGGCCGCCAGACGCGCATGTCTAGTCGCTAAATCCGCCCAAGCTTTTGAGCACGCCCGCCCATAGGGCGTTGCGGTACTGGTAGGGCCGCACGTCTTGGCCTCCGCTGGGCTGGTCGTTGACCGATGTCTGCACCATGACGATCCCCGATCTGGGCTGCACGAAGATGGCTTGCCCGTGAATGCCCTGCAAGGCGAAGGTGCGCTCTTTAAGCGGCACCAACCAGGTCTGGTAACCATAGCCCATGCCAGGTGCGGCGTTGAGCGGCCGAAAGGCTGGAGGTTGGCGGGCCGCATCGGTGGCGTCCAGCAGGTAGTCCTTTGGGATGACCTGCACCCCCGCGCGCACTCCGTCATTGGCCAGCAAAATGCCAAAGCGGCCGTAGTCGCGCAGCGTGGCGTTGAAGCCGCCGGCCGTGGCTTCGCCCTGGTCAGTGCCGGCCAGCAGCCAGCGTGCTTCGGCTTCGGCACCCATGGGCTGCCACAGCCAGGCCTCGGTCATTTGCGTCACCGTCATGCCGCTGGCGCGACTCAAGACCCGCCCCAGGATCTCGGTCTCGATGCTGGCGTACTTGAAGCGGCTGCCCTGTTCGGCCTCCCGGGTGGTTTTGGTGTTGAGGTATTCAACGATCTTCTCGGGCCGACCCCGGTTTTCTGGCAGGTTGAGCACCCGGCCCCACACCCAGTTGTCATCGTCTGGCGTCCAGGTGTAGAGCTCCTTGAAAGGCACGCCCGAGGCCATGCGCAGCAGATTGCGGATGGTGGTCTGGCCGTAGGCTGAGCCGGCAATCTCGGGCCA
>CAMAWD010000109.1 GCA_945861785.1 Rhodoferax sp. OV413 | reverse complement strand
TGCTCGTGCTTTAGCCAAGCGCACAGTTCAGACGGCAGAAGCTTCTCGTAGATGGTTTCATCGGAAAGAAACTCGGTGAGACTGTTGACGCTCACGAAGCCTACGTTGGGAAAGCGTTTTGCGGATTGGCGAAGAAAGTCGTACTTGGAGTTGCCCAGACCAATCAAGACGTAGTAGATCTGGATATCGTTCTTCTCGATCTCCTCGAACAGCTTTTGGGTTTCACGCACATCGGCGTTTTCACCATCGGTCAGGAAGTAGTTGATGACCGGTAGCGGCCGCTCCTGCCGCTCTCCGAACAGTTTGCGCAAGAAATTGGCGACCGGGGAACCAGCTTTGCTGTAGTAGTCCAGGTTGGATTGAATGACGGGCGCATATTGCGTGCCTTTCCACAGTACGTGATCGAGGTCGCCGTCCATCATTTCCTGGTCGACGATGTTCTTGTAGTTTTGGCGCGTGGCGACACAGGCAAGTGCAGCGTCGTTCGAGAAACCCCACACGTCGATTTCACCGTTGTCGTCGCATGCCAAGCCCAAGGGCAGCAGGCGCTCGACCACGCGCTGCACCATGCCTTGCTTGTACATGTCGGCCATTGAGCCGGAGACATCGAGGTTGAGGCCGACGCGTGCGCGTACAACGTGGTCGATGCCACCCTTCTCCAATACGAAACGGACCTTCTCGACTTCCTTGTCGATTTCGAAAATATCACTCATGGCTTCTTTCCTTTAAAAGTGTGAACAACTTCTTGTAGATGCCCCGCACTGAAGTCAGGGCGTTACCTGAGGGCTGGCGGGATGTCAGGGCAGCCGTGTAGGCCGAGTTGAATGCCGGAAGGTTTTCTTCCAGGACGCCGTAGCTGGCATTTGCCAGCGCACTCAAATTCCGCCTGAGTACGTCATGGGTGAGCCGACCCATTTCCAGCGTGGTGCAGGTCGACAGCAGGCTGGCGCAGCGCAGTTCAAGGGAATCGATTTGCGCGGAGTAGTGCGCTTGCAACGGACCTTCAGCAAGGCTCTCGCGGAGCCTGCCGACAATGAAATTCGCAGCAAGGGTGGCCGCCGCGAGGCGGTCAGCGAGCGCGGCATACCGTGGCTTGAGTGCGCCCAGACTGTCCGCCGCATTGGCCAAGACCAGTCCATGAGTCTTGAGTTCGCCGATCCGCTTCAGGAGTCGGACGTAGTTCTCGCGAAATATCATGGCCGCTCGAGGCTTGGGCGCAATCCATTGGCCCAATGTCTCGATGAGGGAAGGCGTTCGGTCGGCGAACAGCACGTCAGGATCAAGGCTTTCGAAAATGGCCAGCACGTCGGCAAAGGCGGTTTGTGCCTGCTGGATGGACGGGTGATTCGCGATTGCCAGTTCCGCTTCGGTGATGGCCCCGTGTTCCCTCTGAAGTTCGGCGCCAAAGCGCACTACGTCATCAAAGTGGGCATCGTCAAGATTCAACGTGTTGATCAGACGTAGCGCGTTCGCCAGCACGCGGGCACTGGCTTTGGGGTCCAATGCGCTCAGTTCGTCGGTACTGCATTGGATGCGTTCGCGCGGCACACCACCCACGATGACTTTGGGCGCCGTGCTTTTGGGCAGCATCGCCTTGGGGGTGCCAAACAGGGTCACCGGTACTGGAGGCGACGCGGGTGACCGTGGCTGGTCTTCCCCTTGGTCGCCAAAAAGCACCTTCGGCATCGCCGGCACGCCGCGTCAGCCCTGGTAGGCCGAAATGATGTCTGCCAAGCCGGTTTTCGAGCCCGCGCCGACCGCCGTAAAAGACCAGGCGCCATCGGGCTTCTTCATCAACGACCCGACTTGCAAGGCGCTGAATCCCGCGAACTCCCCGGTCGGGTGATAGCGGCACATTTCATTGCCGTCGGCATCGCAGACCTCCACGAAAAGTCCCTTGATCTTGCTGAAATCCAATCCGCGCTCCTTGGCCTTGTGAATGGTGAGCCACACGGCAATCTCAGCACCCTTCGCAGGCAGGCGCGAAAGGTGAATGTGCATCTCTTCGCTTAGTTCTTCCTCGTGCCCGCCGCCATGATCCTTTTCGGCCTCCATCGCACCACCCCGGCGGTTGTCCGCCGAATGCCACATCGATTGGTCCGCAGTCTGGAAGCCGACCACATCGCCGTCATCGTCCTTCGCGGGAACCAAGGTCTTGTTGGCGTAGGTGAGAAAGTGCGATCCCTGGCCATACATCACTGGCGCCGAGGCATCACCGCCGCGGTGGACGAGCAGCACTGCGTGGGAGTCCACATCGTGCGCAGCGCCCCCTTCAGCGGCGTCCCAGAAAGTGCCGATGTGCAGCGAATGAAGATTCTTATCGACCTCGAAGATGTCGCCCTTCTCAAGAACGAACACACCTGCTTCATTGTTGTTGACCATGATGTTCCTCAAGTGGGTAGGCTTGGCTGCGGCTTCAGGGTGCTGACTTCCTGTTGAACCTGTTGGAGCAATGCACGCGCGCTGGCAATTTTGGCGATGTTTTTCTGGCGTTCAGCATCGACCTTGGTCGAAATGTTGCTCAGGGACTGCGCTACGCCCAGCAAAAGCTTGGCGTTCTCCAGTTGGGCATCGGCCGCGGATCGGGTGGCATCGACGGCCACTGTTTCCAGTTGGTCCAGGGAGTAGCGCTGCAGGTCGGCCCGAAGATCGCGCCGCATCTGGTTGAGTTGTTGGAGTGAACGAATCTGAAAGGTGGCGTTCAGGCGAAGGAGAGCTGATTTGATGTCGTTGAATTCAACCTGCGATGAACTGATAGTGTCGGCCAGCGTCATCAATCCGGCGGTCTGGGCGATGCCGATGGACTCGAGATCCACCGGTGCCTTGGCGTAGGCGTTTTCCAGGGTCAGCAGCCGGTTTTCAAACAAGTCCACCTTGGCGCGGAAATCCTTGGCGTCGCGTATTTGAACGGCATCCTGGGAGGCCTGCGCACTGGCTTCCATGGATATCTGGTCGGACTGCGACCGGGCCAGTACCTCGCGCCCGGCTTCGACGTACACGCCCAGGTTCTGGATGCTTTCCCGGTAGCCAGCCGCTTGTTGCCCCAGGCGGTTGATCTCGTTGATGAGCTTGCCGCTCTCCTGGGTGACCTGGCTTTCCATTGGCCGAATCAGATCAAGCAACGACGTGGCTTTGGATTTGAGCATGCCTCGCACTTCGTCGGCAACGGCCTCCAGCCGTTTGGCCTGGCTCCCCAGGCCGATCTTGCTGGCGAGGCGGGACAGCCAGCCACCTTGCAGCTTCTCCCTAATATCGGCTTCGAGTCCCGGCAGATCCATCTGCTTGACACTGGTGCTGATTGTGCGAAAGAGCTCGAACAGAACGGGCGAGTCCGCCTTCGTCACTTGCTCCAGCATCGCGTTCAAATGTGCGCTGAACGCGTTCACCGGCTCCTGGCCAAAGGTGACGATCTGCGTCGCCGGGACCACCGCGAGGTTGAAGCCTTTCGTCACCTCGGGTACTTTCAAAGCCAGTTCAGCGGGTAACTTGACCACGACGGCCGTCAATGTCGAGCGCACTGGCGTTGAAATCGCCGTGCCGGGAAGTGGAGATTCAGATGCCATGGGTTGCGCCTTTTCGTTTCCTGCCATTTATCGCCATTTTGACGCGTTAATTTTTCTGGCGATTCTGCTCTACGCGTTCGCGGGAACTTGGTTACGTATCCCCTTTCTCGTGAAACACGCACACCCATTTGGATATTACTTGGCGTGGACAGTCTTTGTCGCCATGGGCATTACCGCCCCCACTTTGCATTTCCCCTACCCACGACTCAACCCTTTGTGTCTTCCCAGGCATGGCGAGCGTGGTTTTTCTTGCGCACGTTGCTTGGTGGGGCATATGGCGGTTGTGGCACGATTGATCCTCCCGCAGATATACTCGTGCCACGCCATCGCGGCCTGTTCGAGGGCGGCCCACTTGCGCGAAAGCACCAGATTTGGTCTGTCGCACTCAACAACAATCGTACGGATGCCTGGATTGATTCACCCTATTCTTGCGAAGGCAATTAGCTTTGCCACTTGGTCCAAAAGCGCGCTGTCACGTCATCCGAAACGCGTGACTGCGGTCGCCGCAGCAATGCTGGCAAGCGCCGGTGGATTGGCGGTCGCAGCCTTGGCCCCGGACGTTTCCGATCAGCCTGTGCAACAGGTGCTGGAGTCGGTTCAACCATTGGCGCTGTCGCAGCAAAACGAAGTGTTGGAGAACCACGCGTTTCGGCTCTATCGCTCGGAACAGACGCGTTCGACAGACAGCGCTGACAGCCTCCTGCGGCGTCTGGGTATCGACGACCCTGCGGCGGCAGCCTATTTGCGTTCCAACGAGCTGGTTCGACAGTCATTGTTTGGACGTGCCGGCCGCAATGTCCGCGCGGAGGTTTCCGATGACAGCGCGTTGCTCAAGTTATATGCCCGCTGGAGCACCGATGACAGTGGAATGTTCAAGCGCCTTGTCGTGGAAAAAACCGTTTCGGGATTTTCGACCCGCATCGAAACCGCGCCGTTGACACGATCAAGCAAACTGAGCAGCGGCACGATCCAATCATCGCTGTTTGCCGCGACCGACGACGCCGGCATTCCGGACTCAGTGGCGGTACAGATTGCCGAAATATTCGCCGGCGACATTGACTTTCACCGCGCGTTGCGCAAAGGCGACCGATTCTCTGTTGTCTACGAGACCCTGGAAGGTGACGGGGAGCCGATGCGTAGCGGGCGCGTGCTCAGTGTTGAATTCGTCAACAACGGCAAGGTCTACCAGGCGACTTGGTTTCGTGATCCGTCGGTCGCGCAAGATACACGCAATGAGCGCAACAAGGGAGGCTATTTCACGTTGGATGGCCAGAGCCTGAAGCGCAGCTTTCTTGCCTCACCGTTGGAGTTCTCGCGAGTCACGAGCGGCTTCAAAACGCGATTTCACCCGGTATTAAAGCAGTGGCGAGCCCACCAAGGCGTCGATTATGCTGGGACGACCGGAACCGCCGTGCGCAATGTGGGCGACGGCGTGGTCGAGTTTTCCGGCGTACAGAACGGTTATGGAAATGTCGTTTTTGTCGGCCACCGCGACAAGAGCACAACCGTATACGCCCATCTGAGCCGTATTGATGTCAAACGCGGCCAGTCTGTGGGACAAGGCCAGGTTATAGGAGCCGTTGGGGCCACCGGCAGGGTCACCGGTCCCCACCTGCATTTCGAGTACCGCGTCAATGGCAATTACAAGGACCCATTGACGATCACCAGACTAAGCGAGTCGGTTTCCGTGTCTGTCGCCGCCAAGCCCACGTTTGACCGTGTCGCCACCGACGCCCGACTGTTGCTCTCTGCGGCGGCATCGGTCCGAAAGGTCAACACGGAATAAATCGCATTGATTTTGCTGGCGAGCAAGCCACTGCGGATGGCGCATACCGCCCTTGGGCAGTAGCCGGCGGACGGAACTACATGACCCGACCGGCAACCTGTCGTCGAAGCCTCAGGGCTGAACGCCGTCGATGGTGATGACCAGCCGGCCGGTCCCGGTATCAACCGGTCCGACCTGTCCCACCAGGTCACCGCTGCGCGGCATGGCCTCGCCGGAGCGCGAAATGCGCGCCCCCACGATCACGCTGGAGAACTTTGAAAGGCTCATTTCCGGCTGCATGGCGGTGCTGTCGTCCAACGTGAACGTCAGCGGCAGGTCGCTGACGCGTTTGCGCAAGATCGCCAACGGCATGCGGGGGCCCTGGGCGGCGCGCGCGAACACAAACACCGTGTCGCCAGGTGCCGCCCTGCTGGCTAACGGGCCGGCCAGTTGCACAATGCCGCTGACCTTGGCGCCAATGGTGGCCACCGTCGCGGGCAAGCCCGCAGGTGGTGGTGCCACTGGCGCCGGCGTGGCCGAATTGGCCGGAGGTACCTGGGCCAGATTCATGGCCGGTCCTGCGCCTGCCGGCGCCTTGCCGCTGGCGGCCTGCGCCTGCTGGATGCTGTTGTCAAGCCCGGCGGCGAACTGGCTGCCCGGTTCGGCGATCTGTTTGGCAGCGGTCCAAAACTTCAACGCGCGGTCGTAATCCTTGCGCTCGAATGCCGCGGTGCCGGACAGGGCCAGCGCCTTCAGGTTGCGCGGATCGATCTGCAGCGCGCGTTCGGCAAGCTTGGCCGGCTCACCCACCACGGTCCGGCCCTGCAACATCGCCAGCACATCGGCGTGGTCGGCCATCAGTTGGGGGTTGTCGGGCGCAAGTGAACGGGCACGCACAAATGCCTTGTTGGCTTCGGGGAAACGCTGCATCACCGCGTAAGAACGGCCCAGCATGGTCCATGCCTCGTCGTCGCCGGGTTGGGGGCTGGTCTGATTCTCAAGGCGGTTGGCGAGTTTGCTCACCATGCCCTCGATCTGCGCCTGGGTCATTTCGCCGTTCCCGGCGGGTTCTGCGGCCGCCTGTTGTGCCCCGGGCACATGCGCCAGCATGACCTCGGGGGTGCCCAGTGCGCCATACATCACGAAGGCGAACAGGGGAACAAATGCCCCAAGGAAGACCACCGTCTTGCCGGCGGGTGCCGCCACTGCCGGCGCCGCCAGATCCTGCTCTTCCTCTAGTGCGCGGCGTTCGATCTCGATGCGCGCCGTGCGGTACTGCGCGACGTCGAGCGCGCCGTTGACGTGTTCAGCCTCGAGCGCGGCGAGCTGCTCACGCAATACATGGACGTTCGAGCGGCGCGCTGAATTGGCCGCCACGAGGGCACCGGAAAACTGCGACGCCCGCAGCAGCGGGGGTAGGACGAACACTAACGCCAGTGCAATCAGGCCTGCAAGGGCAATCAGAAACAGACTCATTGGAAAACCTTCGTGCTGCGTACTGCGGTGTGAGCCCCTTTGGGCGGCCGTGCGGTGTTCATGGACGGTCCTCGCCTTCGTACAACAAGGCACGGGCGCGTTGCGCGTGGTCGTCCGTCCAGTCGGCCGGCGCGGCAACACGCCGGCGCCGGCGGATATGGATGGTCAGGACAGTGGCGGCCACGGCCAGCAGCACGAAGGGGCCGAACCACAACAACACGGTGCGTGTGTTCAGGGCCGGCCGGTAGAGTACGAAGTCGCCGTAACGCGCGACCATGAAATCGATGATTTCCTGCTTGGACTGGCCGGCCGTGAGCTTGAGTGCGATCTGTTTGCGCAGGTCCACTGCCAGATCGGCACGCGACGCGGCGATGGTTTCGTTCTGGCACACCAGGCAACGCAGTTCCTCCGCGATTGCCATGACACGGGCCTCCAGGTCCGAATTGGCGGCCATGGGCGGCGCCTCCTTGGCCTGGGAAAACCCGAGAACCATCGCTGCTGTGGCACCAACCAGCCATCGCAAGCCTGTCAATTTCCAAGTGTTACGCACCCAATTTCCTTAGCAATGGCACGATGTCGTCACGCAACACCTCGGGCGTGAGAGGGCCAATGTGTTTCATGCGGATCACCCCCGTCTTGTCAATCACGAAGGTTTCCGGGACACCATAAACACCAAAATCGATTCCTACCAAGCCTTCAGTGTCCGACAACGAGCGGGAATAGGGGTTGCCGAACTTGCCCAGCCAGCGGATCGCGTCTTCGCGCTTGTCCTTGTAGTTGAGTCCGTACACCGGCGCGGCACCGGTCTTGGCGAATTCCACCAACAGAGGATGTTCGATGCGACACGCCACGCACCAGGAGGCCCAGACGTTCAGGATCCAGACCTTGCCACGCAGGTCCTGGGTGGACATCTTCAGTTCGGGTGCATCCAGCGTCGGCAGGCTGAAGTCCGGTGCCGGCTTGTTGATCAACGGCGAGGGGATTTCACGCGGCTTCAGCGACAGCCCCACCCCCAGGAAACTGACCAGAACCATGAAGATCAGCAGCGGAATAAGCGCCTTTTTCATCGGGCAGGTGCTTTCTTGGCCAGGGCCGGGCGCACCTGACGCGTTGACGGCCCGGAGGCAACGGGGGGTACCGGCATTTCGAGTGTGACGATGGTTTGGCGCCGGTAACGGCGGTCTAGCACGGCCATCAGCCCCCCAAAGGCCATCAGCAGGCAACCAATCCAGATCAGATTGACGAACGGCTTGTGGTGCAGGCGCACGCTCCAGGCCGTGGCACTCACCGGATCCCCCAGGGCCACATACAGGTCGCGCGTGATGCCACGGTCGATACCAACCTCCGTCATGGCCATGCTGCGCACCGTGTACATGCGCCGCTCGGGCAGCAGAGTCGCCACGGGCTGACCACCACGGGTGGCGCTGACAACGGCACGTGAGGCCGCGTAGTTGGGGCCACGCCCCTGGGTCACGCTTTCGAGCCGGAACGTATAACCCGCCACGGTCGCGGTGTCGCCGACTTCCATGCGCACGTCGGTCTCACTCTGGAAGCCGCTCACCACCGTGACCCCGACGATGAACACCGCGACACCGAAATGCGCCAGCAACATGCCGAAATAACTGCCGGGCTGCATCGACAGCCGTTTCCAGATACTCGGGGCCGGGTGTTCGCGCACACGCAACACCAGGTTGAGCACAGCGGTGCTGGCCACCCAAGCGGCCAGCGCCAGGCCGAGGCCGACCATCGGGGTCCAGCGGCCCAACGCGAAGAACGCCACCACGGCGCTGACCACACTGACACCCATGGCCCAGCGCAGCCGTCGCGCCAAGTCCCCCACACTGGCCTGGCGCCAGCGCGCCATCGGGCCCACCCCCATCAGGAACAACGCCGGTGCCATCAGCGGGACGAATACGGCGTCGAAATACGGCGGACCGACCGACAACTTGCCCATGCCCAGTGCATCGATCACCAGCGGATACAGGGTGCCGAGCAACACCGCGGCCGCGGCCACGACCAGCAACACGTTGTTGGCCAGCAGCATGGATTCACGCGACACCAGCTCGAAACTGCCGCCCAGACCCACCTTGGGCGCGCGCCAGGCGAACAGCGCCAGCGACCCGCCGATCACCAGCGCCAGGAACCCCAGGATGAACACACCCCGCGCCGGGTCGCTGGCGAAGGCATGGACCGAGCTGAGCACGCCGGAACGCACGATGAAGGTCCCCAGCAGGGACAGCGAAAACGCCATGATGGCGAGCAGGGCGGTCCACATCTTGAACCCGCCACGCTTTTCGGTGACGGCCAGCGAGTGAATCAGAGCGGTTCCGACCAGCCAGGGCATGAAGGAGGCGTTCTCGACCGGATCCCAGAACCACCAGCCGCCCCAACCCAGTTCGTAATAGGCCCAGAAGCTGCCGAGCGCGATGCCGCAGGTCAGGAAACACCAGGCCACGGTGGTCCAGGGGCGCGACCAGCGTGCCCACGCTGCATCGAGGCGCCCCGACAGTAGCGCCGACACGGCAAACGCAAAAGCGACCACGAACCCGACGTAGCCCATGTACAACATCGGCGGATGGATCACCATGCCGGCATCCTGCAGCAGCGGATTCAGGTCCTGGCCATCGGCGGGAACCGGAAACAGGCGCTCGAACGGGTTGGACGTGAGCAGCGTGAACAACATGAAACCGCAGCTGATCAGGCCCATGACGCCCAGCACCCGGGCCAGCATGCGCTGGTCGAGCTGGCGCGAGAAGATTGACACAGCAAGTGTCCACAGCGACAGGATCAGCGTCCATAGCAGGATTGACCCTTCGTGATTGCCCCACACCGCCGTGATCCGGAACGCAAGCGGCAAGTTCGAATTGGAATGGTGCGCGGCCAGCGCCACGGAAAAGTCGTTGGTCACGAAGGCGTGAGTCAGGCTTCCGAACGCAATGACCATGAAGACGAATTGCCCCCAGGCCGATGGCCGTGCCAGCGACATCCAGGCAACGTTGCCCGTCTGGGCGCCGATCAGCGGCAGGATGCTTTGCGCCAGCGCCATGGCCAGCGCAAGAATGAGGGCGACGTGGCCGAGTTCGTAGATCACGGTTTGGCTCCTGAAGCGCGCGCCGGTACGATACCGGCGGTCGATTTGATGGACAAAGGCGAAATGGAGTGCTGCAGCCCAGGCCCGGCATTCTTCAACGCCTTGGCCGTCTCGATCGCAATATGTTTCTCGTGGTGTTTGTCCAGCGGCTGGTCGGTGCGCAAAACCCCAATCACTCCGAGCCTGCGCTGGGCGACAACACCCTTGCCGTACTTGAACAGGTCCGGCAACAAAGCGGTACCGGCCACCGAAATCTTGCGCGCCCAATCAGTCACGGAAAACCGCACCTTCAGTTGTAGCGCCTCGCGCGGGATGCTGCATTCTTCGACAAGGCGTCCTATCCTGAAGTTGCGCGCGCGCATTGCATCGTTGGCAATCATCTGGCTGCGCCTGCATAAGAACACCAGGCTCCAGTTGAACGCATTGCGCAGCAGCGCAATCGCCCACCCCCCAGCATGGAAAGGGCTCTGACTGCGTCGACGGCGAGTTTGACGGTATCAACGATGCCCCCACGCTTGCGCAGGCGGACATCGGCTTCTCCATGGGCGGATATCGGTGCCAGTTTGAGGGTAGTGGGGAATGGTCCACGCCTGCTTTCGGGTACATGGGCCGCTGGTGCCGCCGCGGATGCGGGTGGATCCACGCAACGGCATTCCGATGTCCACTGGGGCGTCGCAGGATAGGACGGGTCCTATGGACATCAGACGATCCGAGTTGGCGCGGACCGCACATGCCTTTCAGCTCAGAGGCTTCGCTTACAGCGCTGAGCACCATGTTGGGGAATCTACGGATATGCGGCGTTGATCTGCTCGCGCACCTTTGCCCGTAAGCCATCGGGGGTGACCGGCGAGACCAGCTTGCCATTGACGTAGAAGGTCGGTGTTCTTTCAACCTCCAAAGCCACGCCGTCAGCCATGTCCTGTTTCAGGATCTCCGCAATGCGGGTGCTCTCCATATCCCGTTTGGCTTTTTCGACGTCCACTCCAACGGGCGCCAGAAAGTTCCAGAGCGCTTGGACCTGGGGTTTGCCATGGTCAGCCCAGACGGGTTGGGATTTCAAGGTCGCTTCCAGCGCCTGCCAATAGAGGCCCTGGCCTTTGGTGGCTTCCAGCATCTTGACCACCAGACCTGAGTCTTTGTGAAAAGCCGCGTAACGCAACACCAGCCGCACTTGGGCGGGGTTCTCCGCCAGGATGGCTTTGACATGGGGATAAAAGGCGCGACAAGCCTCACACGACGGATCGAAGAACTCGACGATGGTGACTTTGGCACCCGCCGGCCCCGTGGCCGGAGAATGAAATCGTATGAGCGACGAGGCATTTGCCGTCGCGGCCTTCGTGGGCTCGTTGGTCTTCTTGCCGTCATCCGCAAGAACGCCGAAGGCGACCATCCCCGCACCAAGAAGCAGGCTTCTGATCAAGAATTTACTACGCTTCATCTTTTCCCCACATGCCGCGAAGTGCGGGTTGATTTTCAAACTCGGCCTGAAACACCCATTGTTATTGGAAACCTTGAGGTCGCTCCAAGGTCAAGCCCGCAATGAAAGTGGGGGTAAGGAACTCTTGGGCGCGTAGTTCGAAATCGAAGCGTCAAGTATCCATAAGCGGTCCGCCTTGTAAGTGGCAATATTTGATGCCCCGCTCGCATTCGCTCAACGATGCATAATTCTCGTCCAATGAGAGTCTTTCGCCGCTCACTCGTCGTGTGGATCGCTTTGATGGGAATCGTCTTTTCCCAATTGGCGGTGGCCGCGTACGCGTGCCCGGAGCTGACTCCGTCGGCAGCCCTAAAACAAATGAAGGCGATGAACGACATGGCCGGGATGCCCTGTGCCGATGCGGGCATGTTGGCAAAAGTGGACCAGCCGGCGTTATGCGCCCAGCATTGTGACCAAGGCAACCAGACCGTCGGCGCTGCCCAACCAACCGACTTTCAGCCTGCACTGGTACTCCTGCTTGTCCTGCAGATGCCAGCTATCGAGGCCTTGCAGGGCCTTTTGGGCGCTCAGGCGCCGCTGCTTGCACGCGGCGCATCTCCTCCCCCTCTCTGGCGCACCGGTCGGCTGCGCATTTGACATCTCCGAACACCTTGCAGTGACGCGGCAAGCCGCGTAGCTGGGCATTTTGCCGTCCCGTGTTCTGGAGCATGTCATGTACCCTTTTTTGATTTCCGATCGCCGTGCTGCGGCTTTGCTGGTTTTCCTTTCGTTGGTGGCCGCGCCACCGCTTCTTGCGCAAACAGACAGCCGCCTGTCGATCGACGAAGCTCTGGGTATTGCCCAGGGCAACGCGCCTGCTTTGAATGCAACCTTGGATGGCGCGCGAGCCGCCCGCGAGTTGGCGGTCGCTGCGGGTCAATTGCCGGACCCGGTATTGCGACTCGCCGTGGACAATCTGCCCGTTAACGGGCTGGATCAGGGAAGCCTGACGCGCGACTTCATGACGATGCGCCGGATCGGCCTCATGCAGGAATATGTGTCCGCCGACAAGCGCGCGCTGTTGCGCCAGCGGGCTGAAATCGACGTCACGCGTTTGGATGCCACACGTCGCAGCCTTGCCACGAACCTGCGGCGCGATGTCGCCACAGCCTGGCTCGACCGGCATTTCGCGATAAGGGCGCGAGAGCTTCTCAAAACGCTTGAAGCTGAAGTCGGCCTCCAGTTGCGCACGCTGGATTCGCAGGTGAGGGCTGGAAAGGCTGTGTCAGCGGATTTCCCGACGGCAAGCGCGTTGTTGCTACAGACCCAGGACCGCCTGCTGATGGTAGACCGGCAGGAACGATTGGCCCAGATAGCAATGGCGCGGTGGTTGGGCAAGGATGCAGAGCGCGACTTGGCGGGAGTACCCAACATCGAGATCCTTGCAGTGAACCTGGCCGATCCTGCCCTCATGGAATCGGTCCCTTCGGTGCGCGAGCACGCCAGCGAAAGTGCAATTGCCCAGACCGAGCTCGCCATCGCGGAATCGAACAAGCGTCCCAACTGGAGCTGGGAACTCAGCTACAGCCAACGCGGCAGCGCTTTCTCGAACATGGTGTCGTTCGGTGTGAATATTCCGCTGACATTCAACGCGGCCAACCGCCAGGATCGCGAAATTTCGGCCAAACAAGCGCAACTGGCACAGGCGCAGGCATCGCATGAGGATCTGTTACGCGAAACCCGGACAAGCTTTGCCGCAGCCTACGCGGAGTGGCAAAACTTGGTTGAACGGAGAAGACGGCTTTCCGAGGCGCTGCTGCCTGTCGCACGTCAGCGGATTGACCTAAGCATGGCTGCCTACCGCGCTGGACAAGGAAGCCTCTCATCCGTACTTGAATCACGCCGGGCGGAAGTCGAAGCCCAACTCCAGTTGCTGGACCTGCAACGCGAGACTGCCCGGCTGTGGGCCCAACTGCACTATGTCTACGCCGAAGGAGCCCGGCCATGAAAACACCAACCCTGGTTTCGTTGCTCGTCCTGGCAGGCGCGCTGGTCGCGGTAGGCGCCTACCAACTCGGGGTCCATCGCAATCCGCTGACGCCCATGGCCACCGCTCCCGAATCTCCCATGGCGCCGGTGGCCAACGTGGATCCCAAGACTGGTCGCGCGGTGTTGTATTGGCACGATCCGATGGTGCCAGGCACCAGATTCGACAAGCCGGGAAAGTCGCCCTTCATGGACATGCAACTGGTTCCGGTCTATGCGGATCAGTCTGCTGGCGCCGGGGCGGCCATCAGCCCGGCGGTGGCACAAAGTCTCGGTATCCGGATGGCGGTGGTGCGTAAGGCCAGTCTGTCTTCCAGCATCGACGCTGTGGGCGTTGTGGCGCAGAACGAACGCGCAACGGAAGTCGTACAGACGCGTGTCACCGCTTACGTCGAAAAGCTGCACGTACGGGCCGTTCTGGATCCTGTGCGCAAGGGGCAGCCGCTCGCTACCTTGTACGCGCCGGATTGGGCTGCGGCGCTAGAAGAATATCTGGGGGTCCGTCAGGCCCAGCCCGGGCCAGCGTTGATCGACGCGTCACGTGCCCGGCTGCGGCTGTTGTCGATCCCGGACGATGTCGTCGCCCGTTCCGAACAGTCCGGTACGGCGCAGACGCGTTTTACGCTGTCAGCGCCCATCTCCGGTGTCGTGGCCGAACTGGGCGTGCGGGATGGAGCCATGGTTTCTCCGGGTGTGACACTGTTTCGCATCGCTGATCTCAGCTCCGTCTGGGTGATAGCGGATGTGCCGGAGGCGCTGGCTTCGCAGCTTCGTGCCGGCAGCACGGCGGAAGTGCAGGCGACTGGGCCCGGCACCGTGATCTCTGGCAAGCTGTCCGCAGTCCTCCCTGATGTGGACCTGGCCACCCGCACGCTGAAGGCCCGCATTGAACTGCGCAATCCGGGCCTCGCGCTCAAACCCGGCATGTTCGTGCGCGTGACGTTCAAACAATCAGCAGGGGAGCAGGCACTGGTCGTCCCCCAGGAGGCGGTGATTGCTACCGGCAAGCGTACGGTGGTGATTGTTGCTGGACCGGATGGCAAATACACACCGATTGACGTTCAGCTGGGGCGCGAAGCAGGCACCGATGTCGAAGTGAAAACAGGCCTAACCGAAGGACAGACCGTGGTGTCCTCCGGACAGTTCATGCTCGACTCCGAAGCCAGTCTGAAATCGGGGCTTGGCCGGCTTGCCGGCGTGGCGGGAACGGCAACGGCGGCGGCCCCTATGGTCGGTTCTGCACCCCTGGTAGCGCATTCAGGGACGGGCAAGGTGACGGCCATCGGCAAGGACGACATCACGATCTCGCACCGCCCCATTGCTTCGTTGAAATGGGGTGCCATGACCATGCCATTCAAGAATCCACAGGATGCCACGCCCAAGGACCTTAAAGTGGGTGCGCATGTCCAGTTCGATTTTGTGCAGCAAGGCGATGACTATGTGTTGCAGCGCGTCGTGCCAGCGCCGGCTGGGACCACGCCATGATCGCCGGAATCATCCGCTGGTCGGTCGGTAACCGGTTTCTCGTGCTGATGACCACGGTTCTGCTCGTTGCGGCCGGTCTGTGGTCGATGGCCAGGACACCGTTGGACGCATTGCCGGACCTGTCGGATGTGCAGGTCATCATTCGCACCACGTATCCGGGGCAGGCGCCACAGCTGGTCGAGAACCAGATCACCTATCCGCTGACCACCACCATGATGTCGGTGCCCGGCGCCAAGACTGTTCGCGGTTATTCCTTTTTCGGCGACTCCTTCGTTTACGTCTTGTTCGAGGACGGCACCGACCTCTACTGGGCCCGATCCCGCGTGCTGGAGTACCTCAACCAGGTCCAGTCCAGGTTGCCGGCCGGCGCCACCGCCACGCTGGGACCGGACGCGACCGGAGTCGGCTGGATTTACGAATATGCCCTGGTGGACCGCAGCGGGCGACACGACCTCGGACAGCTGCGCGCCATCCAGGACTGGTTCTTGAAATTCGAACTGAAGTCGGTGCCCAACGTGGCCGAGGTGGCCAGCCTGGGCGGCATGGTGCGCCAGTACCAGGTGGTGTTGGACCCTAACCGCCTGCGCGCTTACGGCATTTCACACGAAAACGTGCTTGTGGCCATTCGACGCTCGAACCAGGAGGCGGGAGGCGCCGTCGTCGAATTGGCGGAGGCCGAATACATGGTCCGCGCGAGAGGATACCTGGCCAGCCTGGAAGACTTCCGCAACATTCCGTTGAACGTGACGGCGACCGGGGTCGTCGTGCGCCTTGGAGATATCGCCCGGATTCAGGTGGGACCTGAGATGCGCCGTGGCATCGCCGAACTTGACGGGCAGGGGGAGGTTGCGGCAGGCGTGATCGTCATGCGCACCGGCAAGAACGCACTGGCAACGATCGAAGCCGTCAAGGCGAAACTCGAACAGCTCAAGGCCAGCCTGCCGGCCGGTGTGGAGGTGGTGCCCACCTACGACCGTTCGCAGCTCATCGAGCGTGCGGTCGGCAATCTGAAGCGCCAACTGGTGGAAGAGTTCGTGGTGGTTGCGGTAGTGTGTCTGGTGTTCCTGTTCCACTTGCGCTCGTCTCTGGTGGCCGTAGTGACCCTTCCGATCGGCATCTTGGCCGCGTTCATCGTCATGCGATACCAGGGTGTCAATGCCAACATCATGTCGCTTGGGGGCATCGCCATCGCGATCGGCGCCATGGTGGATGCGGCCGTGGTGATGATTGAGAACGCGCACAAGCATCTGGAGGCGTGGAAAGAGGCGCACCCGCTTCAGGAGCTGACTTCCCAGGAACGCTGGGAAGTGGTGACCGAGGCGGCGGTCGAGGTGGGCCCGGCCCTGTTTTTCTCGCTGCTCATCATCACGCTGTCGTTTATCCCCGTGTTCACGCTGGAAGCCCAGGAAGGACGCCTGTTTGCACCCCTGGCCTTTACCAAGACCTACGCCATGGCGGCGTCTGCGGCACTGGCTGTCACGCTGGTACCGGTTCTCATGGGTTACCTGATTCGCGGCCGGATTCCCAATGAACAGTCCAACCCGGTCAACCGCGTGCTGATTGCGTGGTACCGACCCGTGTTGGCCTTGGTGCTGCGCTTTCCCAGGATCACAATTGCTGCATCCTTGCTGGCATTGGCCAGCGCTGCGATTCCCTTGTCGCAGCTGGGCGGGGAGTTCATGCCGCCAATGGACGAGGGTGATTTGCTGTACATGCCATCCGCGTTGCCGGGTCTGTCGGCGGCCAAGGCTGCGGAGTTGCTCCAGCAAACGGACCGCATGATCCGCACTGTGCCTGAAGTGGCGCGCGTGTTCGGCAAGGCAGGCCGGGCAGAAACCGCCACCGACCCCGCGCCACTGGAGATGTTCGAGACCACGATCCAGTTCAAGCCACGCGCGCAGTGGCGCGCCGGGATGACGTCCGACAAGCTGGTGGAGGCCCTGGATCAGGCCGTCAAGGTGCCGGGTTTGTCCAACATCTGGGTCCCGCCGATCCGCAACCGCATCGATATGCTGGCCACCGGCATCAAGAGCCCGGTGGGCATCAAGGTCAGTGGTGAGGACCTGGAGGAGATCGACAGGATCGCCGGCCAGGTCGAGGCGGTTGTCAAGAGCGTTCCTGGAGTCACGTCGGCCCTGGCGGAGCGCTTGGTCGGTGGGCGCTACGTCGATGTGTCCATCGACCGGGTCGCCGCAGGACGCTACGGCATGAACGTGGCCGACGTGCAGACTCTGGTGTCATCGGCCATTGGCGGTGACAACGTGGGCGAGGTGGTAGAGGGGCGACAGCGGTTTCCAATCAACGTGCGGTACGGCCGGGAGTTGCGGGACTCTGTTGAGAAGTTGCGTGCGCTGTCCTTCGTGACCGATAAGGGGGCAAGGTTGCGACTTTCCGATGTGGCTTCCATCAAGCTGGAGGATGGGCCCCCGATGTTGCGCAGCGAGAACGCGCGGCTGTCCGGTTGGGTTTATGTGGACCTGCGCGGGCGTGACCTGCGCTCCGCGGTGACCGACATGCAGCAGCGCGTTGCGCGGGAAGTCAGTTTGCCGGCTGGCTACGCGCTTTCATGGTCGGGCCAGTTCGAATACCTGGAGCGCGCATCCGAGCGTCTGAAGGTGCTTGTCCCGTTCACGCTTGGCATCATCTTCGTTCTGCTCTACCTGACATTTCGCAGGTTCGAGGAGGCATTGCTGATCCTTCTGACCGTCCCGTTCGCGTTGACCGGCGGATTCTGGCTGATCTGGGCTCTGGGCCATGCGATCTCCGTGGCCACGGCCGTGGGCTTCATCGCACTGGCCGGCGTCGCCGCTGAATTCGGCGTGGTGATGCTGGTCTATCTCAAGGGATCATGGGAACGGCGTTTGGAGGCTGGGCGCAAGCCTTCGGAGGCATTGCTCATGGAGGCCATCACTGAAGGCGCTGCACTGCGGGTCCGACCGAAAGCGATGACGGTCGCGGTGATCCTGGCGGGCCTGCTGCCGATTCTGTGGAGCGCTGGCACAGGCTCCGAAGTCATGCAACGCATCGCTGCGCCCATGCTCGGAGGCATGGTGACCGCACCGCTGCTGTCCATGCTGGTGATTCCGGCGGTATGGATGCTGTTGATGCGCAATCGTCTGCACCGAGCCGAAGTCGAGAGTGTGTTGGCTCCGATCCTTGCGACCTGAACTTCCGGAATCCCATCCAGGTCAATCACTCAATCGAAAGGACCCTTATGAAAACCATTGACCGAAAAGCGCGCACACATGTCCGCCCTGCAAGCTGCCATCATCTGCAACATCTGCTCTTCAGTGTAGCGCCGCCGTGAAGCGGGTCTGTCATATCCCATCATGTCCACCTGTTTCCTACGTGAACACGATCCACGCCCGGGCTACCGAAAAATTCAAGACTGGATCACCGAGCGCATACTTCACACGCACCGGCCAGCTACGAGCATGGGGACTGCCCACCAGCACCAACCCGGCGGAGCAGCTGAACGCCGAAATCAAATGGCACAGGCAACGTCGTGGGCTGGCGACCGCGACCAGAAAGCAAATTTGAAACTACGCACTCGCAGCGGGTTGAAACGCGATGATTGCCATCCCCATCAGCGCGATTCCCGCTCCTGCCAGGTCCCACCGCGTGAGTGCAACGCCGTCAACGAAGTGAAGCCACACGAGTGCCACCGCGATGTACATCCCACCGTAAGCGGCGTAGGTGCGTCCTGTTGCGGTCGGGTGTAGGGTCAGCAGCCAAGCGAACAGAGCAAGTGATAGGGCTGCAGGGATCAACAACCACGCGGGTTTTTCTTGCTTGATCACCAGCCAGGGCAGGTAACAGCCGGCGATCTCGGCGACAGCTGTCACGGCAAACAATGCCGCGACTCTCAGGGCTTCCATTTCAGACCCCCTGTAATGTCGCGATCAGCGGACAGCAGACCTTTCCGCTCGCGGCGCAGCAGCGTTGGACGAGATCTGCAAGTACACGCTCAATGCGCGTCAACTCGGCAAGTTTGGCTCGCACGTCTGAGAGCTTCTTCTCAGCCTGCTCTCTGGCCTCGCCGCAATGCGATCCGTCCTCGAGCTGGAGCAGATCCGAGATCTCATCGAGACTGAACCCCAGTCGCTGGGCGGACTTGATGAAACGCACGCGCCCCAGTTCAGTCCGGCCGTAGCGGCGGATACTGCCCTGCGGTCGGCCTGGTTCGGACAATAGCCCCTTGCGCTGGTAAAAGCGGATCGATTCGACGTTGATGCCAGCCAGCTCGGCGAGAGCTCCGATTGTCATTTGATCGCTTGAGTTGTTCATGTCGCTTGACTCCGTACTTAAGTACGGAAGTAAGCTTAATGCATGGAACCAGAGTCCTCCTCAACTGACACTTCCGGCAAAGTCGCGCGTGGGGTGCTGCTGGCCGGTGGGCTGGCGGCAGTCCTTGCTTCGACCTGCTGCCTCGGGCCGCTCGTGCTGATCTCGCTCGGTGTTTCAGGCGCATGGATTGGCAACCTCACCACGCTCGAGCCTTATCGCCCTGCATTGATTGTGGCAGCCGTCGTTGCATTGGCCGTTGTATGGTGGCGTGTCTGGCGACCGGTGGCAGCGTGCGAGTCAGGACTAATATGCGCGTTCTTGGACGTCAACCACAGTGACAAGACGCTGTTCTGGATCGTGCTGGCGCTGGTGGTCGTCGCGATTGGCTTTCCACTGGTTGCGCCCTGGTTCTATTGAAGGGATATTTCCATGAAGAATGTGGGTCTGCTGGCTACATTGGTCGCTTTGGCGCCGCCACTCTTGGCAGCGACGCAAACCGTGGCGTTGTCCGTTCCAGACATGAACTGCGCCGCCTGCCCGATCACGGTGAAGATGGCACTACGCAAGGTATCCGGCGTCAGCAAGACCGACGTTGATCTGGATCGACGCGAGGCCAAGGTCACGTTCGATGATGGCAAGACGACCGTCGACGCTCTCACGCGCGCCACCAAGGATGCCGGTTATCACTCGACCTTGGTGCGAGTCGTCAAGTGATTCGGGTGGTCCCGGAATCGACGCTGACCTGCCCCGAGTGCGGCCACTCCAAGACCGAGGTGATGCCTATGGATGCCTGCCAATGGTTCTACGAGTGCGAACAATGCCACACGGTGCTCAAGCCCAAGCCAGGCGACTGCTGCGTCTTCTGTTCCTACGGCACGGTGCCGTGCCCCCCGATCCAGGAGCGTGGCAAGGGAGGTGGTTGCTGCGGCTGACCCTGATCCTGAAATATTGACCATCCAGAAGTGGAAGATCCAGGACGACTTTCACCGGGCGAGAAAGAATGTCGGCACCCTCCGGATGAAAATACCGACCAAACCACTTGTCAGGACTGCTGGCCAAAGGTGATGCAGGGTCGCGCGAGCAAGTGCGCCAACAGGTGGTCCGCTGACGAGTGGCCGGGATGAAGAGCGCTGACACTTTGACGAAGGACCAGAGTTCTCTTGAACTACCGGTACGTGCGTACTGGGCAGGTCGTCATGACGGTAAAAAAATGAACGAAAAGCGCTTTAATGACAATGAGTTAGACAATTTGATGCCGGCACATTTTTGGCGCACTTCCGGCGCGCGCGCACTTGCGTCAACGGTGTCGGCGATGATCGACGTAGTCGATCGTTCTCGATAGATCTCGATAGCTTGCCCTTCAAAGGCGACCGATGGTCCTCGATAGATGCCGATAGATCCTGGAAGCTGTTTATGGGGATCAAACGGAACTGACGGTCAATCTGACGGTAAAAACCTTGATGGCAACCTGCGACTCTTTATAAATCAACAACTTAGACCGCTCGTTGACGATCGAGTGGGAATGATTCGTCAAAAGACTAAATTGGACCCCAGAGTCAAGACAATTTTGAACTCAGTTTAAGTTGCACTCGGTTTTCACGCAGCTGGACGGAGCTGCCCCGGTTTTTGTGTTCGGTATTTCTGGTATTTCCATACTGTCTTCATCGAACGCAGTCCCTGTGGAGCGAAGCGGAATTGGGAGTTCGACCACCGCACCGTACTTGTCCACGATCATCGCACCACCGCCTTCAGCGCTCTTGTACACCGCGTCGGGGGTCCGGTTGGCCAGCCCTTGATGCGGGCGCTCGCCGTTGTAGAAGGCAAAGTATTTCGTCAAGCCGATCAGCAACTCGCTCATCGTGGCGTACCCATTGAGGTACACGTCTTCGTGCTTGACGTTCCGCCACAACCGCTCGACAAAAATGTTATCAAACACGCGCCCGCG
>CAMAWD010000108.1 GCA_945861785.1 Rhodoferax sp. OV413 | reverse complement strand
CCGAGGGAACTGGCCGCCACTTTGCGCCGGGTCCTGACAGCGCCCTGACGATGGCAAGCATCACACTCAGCGACAGCGAATTCGAGCGCATCGGCGCGATCATGTACGAGTCGGTCGGACTGTCCTTCAATGAATCCAAGAAGTCCCTGATCCAGTCGCGCCTGGTGCCGCGCATCATGAAGCTCGGACTGGACGGTTTTGCCGACTACATCGCCTTGCTCGACGATCTGTCCGAAGCGGCAGAGTTCCAGATGGCGGTTGACCTGCTCACCACCAACGAGACCTACTTCTTCCGGGAGCCCAAACATTACGACCTGCTGGAAGCCGAACTGAGCGCACGCAAGAGCAAGGCGCCGCTGTCTGTCTGGAGTGCGGCGTCGTCGTTTGGCGACGAGGCCTACAGCACGGCAATGCTGCTGGCCGACATGCAGACCGCAGGCAAGATCGGCGCCGACTGGTCGATCCTTGGCACCGACATCAGCGACCGCGTGTTGCGCAGCGCGCAGGCGGCCGTGTACCCGCAAGATCGCTTGCGCGCTGTATCGCCGGAGCGGCTGCGCCGGTATTGCCTCAAGGGCGAAGGCGCAGCCGAAGGCCAGTCGATGGTGATCGACAAGCTCACCGTGCGGGTGCAGTTCGGCCAGCTCAACCTGTGCAAACCGATCGAGGGCCTGGGCCCGTTCGACGTGGTCTTTCTGCGCAACGTGCTGATCTACTTCGACATCCCCACCAAGGCGGCGGTGGTGGACCGCGTGCTCGAGACCCTCAAACCCGGCGGCCTGTTCTTTTTGGGCACCGCCGAGGGCCGCGTCAAGTGCAACACCGCGCTGCTTACCGTGCAGCCCGGCGCATTCAGAAAGCCGGCATGAGCGCCGCACGGCCGCCCGAAGGGGCTCGCACCGCAATGCGCAGCATGGAGGTTTTCCAATGAGCGCCGCATCGGTGGAACTGCTGCCGGGCGATGTCGCACTCGGCATGCAAGGCGACGAACTCAAGACCCTGCTGGGCTCGTGCGTCAGCGTGATCCTGACCGACCCGCGGCGCACCATCGGCGCCATGTGCCACATCGTGCATGTGGGCAAGCCCAATGCAGCCAACATCCACAACACCGCCTACGGCGTGCCCGCCATGGCCGACATGTTCGCCCGGCTGCAGAGGTTTGGCATCAACCCGGCCCTGTGCCAAGCCTATGTCTATGGTGGCGGAAACATGTTTCCCGACCTCTTCGACGGGCCGCATGTGGGGGCCAGCAACGCGCGCTGGGTGCTCGATTTCCTGCAGTCGCGGCGCATCGAGGTGCTGGATTACAGCCTTGGCGGCAACGGCTACCGAAAACTGGCCTGGACCGTGGGCACACAGGAACCGGTGGTCGACCTGGTCCTGAACGAACAGAAAGTCAACCATGGCAGTTAAAGTTTTTGTCGTGGACGACTCCGCCGTGGTGCGCCAGGCGCTGGCCCACATGCTGGCCGGTAACAGCGAGGTCGAGCTGATCGGCAGTGCCGCCAACCCCCTGCTGGCGATGGCGGCAATTGCCAAGAATCCGCCCGACGTGCTGCTGCTCGACATCGAAATGCCGGGCATGGACGGCCTGACCTTCCTGCGCCAGATCATGGCTGGCACGCCGATCCCCACCGTGATCTGTTCCACGCTGTCCACCGCCGGCAGCAAGATCGCCCTGGAAGCCCTGAGCGCCGGTGCGGTGGCGGTGCTGGCCAAACCCAAACTCGGTGTCAAGCAGCACCTGGACGAATCGCGCCACGAGATGATCCAGACCCTCAAGACGGCCGCCAAGTCGAGGCCGCGCGCGCGACTCGCAGGGGGGGGAGGCAGTGGGCCGGGCCCGGCACTGGCGCCGCGCAACACCGGCCACACCAGTGTGCATGCGTTTGCCATGAACAAGCCGGTGGTCATCGGCAGCTCGACCGGCGGCACGCAGGCGCTGGAACTGGTGCTGACGCGCCTGCCGGCCGATGCGCCCGGAATCGCCATCACCCAGCACATGCCCGAAAAATTCACCGCCATGTACGCCCAGCGGCTCGACAGCATCTGCGCCATGAACGTGCGTGAATGCAAGGACGGCGACCGGCTGGAACGCGGCGTGGTGCTGATCGCCCCGGGCGGGCGGCACATGCAGATGCGCAAGGCGGCCGGCCAGTACTACATGGGTGTGGTCGACGGCCCGCCGGTCAACCGCCACAAACCTTCGGTCGATGTGTTGTTCCGCTCCGCGTCGGAATGCGCCGGGCGCGACGTCCTGGGCATCATCCTGACCGGCATGGGCGACGACGGCGCGCGCGGCATGAAGATGCTGCACGATGGCGGGGCCCGCACGATTGCGCAGAACGAAGAAACCTGCGTGGTGTTCGGCATGCCCAAGGAGGCCATCAAGCTGCAGGCGGTGGACGACATCCTGCCGCTCGAAGGCGTGGCACGGGCGATCCTTCAATTTGATTCACGCGCATGAGCCTGCCCATGCGCCCACCCACCCGCAGGACCGGCCCGTGATCAAATTTGGCACTGCCACAGCACGGGTCCTGGTGGTGGACGACGTTGCGGCCAATATCCTGGTGATGTACCAGTTGCTCAAGTCAGAGTGCCAGGTGGTGGGCGCCACCAACGGGAAGCAGGCGCTGCGCTTGTGCGCGTCCCAGCGTCCCGATCTGGTGCTGCTGGACGTAGAAATGCCAGGCATGGACGGTTATGAAGTCTGCCGCCGCATCAAGGACAACCCGGCCACCGCCGATACCTCCGTCATATTTGTCAGCGCCCATGACGACGACGAGTCCGAAGCACGGGGACTGGCGGTGGGGGCGGTCGACTTCATCCGCAAGCCGGTGAATCTGAAAACTGCGGGCATGCGCATCAGGCACCATCTGCGCCTGAAGGCCCAGGCCGACCAGCTGCACATGTTGTCAGGTGCGATCGCGCAAAGCGCCCACATGGTGGTTATCACCGACCTCACACCGACCATCCAGTACGTCAACGAAAGCTTCGTCCAACACACCGGCTTTCGCCCGGACGACGTGCTTGGCCACAACCCGAGCCTGCTGCATTCGGGCAACACGCCGGCTGCGACCTATCTGGACATGTGGGCCACACTCACCAGCCACAAGGTCTGGAAGGGCCAGTTTCGCAACCGCCGCAAGGACGGTTCGGAGTACATCGAATTTGCCAGCATCACGCCGATGCACAACATCCATGGCGAGGTCACGCACTACGTCGCCACCAAGGAAGACATCACCGAGCGCAAGAAGATCGGCGACGAACTCGACCGGCACCGCCACCACCTCGAGGCCATGGTGGAACAACGCACGGCCGAACTGGTCGCTGCCAAGGAGCAGGCTGAGGCCGCCAACCAGGCCAAGAGTGCGTTTCTGGCCAATATGAGCCACGAGATCCGCACGCCGATGAATGCGATCCTCGGTTTTGTCCATTTGCTGCAGCGCGACAACGCGCTGCCCTACCCCGACCCGCGGCTCGAAAAGATCACGGCGGCCGGCCAGCACCTGATGGGTGTCATCAACCAGCTGCTGGACTTCTCCAAGATCGAGGCCGGGCAACTTGTGCCCGACCACGCAGCGTTTCAGCTGGCAGACCTGCTGGGCAACGTCACCACGCTGGTCGAAGAGGCCGCCCGCGCCAAGGGTCTGGCACTGGTTGTCGACACCCACGACGTGCCCCAGTCCCTGGTGGGTGACCAGGCGCGCCTGCAACAGGCACTGCTCAACTTCGCCGGCAACGCGGTCAAGTTCACCGCCAGCGGCACGGTGACCTTGCGCGTGCGCGTTCTGGAAGAAGACGCCCGCGGGCCGCTGCTCCGATTTGAAGTCGCCGACACCGGGATCGGTTTCCCGGATGCGGTGAAGCGCCAGTTGTTTCGCCCGTTCGAGCAGGCAGACTCCTCCATCACCCGCAAATACGGAGGCACCGGTCTGGGGCTGGCGATCACCCGCCGATTGGCCCAGATGATGGGTGGCGACGCCGATGCCGCCAGCGAACCGGGCGTTGGCAGCAGCTTCTGGTTCACGGCCCGACTGCAACGCGGCGCGGACAATGCCGCAACCCCAAGCACCGGCCCCGCCGCATTGCTGGGGGCACAGGAGCTGTTGCGCCGCGACCATGCGCAGGCGCGGTTTCTCGTGGTGGACGACGATGCCTTCAACCGCGAGATCGCTGTCGACCTGATCCAAGGCGCCGGGCTGCAGGTCGACACCGCCAGCGATGGCCGCGAGGCCGTCGCGAAGGCGCAGCAACACGACTACGCGCTGGTGCTGATGGATGTGCAGATGCCGGTGATGGGCGGGCTGGAGGCCACCCGCCTGATCCGTACCCTGCCCGGCTGGGCCGAGCGCCCGATTCTGGCGCTGACCGCCAACGCCTTTGCCGAAGAGCGGCGCAACTGCGAGGCCGCCGGCATGAACGATTTCGTGACCAAACCGGTGCTGCCGGATGCACTGTTTGCGGCGATGCTGAAATGGCTCTCCTCCAACGGCGCTGGCGCTGTGCGCGTACCGCCAACCGACTCCATCCAAACAGGAGGTTCCCGCCATGTCTGATGCGACGATGGACGAAATGGAGCCAGCACCGGACACCCCGGCACAAGCACCGCTGGCGTCTGCACGCTCGCAGGCAATCTGGGTGCTGCCGCCCATACTGGTGGTGATGCTGGCTGCCCTGCCGCTGTGGCTGACGGCCACATGGGTGCCGTGGGTCTCGTTGCCGGGTGTGGGCCTGGTGGCCGGCGCGACGGTCTGGGCCTTGCTGCAGCGCCTGAACACGGCGCAACTGGGGGCCACCCAGGGCCCCGGCACGGAAGACGCCGATGCCGATGGCGCGGGCGACGACCTGGCCCGGCTGGTCTACGACATCCTGCCGGCCTGGCAGCACCACGTGGGGCTGGTCAAGCAACAGACCGAAGACGCCGTGGTCCAGCTCACCACCAGTTTTGGCCTGGTGCTGCAGCAATTCGACCAGGCCGGCATCGGGACCGCCCGGCAGGGCGACACCAGCGGCACGCTGAGCCTGCTGACCCTGTGCGACCGCGAACTGCAACCGGTGGTGGGCTCACTGACCCTGGTGCTCGAAGGCAAGGACGACATGATGAAAAGCGTGCAGCTTCTGGCCAGCGAAACCAAGGCGCTCAGCGAGATGGCCGTCGAGGTGGGAAAGATCGCGGCGCAAACCAATCTGCTGGCCATCAATGCGGCCATCGAGGCGGCCAGGGCCGGGGATTCCGGCCGGGGTTTCGCGGTGGTCGCAGCCGAGGTGCGCAAGCTGTCGCAGAGCTCGGCCGAAACCGGGCGACGCATCGTCGGGCGGGTCGAGCAGGTATGCGAGCGCATGAACGACACCCTGGCTGCGGCAGAAGCAACCCACGAGCAGGACAAACTCGCCGTGTCCTTGTCGAGCAGCATCGTGGAGGACGTGCTCAGCCATGTGCGCGCCATGGGTGCGTCGGCCGATTCGATGCAGCACCACGGCAGCGTGGTGCGCCAGGAAGTCGAAAAGCTGATGATGGCCATGCAATTCCAGGACCGCGTGTCGCAAATCCTCAGCGGCATCCATGACGACATGGAGCGCATGCGCAATACCCTGGAGACCACGCCGCTCGACGAATTGCCCGATTCACAGGAATGGATGGCGGAATTGAGCAAGACCTACACCATGCCAGACCAGAACCACCAGGGGAGCTGAAGCATGAACGCCGCCGTCAAACCCACCGCCCAAGCCACCAAGACGGCAGGGGCGCTCAAGGTCCTGGTCGTCGATGACGACCCGTTCCAGCTCGAACTCATCGGCGACACCCTGCGCAGCCTGGGCATCGTCGACATCACCCTGGCCGCCAGCAGCGACCAGGCCCTGCAGGCGCAGGCGCGCTTCAAGACCGGCACGCCCTTCGACCTGCTGGTCTGCGACCTGCACATGCCGGGCAGGGATGGTTTTCAGATGATGGAGGCGCTGGCCACCGCAGGTTACCGCGGCGCGGTGATCATCGTCTCGGGCCAGGACAGCGCGGTGCTGCACTCGGCCTCGCTGGTGGCGCAGCTGCGCCGCTTCAAACTGCTCGGGTCAATCCAGAAGCCGGTGACCAAGGCCACCCTGTCGGACCTGGTAGGCAAGTTCGCGCGCTGACAATTTTTCTGCGGTGCCTGGGTGGGGTCATGCCTGGGTGGGGTCAGGTCTTGTATTGCAACATGGTGCCTGCCTGGGTGCAAACCTGGGTGGGGTCAGGTCTTGTATTGCAACATGGCGCGTGGTGGGCCGGTCCCGAGTCGGAGGGGTCTGGCCCCGCTTTGCTGAATCATGAGTGCGATCCTGCACTGCTTGGCGGACTGCAGGATCGTGCGGGATGATCGATTGGCGGATCAATTTGCGCCAGTATCCAAGGCACCCTCTTCCGGAGCGGCGGCAATTTCACCCGCCGGCCGGGCCATCGTGAGAAATGTTGCAATACAAGACCTGACCCCACCCTGCGTGCTGACCCCACCCTGCGGCTCAAGCCGGCGCGATCCGGCTTTTCTAGTTGCCCAGCCGGCGCCCGATGGCCTGGCGAATGTCCTCGTAGGCGGGCCGCAGTCCGCGCGCAATGCCGGTCGCCAAAGTGGCATCGCCGTTCTTGGCGGCAGTCTCGAGTTGCAGGCACTGGCCGGAAAACCCGACCGCACCGATATTGAGCGATGTGGACTTGGCGCGGTGCCCCATGGCGGCCAGCGCGCCGAGGTCGCTGGCGGCCAGCGCGTCGTCGACCTGGCGCAACACGTCTTCGATCGACTGGATGAACAACAAAGCGTATTTGCGGAACCGGGCGGCGTCAGAACCAACCACCTTGTCCAGCACCGACAAGTCAAGGCCAACCGGGTCTGCGGGGTCTGCTGAAGGTGCCATGGAACGCGCTGGTGGTTGAGGCTGGGAGCAGTTTACGCCCGAATGCTCCCTGCGCTCCACGTTTTTCTGGCTGCCAAATTCCGTGGTTCCCCATCTTTCTGCATCGCGCGTCCCGAGTCCCGCGGTTGCCTCGTCTCAGGTATATTTTTTCGCGCACTCAGGTATTCCACCGATGTCGCTTTGGCCCGGAATCACCTCCAATAGGGTTTGCGGAATCCGCGTGGCACAACCAGGTGGAGCCTGCGGGCGCGACGCCTCACACATTGAAGGATATGGCCATCGAAGCGCAGAATCCAACACCGACGGCTGCAGGTACTGCGCAATGGTTCAGCGTCCATTTCTGGGCCCATGCGGTGCTCGTGGCAGCGCCACTTGACACGCAAGCGCTGGGTGCCGCCATGGCAGCACTTGGCGAACTGCTGGACAACCACGACATGGCCGCAACTGACGCCATGGAGCAGCTGCGCCAGCAGTTCGGCCCCGCGCTCGGCCAGGCGTTGCAACCGCTGGACGACGCCAAGCGCGGGCTTGATTTCGCGCTTGCCGCACAACGTTGTGCGCAATTGCGCCAGCAGGTTTGCCCATGACGACATCCGATGTGGCACCCGACGCCACAGCCCCCGAGCGGCTGCTGCTGGCGCAGGTGCGTCCGCGCCTGCTGATGGTGGACGACGAACCCATCGACATCCAGACCCTCTACCAGGCCTTTGCCGCCGACCACCAGGTGTTCATCGCCACCGACGGAGAACAGGCCCTGGCCCTGTGCGCCAGCAAACGCCCCGACCTGGTGCTGCTGGACGTGGAAATGCCGGGCATGGACGGCTACGAGGTCTGCCGCCGCCTGAAGGCCGACCCGGTATTGCGTGACACACCGGTGATCTTCGTCACCGCCCACACCGACGAGACCTCGGAGACGCGCGGCCTGGATGCGGGTGCGGTGGACTTCATCACCAAACCGATCAACCCCAAGATCGTCCGCGCAAGGGTCACGACGCACCTCACGCTGAAGGCCCAGTCGGACCTGCTGCGCCAATGGGTCTGCACCGATGGGCTGACCGGGGTGCGCAACCGGCGCTACTTTGATGAACGGCTGGTTGAGGAGTGGGGCCGCGCACAGCGCCAGAACACCGCGCTGGGTATCGTGTTGCTGGACATCGACTTTTTCAAGCGTTACAACGACCACTACGGCCACCAGGCTGGCGACGACTGCCTGCGTCGCATCGGCGCCACCCTGGATGCGGGCCTGAAGCGCCAGGGCGACCTGGTCGCGCGTTACGGTGGCGAGGAGTTCGTGTGTATCTTGCCCAACACCGACGCGCAAGGCGCCCTGCATCTGGCCCGGCTGCTGGGACAGCGCATAGTCGACCAGCAGATTGCGCATGCCGATTCGTCGGTGGCGTCCGTGGTGACGGCCAGCTTCGGCGTGTGCAGCGCCACAGGCCGCTGCAACCAGGGAGCCGACGACCTGCTCCGGGGCGCCGACGCGCAGCTGTACCTGGCAAAGTCGCAGGGCCGCAACCGGGCCTGCGGCACGAGCCTTCCGCAACCCCTGCCGTGACTGATGCATTGACCATCACCGACGGGGCACGCCGCCTGCAGCAGACAATCGAAGCGCTCGGGCGCAGCGAAGAGCGTTTTCGCCTGCTGACGGAACTGTCCTCCGACTGGTACTGGGAGCAAGATGCGGGGGGCCGTTTTGTCCAGGTCAGCGGCAGTGACAGTGCGGCGCACGGTGGGGCGGCAGCCGGCTACCTCGGAAACCGGTTGTGGGAAATCGCCGGTGTGCAGGCTCCGATGGCAGGGTGGGACGTCCACCGGGCGGTTCTGCATGCCGGCTTGCCCTTTCACAACCTGGAGCTCCGAATGGCAGACCGCGGCGGGCACCCGGTCTGGATCGCCATCAGCGGCATCCCGGTGGTCGACGCAGCCGGGCAGCGCACGGGCTACCGTGGTGTCGGACGCGACATTTCCGTCGACAAGCAGGCGGCCATCACACGCCAGGAAGAGTTCGACCGGCTGCTGAAAATTGCCAGCCACGTGCCGGGCATGGTCTACCAGTGCCGCATGCAGCTGGACGGCAGCATTGATTACCCGTTCATGAGCGAGGGCATTCGTGCGCTCACCGGTCTGGGCCCGGAGGATGTCCGCAACGACATCGTGGCATACACCGCGCTGGTCCACCCGGACGATCTCGACCGGCTGCGGGCCTCCACCCGCGCGTCCGCGCGGGACCTGACCCCCTGGCAACAGGAATACCGCATTCGGAGCACCGACGGGGCGCAGCGTTGGTTGCTGGGCAGCTCGGTGCCGGAACGCAAGTCCGACGGCTCCACCCTGTGGAGCGGCGTTACCACCGACATTACCCAGCGCAAGCTGGAGCAGGTTCAGTTGGGTGCCGCGCTGCAGGAAAAGTCCGCCTTGCTGCAGGAGGTGCACCACCGGGTCAAGAACAACCTGCAGGTGATCGTGAGCCTGTTGCGGCTGGAGAGCCGGCGCGGCGAAACGGCCGCGATCAAGACCGTGCTCGACGACATGCAGGGCCGCATCCGCGCGATGGCCCTGCTGCACGAGTCGCTGTACCGTACTGGGGTGTTCGCCACCAACGACCTCGCCATCTACCTGCGCGAACTCGCCACGCAGGCGTTCCGGGCGTTGGCATCGAACGAACGGCCAGTGCGCCTTGAGCTGGACCTCGCGCCGGTCCGTGTGGGCCTGAACCAGGGCACCCCGCTCGGCCTGATAACCAACGAGCTGATCACGAACTGCTTCAAACATGGCTTGGTGCCGGGCCGGATCGGCACCTTGCGCGTAGCGCTGCAACGCGTGCCGGACAGCGCGTTGGTCCGCCTGCAGGTCAGCGACGACGGCGTGGGTCTTCCGGTCGACCACACGCACCGCGCACAGCAGTCGCTCGGCCTGCAGCTGGTTGGCGACCTCGCCGAGCAGCTCGACGCCACACTGGACTTCGGGCCTGGCAGCCTGGTGACAATGACCTTCACGCCCGACCCGATGCCGGCCGCGCTGGACGAAGGAGCATGACATGACCCACCGCCTCAGCCTGGTCCCCGACGCCAATGGCGCGGGCAGCGCCCGCATCCTGATCGTCGAAGACGAACCGATCGTGGCGCGCGACATTGCGGCGCAGATCTGCGATCTCGGTTACCAGGTGGCCGGCCATACCAGGCGCGGTGAGGACGCCATCGACATGGCGCGCAGCCTGCAACCCGACCTGGTGCTGATGGACATCGAGCTGGCCGGCCAGATGGACGGCATCGCCGCTGCGCAGGCCATCGTCGCCGAGCTTGGGCTGCCGGTCGTGTTCCTGACCGCGTTCGCCGCCGACAGCATCCTGGCGCGGGCCAAACTGATCGAGCCGTACGGGTATGTGCTCAAGCCGTTCTCGGCGCGGGAGCTGAGTACGGTGCTGGCGATGGCCCTGTACAAATCACAGGCCGACGCCCGGCTGCGCGAGGCGGCGCTGCACACGGCCGCGGTGCTGGACAACATGGCCGACGGCGTCATCACCTTCGATGCACTGGGCATGATTGGTTCGTTCAACAATGCCGCCAGTGCAATTTTCGGCTACACGCCGCAACAGGCCTTGGGCCGCCACCTGTCCTTGCTGATACCGGATTTCGACCACAGCCTGCACGACGAATACATCCAGACCCGCCTTCCCAGCGGCGAGGCGCACGGCATCGTCACCCCGCGCGAAGTGCAGGGCCTGCGCCACGATGGCAGCCTGTTCCCGCTGAGCCTGGCGGTGTCCAAGATCACCCGGGCCGGGCAGAACACGCTGATCGCGCTGGTGCGCGACTTCACCCAGCACTACCGCGATCTGGAGGAGATCCGCCGCCTTGCGTTCTACGACGCGCTCACCGGCCTGCCGAATCGCCGCCTGCTGATGGACCGCCTGCGCCAGGCACTGCTGACGTCGGAGCGCACCGGGCAGCGCGGGGCGCTGATGTTCCTGGACCTGGACCACTTCAAGCAGCTCAACGACCACCGTGGACACGATGTGGGCGACCTGCTGCTGGGGCAGGTGGCCGCGCGCCTGGCCAGCAGCGTGCGTGCAGGTGACAGCGTGGCGCGCCTTGGGGGCGACGAATTCGTGCTGCTGCTTGAAGCACTCAGCGCCGACGACATCGAAGCCACCAAACAGGCCGAACAGGTGGCCAACAAGGTGCTCTCCGCCCTGCGCGAGCCCTACCAGCTGGACGACCACGTCTGCAACAGCACGCCCAGCATCGGGATCACGCTGTTTCTGGGGCAGCGCGAGTCGATGGAAGACCTGTTCAAGATGGCCGACCTGGCGATGTACCAGGCCAAATCCGCCGGGCGCAACCTGAGCCGGTTCTTTGACCCGGCCATGCAGGCCCGGGCGGCCGCCTTTGCGGCGCTGGAAACAGACCTCCGGCGCGGTCTGGACAAGGGCGAATTTACCCTGCACTACCAGATCCAGGTCCACCGCGATGGCCAGGGCCAGGCCATCACCACCGGTGTCGAGGCGCTGGTGCGCTGGAACCACGCCACACGGGGCATGGTGTCGCCGGCGCAGTTCATCCCGCTGGCCGAGGAAACCAGGCTGATCCTGCCGCTGGGCCAGTGGGTGCTGGAAGAGGCTTGCGCCCAACTCGCCCGCTGGGAGCATGACCCGCTGGCGGGCGACTGGACGCTGGCGGTCAACGTCAGCGCCAGCCAGTTTGTGCAGCCCGACTTTGTCGACAAGGTGTTCCTGGCGCTGGACAAGACCGGCGCCCGCGCCAGCCACCTGAAACTGGAACTCACCGAAAGCATGCTGGCCATCGACGTGGACCAGATCATCACCCGGATGAACGCCATCCAGGCCCGCGGCGTCGCTTTTTCGCTGGACGACTTCGGCACCGGGTATTCGTCGCTGAGTTACCTCAAGAACCTGCCGCTGACGCAACTCAAGATCGACCAGTCTTTCGTGCGCGACCTGCTGACCGACCCCAACGACGCCGCGATTGCCGGCACCATCATCGCGCTGGGCCACAACCTGGGCATGCGCGTGATCGCCGAAGGCGTGGAGACCCTGGCGCAGTACGAATCTCTCGCGCGCATGGGGTGCGACGGCTTTCAGGGCTACTACTTCGGCCGCCCCATGCCAGCGGGGTCCTTGGGGTCATCCTTGGGGTCAGACACGCGGAGTCAGGTGTTTCCGCCATCCCGCCTCAGGTGATTACCTGAGCCGGATATTCGCAGCGAAAAGGTATATTGGCCAGACGCCATCAACTCTGGACACCCTGCCATGAAACTGCGTACCCAAATCCTGTTTCTCGGGCTGGCCGGTGCGCTGATGGCAGCTGCCATCGGCGGCATCGGTCTGATGGCATCGGCGCGGCTTGGCCAAGCCATCGATGGCGTGGTGCAGTCAGGCCAGGCGCTGCAGCTGAGCCAGGAGGCCGACATGATGCACGACGCCATCCGCGGGGACGCGCAGCAGGCCTTGCTCGGTGCACTCGAGAAAAATACCGAGCGCATCGCCGAGGCCGAAAAGGGCCTGAAGGAACACTCCGGGACATTTCAGGCGGCGTTGACAAAATTGCAGACCATGTCGCACGCCAAGGAAGCCGCCGACGCGCTGGCCAGCGCAAGAACGCTGGCCGGCAAATACACCGCGGCGGCTGACAGGGCCGTCGCGGGCGCGCGCCGTGACGCGGCGTCGGCGCAGCAGCAGATGCCGGAGTTTCTGGCGGCTTTTTCTGCGCTCGAAACCCGCATGGCCGCCTTGTCGGACAGCATCGAAAAGGAAGCCACCGAAGCCACCGCCCAGGCTTCGGCCGGCGTCGTGCAGACCCGGATGCTGATCGGCGGCGCGGTGGTTCTGGGCACGGCGCTCATGGTGTTTGCAGCGCTGATGCTGGCGCGGCGCATGACACAACCGATGCTGGCGGCGGTCGATCTTGCCGAGCGCATGGCAGAAGGCGACCTTCATTCGGCGGCACACCCCGCAGGCAACGACGAAACGGTGCGCCTGATCCAGGCCATGGCGCGCATGCAGCAAAGTTTTGCTGGCATCGTGCGCAATGTCCAGTCCAATGCCCAGAGCGTGGCCACCTCCAGTGTGCAGATCGCCCAGGGCAACAACGACCTGTCGGCCCGCACCGAGCAGCAGGCCAGCGCGCTGGAGCAAACCGCGGCCTCGATGGAGGAGCTCTCGGGCACGGTGCGCCAGAATGCAGACAACGCCCGCCAGGGCAACCAGCTGGCGCAAAACGCGTCGGCGGTGGCCGTGCAGGGCGGCGAGGTGGTGGGCCAGGTGGTGCACACCATGAAGGGCATCAACGACGCCTCGCGCAAGATCGCCGACATCATCGGGGTGATCGACGCGATCGCGTTCCAGACCAACATCCTGGCGCTCAATGCGGCGGTGGAGGCGGCCCGCGCCGGTGAGCAGGGCCGTGGTTTTGCGGTGGTGGCGAGCGAAGTGCGCAACCTGGCCGGGCGCAGCGCCGAAGCAGCGAAGGAAATCAAGGGCCTGATCGCCGACAGCGTGCAGCGCGTGGAGCAAGGCACGGCACTGGTCGACCAGGCCGGCGCCACCATGACCGAGGTGGTGGCCGCGATCCGCCGCGTGACCGACATCATGGGCGAGATCAGCGCGGCCAGTTCCGAGCAGAGTTCGGGCGTGGCGCAGGTGGGCGAAGCGGTCACGCAGATGGACCAGGCCACACAGCAGAACGCGGCGCTGGTGGAGCAGAGCGCCGCAGCAGCCGAGAGCCTCAAGGCGCAAGCACAGCAGCTGGTGCAGGCGGTGGCGGTGTTCGAGCTGGACAGCGACCACGGCCAACCGGTGGCCGCCGCCCCCACGGCGCGGGTTACCACAACCGCCCCGCGCATGACTTTCCCGGCGGTGGAGCGGCGCGGGCCGAACCGTGCCAAGACAGTGACCCGCTTGACGCCAAAGGCAAACGCTCGCGCTGAGCCACCGGTGCTGGCAAACAAAGTCGACACCCGCAAGGCGACGACCAGTGCAGGCGACGAAGACTGGACGACGTTCTGACACCTTGGCAGGGCTCCCTTGGCAGGGGTCAGGTCTTGTATTGCCAAGACCGCGCCGGGCGTCAGGTGTTTCGCCTGCCAATCTCAGGTATTGGCCCGATACCGCAGGCAGATCCTATTTCCTACAGTAAGCCATGCCGATTCCATTCGCCCCGTCCATGCCCGTCCGGCTGCTGCTGGTCGTAATGCCAGGTGCCCGGGCGGAGAAGATCCTGGGCGGGCTTTGCGGCTGCGGGATGCTGCTTGGCACCGCGGTTGTGTCGCAGGTGTCGACCCTGGAGCAAACCTTGCGCACGTCGACGCATGACGTTGTGGTCTGCGATTTCGATTCGCCGGCAGTCTGTGGCCTGGTCGCGTTGCAGATCGTGCGCGCGAGCGGACTGGACCTTCCCTTCATCTTCGTGTCGAGCGCACCAGACATTGACGCCGCGGTGGCCGCGATCAAGGCCGGCGCCGACGACTACCTGCGGGACTGCGACCTGGTGCTGCTGGCGCCCTCGGTGCGCCATGAGGTGGCGCGGGCGCGGGAGCGCGCACAGCACCAGCTGGCGCAAAACCAGGTGCGTGCCACGCTGGCCCGGATGGAGCTGCACTGACCATGTCTGACACACGCCTGCATGCGGGCCAGATCCAAGTCGGCAACCCTCTGCCGTTCGACACTTTCGACGAAGACGGCAAACTTCTGCTGCGCAAGGGGTTTGTCATTGGCGACCCGGAACAGCTGGTCCGGCTGCTGCAGCGCGGCCTGTTCCATGAGGCCGTGCCAGAACACGCCAAACCCGCTGCCGTGCCCGGGTTGCCGGCCCACACCACCCGCCATTTCTCTGTCATGGGCCTGCTGGCGCGAATCCAGGAGCAGCTCGGGCAATTGCTGGCCGAAGACGCACCGACGGATTTCCCGGCCCGTGTGGGAGCACTTGCCGACCAGCTGCAACGCGCCTACTCGCTCGACAGCGATGCGGCCATCGCGTCGATCCAGATGTGCCACACCGGCCGCTACAGCACACGGCGCCTGGTGCATGGCGCCATCCTGGCTAAATTGCTGCAGCGCGAATCGGGTGCGGACGAATCCCAGCGGCGCTCGCTCATGTGCGCCGCACTCACCATGAACATCACCGTGCTGGACCTGCAGGACCTGCTCTATGCGCAGACGAGCCGGCCAACCGGGCAACAGATGGAACAGGTCATGGGCCATCCTGCGGCCGGAGCCCGGCGGCTGGTGGAACTGGGAGTGACCGACACCCATTGGCTGTCGATCGTGGCCCAGCACCACGAGACCATCGACGGCATGGGTTACCCGGAGGCGCTGCGCGGTTCGGAGATAGGCCATGCGGCGCAGGTGCTTTCGATCGCCGACCGTTATTGCGCCATGGCCACCGGCCGGGCCTACCGGCCGGCGGCGCTGCCCAATACCGTGTTGCGCCAGCTGTTCATGGACAAGGGCAAAAACGTCGATGCCGGGCTGGCTGGTTTGCTGGTCAAGTCGGTCGGCCTCTACCCCCCGGGCAGCCTGGTCGGCCTGGCCAATGGCGACATCGCCGTGGTGGTCAAACGCACGAAAAGCGCGAACCACCCGGTGGTGCGTTGTGTCAAGACCTACCGCAATGAGATCCTGGAACAGCCGCGCAAACGGCTCACCAGTGAACCGGCCTACGCCATCACGCGCATGCTTCCGATGGCGGACCTGGGTTTCGAGGTGGATCCGACCCTGCTGTGGGACGAAGGTTTCGAAGTGGACTTCGCATGAGCCTGCGGATTCTTCTTGCCGATGACAACCCGACCTTCCTCGCGGCGGTGCGGCAATTCCTGACTACATTGGCCGACACCGAGGTGGTGGGCGAGGCGCACAATGGGCGCGAGGCAATGGCACTTGCCGAGGCCCTGCGCCCCGGGTTGGTGCTGCTCGACATCGGCATGCCCGAAATGAACGGGCTGGAGGCTGCGCGGCGCATGCGGCAATGGGCGATTCCGCCCTTCATCATTTTCCTGTCGATGCACAATGGGCAGGCCTACCGGGATGCGGCCGGCGCTGCGGGGGCGATCGGGTTCATCAGCAAGACCGATTTTTGCGACGAACTGCCCCCCATGATCGAGACCCTCGAAGCCCGCCTGCGCCAGACGCCGGCCTGACCGGCCTGCACCCCATCCCTGCGCCGGTCAGCGCAGGTTGCCGGTGTGGCCCAGCGAATACCGCCCGGGCTGCGGCCAGACCGTGAGGCCGTGTGGCTCGCGACCGACCTTGACCTGATCGACGGCGCCGGAAGTGGTCTCGACCCGGTACACCACGTTGTCGTAACGCCCGGACAGCCAGATGTACTTGCCGTCGGCGCTCACGTTGCCCATGTCGGGGCTGCCACCACCCGGGATCGGCCAGGTCTTGCTGACCGTGCGGGTTGCGAAGTCGATCACCGACACGCTGCCCTTGCCGAGCTTGTCGCCGCGGATCTTGTTGCCGCCACGGTTGGCAACATACAGGCTCTTGCCATCACGGCTCGGGTACAGCCCGTGCGCGCCGACGCCGGTGGCGATGAACCCGGTCTGCTTGAACGACTCGCCGTCCACCACGTGCACGCCGTCGGCCATCATGTCGGCGATAAAGAACGTCTTGCCGTCGGGCGATACACGCACATCCTGCGGCATGCCGGGGATGGTGCAGATCTCGTTGCCGGGCTGGCCGGGGTCGGGTATCTTGGTGGGTTTCTTGCCCGGCTTGGCGATCAGGGCCAGCGCATCGGGGCGATTGAAGTACTGGCTGAGCTTGAGCATGCCCAGCACCTTGCGGTTGACCAGGTCGACCTTGGAAACCGCGCCGGAGAACTCGCAGGTGAACAGGGCGTATTTGCCGTCGATGGAGAAGTCGGCGTGGTTGACGCCACCACACGCCGGCACGGGGATCGAGAATTTCAGCTCCATGGTGGCCACGTCGCGGAAGTCGAGCCGCTTGTGGGCTTCGGCCACCACGATGGCGAATTGGCCATCGGGCGACCAGTACATGTTGTAGGGGTCGTCCACCATGACCGTCTTGCCGGGTTTTCCGGTCTTGGGGTCGATCGGGGTCAGGCTGCCGTCCTTGCGGCCTTCGGCATTGTTGGCCACCCACAGGGTTTTCAGGTCCCACGAGGGCACCACGTGTTGCGGGTGGATGCCCACCTTGAAGGTGTTCACCACCTTGAGCGTGGCCGGGTCAATCACCGACACGGTGTTGGCGCTGCGGTTGGGCACGTACACCCGCTCGAGCGCGCCCGCCACCGCCGGGCTGAAGCGCCCGGCGGCGACCTCGCGGTACAGGTTGTTGCGGTCTGCCACGGGGGGCATGCCGGGCACCGTTGCAATGGGGGCTTCATCGGCCTTGGCCGTGCTGGCGGGGGAAGTTTGCGCCGTGGCCAACCAGGCGGCGGACAAGCCGCCAAACAATGCAATGGCGGCTGCGGCGCTGAGCTTGCTGAAAAACATACGGTGGGTGTAAAAAGTGGTGGGTTGGAGAAAAACAACGTGCCAGTCTACCGCGTCGCTGACACGGCCTGGCGGAGCGCCGCCACCGACTGCTGCACCACCGCGTCGACGCCCAGTTGGCCAAGCCCCGGGCTGGCGGGCCGAGGGTCGCCATAGGCGCCACCAGCGCGGCCAGCGCGGGCCGCTTCGGCGAGCAGCCCCGGTTTGACCAGCGACGGCTCCAGCGCCATCGACAGGGCGGTGTCTGCAGTGCCGGCATGGGTGCCGATCTGGGCGTCGGTCAGGCCCTGCGCCTTCAGCGCGGCAATATAGGTGGTCTGGGTGGCGTTGTAGTACGCACCGAGGTAATGGGCCCGCACGCCGGATGCCGCCCAGTCGTGGTTGAGCCGCGTCACCACGGCCTTCAAGGCAACCTGGTAGTTGCCACTGTCGCCCAGGATGACGACGTCGCGAAAACCATGCTGCTTGAACCCACGTGCCGCAGCGTCGAGGATGCTCTTGAAGGCCGCCTCCGGCACGGAAATCGTGCCGGCGAAACGCATGTGTTCGGTCGGTGGCGTGATGTTGCCTTCGGGCACGTAGGGCAGCACCGGCGCCACCAGCGTATGGCCCAGCGACTGCGCGATGCGCCCGGACAGCACCCGTGCACGCACGTTGTGTTTGCCCAGGGCCATGTGCGGGCCGTTCTGCTCGGTCCCACCGACCGGCAGGATGATGGTGGTGCTGCCGCCACGGATGGCGGCGGTGACCTCGGGGCTGGTGAGTTCTTCGAGAAAGACACTCGCGGGCGCGGCAGCGGCTGTTGCGGCTCCACACACCAGCGCCAGCAGCAGGGAAAGGCGCAGAGACCAGGGGCCGCTGCTGGCGAGCCGAGAGGGCCGACCAGTTGCCGCCGCTCGTGTCCCCCGCCCTATGGGCTCCTCCTTTACCTCGCCGCGACAACTGATCGGCCCTCTCGGCAGCGGACGTGATTGGCAAACGGCGCGCCAACCACGGTGCCAGATCAGGTCGGCGGTGGGTTCGGCGCAGCGGCATAAAGGGGGAGCCCGCAGGGCGGAGGACAGCCGCGGAGCCGAATGCGCCGTCGGCCTGATCCCACACTGGGCCGCCGGCATCTGGTTTGCCATGATTTGGGGAAAGATCACCAAGACAGTGTAGTGAGTCGCCACCCATGCCATATGCGCCATGTCACTTGGCGTCGACCTTCTCCACCGCAGTGACCACATAGGCGCCTTGCTGCTGCTCGGCGCTGAACCGCACCTGGTCACCGGCCTTGAGTTTGTCCAGCAGCGCCGTGTCCCTGACCTGGAACACCATGGTCATGGGTGGCATGTCGAGGTTCTTGATCGGGCCGTGTTTGAGGGTGATCTTCTTGGCGTCGAGGTCGACCTTGCGGACCTCGGCCTGCGCCATCTCGGTGCTGGCGGTCTGCGCCGCGGCGCCCAATGTGGCAAGCACCAGGCTGGCGATGGTGAACAGCTTTTTCATGAAACTCTCCTTGTGGATATGGAACAGGAATTGACGGGTCGCGTGATCGGGGATCGGGTCGACGTTTCAATCAGGGCGCCGGTTTCGATGTCGGTCGCACGCTGATCTTGCCGACCATGCCGGCCTGGAAGTGGCCGGCTATGAGGCAGGCAAAGTCGAAGTCGCCGGTGCGGTTGAAGTGCCACACCATCTCGCCGGTCTTGCCCTGGGGTACATGGGCCATATAGGGCTCATCGTGTTCCATGTTCGGGAACTTCACCATCAGCGCCGCATGTTCGCGCAGTTCCGCCGGGCTGCCAATCACCATCTCATGCAGCATGCGCCCGGAGTTGCGGATCCGGAACTTCACTGTCTCGCCCTGGCGGACCTCGATGCGGTCCGGCGAAAACCGCATCGTGTCGGACATTGTGATGTCGATGCTGCGCCGGACCTGGCGCAGGTCACCGGCGATGCCCCAGTCCTTCTGTTCCTTCTTGATGCTGGCGGCGGGTTTGGCATGGGCCGCATCGCCGTGGGCCAGCGCTGCGGGTGCGGCTGCGGCCAGCGACAGCAGGACTGCGACGGCGAGCCATGGCCTGCGGGCTTCGACAGGTTGGGCCAGCACAGTGACGGGTTGCTTGTAGCGCGAAGTTGGCATGGGAGTTCCTCAGTGGCCGGCATGGCCGGATGGTTTGCGAACCTGCACCTGGGTGGTCCGGACAGGCGTTTCGGCCAGCGGCATGGAGCCCTGGCTCTCGGACTTGAAACGGGCCGGGTCGGGCAAGGCGCCGGTCCACTCGAAGGCCTGGGTGCCCGGGGGCTGCTGGTACCAGCCGGGGTTGGCGTAGTCGCCAGGCTTTTGGTCACGCCGCACTTTGAGCACGCTGAACATGCCACCCATCTCGACCCCGCCGTACGGGCCGGAACCGGTCATCATCGGCAGCGTGTTGTCGGGGATCTGCATCTCCATCTCGCCCATGTCGGCCATGCCGCGTTCGCCCATCACCATGTAGTCTGGCACGAGTTTTTGCAGCTTTTTCACCAGGCCCTTGTGGTCCACGCCGATCATCGTGGGTACGTCGTGCCCCATGGCGTTCATGGTGTGGTGGCTCTTGTGGCAGTGGAAGGCCCAGTCACCCTCCTCGTCGGCCAGGAACTCGATCTGGCGCATCTGGCCCACCGCTACATCGGTGGTCACCTCGTACCAGCGGGTGCTCTTGGGTGTAGGGCCACCGTCGGTGCCGGTCACCAGAAATTCATGCCCATGCAGGTGGATCGGGTGGTTGGTCATGGTCAGGTTGCCAATACGGATACGCACCTTGTCGTTCAGGCGCACATTGAGCGAGTCGATGCCGGGGAACAGGCGGCTGTTCCAGGACCAGAGGTTGAAGTCGGTCATGGTCATGATCTTCGGCGTCTTGCTGCCCGGGTCGATGTCGTAGGCGTTGAGCAAAAAGCAGAAGTCCCGGTTGACCTCGTCGATCAGTGGGTGTTGCTCCCTGGGGTGGGTGACCCAGAACCCCATCATGCCCATTGCCATCTGCGTCATCTCGTCGGCATGCGGGTGGTACATGAAGGTGCCCGGACGGCGCGCCACGAATTCGTAGACAAATGTCTTGCCCGGCTGGATCGATTTCTGGTTCAGGCCCGACACGCCGTCCATGCCGTTGGGCAGGCGCTGGCCATGCCAGTGCACGCTGGTGTGTTCGGGCAGCTTGTTGGTGACGAAGATGCGCACCCGGTCGCCCTCAACCACCTCGATGGTGGGGCCCGGGCTCTGGCCGTTGTAGCCCCACATGTTGGCCTTGAAGCCGGGTGCCATTTCGCGCACTACGGGTTCGGCCACCAGGTGGAACTCCTTCACGCCAGCGTTCATGCGCCAGGGCAGCGTCCAGCCGTTGAGCGTCACGACCGGGTTGTAGGGCCGCCCGGTGCTGGGCGCCAGCGGCGGCATGGTGTCGGGCCGGGCCTGGATCACCGGCTCCGGCAGGGCCGCCATGGCCACGCGGCTGACGCTGGCGGCTGCCACCGCCGTTACTGCTGCTGCGCCGGCAAAAAAACGTCGGCGCTCGGGGTTGATTGTCTGGTCTGGACGCATGTCAATAACTCCATGGTGTTGTGCCCGGCCGGCTGCGCCGGGAGCAGGGTGACTTGGTGGCGGTCTGCTTTCGGCCCTGTGCGGACGTTCGCTGCCTGGTCTGCGTTGGCGTTGGCGTTGGCGTTGGCGTTGGCGTTGGCGTGGGCATGGGCATGGGCATGGGCGTTGGCGTTGGCGTTGGCGTTGGCATGGGCATGGGCGTTGGCGTTGGCGCGCGTCGCGGCAGGCGCAGCCCGGCGGGGGCTCATACTGGAGCGGTCGGGCGCTGAACGCGCCGACTGCCCTGTGGTGCTCGCCCGAGGGTCGGGCCGCAGAACTCACTG
>CAMAWD010000107.1 GCA_945861785.1 Rhodoferax sp. OV413 | reverse complement strand
GCGCCGCTGCCGGGGCCTACTTCATGCTGAGTTATGGCGTCGTGATCGAGTCGACCATGATGGTGAACGTCATGCAGACCGACCCGCGGGAGGCGGGTGAATTGCTCAACTGGCGTTTGCTGGCGGTGCTGGTGCTGCTCGGTGTGTTTCCCAGTGTGGTGGCCTGGCGTTTCAAAGTTCGCCCACTCGGCTTCGTCCGCGGCCTCGCCACCCAGTGGGGTGTGGCGATGCTTGCGTTGGTGGCAATGGTCGGTGTAGTGCTGCTGATCTTCCAGGATTTCTCTTCGGTCATGCGCAACCACACCCAGGTGCGGTACCTGATCAATCCGTTCAACAGCTTTTATGCCATCGGCATGGTGGCCACGAAACACAAACGCATCGACTCCGGCGTGGTCAAGCCCTTGGGGCTCGATGCAAAACTTGTCGCCGCCCGACCTGGCGACAAGCCGGCGTTGATCGTGCTCGTGCTCGGTGAGACCGCCCGCGCTGCCAGTTTTGGCATCAACGGCTACCAGCGTCCAACCACCCCGCGCCTGGAGCGGGAGAATATCGCCACCCTTCGCAATGTATGGTCCTGCGGTACCAGCACGGCAAGCTCATTGCCATGCATGTATTCTGGCCTGGGCCGCGAAGGTTTCGAGAGCCGCACGGCAAACGCCGAGAACCTGATCGACGTACTCTATCGCGCCGGACTCGCCGTTCTGTGGATCGACAACCAGTCGGGCTGTAAGGGAGTGTGTGATCGTGTGCCCAACCTCAATACGGCGTCATTGCAGGTGCCTGAATTCTGCAAAACCGGTGAATGCTTTGACGAGGTGATGCTGCAGCAGGTCGACCGACGCATTGCCGAGCTTCCCGTGGAGCGGCGTTCGCGTGGGGTGGTGGTGGTGATGCACCAGATGGGAAGCCACGGGCCGGCTTACTACAAACGCACGCCCCAGAGCTTCAAGCAATTCCTGCCCGAATGCCAAAGCAATGCCTTGCAGGAATGTGATCGGGCGCAGGTGGTCAACACCTATGACAACACCATCCTGTACACCGACCACTTTTTGAGCCAGACCATCCAGTGGCTCAAAACGGCGGAGAAGACCTCGGCCACGGCGATGGTCTATGTGTCGGACCATGGCGAATCACTGGGAGAAAACAATCTGTACCTGCATGGCCTGCCGTACGGTGCAGCGCCGGCTGTGCAAAAGCAGGTGCCCTGGATCACCTGGCTGTCCCCATCGATCGAGCGCCAGCGCAGCGTAAGCCTGCGTTGCCTGCGGGCGAAGGCGGACACACGCTTGTCGCACGACAACTACTTTCACTCGGTGTTGGGTTTGGTGGGTGTACAGACCAGGGTTTATCGGGCGGACCTTGATATCTACGCCGGCTGCGGCGAAGGGTAGATTGCGGTCCCATGCCCATGGCGAAAATCGGTTCCCATGATGACCTTGTCCGCGTAGGATTTGCCAGGAACAGGAGGCTGGTCATGAAAGGTGGCACTGACTCAAAGTCGAAGACGGTCGGCGACGAAGAAGGCTTCATTGCCCTGCTGCGGGCCGCCTGCGATGACCGCGCCATCAATGGCACGCTGGAGAAGTTGCTGTCGTTGCCGGATGAGCACCGCAAGGTGCTGGTACATAGCTGGGTCTCGGAGTTGGTGGTAAACGGCGCCCCGCAGGAGTTTGTGCGCGCGATTGCCTGTTTGCTGGATGACCGCGTCGCGGAGAAGGCGTATGAAGTGATTTTCCAGTGCAGTCGCCGGTCTTTTTTGCCGCGTATCTTCAAGCGCCAATGACCACCGTGCACATGCTGGAAATCATTGGAGGTGACCCCATTTTTGGAAGAATCGATGAATCGTGCAACCTATTCCGTGCGTAGACGCGCAGTGGCCGTTTGTATCGGAAGCGCTGTCGCCGTTGGCCTCCTGCCATCCTGCGCTCCGGAAGCGCCCAAGTTCAACGCGGTGGACATCACGGGCGCCGAATATGCGCGCGACTTTCCCCTGACCGACCACCTGGGCCAGCGCAGAAGTATCAAGGACTTCCCGGGGAAGATCGTCGCCGTATTCTTCGGTTTTGTGCAGTGCCCGGACGTCTGTCCCACCACCATGGCGGAACTGGCCGAAGTAAAGAAACTACTTGGATCAGATGGACAGAAGCTGCAGGTCATTTTCATCACGGTCGATCCGCAACGAGACAGTGCCGAAGTGATGAAGGCCTATATGGCCAATTTTGATCCGACGTTTCTGGCGCTGCTACCGACCCCCGAGCAACTGGCGGACATTGCCAAAGACTTCAAGGTCTTTTACAAGAGGGTCGATGGCAGTGCGGCGGGCCGATACACCATGGACCATAGTGCCGGCACCTACATTTTCGACACCAAAGGGCGCATTCGATTGTTCAGTCGTTATGGCAGTGGTGCGCAAACAGTCGCCGACGACATCAAGGCGTTGCTGAAGAACAGTTGATTGCTGCGCTTTGGAAGGCGCGGCCTTGCCGATCAGTACTTCACCGTTCCGGTGGCCCTGGTCGCCGCATCCAGACCGCCCTTGGACTTCCACTCGGCAAAGCCGCCTTGCAGGATACGCACATTCTCGTAGCCTGCCAGCCGCAGCGCGAAGCCGGCCTGCGCCGACAGCGTGCCGGTGTTGCAATAGATCAGCACGGCCTTGTCCTTGGGAATGCGGCTGCGCTCGGCCAACACTCGGCGCCATTCGATGTTGACCGAGCCGGGGATGTTTTCCTTGCTGAACTGGTCCTTGTCGCGGGCGTCGATCACGAAGAATTTCTTCCAGTCATCCTTCGGAATCTGTTCCGGGAAGATGGTGGCGCCGCCGTAGTCGACAAAGTCGAGGTAGGCGGCCATCTCGTCGATCAACACGGCCTTGTTGTCGGCGGCTTGGATCAGCACAGGTGTAAATGCCAGGCACCAGGCAATGGCGGCGGTGGCGAGGTATCCGGGTTTCATGCATGTTTCCTTTTCGCGTGTTGTGTGCTGCAAGTTGGGGGCCGGGGCGAATCAGAACACCAGCACCTTGTCGGCTTGGGCCGTCCATTCGGCCAACTCGGCCAGGGTCGAGCGACGGGTGCCTTCCATGATCTCTGCCTCGGTCAGCCCGCGGGCATCCATGCAGGTGCCGCACAGCGCGACGGCGCCCTTGCGCACCACCTTGCCCACCATGAGTTGCAGGTTGTAGTACCCCGTGGGCACTTTCTGGCCTGCCTTGGCGCAGGCCACCGCGTCCGCCATCAGAAACAGTTGGACCTGCTGGCCCTCCTTGTCTGCGAGTGCGGCTGCGAGGCGCAAGGCGTTGTAGGCGCGTTCGTTGCCGTAGGGTGCGTCGTTGAGGATGAACAAGGTCGTCGTCATGGTGGATACTTTGGAGCTTGTGTGGACAAGCAAATCGAAGATCAGGGTGCGGACACCGGCAACCCCGCTGCCAGCCATTCGCTGACGCCGTCCAGGGTCTTGCGCGCGCGAAAACCGTGGGTCTGCAACAAGGCGACCGCCGCGTCCGACATCACACAAAACGGGCCACGGCAATAGGCGACGATCTCCACGTCGCGAGGCAATTCCGACAGGCGGTGTGCCAGTTCCGCCAAGGGCATGGACCGCGCGTGCGGCAGGTGAGCGGTGTCGTATTCGGCCTGTGGGCGCACGTCGAGCATCACGATCTCGCCACGCCGGGCCCTTGCGAGCAAGTCCTTGCGGCTGACCTGGGTCAGCAGTTCGGGCGCGCTCACCATCTGTCGCAGGGCCATGCGCATCTCCAGCAGGTGTTCCTGCGCCACGTGCCGCAGCATCACGCCGAGTTGCGCCACATCGGCGCCGCTGAGGCGGTAGATCATGCGCTTGCCGTCGCGGCGCACCTCGACCAGGTGGGCCGTGCGCAGCGCCTTGAGGTGGGCGCTGGCCAGCTTCACATCGATGCCGACCTCGGCCACGATCGTCTCCACGGCCTTTTCTCCTTGCGCGAGCATCTCCAGGATTTCGAGCCGCTTCGGGCTCGAAAGTGCCTTGCCCATACGGGCGACCTGCTCGTACAAAAGGCTCTTGAGTGCGCGGTGGTGCATGCGTTTCATTCTAACAAGTAATAGAATGAATGCAATGTGCGTGAATTGAATGGTGACCATGCGTCTGCCGGCACCATGCGCTGTTGATGGAGAACTGCATGGATTTGGAGCGCTATGTCCTGTTGCACGAGCCTGCAATCCGCCTGGGATTTTTCGTGGGCACCTTTGCACTGGTTGCGTTGTGGGAGCTGCTTGCGCCACGGCGCGCGTTGACCGTGTCCAAGACTTTGAGATGGGCCAGCAACCTGGGTCTGGTGGTCCTCAACACCGTGTTGCTGCGGCTGCTGTTCCCGCTGGCCGCAGTCGGCATGGCGGCCTTTTGCGCCGCCAATGGCTGGGGCCTGCTGAACCACTTTCAGGTACCGTTCGTGGTGGCGCTGCCGCTGTCGGTGATCGCCATGGATTTCGTGATCTGGCTGCAGCACGTGATGGTGCATGCGGTGCCGGCGCTGTGGCGGCTGCACCAGGTGCACCACGCCGACCTGGACTACGACCTGACCACCGGTGCGCGATTCCACCCGATCGAGATTGCCTTGTCGATGCTGCTCAAGTTCGCCACCATCACCGTGCTGGGCCCGCCGGTGGTGGCCGTGGTGGTGTTCGAGGTGCTGCTCAATGCCACATCGATGTTCAACCACGGCAACATCCGCCTGCCGGCCGCGCTCGACCGCGTGCTGCGGTGGTTCGTCGTCACGCCGGACATGCACCGCGTGCACCACTCGGTCGAGGACGACGAGACCAACTCCAACTTCGGCTTTAACCTTCCCTGGTGGGACCGCCTGTTCGGCACCTACCGGGCCCAGCCGCGCGCCGGCCACGAGGGCCTGACGATCGGACTGCGTGGCCGTGCCGACCCGCGCGAGGTGGCGCGCCTACCGGGCATGCTGCTGATGCCCTTCAGGGGCGCAGTCGACGGCTACGCCATCAACCGTCGGCGCTAAACGTCTGCGCCATCGTCGGGCTGGGCGCCGCTGCGGCTCTGGCCCAGGAGTGTCTGCACACCGCGACGACGCACATGCGCACGACGCGCGATCGACTGCATGCCTACCTGGCCACCTCCCTCCCAGATCTGCGGCTCAATGGCGATCCCGAACACCGGCTACCCAACACGCTGCATATGTCGTTCCCCAGCGTGGGCGGTCGGGCGCTGTTGGCCCAAGCAGCTGATCACGTTGCTGCGTCGGTCGGATCGGCCTGCCATTCCGAGCATGACGCCGTCAGTGGCGTGCTGGCGGCAATGGGTCTGAACGCGACGCGCGCGGCCGGCGCCGTGCGGCTATCGATCGGACGCATGACAACGCCCGAAGAAGTCGACCACGCCGCAGAAAGCCTGGTGACCGCCTGGCGGTGCCTGCACGCGCGATGACACCCGCGCCGCAACGGCGACGTACCGGTGGTCGGATTTAGACGACCTACCAATGCACCACCATGGTAGTGCCGCGGTCCGGCAACGACTCGTCAGAAGCAACCCCGCGCCAAGTTGTTTTCGACATAGGTGGTGATCAATTTCATGAAGGCAGCCGTCTTTTCGTTGATCTGGGATCTTCGGCAAAGAAATGGTCGCTCAGTCCGGCTGGATGGCATCGGTCAGCAAGGTCAGTCCATCGTTCGGCCTCTCTGACCGCAGCAACGGATACTTGTCTTTCGAGTATTTGCTGAGTTGCTCAGACAAGGGAACACCGAGGTAATTGATCACCAAAATGGAGGGATCAACGCGCTGTCGTGCAAATCGAGCTCGGCCATGCTCAGTGCCCATGCTCGAAATTGCTGAATCGCTCCAGCCGTTGTACCAGGTGATGAGGGCGAACAGCCAGCGTTGTGGCCAGGCCTGAACCAGGTCGACCAGCGGCCTGCCTTGGAGGATTCCACCGAGGTTGAGCCAGGCCTTGATCGAACCCACCCAAGCGTGACAGCTCAGGCGCGTCGGGCACTATGTTCCGCCCCCTGTTGTGCCGCATTTGGAGTGCCGGCGAGAAGAAAAGGGCGCTTGAAATCCCATTTACGTATTGGCCTGAAGGTCAATACAAGAGTTTTGCTGGCTGTGGTGTCAATCCCCTATTGGCGCAGGGCAATGCCAGCAGCAATATACTAAGAAGATCAACTATCTACCGAGTGGTTTTTAAATAGACAGAAAGGTATTTGTATGAGCAAAACTCTAAATGCGACATTTGATCCTTGGTACGGCTTGAAGCTCTCGCTGGCTACCAAGGTAATTGTTTTGTTGGCAGCACTCTCCGGTGTCGGTGTGCACGCCCAACTGTTCTCGCTTGAACAGCCGAAATTTCAATCACTCGAAAAGGACGCAGAGTTCGAGTTGCGGCTGTACAGCCCAATGGTCGTTGCTGAAGTCGTGGTTCAAGGGAACTTGGCCACGGCTGGCAAAGAAGGGTCCCGGTTGGTCAAACAATACATCTTCCGGGAGGGACCAAACGCTTCGTTGGACCAGAAAAAACAGGCTTCCGATAAGATTTCCATGACCTTGCCAGTAACCATGGAGAAGGAGCCGGAAAAGATTTCCATGACTCTGCCGGTCACGATGGAAGCAAAATCAAAGTCGACCTACCGATTGCACTTTGTCATGCCGTCCAGCTACACGCTGAACACGTTGCCAAAGTCCGCAGATCCAAGGGTGACAATTCGCGCAATACCCGAGCAAAAATTCGCGTCCATCCGTTTCTCCAAATTCAGTACGGAAGCCAACGTAGCGGAGCAAACCTTGTTGTTAGAAAGCTGGATGGAGAAAAAAGGGCTGGTTGCAACAGGGTCATCTCAGTTCGCAAGGTATGACCCACCCTCCGTGCCGCCTTTGCTGCGGCGCAGCGAGATTTTGATTCCGGTCCAATAGCGGTAGCTCTCTATGGGGCGCCATGCCCAGGTAGAAGATGTGCGCCGACATCGACCGTTTCAGTCCAGGGAGCTGCTATCGAATAAGCATGCAGCAGCCCAGCAATCGGCACTGTCAACGGGACAACAAATCGACGAAGTGAACCAGACAGAGCAGGGCGCAGGTTGAACAAATTGTGGGGTGGTGTGGATGCTGAAGGTATCTAGAAGCCCAAGAAGATGATGCCGAATCCCGCCACCATGGGTAAGGGGCCCGTCTTTCCGGCGGAATACGCCAGCAGCAGTCCGTACACCCAAGTGTCGTATTTGGCGATCCACTCGAAAAGCTCTTGTGCCGTCATAGCTGGATTGTCCCCGGGTTGGAAGCGAACGCATTTAGGTTGCGGACGGATTCCACCTACTCTTCAGGGCAATACGGCAGCCGTGACAGGCCTAGACGCTAGAAACCGAAGAAGATGATGCCGATACCTAGGAACAGTATCAGTGTGCCGAGAATGCCGCTTTCGTAGCGTTCCAGGAACCCGAGGCGCAAGCGCTCCATACCTGCCATGGTCAACCAGGTGAAAACCACCATCCCGGCAATCGTCGCGAAGGCGAGTACGGCGCTCAGAGTGACGAAACCCATCCAGCCATAGGTGATGCCCGACAAATAGACCGGCAGGAAGCCTTCGCACGGCGAGAACGTCAATAGAGTAAATAGGCCGAGGATCGCGGCTCTGTCTGAGGTGGCCACTCCGACCCGGGCAGGAGCCACGGGCTGTCCAGCGTCCGCATGGGTGTGCTCCTCAAAACGGACTTCATGGTGATGCGCATGAGCGCCATGGGCAATTCTGAGTCGTGCCGTGAATTCGTGTGGTTCGGGAATTTCTTCGACGGATTCGACATACGTGCTGCGGTCCACAAAGGAGAAGGTTTGCCGGGTGCCGCCGGCACGCACGGTCTCCAGTGACAGCGCTCCCGCACGCGGCAGGGCCTCGGGAGCACCCGATGCGCGCAGGCGAAACCGTGGTGGAACACCGTCTTCAAATACTTCCAGGACAAGAACGCCGTGGCCGGTATCGATACGCTTCGCCTCTGAGGCGTGATCGTGTCCGCCATGGACGTCGGGATTCGCGCCATGACTATGGCCGCCGCCGAAATGGCTATGGCCGTGCCCGCCGCCCCGCGCCTGCCGCACGAGGTAGTAAAGCCCGAAGAGGATGAGCGCACCCCCCGCGATCCACGGGAAGATGTTGCCCGTCCACTTGCTCGTCTCGATTCCCAGCCAGACTACCAGAACACCGAGCAGGGTAGTGAAAAGGACATGGCCCGAGCCGCACAGGGCGACCACCATGAGCGTCTTGGCCTTGCCCCATCGCTGACCGCGGCCAGTAAGCACAAAAGGCAGCCAGTGTGTTGGAATCGCTGCATGGGCAAAAGCAACGATGAAGCCGGTCGCGGCAATGGATAGAAAGAATGGGGGCATGACAGTTCGTCTATAGGTATTTCGTGATCTTCCGGAACTCGTCGATGGACGCGCGCTGATTGCGGGGCAGCGGGCCCACCACGTCCTCAAGGCAGTGGTCCAGGTGATCCTGAATTAGCGCCTTCTTCGCCTGTCCAACGGCTTTCTCGACCGCGTGCAGTTGCTGTGCAACATCGATGCAGGGTCGGCCGGATTCGATCATCTCGACGACGCTGCGAAGGTGTCCCTCCGCGCGCTTCAGGCGCTTGACAATCTCGGGGTGCGATTCGTGGACGGGGTGCTTGTTCATGATTTTTTCGCCTGAATCCGTGATCCCAAGAATGAAAAGAGCTCACCTTGAGGGTGCTGCTGAATAGAGCTGGTGGTGTGAGCGCTTGAGCGTCTCTTATGTTGTTCGCCGGGACGCCCCCAGAACGACTGTACCCCCTCGGGGGGCCTGACAAAGCCAGGGTTGGGAGTGCTCACCCCACCCACCGACGTCGCACGGATCCCGAATATCGCTCTGCAGCGGCGTTGCGGCGGGGCCTCATTGCGCACGACACTGCGCCAATCGCTCTCCAACGCGCAAACGCAACGAGATAGTTTCATTGCATGGCTCAAAGTAGTTGCTACGGCGCTCCGGTCGCGCGCAAATTGCACGGCAATGATGCCAAGCTTGCTGCGTGTGAAATCGAGGTCACGGATTTCGGATACTGATTGCAGCCGGATTCATGCTTGGACTGCAAGGTGACGGAGGGTGGCGCCTTATGCGATAGACAACCGCCGGTGGAAAGTTGACGAACGTTCCCCCGATGTGGGTCGCCTTCAGTCCGAGACGATCAAGAAGTTTCCTCGGTATAGGGCAGACGTAGCCATAGGTAAAAAGGTACAAGGCCCCACCTACGCGCAATTTTCGAAAAGCACCAGTGAGAATTTCAATGACCTTCCTCGTAGGCATGGACAAGAAAGGAAGCCCGCTGATCACCGCTCCTGCCATCAATTCGTCGGGAATTTGCGTCGACCTCAGTTTTGCGGCGTCCATTTCCAGAATCGATGCAGCAGGAAACTGTGAACGCAAATGGCCAACAAATTCATTTCCACTTTCAATCAGCACGATGTCTTGCTCGCGAACGCCGCGTCTGAGCAGCGCCCGTGTAAACACTCCAGTGCCAGGCCCCAATTCGATCACGGGCCCAGTCGTCGCTGATATTTCTCGCGTGATGACCATTGAGAGGCCGCTGCTGGAGGGCAAGACGGATGCCACGCGCAGCGGGTTCGCAGCCCACGCTCGAAAGAATTGAAGGATCTCGCTTGTGCCAACGGCGGCAGGCATATTTCTTTTTCCATGCAGAAGATTTTTGCCAAGATGACGGAATGTCTTCCAGTGGCAGATGTGTAGATATCAGGTAACCCGTTTGATGGCCGAGTATTCGCCACCGGTCTTGATCGTGAGGGTCACGGTGGCATCGGACCGGTTGCGCCAGAACCAGCCATGCGCGCCGTCGAATGCCGCCACCAGATCCCCCTTGTCCTGTGGTGCGCCTTTACCCTTGCCGTAGCCGTGGTAGAAGCCCTTGGGCGCCTGTACAGGGTCCCCGTGGGTATCGAAATTGACCAAGCCGCCCGTCACGACCCATTCATAACGAACCTTCGCACCCTTGGCCATGGTCAGCTTGATCTCCGCGCCTTCTCCAGGCTTGAGGGTCAGCGTGACCTCATCGGTGCGAACGGCGGGCGCATCGCCCGCTGCTGGAGAGGCGGCGGCGGGAGAGTCGGGTTTCGCAAGTGCAGTTCCGGGGGGGGATGGCGGTGCAGCCGACGATGGCGGCACAATTGCGGTATCCGGGGAGGCAGCGGTTTGGGATGCGCGAGCGGCTTCTTTCGCGAGAGATTGCTTGATCTCGCCCATGGACTTCAGCCCCAGCAGTCGACCGGCGCCGGTGGGATCGATCCCGTATTCGCTGGGCAGCACGATGGTCACCAGCAAGGCCGCAGCGGCAATCGTTGCCCAAACGGTCGATTTGAGGAGTTGCCGGGTGGATGGGAGATCGGCCCGGTTGGGCAAGTCCGTGTTGTACATGGGGTGGTGTCCGTCTGCTGGGGTAATCAGGTCAAGAAGTAACCAGTGAGTTGCATGCCGACCAGCACGAGCCCGGCGGACATCATCACGACATTGGCGGTGTAGGCGTGCCGCAGAAAGCTTCTACTTCGTCTCCAGTAGCCCATTGCGATCAGGATGCACGTCAGCGCCAATATCTGGCCGGCCTCGACGCCGATGTTGAAGGCGATCAGGTTGCCCAATAAACCGTCTGGGGACATCTCGTACTCCTGAATCTTGGTGGCCAGACCGAAACCGTGGAACAAGCCGAAGATCAGTGTTGCAGCCTTGGTGTTAGGCTGCACGCCAAACCACCGCTGAAAAGCCCCAAGGTTGTCCAGTGCCTTGTAGACCACCGACAGACCGATGATGGCGTCGATCAGGTAGCCATTGATCGCAGTACCGAAATAGACTCCCGCCAGCATGGTGGTCGAGTGGCCAATGGCGAAGAGCGTGACGTACAGGCCGATGTCCTTGAGCCTGTAGAGGAAGAAGACAACCCCGAGAAGGAACAGGATGTGGTCATACCCCGTGAACATGTGTTTGGCGCCCAGGTACATGAACGGCATGAACTGCACGCCCGAAATTTCCTGGATGTAACCCTTATCCCCTTCTGCGACTGCGTGTGCATGCACTCCTGCGGTGAACAACAAACCAAGCAGGGCAGTGATCCATACTTGCCAGCTCACCCACCTTTGTGTTGGGAATAGGCGGCGAGGTGATTTGAAATTGGGAACTCGCATTGTCGACTTAGGGCGTGGAATAAATGTCAAGGGAGGGCAAATTTCCCGGGCGGCGCACTTGTTGAAGTTTCCAAGGCAAGTCTATTGTGGATCACTATCGGGATAGGATCAATCCTATCCCCCTGGGTAGGATAAGGTATTGATTAGGTTTTTGATCTGACGAGTTACGGGATTCGACGCGCACGTGCTTGATTAAAGGCAGAGCAGGGCGACCAAGGAGGGCAGTATGGTTTCCCGGAAGCCACCGGCGTCCTGTGGCAACTGCAGGTGGTTGTTGCAACTTGCGGTATCGCCTCACTCTGTCGACTGCCTCAAGCCAATTGCAAGCAGCACGATGAACATAGCGATGAGCCACAGAGGCCAAAGCCAAAACCGGGCGACCCACCACGCATATGGCGTCGCTCCAGTGCGGCCCTGAACCTCACCTGTCAATACTCCCCGCGTATGGTGGGCGAGCTTGTACGTCACACGTCCGGTGTGATCGACGATTGCGGTGCTGCCGGTGTTGGTAGCGCGGATGACCGGACGTTCGAACTCCAGTGCTCGCATGCGCGAGATGTTCAGGTGCTGGTCGATGACAACAGTGTCACCGAACCACCCGATATTGCTCGTATTGACAAAGATCGTTGGCGCCGTCGCCACGTCAACGAAACGGCTTGCCAGTTCTTCCCCAAACAGATCTTCGTAGCACACGTTGGGCGCCAGCCGTTGGCCTTGCCACTCGAACGAAGCCTGACCGACCTGGCCGCGTGTGAAGTCACCCAACGGTATGTTCATCATTTCGGTGAACCAGCGAAAAAACGGTGGTATGAACTCACCAAAAGGCACGAGGTGATATTTGTCGTAGCGGTAGTAGGCCGCTTGCACGCCTTGCACCTGCCCACCCGGTTTCAGACCAATGACAGAATTGGTGTAACCGTTCAGCACATCGCCAAGCGGCATGCCGATCAGCGCGGCCTGCGACCCGGTTGCAAAGCGCCGCTGCAATGACCTCCAGTAGTCCGTGGGCAACTGTTGCGGCAAGACGGGAATGGCCGTCTCCGGGGCGACGACCAGCGACGCTGTGGAAGCGGCCAACTGCTCCGAGTACCAACGCAATGAATCCGGAATGCCGGTACCAGTTTGGAATTTTTCTTCCTGAGCGATATTGCCTTGCAGCAACGCTACCTGCAAGGATGAAACAGGGCGCGTGAAGTCGCCAGGCGACCACGCCATGATTGCGGCAATTGCAGTTGCCGCGCCGGCCAGTCGGGCACGCTGCGCAATGGGCAACGGCTGGAAACATGCGGCAATCAGATAGGAGATCAAAGCCACGAGCGCGCTCACGCCGTAAGCTCCAACGTATTTGGCGGCACTGCCCAGCATTCCTACGTGCGCGTAACCAGCGGCACCCCAGCCGAAGCCCGTGAACCAGATCCCGCGCGCCATTTCGGCCAGTAGCCATAGGGCGGCAAAAACGCAGCCCGCCCAGAACATGTTGCGCGGCGCCAGTGCCGTGAACGCCGCACAGGCAGCGGCGTAGTAGAGCGCCAATACTGCAGCGAGTGTCAACACTGCAAGTCCGGCCAGCCAGGCATCGAGACCGGCGTAGGTGTGCATCGCCACGAACATCCACCAAAATGTTCCGGCAAGCCATGCAGTTGCAAACAGCCACCCCAGCAGTGCAGCGCGCGACGGCATCCCGCATCGCGCTAGCATCCATGCCAGTGTTCCCAGGCCCAGCAACTGCAACCATCCGGCCGGCTGGCCATCCCAAGGGTTCGCTATCGAGAATGCGTGCAACAGCCCAGCGAGTACCACGACAAGCGCGGCAGCATGGCCCAAACTGCAAGGCAAGCCCCGTGGCATGGAGGCTTGAACCTTTCCCACCGGCGAGCGGACATGTGCCATCCTTATTGGTTGCAACTACTCCTCGGGCATCGTCAGGCGAAGGCGGAAGTCTTTCCCTGTCTCCAACCTTCGAACTTCTGCAAAATCGTGTCACCTGCGATGATGAGCAATAGCGCGCTCAGAAACAGCACCATGCCCGCAAAGTTGTGCAGAAAGCCCTGGCCGGCGGCGTCACCGAAGTGGTAGGTAATCAGGCTCAATGTCATCACCCGTATGACGTTGGCGGCAAAGGAGATCGGCACGATCATGATGGCCAGGCCTACGTTGCGAAACAGCGAGTCGCGCCGCACCAGATTCAGGTACAGCAAGCCCAGCGCTTCGAGCGTGAGTAGCGTTTGGAGACCGGCACACGCATCCGCCACCAGCAGCATGTACTGCCCAATCTGCAGGATGACGCCATTGCGACCAATGGGGTAACCGACCCAAAACAAGACGGATTCGGCTACGTACGACACCGCCATTTTCATGGGCATCGTGACGATGTCGACAACTTGCCCCGGTTGCGGCACCATGAACAGCATGAAAAAGAGTGCGAACCACTGCGCCTTGAGCGCCGCTACGCCGCGCTTGATCAAGATGATGCCGATGAGCAGCCAGATGACCGAGCCGATTTCAAACAGCTGAATGTCCTGCGACCGGCCTACTATATAAAGCAACAAGGCAAATACAACGATTGGCCAGCCCGCATGGTTCACTGGCTTGCCCTCGCTTGCCGACATCATGGCCGGCCAGTTGCGGTAGAACAGCCAGCATGAGATCCCAAGCACGATGGGGCCATGCATTTGTTCATCCTTGCTCCACAAGCCCTGGAACAAGTCAACCAGGCTGGGAACGTACAGTGCCGCCATTCCCGCCATGATCGGTAGCCAGTGGATGAGTTCCTCCCGCAGATGCTTCCAGCGGGCGGTCTTGAGAATTGATGTGCTGTTCAAATTGTTTACTCCGTCGGGTCGCAGGCAACTGGGCCGAGGCGCGGTTTTCGCGACCAAATCAAAATCGCAAGCTTTGAGGTGCGGTTGGGGATTCTTGTGACTTTGACCTTTCGCGCATCTCATCGATCAACCGCGCGAGCTCGGGAGTAAGTGCCATCGGAGCAAATGCGTTGACGGTGGCGCGACCAATATTGCCCGCAGGTAGTCTGTGGAGCAGATGGCCCAGCGGCACCAATGCAAGGCGAAGAATCTGACCGGCCGCTTCCGGGTGGTCGCGCGTGGCAAGCGCAAAACGAAGCATCGCGCTGTGGCTATTCCAGTGCATTGAGAAATTGTTCTGGCCAACAACGTGGGCCGCCGTCAGCCACCGCCAGCGCTGTTCTGCAGGGTGCCCGACACTTTGATCGAATCCATCGAGCAGCAATGCAAATACTTGGCGGTCTTGGTCCCGGTCTGCGATTTGCGTGGTTTGCATGGTGAGCTTCTCCCACTTCGGGTCAGTGCTTGTGCGAATGGCCGTGTGAAGGGTCGCGCGCATGAACATGTGCATGGTCGTGAGCATGTCTTTTCGCTGGAGCAGACGGCTTGTCAACGCGACCGGCCGTTTTTGTTCCCGAAAGCAGGCGCAGGCCATTGCCAACAACCAGCAGGCTCGCGCCCATGTCGGCGAATACCGCCATCCACATGGTCGCCGAGCCGAACACCGCCATCACCAGGAACACACTCTTGATGCCCAGCGCCAGGCTGATGTTTTGCCAGAGGATGGCATGCGTCCGTTTGGACAGCCGCACGGTTTCCGCCACACGCTGGAGGTTGTCGTTCATGATCACTACGTCAGCGGCTTCCATCGCCGTGTCGGTGCCTGCGGCGCCCATGGCGAACCCGATATCTGACTGGGCCAGCGCGGGTGCGTCGTTGATGCCGTCTCCGGTCATGCCGGTAGCACCGTATTGCTTCTGCATTTCCTTGATGACCTGCAGCTTGGCCTCCGGCAGGAGGTCGCCTCGGGCATCGGTAATACCGGCCTGTGCGGCGATGGCTTTCGCGGTTGCCGCGTTATCGCCCGTGAGCATGACAGACGTCACGCCCAGCGCCTGCAGGTCGATGATGGCCTGTTTGGAGGTTTCCTTGATGGTGTCTGCCACCGCGAAGATCGCCAGCACACGCGTGTCGTCCGAAAGCAGGGTCAGCGTGCGGCCTTGCTGTTCGTGCCGGCCAAGCTCCGCTTCCAGCTCGGCGCTGCAAATGCCGGCCTCATGTACCGCCCGGTGGTTACTCAGAATCAGGCGCTTTCCGTCTATGGTGCCCTCCACGCCCCGGCCGGGCAGCGCCTTGAAATCCTGCACCTCGGCAGCATCGGCCAGGTTGACAGCAATGGCCTTGGAAACCGGATGGTCCGAGCGTGCCGCCAGGCTGGCGGCGGCGTGCTTGACCGTGGCTTCATCCGCACCGTCCCAAGGCTTCCACTCCACCAGTTTTGGTTTGCCTTCGGTGATGGTTCCGGTCTTGTCCAAGGCGATGGCCTTCAGCAGCCGCGCATCTTCAAGATAGACGCCGCCCTTGATCAAAATCCCGCGCCGCGCCGCTGCGGACAAACCGCTGACCACCGTGACGGGCGTCGAGATCACCAGCGCGCACGGGCACGCGATCACGAGCAACACCAGGGCTTTGTAGACAGCCTCCAGCCAGGTCAGGTTCAACAGGAATGGCGTGGATACCGCCACCAGGATGGCAATGGCAAAAATCGCTGGTGTGTAGACGGCGGAGAATTTGTCCACGAAACGTTGCGTGGGTGCACGCGTTCCCTGCGCCTGCTCCACGGCCTCGATGATGCGGGCCAGCGTGGTGTTACTTGCCAAGGCGGTCACGCGAATTTCGAGCTCGCCGGTCTGGTTGATGGTGCCAGCGAACACCTGGTCGCCAGGCTCCTTGTCTACAGGGATGCTTTCTCCCGTGATGGGGGCCTGGTCAATGGCGCCGTTGCCCTTGCTGACCACTCCGTCCAGGGGAACGCGTTCGCCAGGCTTGACGCGGATGGTCGCGCCGATGGAGACATCGGAGGAAGGCGTGGTCACCCAGGCACCATCGGCAGTGAGCATCAAGGCCTCTTCCGGTGCCAGTTGGAGCAAGCCGGCGATGGCGTTGCGTGCGCGGTCCACCGCCTTGGCCTCTATAAGTTCGGCGATAGCGTACAGGGCCATCACCATGGCGGCTTCGGGCCACTGGCCGATCGCGAACGCGCCTGTGACCGCGACCGACATCAGCGCGCTAATGTTCAGTTTGCCGCTGAAGATCGCCTTCATGCCCTTGGCATAGGTTTCCCAGCCCGAAAGCCAAATGGCCAGCGCTGCCACGGCCATGCCAGCAACGGTCCATACCCGGGTTTCCGGCGCAAAGTAGGAAACCGCCTCCGCGGCAATAGCAACGACCAACGCAGCGATCAACCGCGCGTAGCCGCTAGAACTTTGCGCATGTTGATCCTCTTGCGCCTCCGCTGCGGCTTGGGCCTGGACCGGCTCTGGTACAAAGCCCGCCTTGCGAATGGCTTCCAGTGCCTTTGGCAGTGCTTCTTCGGACGCATCGATGCGTAATGTGCGGCGCGGCAACTGGAAGTGCAAACCTCGCACTCCCACTATGGGTTCGACAATACGCCGTATCTCCGACTCTTCGACGCTGCAATCCATGGTGGGAATGCGAAAAGTGTCCGGGGCCACCGGTTCGCTTGCGACTTTTCCTGATGTTCTGCCTGGAGCACAGCCTTCATTCGCTGCGGTGGTTTCCGGTCCGCAGCATGCCGCAACAGGAGCCGCTACGATGGCCGGAAAGGGCTTGCGAACAGAAGCGCGGACAGGAAACCCAATAGCGGGTGCTGCGGCCGCGTCGGCACTTGCAGCTGTTTTCGGGGTGGCAACTCCATTCGGCGCGCAACAGGCGTCGAGTAGGTGGGTGTCGGTTGCGGGCGCAGCTGGAGCGTCATTTGCCATAAAAACCTCGCTTTCTGAGGGTATTTAAAACCTTGAAGCCGCTCCAATGTCAAGTTGGTATCATCATTCCCCTACTTTCTTATCTGCCTCGACCATGAAAATCGGTGAACTCAGCAGCGCCACGGGCGTCGATACGGACACGATTCGCTTCTATGAGAAGTCGGGTCTTCTGCAGTCGCCGGCACGGCAATCCAATGGTTACCGCGCCTACGGGCCGGAGCATATGGAGAGCCTGGCCTTCATCCGGCACTGCCGCGCGCTCGACATACCGCTGGTGGAAGTAGGCCGTCTGTTGAGCTTCACTTCCAGTGCCGCGGAGGATTGCGGCGACATCAATCAGTTGATTGATGAGCAGATAAAACGCGTGCGTGCCCGGCTAACGAGCCTCAAGGCCCTGGAAAAACAGCTCTCGATTTTGCGGGGGCGGTGCAGAGACAAACACACGGCCAGGGAATGCGGCATCCTCGGCGAATTGGTCGCTGCCGCACATGGGGAAGCATGCGCATGCCACCCTGCCTGAACGAGGCCCCGAACGAAGATATCGCAGACAAGGCGTTGGACAGCATCGCAGTTGGTGCGATGCAGGGCTACTGCGCTGTGAACTCGTCGGTATTCGAAAAAGTGGTTTGGGTGCCGGCTTCCCGAGTTTTGGCCATTTGTCCTGCCAGGAACTGCTTTCAGGCATGAAATAAAGGATGGCGCGACTGCGACCAAGGACAGGTTCGATCACCGTCGTATAAAACAATTCTGGCACCACGACACAACCGTCAGACCTGCGCTTGTCACGCAAGTTCATGGGAGGCGAAGTCAACTTCACGCCCTTGCCTTGATGGGCCCGGACGCATCCTATGGATAGAAAGCGCATTCGAGTAATCCACCCATACGATGGGCCCACGCGCGAGGTTTCGTCCCGGTTGTGATTCGAACCTGCCAGCCTGTGTCGTGCGGTCTCCGATACGCAAACGACTCTTCTGCGCACGTGCTCCAACGCCAGGGACTGAATCACCTCCGGTGTCCCGGCCGAGCAATGCAGGCGACAGGCCTGCAAGCATACCGTCTGCGCGGAACACCATGACCATAGCAGCCCGTTTGTCGACAATGGCGAACGGCAGTTCACGATGGTCCGCAGTTTCCAGTACGCGTGCCGTCAAGCTTCGACCGGACTGCGGTATCACCTCCTCAACCGACGTCGGACTAAGCTTCACTGGCGTCGTGGCGTAGGTGGCTGACCCGACCAACGAGACAGCGCTTACCATCACCGCCCACAGTAACAAACGTCGCGTCGCGTTCCTGGAGTTGAATTGAAAAGAGCGCCCAGGCACCGATCGCATATTCGAATCCGCGTTCGCTGGTCTCCAGCAAAGTCTATGAATTTTCGACACGGTATGAGAGGGAAAAATGCGCGGCGGGAGGAGGCTTTTCTCGGGTTTAGCGCAGCGCGATCCCCAAAATCCTCTCGCTTTGCAGCCAGGGCCGACTTCCCCTTTGGCGATATTCACCTGCGCGGCACAAGGACAATTCAAGTCGCACGCAGTTTTCGATGGCCAAATTGCACACTGATGTTCGCCGATTGCATCGAGCCGTCCTGGCGGAATCGACCTCCAACACTTCAGCAGTTGGTCGTCTTGTAGCGGGTGCACTTGCTTTTCTTGAAACGTATATGACATGACCGTCCTTGAACTCAGGATTCCCCCTTTGTTACTCGTTGTGGTGGCTGCAATCGCGATGTGGCTGGCAGCGCGCCTTGCGCCGTCTCTGACTATCGCCTTTCCGGCGCCGAGGGTGCTCGCCGTTGTTCTTTCACTCGCCGGCGTTTTCATCAGCGTGGCGGGTGTGATGGCGTTTCGCAAAGCGCATACAACCGTTGATCCCACCAGACCCGAGAAGTCCACGTCGCTGGTCGCCTCTGGCATCTATCGCCATACCCGCAATCCGATGTACGTCGGATTTCTGCTGGTGCTCGCTGCTTGGTCGGTGTATCTGTCCAATTTGATTGCGCTTGCGGCGCTTCCCGCGTTTGTTGTGTACATGAATCGTTTTCAGATTCAACCAGAGGAACGTGCGCTGCAGGCCAGATTCGGCACTGCATTTACCGGGTACAAGCAAGCTGTGCGCCGTTGGGTTTGAGGTCTGCGCAATGAAAATTTCATCATTGGTTCTCGCCTCTGTATTTCTCGCTGCCTGGGCTGTCTCTCCTTTGACAGCGGCCCAAAGCGCTGGCAAGAATGTCGTTACTTCCGAGCGCGTGCGCGCCGAGTTGATGGTGCATGCTCCGGACGGGCTTGAGCCGGGTAAAGCCATATGGGTGGGCCTGCAGTTGGTCCACCAGCCGAAGTGGCATAGCTACTGGAAGAACTCAGGTGATTCCGGACTGCCCACACAGTTGCAATGGACGCTGCCTGCGGGCGTGGTGGCCGGCGACATTGCATGGCCCGTACCTAGCAAGATACCTTTCGGCACGTTGACCAACTACGGTTACGGCGACACGGTGCTCTTGCCCGTCCCGCTGACAATCACGCCAGATTTCAAGCCCTCTTTGCTGACTGGTGATATGGAGGTGAAGCTGAAGGCGCAATGGCTTGTCTGCTACAAGGTATGCATTCCGGAAGAGGGGGAGTTCACCCTCAACGTTCCGCAGAAAAGCAGCACGGCGATCAACGGCCAGGCCTTCGAGGCCAGTCTCGCGGCGCAGCCCAAGATGCTGCAAGGGGAGAGTGTCGTGACGGCGAAGGCCACATCGCTCAATGTGCGGGTATCGGGATTGCCCGAGTCATTGCGAGGCAAGACGCTGGAGCTTTTCCCGGAGACAGGCGAGGTCATCGATAACTCCGCCAAATTGAGCCAGGCTTGGGAGGGTGGCACGTGGACGGCGAGTGTGCCGATATCTCCGCAACGCAGTCAAGGCCCCTTGGTAATGCCTATCGTACTGACCTATGGGGGGCAAGGATGGCGCACCGAAGCCCGCGTTGGCGGGGAATGGCCCAAGGCGGTCGCGCAGGCCAGCGCTCCATTTGAGTCGCAGACTTTGCTGCAGAAGGAGTCAGGCGAGCTGGTGGCGGGCTCGTCACTCACTCTTGCGGCGGCGCTGCTGGGGGCGCTGCTTGGCGGCATGATCCTTAACCTCATGCCCTGTGTCTTTCCCGTGCTGGCGATCAAGATGGTCGGCTTTTCGCGTCACGCCGGAGACCGGCGGTCGCTGCGCCTGGGCGGGCTGGCTTATGCGGCGGGGGTCATCACCACGTTCGTGGCGCTAGGCGCTTTGGTAATTGCCTTGCGCGCTGGCGGCGAGCAACTCGGGTGGGGTTTCCAACTGCAGTCACCTCCCGTGGTTGCAGCCATGGCGGTGTTGTTCACAGTCATCGGCTTGAATCTGGCCGGGCTGTTCGAGTTCGGCTCGTTCCTGCCCTCTGGCATGGCCTCGCTTGAAATGCGCCATCCTGTTGCCAACGACTTCCTGTCCGGAGTATTGGCGGTGGCCATCGCGTCACCTTGTACTGCTCCCTTCATGGGCGCTTCCCTGGGGCTGGCGATCAGTCTGCCGCCTATGCAAGCGCTTTACGTCTTTGCGGTTCTCGGCACGGGCATGGCCTTGCCCTACCTGGCCGCCAGCTGGATACCCGGCGTCGCGCAGCGCATGCCACGGCCCGGACCCTGGATGGCGACCTTCCGGCAGGCCATGGCGTTTCCAATGTTCGCCACCGTGGTTTGGCTGGCCTGGGTGCTTGGCCAGCAAACCGGCATCGATGGGGCAGGTGCCCTGTTGATCCTCTTGGTGGTGCTTAGCGCTGTGATTTGGGCGACAAGGCTGAAAGGGCGTGCCCGACCCTTGATCGCCACATTATCGATTGCATCTTTCTTATTGCTTGCTTGGGCCGCGGTCCCGACCATCGTCGCTGGTGCACCGCAAGAAGCGGTCCGGAGCACCAACGGACCGTGGGGGGCATGGGCACCGGGCCGGGTGGAGCAATTCCTCGCGGCCGGCCAGCCTGTGTTTGTCGATTTCACCGCGGCGTGGTGTGTGACCTGCCAGTACAACAAGAAGACAGTGCTTGCCGACGCCTCGGTGCTGGCAGACCTGTCCGCAAGGAACGTGGCGCTGCTGCGCGCTGACTGGACCCGTCGCGACCCGGAGATCACATCGGCGCTTGCGCAGTTGGGTCGCAATGGCGTGCCAGTCTATGTGTTCTACAAGAAGGGACGCGCACCTGTCGTACTTTCGGAACTGCCGAGTGCGAGCGAGATACGTTCAGTGCTTGCAAAGCCATGAGCGGCTTGCACCGAGCGCACGTGACAGCATCGGCCCCTTGGCGTCAGTGGTGTTCGTCGTCTTCACCCTCTTCATGCTCGTGCTTTAGCCAA
>CAMAWD010000106.1 GCA_945861785.1 Rhodoferax sp. OV413 | reverse complement strand
CTGCGTAAGTGGGCGTGGGACAGAGTGCTTCAAGAGAGCGCGCGACTCAAATCAAGGCAGACGCGAGACCGACGAAATCCACGCATGGTGAAGAGGCGAAACTCCCCGTACAAGCCGTACGACCGAGAGGCAAAGAGACACGAACCCATGGACTGCACGCCAACGATGACGCGGTCACAGCCGCCGCCTGCGGGCAGCGCGACCGGCAAGCCGACCATGTGGGCGCCGATTTAGCCAGGAGACCACTTTATCTCTTAAACTACGAGTATTGAGACCTGACCCCACGGCTGCTGCGGCATTGCATTGCGATATTGCAATACAAGACCTGACCCCGCGGCTGCTGGACCCCGCGGCTGCTGCATGACCCCACGGCTGCTGCAGGGGAGTCTGGGCCCCGACATCCCGAACACCAGAAGCCCAGCGTCGAGGCAGGCGCAGCCCGGCGGGGGCGATTTCTGGGGCGCCGAGGAGCGGAGCTCGAGGGTCGGTGCGCGCAGCGCACTTCGTCATCATTTTGGCCGCGGTTGTCCGAACGCAGAGAACGAAGTGAACGCAGTGAGTTCTGCGGCCCGACCCTCGGGCGAGTACCACAGGGCAGTCGGCGCGTTCAGCGCCCGACCGCTCCAGTATGAGCCCCCGCCGGGCTGCGCCTGCCGCGACGCGCGCCAACGCCAACGCCAACGCCAACGCCAAAGCAAGAGCCAAAGCAAAAGCAAAAGCAAGAGCCAACGCCAACGCAGACCAGGCAACGAATGCCCGCAACGGCCCGAAAGCGGACTGGGGCCGAATGCCCACTGCATTCGGCCCAGGGAGGGTTGCCGGTGCTGCCGCCTGTTGCGCTCAGGCGAGCCAGGCTTCGCTGCGCTGCCAGAGCTCCTGGGCGAGCGCGGTGTCCTGCCCGAGGGAGCTGGCCGGCCGGACCCGGCACTTGTCGTAGTACAGGCCGGACTCGCCGGCACATTGCGGGGCGGTGGCGCAGTACAGGCTTGTTTTTGCACCTTCTTCGGTGGAAATCATTCTCAGCTTGATCAGGCTCCGAAACGGCCACGGCACCGAACGCCAGACATCGGACGCAACAACACCCGGGTGCAGCGCGTAGGTCGTGACCCCGGAGCCCGCCAGTCGCCGCCCCAGCTCGGCGCTGAACCAGACATTGGCCAGTTTCGAGACCGCGTATTCGTGGATGGCGGTGCGCGTGCGGGTGGGCTGGCGCAGCGCGTTCCAGTCGATGCCGTCGGTCCGGGTATGGGCGCGACTGGCCACCGTGACGATGCGTGCAGGCGCCGACGCCTTCAGACGCTCCAGCAGCAACTGCGTGAGCAGGAAATGGCCCATGTGGTTGACGCCGAATGCCAGCTCGAAACCCGACGCGGTGAAGCCGCGCGAGCCGGCCAGGCCGGCGTTGTTGACCAGCAGATGCAGCGGCAAGCCACGCGCCAGGAACGCATTTGCACACTGGCGCACCGAGGCGAAGTCGCCCAGGTCCAGCGCCAGCGCTTCCACTTTCTGATTGCCACTGGCGGCACGGATTGCGTCCAGCGCAGCTTGGGCGTGGGAGGCGCTGCGGCAGGCAAGAAACACATGTGCACCGCGCCGCGCCAGTTCTCGCGCCGTGACCAGGCCGATCCCGGTATTGGCGCCCGTGACCAGGGCAACACGGCCAGAGATGTCGGGTGCCAGGGAGTCGGACATGGTGGTGGTTCCTGCAATGAAATGGTGAAGAATCAGACTGTACGGCGGTAAATCACCAACGCAATACCGCCCAGTATGGCGACCGATGCCAGGGCCAGCCTCTGGCTGAGCGGCTCGCTGAGCAAGAGGATGCCGCCGAGTGCGGCGATCACCGGCACGCTGAGTTGCACACTGGCTGCCCGGGTCGCGTTGAGGCCACCGAGCGCCGTGTACCAGATGGCATAACCCAGCCCCGATGCGATCGCGCCAGAGGCAACGGCATACGCCGTGCCCGCCAGGTCAGGGCTTGCCCATCGGAGAGCTGCCAAACCAAGCACCAGCGCCAGGGGCGCCGCACGCACGAAATTGCCGGCGGTGGCGCGGGTCGGATCCCCGGCGCCCCGCGCGCGCAGCGAATACACGCCCCACGCGACGCCCGCACCCAGCATCAGCACGGCAGCCCCGGCCGGCGGTGTCGACAGCCCCGGCAGCAACAGGCCCACCAGCCCGGCGAGCGCGCAGGCGAGCCCGGCGGCCTGTCGCACGGTCAGGCGTTCGCCCGACCACAGGCCGTAGGAAATCATGGTGGCTTGGACCGCGCCGAACAGCAGCAGGGCGCCGGTGCCGGCCGACAGATCGACATAGGCATAGGAAAACCCTGCGGCGTAGGCGAACAAGGCCAGGGCGGACGCCCAACTTCCGGCTATCGGGCGCCCATTGCCGCTACGGGCCACGATCAGCCACAAGACCATAGCGCCGGAAACCAGCCGGATGGTCGTGAAACTGCCCGGGTCGATGCCGGTTTGCCTGAGCGCCAGTCGGCACAACAGGGAGTTTGCTGCAAACGCCAGCATGGCGAGCGCGGTCAGGCACCAGGTTCGCAGCGCGGAGGTCTCGTTTTGCTGGTGCATGGCTGAACGCTTGCCCGCCTCAGGCAGGTCCTGTGGTTGAATACATTGGTGGGTTCCGCGCCGATTCCCGGCCATCCGCCACGCCAATCATGACATTGCTTCTTCGCGACGCCGAGCCTGGCGATTTCAATCAGATTCTCCTGCTCAACCAGGAATCGGTGCATTTCCTGAGCCCACTCACCGCACAGCGCCTGGCGCTGTTGCATGGGTTGGCCACCTGCCACCGCGTGGCCGAGCACGATGGCCGTGTCAGCGCATTCTTGCTGGCGTTTGCGCAAGGGTCGGACTACGACAGCCCGAACTACCAGTGGTTCGCGCAGCGTTACGAGCGGTTCCTGTATGTCGATCGCATTGTGGTCGATGCCGCCTTCCAGGGACAGGGAATTGCTGCGCGGCTGTACCAGGACCTGTTCGCGCTCGCGCGCAGCGCCGGGTTGCCGCGGATCACGCTGGAGATCGACAGCGACCCGCCGAATCCGGTCTCTGCCCGGTTCCATGCGCGTTACGGTTTTGCCGAGGTGGGCACGCAGCGCGTGGCCGGCGGTGCAAAGCAGGTGTCGCTGCAATCACTGATGGTCGATGGGGCACCCGGCGCACTGTAAACAGCCTGGGCCGACAGCGTTCTTCGCTGCCCATCAGCGCGGTCAGGCAAACGTCACCCAGTGCGCATACTGCGCTGCGTCCAGGTGGGGCAAGGTGTTGTAGGTGAGCAGCATGTGGCGCTTCGGATTGAAAGCCAGCTCGGTCACGGCACTGTTGCGGATGCGCAGGTTGAGTTCGATGGTGGTCTCGGGCGTGGTGCCCAGAATGTGGCCGACAGCGGTCGAGATCGGCCCGCCACTGGAGACCATCAGCACGTTGCCGCCATGGTGGTTCTTTCGAACGTGGTCCAGCGCACTGGTGACGCCGTGCACGAATGCGTCGTAGCTGGGCATGCCATGCGGGCTGATGACCCCGTTCATCCACTGGGTCAGTCCGTCTCGCAGGATGCGGAAATGCTGGCGGTAGGCCTCCGGCGTGTCGGGCTTGGGCAACGGCCCGGGATGGATGGCGGCGATCACGGCAGCACTGTCGTATTCGTTCAGGCCAGGCCACGCAAGCGCGGCTGTGTCGATGCCGGCCCCCTGGCAAATCCCGTCATAGGTCTGCGAATGCCGGCGCAACGTGCCGGTGATCGCTGCGTCGAAACGCACGCCCTTCTGGGCAAAGTACGCACCAAGGCGCACGCTTTGTTGTGTGCCAAGCGCACTGAGCTGGTCGTAATCCGCAGCGCCGAACGAAGCCTGGCCGTGGCGTACAAGGTAGAGAGTTCCCATGGCCGGTATTTTGGTCGCGGCGCAAGCGAGGCGCAGTCGCCCGCGAGACCTTTCCCTGGCCGCCGTATCGGCAAACGCCAGTGTGGTCCGTACTGCCCGCCGGCCCTGCCCCGGCCCTCAGAAGTCCACCAGGCTCAGGCCCACGCTCAGCGCCGTGCGTCGCCGGTTGAAGTCCAGCAAAGAGTCACCGCAACCGCTGAACAACTGGGTGTGAAAACGCAGGCCGCTGGCGTCGCCGTTGGGTGGCCGGCCACCCAGCCGGTGCAGCCGTTCCAGACGGACCGAGCCGCGTGCGCTGTCGCGCAGTGCATGGCGCACGGTCAGGCCCAGGGTGTCACTGGCGCCGATGTTCCAGGATCCCGTCACTTCTGCGTGGCCGACGCAATCACTGATGTCCGGGTTGTCGGCGTCGGTCGGGTAGATGCAGGTGATCTCGGGCTCGTGGTCGGATGCGCATCTCGGCGGTTTCGCAGGCCCGAAACGCCGCCGTGTGCCCGGTCGCGGTGGAACTGGGCGCGGTGTTGACGCTGTCGGACCCGATCCACGACAGGCTGATCGGGCGCTGGCCGCGGAGCGCGAAGGTGCCGCAGTCGCTGCCTTTCTCGAGCTCCCAAAATCGGGACAGGTCGGATTGGGCGGTGTTGCGGCAAGAGGTTGTGGGCCGCAGGCCAGCCGGGCAGCGCGGCGGTTTGTGGAGTCGCATGCGGTACGGGCCCTTTCCGGCCCCATGGCCAAGAGGGGTCAGTCTATGGGTTTGCGCCCCACGCCGCCCCGGCTTGCATGCAAAGTTTGGTGAAAGTTCATGCCTCGCCGCCAATTGGCGGGACTCCCCAGGCTAACGGCCCGAGCAGGTCAAGGTGCGTCAGGTACAGGCGCAGATCGAACTCGATCTGGTGGTAATCGGGCTCCATGTAGGTGCACAGCTGGTAGAAGGCCTTGTCGTGCGCCTTTTCCTTGAGATGGGCCAGCTCGTGCACGGTGATCATGCGCAGGAACTCCACCGGGGTGTCCTTGAACAGGCTGGCGATGCGGATCTCGCGTTTGGACTTGAGCTTGCTGCCCTGCACCCGTGACACCGTTGTGTGGGTTCCCAGTGCGTGTGCGATCACCTGCAGCTTGCTGTCGTATGCGATCTTGCTCAGCGGCTCAGCCCCGCGCAGATGGCTGTTCTTGAGTGCCATGACGTAGTCGTACAGGGCGCGGTCGGTGCGGACCTCGTGGGCCGTCCGGTAGCGCCGCTGCAGGCGTGCCCCCAGTTGCCCCGTGTGCAAGAGTTCCGCCACCTGGTTCTGCAGGGTCTGGGGGTAAGCCTGCAGGTATTTCATGGGGGCCACGGGTGGTTCTCCGTGCTTCGCGCTGCGGGGTTGTTCGCCTTCGAGGCAGCCCGGCGGCACATGTCACGCTCCGTGCGCGCCGGGCGACAACACGCGTGCGAACACCCCGCTGTCGACATTGCCGCCACACAGGGTGGTGCCCACCACCAGACCCTTGAGCGCACCGCGTTCCTGCATGGCTGCGGCGAAGGCCGCGGCACCAGCGCCTTCGGCCACGTTGTGGGTGTCCTGGTAGAGCGCGCGCATGGCGGCGCCGATCTCCAGGTCGGTGACCTTCACGATGTGGTCGATGTGCGGCGCCAGGGTGTCGAGCGCCTCCTGTTCGGCGATGCGGCAGGCCATGCCATCGGCGAGTTGCGTGGTCACGGGCGCGGCAACGACGCGCCCGGCGGCCAGTGAGTCGGCATACGTCGTGGCGTGGGCGCTGACCACGCCGACGATACGGACCGGGTGCTTCAGCGCGTGCTTGGCAGCGAGCGCGGCGCAGGCTCCCGAGCCCAGGCCGATGGGTACATAGGCCAGGTCCATTGCTGGCACGGCCCGGAAGAATTCCCACCAGTACGTGCTGACACCGCGCACCAGGCCGATGTCGAAGCTGGGAACCATGTGCGCGCTGCGCTCCTGCGCAAGTCGCAGAGCGTGCTCACGGCTGGCCTGGAAATCCTCGCCGTGTTCGACCAGTTGCGCTCCCAGCGCCCGCATGGCGGCGTTCTTCTCGACCGAGTTGCCGACCGGGACGACGATGGTGCAGGCGACGCCGTGCAGGCGCGCCGCCCAGGCGATGCTCTGGCCGTGGTTGCCGCGGGTGGCGCTCAGCACCTCGCGCGGGAGCGCACCCTCTTGCCGCAGCTTGTCGAAGTAGGTCAGCCCGCCACGGATCTTGAACGCGCCCACCGGCGTGTGGTTTTCGTGTTTGACCCAGCAGTCTGTGCCCAGGCGCTGACTGAGCAGGTCCCAGCGGTACTGGGGGGTTGCCTGGAAGGCGCGGTAGACCACCTGGGCGGCGGCTTCGATGTCGGTCAGGGAGGGGAGGATCATGGCAAGGGTTCTCGCGGCGGTCGGGTGGGCACTACAACGCGACTGTACCGGTGATGCAGCTCACCGACGGGCCGCCGACTTTGGCTGGCCACCCGCCTCCAGCCAGGCGTGGCAACTGTCCAGCGTGGGGTGGCCGGCAAACTGGAGTTCACCACCCGGCTTGAAGATGCGCAGGCGGTAGTCGGCGTGGGCGTCGACAGGTGGCAGCAGAAAGGTGGTTTCCGACAGCTTGGTCCAGCGCGCCGCCCCCACCACCTTGTGCACGTTGATCGAACTCCGGCGGCCCCAGACCGTCAGCATGGTGCTTTGCACACCCGGTGTCAGGCGGGCACCGGCATGTTTTCACGCACCGTCGCCGCCAGTGCGGCCACACCACGTTCGATGTCCGGCACGCTGGGTGTCACGAAGGACAAGCGCAGTGCGCGCGGATCGGCTTTGTCGGCATAGAAGGCCGCACCGGGCACATAGGCCACCCCCTTGACCACCGCCTTGGGCAGCAGGTCTACCGCGTTCATGCCTTCAGGCAAACGGGCCCACAAGAACATGCCGCCGTCGGGCTTGTTCCAGGTCAGGCGCTCGTCCGCGTCCACGCCGGTGGCGGGAAACTCGCGCGCCAGCGCGGCCAGCATGGCGTCGCGCTGGGTTTTGTAGAGTGTGCGGATGGTGGGCACGTGGCGGTCCAGAAAGCCGCCTTGCATCACCTCGACCACGATGCGCTGGTTGAAACCGGGGCTGTGCAGGTCGGCCGCCTGTTTGGCCTGCAGCAGTTTGGGAAAGACGGCTTTGGGCGCGACCAGGAAACCCAGGCGCAGGCCGGGCGCCAGCACCTTGGAGAACGAACCCAGGTAGATGCAGCCGTCCGGGTTGCGCGCGGTCAGTGGCGCGGGCGGCGGGGTGTCGAACCACAAGTCGCCGTAGGGGTTGTCTTCCACCAGGGGCAGTCCGAGTTCGGCCGCGCGTACCACCAGGGCGCTTCGGCGCGCCTCGGTCATGGTGCGGCCGGTCGGGTTCTGGAAGTTGGGCAAGACGTACAAAAAACGTGTGTCGGGACGCCACTGGTGCTGCAGGTCGTCGACGTCGACCCCGTGTTCGTCGCTCGCCACACTCACGATCTCGGGTTCCATGGGCGCGAAGGCCTGCAGCGCGCCGAGGTAGGTCGGGGTCTCGACCAGCACCCGGCTGCCGGCGTCGGCCAGCACCTTGGCCACCAGGTCCAGGCCCTGTTGCGAGCCGGTGGTGATCAGCACCTGGGATGGGTCGACCTTCCAGGGCAGGCGGTCGGCAACCATTTCCACCAGCGGCCGATAACCCTCGCTCGACGCATATTGCAGCGCGGCCGGCGCGTCGTCCCGCAGCACCTTGGCGCAGGCCGCCGCAAACTCGGCCACCGGAAAGGTCCTGGCCGAGGGCAGGCCCCCGCCAAAGCTGATGATGCCGGGCTTTTCGGTGACCTTGAGGATTTCGCGGATCACCGAGGGGTTCATGCGTTCGGCACGGCGTGCCAGGGTCCAGGGGTTGCTTGGGGTGGTGTTCATGCTGCTTCTCCTCCTTGGGGACCGTAAAAGACGACCCAGGTTGCGAAATCGCTGCTGACAGCGTCAAAACGGTGCTGCGCGCCGGCCGGTACGAAGAAGGTGTCGCCCGCTGCAGCCGGGAACGCCTGCGCCCCGATCACCATCGTGGCAGTACCCCGGTGGACCAGGTACAACTCGTCCTGGTCGTGTGGCAGTTGCCGGTCCAGTCCGTCCTTGTTGGTCGATGGCGTAAAAACTTTGAGCAGCATGCTGCCATGGGCCAGCATGGTGACCGACGGCGCGCCTTCCGGATATTGTGTGGTGGGTGCAGCCGGCAGCCGCGCGAGGGCTTCGTGGATGGTGACTTTCATGCCGGTCCTTTGGTTGCGGGGGGTGTCGAAGTGTGCAACGGCTCTGGTGTGGCCACGGGCATTTTCTTGCCAATGAACACGGTGGCGATCACGGCCAATGCGAAGCCGACCGTGATCAGATCGAGCGACTCGCCCAGCAAGGGCACCGAAAAGACCATGCTCAGGAACGGTTGGACCAGCTGCACCTGGCTCACCCGCACCGTGCCTCCCAGGGCCAGGCCGCGGTACCAGGCGAAGAAGCCGATCCACATCGAGATCAGGGCCAAGTAGGCAAAGCCCCCCCAGGCGCTTGCGGGCACCGGCTGCTGTGGCCAATTCAGCCACATCACCGGCAAAGTCACGGGCAGGCTGACCACCAGCACCCAGCAGATCACACGTTCAGCGCCGAGCTGGCTGGTCAACTGCCCGCCGCTGACGTAACCGAAAGCCGCACTGGCGACGGCCACCAGCAGGAACAGGTCTGCCCACTGGGCGTTGGAGCCGGCCGCACCCGAACGCAGCACCATGAACCCGGCCACCAGCGCGCTGCCGGCCACCGCGCACAACCAGAAACCGGCGCTGGGTCGCTGGCCGAGCCACCAGGACGCCACCACGGCCGTGACCAGCGGCAGGATGCCCGTCACCACCGCCGCATGGACCGATTCGACATGGCGCAGGCCCAGCGCCAGGAACAAGGGAAAGCCGACCACCACACAACACGCCGTGAAGGCCAGCGCACGCCATTGGCCGGCGCGCGGCAAGCGGCTGCGGGTGGCCAGCAGGTAGACCACCGACAACATGCCCGCCACACCGGCCCGCCCGAAGGTGACGAAGGCCGGCGACAGGGCGGGAAGGTCGGCGCTGCCGGTGGCGAGTTTGGTCATCGGCAGGGTGGCGGCAAACAGCACCACACCCAGCAGCCCGAGCCACAGGCCCCGGATCTCGTGGCTCTTCATACACCCACCATCCAGGACGCAGTGGCCACCAGCACCAGCGCCATCAGCCGGTTGAACCACAACAGGCGCCGACCCTGCGCCAGGAACTGGCGCAACAGGGACCCCACCAGCGCATAGGTGAAGTTGCTGGCGAACGCAAACGCGAGCATCACCGCACAGACGATGGCCAGCCGTTCACCCGGGTTGGATGAAGGCTGCCCAGCGGCGTTGACCACCCATCCCGCGGTCAGGGTGAGCGCGAGCATCCAGGCCTTGATGTTGAGAAACTGCATGCCGACCCCGGCCAGGAAGCTCACGTCGAGGCGCCGCGCGTCAACCTGGACCAGCCGGGCTGCACCGCTGAGCTTCCAGGCCAGCCACAACATGTAGACCACCCCAAGCAGCTTGACGCTCCAGCGCAACGTCGGCACACCCAGGATCAGGGCGCCCAGCCCCAGGCCACACGCCAGCATCAGGAGGATCCAACCCGTGGGCACCGCCAGGCAAAAACGCAGCGCGCGCTTCAGTCCGTGGTTGGCGGCCAGTGCGGCGGCCAGCGTGGTGTTGGGCCCGGGCGAAAAACTCATGGCCGTGCAGAACGCCAGAAGGGCAGTGATTTCAGTGGCGCTCATGGGGTGCATCCGCAGTGGGTAAGGGTAAGGGCATGGGTTTTCCTTGGCTGGGCATTCAATGTAATCTGCGTAACCAGTACACGATCAATCCAGTTGGGCAGCGCACCCCCCAAGGATGCACCACCATGCAGATGGTGATGGCGCGTTATTGCGAGCTGCAACTCGCCCATACCCACAATTTTCATGTGGTCGGGGACGACACCTGCAGCCATATCGCCCCGGACTCGGCCACCCGGCTGCACCTTTGCCCCGGAGCCGGCAGGCCTGTTCGGCGCAACCACGCAGGATGCGCGGTTCTGGAGCGATTTTGTGGTGGCGCGCGGCATGCGCTGGGGCCGTTCGGAGGACGCAAGCAGGAATCCGGCAGGCATCATAAGATGCGCCGGCTGGCAGTGCGCGAAGCACCCGGTGCAACCAGAAGGAGGGCCTCGGAGATGGCACAACTGAACGTCAACGGCGTGGTGCGGGCATTCGATGCGGAGGACGACACCCCCCTGCTGTGGGTCCTGCGCGAGCAGCTCGGCCTGACCGGCACCAAATACGGTTGCGGGGTCGCCCAATGCGGCGCCTGCACCGTGCACATCGACGGCATTCCCACCCGAAGCTGCGTGCGGCCGGTGTCCTCGGTGGGGCCGGCTGAAAAGATCATCACGATCGAGGGTCTGTCCGCCAATGGCACACATCCGGTGCAAAAGGCCTGGGCCGCGCTGGACGTGCCGCAGTGCGGGTTTTGCCAGAGCGGCATGATCATGGCGGCGGTGGCGTTGCTCAAGACCAAACCCAAACCCACCGACGCCGACATCGACGAGGCGATGACCAACATCTGTCGCTGCGGCACCTACAACCGCATCCGGGCCGCGATCAAGGTGGTGGCCAATGGTGGCGACACCAAGACCGCAGGTTTGTCGATCCGCCACACCGACGGGAGCACGACATGAGCCGGCTTGCCACCCGGGCACCGGGCGTCTCGCGCCGCAATTTCCTGCACACCTCGGTGGCCGCCGGGGGTGGTCTGATGGTGGCATTCCATATTCCCCTGGTGGGTGACGCCGTGGCGCAACCAGGCGCGGTGGCCGGCACCGAGGTCAACGCCTGGGTGGTGGTGCACCCGGACGATCGCATCGTGATCCGCATCGCCCGCTCCGAGATGGGCCAGGGCACGCTGACCGGGCTGGCGCAACTGGTGGCCGAAGAACTGGATGCCGATTGGGCGCGCGTCAGCACGGAGTTCCCCACACCGGGCCAGAACCTGGCGCGCAACCGCATCTGGGGCAACTTCGGCACCGGCGGCAGCCAGGGCATACGCCAGTCGAACGACTACGTACGCAAGGGTGGCGCGACGGCGCGGATGTTGTTGGTCCAGGCGGCGGCGGATGCCTGGGGTGTACCGGCGGCGGATTGCAAGGCCGCTAACAGCATGGTGACGCACGCAGCCAGCGGGCGCAGCACCTCGTATGGCAAGCTGGCGGCGGCAGCAGCCAAGCTGCCGGCGCCAGCCACGGTGGCCCTGAAAGACCCCAAGGACTGGAAACTCGCCGGCAAGCGCCTGGCGCGCCTCGACACGGTTGACAAGACCACCGGCCGGCAGGTCTATGGCATGGACCTTGTGCTGCCAGGCATGCTGAACGCTGCCATCAAGGACTGTCCGGTCTTTGGCGGCAAACTCAAGAGTTTCAACGCGGCCGCCATCGACAAGCGTGCGGGCGTCAAAAAAGTGTTTCGTGTCGGTGACAGCGCCGTGGCGGTGATTGCCGACACCTGGTGGCGCGCCAAGACGGCACTCGATGCGTTGCCCATCGAATGGGACGAAGGCCCCCACGCCAAGGCGTCCAGCGAGGCCTTCGCCGAGGTGCTGAAGGCGGCGCTCGATGCGCCGCAGGCCATCGTGGGCAACGAGAACGGCGATGCACGCGCGGCGATCGCCGCCGCGCCGCGCACGCTGGAGGCGGTGTATTCCTACCCGCACCAGAACCACGCGACCATGGAGACCATGAACGCCACAGTGCGTTATACGCCGGAGCGCTGCGAGGTCTGGTGCCCGACGCAAAACGGCGAGGCAGCGCTGGCGGCGGCCTCCGAAGCTTCGGGCCTTCCGACCTCCAAGTGCGAGGTGTACAAGTTGCTGTTGGGAGGTGGTTTCGGCCGCCGTGGGCAGTCGGATTACGTGCGCCAGGCGGTGTTCGTGGCCAAGGAAATGCCGGGCACGCCGGTCAAGCTGATCTGGTCGCGCGAAGAAGACATGCTGCACGGAATGTTCCATCCGGTGACGCAGTGCAAGATGCGCGCGGGCATCGACGCACAAGGCAACATCACCAGTTTGCACATGCGGGTCGCCGGCCAGTCGATCCTGGCCAGCGTCGCACCGCAGAACATCCGCGATGGCCGTGATCCAGTGGTGTTCCAGGGTCTTAACAAGGGCGGTGCCGAGGGCGCGTTCGGTTATTCCTTCCCGAACTTGCTGATCGACCATGCGATGCGCAATCCGCATGTGCCGGCCGGCTTCTGGCGCGGGGTCAACCTGAACCAGAACACGATCTACATGGAAAGTTTCATCGACGAACTGGCCCACACGACCGGCCAGGATCCGTTGGCGCTGCGGCGCAAACTGCTGGCCAACAGCCCGAAGCACCGGGCGGTGCTGGATGCAGTGGCCCAGCGTGTTGGCTGGGACAAGCCGGCTCGGACGGGCGTGTTCCGTGGCCTGGCCCTGACCATGGGGTTTGGCAGTTATGTGGCGGCGTGTGCCGAGGTGTCGGTGAATGGCGACGGACACCTCAAGATCCACCGCATCGTGGCGGCTACCGACCCTGGCCATGCAGTCAACCCGCAACAGATCGAAGCCCAGGTGGAAGGCTCGTTCGTTTATGGGCTGTCGGCAGCGCTGTATGGCGAATGCACCGTCAAGGACGGGCGCATGGTGCAGGAGAACTTCCACACCTACCCGGTGCTCAAGATGGACGACATGCCCGCGGTGGAGACCATCGTCATGCCCTCCGGCGGGTTCTGGGGCGGTGTGGGTGAGCCGACCATCGCGGTCGCGGCGCCGGCGGTGCTCAATGCGATCTTCGCTGCCACCGGCAAGCGCATCCGCGACCTGCCCCTCAAGAACCACGACCTCAAGAAGGCGTGAGCCCGACCTGAACATGGCCAAACGAACGGCACGGCTGATTTTTGCGCTGCTGTGGTGCGGCGCTGCCGCGGCACAGGCTGGCGCAACTGGCCAGGCGCCGATTGGCGGGGTCGTCGGTGACGGCCTGCCAGACGCCCTGACGGACACGCCCGGCGATCCGGCGCGCGGACGCGCCATCGTGGCCAACCGGCAGCTTGGCTTGTGCCTGTTGTGCCACACCGGGCCGATCGCCGAGGAGCGTTTCCAGGGCAACCTGGCGCCCGACCTGGCCGGTGCGGGGCAACGCTGGTCGACGGCACAACTGCGGCTGCGCGTGGTCGATGCGCGGCGGCTGAACCCGCAGACCATCATGCCCGCCTATTACCGTGTCGATGGTTTGCGCCGGGTCCCGGCGGCGCTGGCTGGCGCGCCGTTGCTGGCGGCGCAGCAGGTCGAGGACGTGGTTGCCTACCTGGCGGGTTTGCGGCAATGAGCGCGGCGTGCCTGCCCCCTGTTGCGCAACCAACGACCCGCCGCACCCTGATGGCCGCAGCGGCGGGCCTGGGCGTCGCAGCGCTGTTGGCGACGCGGCCAGCGCGGGCTGCCGACCTGCCGCCGGAACTCGCAGTCGCGGTGCTCGGTTTCACGCGTGGTGTGCCCCCGCGCGAAGGCCGGGTGCTGCTGGAGATCGCCGAACTGGTGGAGAACGGCAATGCGGTGCCGGTCACGGTGAGTGTCACCAGCCCGATGACAAACGCCGACCATGTGGTGGCGCTGGCCCTGTTCAACGAACGCAACCCGCAACGCGACGTGTTCAGCGCGCGGCTGGGTCCGCGCAGCGGGCGGGCCCGGGTGTCGGCGCGTATCCGGCTTGCAACCTCGCAGAAATTGGTGGCGGTGGCACGCATGAACGACGGCAGTTGCTGGTCACACAGCGTCGACGTGATCGTGACGCTGGCGGCCTGTATCGAAGGTGAAAGCTGAATGGCCCGCACGCTGGTCAACCTGCCACCGGCGCCGAAGAAGGGCGATGTGATCGAGGTCCGCACCCTGATTGCGCACCCGATGGAAACCGGCTACCGCCCCGGCGCCGACGGCAAGGTGCTGGCGCGTGACCTGATCCGCCGCTTCAGTTGCCTGTACGACGACGGCAACTCCCGCGAGTTGGTGTTCCAGATGGAGTTGTTTCCGTCTATCGCCGCCAATCCCTACCTGACGTTTCCCCTGCGCATCACCGGAGCGGGCACGTTGACCCTCACCTGGGAGGGGGACAACGGGTTCAGCCAGACTGAAACCGTGGCGCTGCGCGCCACATGAGGTGCCGCGCGGCCTTGCTGTGGGGCGCCGTTTTGGCCGGGGCGTTGTGGCTGGTGGCGTGTGCATCTGCGCCGATGCCGGACACCCGCCGCTCGGGCTTCGACTTCATGCGCCCTTCGACACAGGCCATGCAGCGTGACGACACGCAGAACCCCGGCATGTTGTGGGTTCAGGAGGGCGCCAGCCTGTGGGAGCGCCCGGCCGGGCGCAGCGCCTTGGCCTGTGCCGATTGCCACGGACCCGCCGCCACCAGCATGCGTGGCGTCGCGGCCCGTTACCCCGCCCTCGACGCCACAACGCAGCAGGCCCTGAACCTGGGGCAACGTATCAACCAATGTCGCGAGCAGCGCCAGCAGGCAAACGCCTTCGCACCGGAAAGCCAGGCGCTGCTCGGTCTGGAAAGTTTTGTGGCCATGCAGTCGCGTGGGTTGCCGGTGAACCCGCCGGCCGATGCGCGCCTGGCGGCTGTTGCGGACCGTGGCGCGCAGCTGTTTGGGCAACGGATGGGCCAACTCGACCTGTCGTGCGCGCAGTGCCACGACATGCGTGCCGGCCAACGCCTGGGCAGCAGTGCCATTCCGCAGGCACACGCCACCGGTTATCCGATCTACCGCCTGGAATGGCAGGCCATGGGCTCGCTTCAGCGGCGCATCCGCAACTGCATGGCCGGGGTGCGTGCAGAACCTTTCGCGTACGGTGCGCCGGACATGGTGGCGCTGGAGTTGCACCTGGCTTCGCGCGCGCGGGGCCTTCCCGTGGAGACGCCCGCAGTCCGGCCATAGGGCTTTTCGAAGGCCGATGTGGCGCACAAAGTAGAAACAAAACAACAGTCCGGTGCGGCAAAACTTGCTGTCGGGTGGCCGACACCTACAATCATTTTCACTGTGAAAGGGTGGCCGGGCGGCGACTGCCTGCTGGCCACCGCAGGTACTGAAGTGAGGGTACTGGCTGAATGCAACACCAGAGTTTTCTGGAATACAAGCGTTATCGCTATCTGAAGGTGGCGGCATGGCTGAGCCTGCTGGCGATTGGCGCATACGGCTGGCACCGCAACTATGTGTTCACCTCCCCGGGTGGCCTCGGTTACGGTGGCAGCTGGATGGGTTACACGTTGGGCAGCGTGGCCGGGTTGCTCATTCTTTGGTTGCTGTGGCTGGGCATCCGAAAACGCCGTTACCGAGCTTCCTCGACCTCGCTGCAGGGGTGGCTGTCGGCCCACGTCTACCTCGGGATCGCCGCAGTGGTGGTCGCAACCCTGCACACCGGCCTCGAGCTGGGCCTGAACCTGCACACCCTGGCTTACGCATTGATGGTGGTGGTGGTGTTCAGTGGCTTGTACGGGGTGCTGGTGTTTGTCCGTGTGCCGTCCTATATGACCAGTTCAATGGGCGAGGACAGCGTGCAGACCCTGGCCATGCAGATTCAGGAAATCGACCAGCAGGCACGCCGGGTGGCACTGCTCCTGCCCGATGAATACAACACCCTGGTGCTGGATGCGGCCGAAAAGACCCGCATGCGCGGCACGGTGTTCGACCACATTCTCAAGACCACCTCGCGCGGCTGCCCGACCGCCCGTGCGGTGAACCGGGTGCAGGCGCTCAATCGGAACCTGAAGGACGAGCAGGGGCGGATGGGGCGCGAGGTGTTCGCCCTGATGCTGAGCCGGCGCACTGCGGTGGAGCGCATCCGTGGCGAATACCGGTCTTTGGCGCGCTTGCGCCTGTGGCTGCTGTTGCACGTGCCGCTCTCCTTGGCGCTGTTGTTCGCGCTGGCCGGTCATATCGTCTCGGTCTTCATCTATTGGTAACCCGGGCATGATCCGCTGCAAACTCGTCGAGTACGTCAACCCGGAAGCCACGCAAACCCAGGCACGGGTCGACCGCGCCGTCTCCGGCGAAACCCTGGGGCTCGGGCGCGCGGCCTCCTGCAAGATCTACCTGCCAGATCCGCGGGTGCGGCTGGAACATGCGTCGATCCGCCGCGCGGAAGACGGATTCCTGTACCTGGAGGCGGAGGGCCCGGTGTTCGTCGACCAGCGCGTGCAGACCAATGTGCGTCTTGCAGTGGGCCAGAAGATCACCATCGGCCCCTACGATTTTGTGGTCGAGAGCCTGGAGGATGGGCCGGCCCAGGTCGGCGCCAGGATCACCTTGTCCTTTGCGCAGCGTGCCGTGGCCGCAGCGCAGGGCCACCATGTCGAAAGCGAAGCGGTCGGTGGCCTGCGACCTGGCTGGCTCACGCGGCGGCGTCTGGCGTGGCTGTTCAGTGTGCTGGTGCTGGTGTTCGCGGGCCTTCCGGTGTGGCATGCCTACCATCCGCCAGACAAACCATTGCCATTTGCGACGGCGCCCGGGTGGCAGACCCAGGCAGTGACCTGGGTGCGTGTGCATACGTCGAAACTCGACACTTTCTGGAATCCCGGGCAAATATCGTCTGCGCACCAGACCTTCGCCCAGAACTGCCGGGCCTGCCACGACCAGCCGTTTGCGCGGGTCGCAGACTCCAGTTGCACCAGTTGCCACAAGACCACTGGCGCGCATGTGGCTGACAAGGCCATCGACCATTCCACTTTCCAGGACCAGCGCTGCGCCAGTTGCCACAAGGACCACCAGGGCCTGGCCAGCATGCGCACGGTCGATTCCGTGGGTTGCGCACAGTGCCACGGCAATATCCGCAATTACTCGCCGCAGACCACGCTGGGCAACGTGTCCGATTTCGGGCGCGACCATCCGGAGTTCCGCCTGTCGGTGCGGCAGACCGACAACTCCAAACTTGTGCAGCGCGTGGCGCAGACACCGGCGCTGCGCAACGACACCGGGCTGAAGTTCCCCCATGACATCCACTTGGCAAAGGTCGGCATCAAGAGCCCGACCGGGCCCGTCGCCACCGGCGGCCGGGTGGTGCTGGAGTGCGCCGGCTGTCACCGGCAGGATGCCGCCGGCACACGTTTCGAGCCGGTGCGCATGGCGCGTGATTGCCAATCGTGCCACCGCCTGTCGGTGGACCCGCAGGCGCCCGAGCGGGAGGTGCCCCATGCCAAGCCGGCCGAGGTTGCGGTTGCGGTCCGGGAGATCTATGCCAGCCTGGCGGTGGACCGCTTCCCGGTCAGCCTGGTCACGGTCAACTCGCTGCTGCAGCGGCCACAGGCGCAGCCTGCTCCGGCATTTGCAACCTCGGCCGGGCGTTGGGTGCAGGACCAGACAGGCCGTGTCATGGGCACCATGATGGACTCGCCCAAAGGCGTCTGCAAGACCTGCCATGCGGTCGGAAAGCATGTCGATGCCGCGGGCAAGTCGCCGGTCTGGCAGATCGCCCCGATCGTGGCGACCAGCCACTGGTTGCCGAAATCGACATTCACCCATGCCCAGCACCGTGAAGCGACCTGTACCAGCTGCCACGCCGCTGAAATGTCCAAGACCTCGGCGGACATCCTGATCCCGGACCTTGCCTCCTGCCGCACCTGCCACGTCGGTGCACAGCCCGAAAAAGCCGACAAGCAGAAAGTGGTGAGCCGTTGTGACAGCTGCCATGGTTTCCATGCCAAGGTCGAGCACCCGGTATTTGCAAAAACGGCTCAAATGAACAAGGTACCACCGTGAGCAGTAGGCGGCGTTTGTGCGGGTTCGGCTCGGCGCGCGCATGGCGTCTGGCCCTCGTCGCCGCGATTGCCGCCTTGTCGGCATGTGGGGGTGGTGGAGACGGCGCGGGCACCACCTTGGCCACCGCCACGCCGATCGATTGCGGTGCCAATTGCGCAGCGGATGCACTCAGCGTTGCCGATGTAGAGCGGGTGCTGTCCCAAACCGTCGTCGCCGCGCAGGCGCGTGGCCAGCTTGCCACGATCGCCGTGACCGACCGGGTCGGCAATGTATTGGCGGTGTTTGCGATGACCGGCGCGGCGGGTACTTTCCTGATCGACGGCGGGCGTGCGGTGTCCGGCGGGCTGGAGCAGGTCAATGTGTTGCCCAGCACGTTTGCCGCAATCAGCAAGGCCCTGACGGGCGCGTACCTGTCCAGCGCCGGTAATGCCTTCTCCTCGCGCACCGCGAGCCATATCGTCCAGGAGAACTTCAACCCGCTCGAGCGTAGCCAGCCGTCGGGCCCGCTGTTTGGCGTGCAGTTCTCGCAACTGTCGTGCTCCGACCTGATGCGCCGTGACACCACCGACGCCGCGCTCGGCCCCAAGCGCTCGCCGCTGGGCCTGTCTGCCGATCCGGGTGGCATGCCCCTGTACAAGAACGGGCGGGTCGTCGGCGGCATCGGTGTGATCGCCGACGCCGTCTATGGCCTGGACCTGGATATCTCCAATGTGGATGCCGACATCGACGAAATCCTCGCGGTCGCCGGCAGCTCGGGCTTCACTGCGCCGACGGGGATCCGCGCCAACCGCATCACGGCCGATGGGCGGTCGCTGCGGTACTCTGACGTCGACGACATCGCCGTAGGTCCGGTGCCGCTCTCCGGTCTGCCCGGTGTGGTGGTGCCGGTGGCCGGGTATTTCCCCGGGGCGGTGCGCGCGGGTGCCGCGTTTGGCGTCGCGAGTTCCGGCATCCGGGCCGACACGGGGGTGTTCGCCGACCTGGGCGGCTACGTGCTGGTGGATGCGGTCAACGCCAATCTGTACCCGGTGGTGGCAGGCACCGACGGCGGCCTGACGGCGACCGAGGTACAGCAGACCTTGCGCTCCGCGTTGGCAGTGGCCAACCGCGCCCGGGCGCAGATCCGCCAGCCCTCGGGGCAAGCGGCCCAGGTGACGATCACGGTGGTGGACAGTAACGGTGCGGTGCTGGGTCTGGTGCGCACACCGGACGCGCCAGTCTTCGGCACCGATGTGGCGCTGCAGAAGGCCCGCAGCGCGGCTTTCATGTCCAATCCTGCGGCGGCAGCGGAATTGCAGGCCTTGCCGGCAGCCAACTATCTCGTGCCAGCCGCTACCTCCAGCATCGCCGCCTACGTGACCGCGTTGCGTGGTTTCGTGGGCGATCCGACGGCACTCTCCAACAAAATGGCCTATAGCGCCCGGGCCATCGGCACGCTCTCGCGGCCATTTTTCCCGGATGGCGTGTCCTCCGCCGGCGCGGGGCCGCTCTCCAAACCCTATGCGCAGTGGAGCCCGTTCAGCACCGGGCTGCAACTCGACCTTGTCCATGATGCCGTCGTGGCATCCGCCCTCGGGGGTCTGGCCACGGGTTGCACCGGATTGCCAAGGCTGAAGAACGGGTTGCAGATTTTCCCCGGTGGTTTCCCGATCTACCGCAGCGTCCTCGGCGTGCCGCAGGTCGTCGGTGGCATCGGTGTGTCGGGTGATGGCATCGACCAGGACGACATGATCGCGTTTCTCGGCCTGAGCCAGGCCGCAGCCGCCCTGGGCACCGGTTTTGGCCAGCCCCCGGCCAACCTGCGCGCGGACACGATCGGCCTGCCCGGCGGGCAATTGCGCTACGTGCAGTGCCCGCAGGCGCCTTTCAACAACAGCAGCGACCAGAACGTATGCGCTGGTTTGTGATCCGCGCCGATGGCGTCGCCCTCCTGCTGCTGGCGACGCTCGCGCCCGGCGCATGGTCGCAACAGGCAGCACCGGCGAGCCCCGAGCCTGCGGAAAGCGTCGAACTGCGCCGCCCGCAGACCGAGCCGCTTCGTTACGAACTGCCCCCCATCGATCCGAACCAGGTGCCCGAACCAGCCCGGTTGGCGACGCGTATCAGCCTGCCAGTGCCCGACCGTTGGCGCATCATGGAGTTGCTGGGCCAGAAGGACCATTGGTGGGACCCCTACAACATCAACACCATCAAGGGTGACAAGCCGTACGAAAAATTCAGCCGATGGGGCCCAGACTGGTTTCTGAACCTGGGCGCGGTGTCGGACACGCTGGTCGAGGCGCGGCGCTTGCCGATACCGGCAGGTGCCCAGTCGAGCCAGCGCCCGGGCTCCAACAACGTGTTCGCCGGCACCAGCCAGCTGGCGCTGGTCGAGACCGTGATCCTGAGCGCCTCGGTCATCAAGGGCAACACCACGTTCAAGCCGCCGGACTACGAGTTCAAGTTCACTGGCGCCTTCAATGTGAACCACACCCGGCTCGACGAGGTGCGCGCGCTCAACATCAATCCGCAAAAGGGGACCGTGCGCGCCGACACCCATTTCGGCGTGCAGGAGGCGTTCGCCGACGTGCACCTGCGCAACGTGTCGGACCGCTACGACTTCGAGTCGGTGCGGGTGGGTATCCAGCCCTTTATTTCGGATTTTCGCGGTTTCGTGTTCAACGATCTGCCATTTGGCATACGGCTGTTCGGCAACCGCGACAACAACCAGTGGCAATACAACCTGGGCTGGTTTCGCAGGTTGGAGAAGGACACCAATTCCGGCCTGAACGACATCTTCCGGCGCTGGCGCTCCGATGACGTGTTCGTAGCCAACGCGTTTCGCCAGGACTGGCCTGTGCTCGGTCACACCACACAGGCCAGCTTGCTGTACAACCGCAACCGCGAAGGCGACCAGGGCGACTACTACGACCGCAATGGTTTCAAGATCCGCCCCGCTGTCGTGGGTGACGTGCGGCCCCACAACTACGATGTGGTCTATGCGGGCCTCAGTGGCGACGGCCACTTCGACCGCTGGAACCTGACGTCCTCCGCCTACCTCGCTTTGGGCCGCGCAAGTTACGACCCGATTGCCCGGCGCAGCCAGCGCATTCTGGCCGGCTTCGCGGCGGCCGAGTTGTCGCGCGATTTCGACTGGTTGCGGGTGCGTGCCACGGGTGTTTATGCGAGTGCCGACAAAGACCCGTTCGACGGAGTGTCCAACGGCTTTGACGCCATCCTCGAAAACCCGCAGATCGCCGGCGCCGACACCAGCTTCTGGATCCGCCAGGCGATCCCTCTCATTGGTGGTGGTGGTGTGGCTCTGTCCGGGCGCAACGGCGTGTTGCCCAGCCTGCGGTCCTCGAAAGACCAGGGGCAGTCGAACTTCGTGAACCCGGGCCTGGTGCTGCTGGGGCTCGGCGCCGACGCCGACATTGCGCCGCAGTGGCGACTCATCGGCAACGTGTCCTTGTTGTCCTTTGGAGACACCAGTGTGCTGAAGTATTTGCGCAATCAGGGCGGCATTTCCCGCTTCATCGGAACGGACATCTCGGCCGCAGTGCAGTACCGTCCGTTCATGACCCAGAACCTGGTGTTCAACGGCTCGATTGCCTTCCTGCAGCCCGGGCCGGCCTACAGGCAGTTGTTCCCCTCTGGCAAGCGCCCGTATTCGGTGCTGGCCAACCTGTTGCTGACGTTCTGACATGGCATTCGATTCCCACCGGCACCCATGTAGCAGCGCTGCGGCAATGGCTGCTTGCGGCCCATTGCGGACGTTCGTTGCCCGGTCTGCGTTGGCATGGGCATGGGCGTTGGCGTTGGCGTTGGCGCGCGTCGCGGCAGGCGCAGCCCGGCGGGGGCTCATACTGGAGCGGTCGGGCGCTGAACGCGCCGACTGCCCTGTGGTGCTCGCCCGAGGGTCGGGCCGCAGAACTCACTGCGTTC
>CAMAWD010000105.1 GCA_945861785.1 Rhodoferax sp. OV413 | reverse complement strand
CACGTCTCTACACGCTGCGTTGAAAGGCCCAATCTGCCCGGAGGAGCACGCAGGAGGAGGATGTCATCGAACTCATCGATGTCACGATCGGACAGCTTAATGCCAGTGCATATTCGCATGCTATGCGGGCGCTGACACTGCGGCAAACTCGAGCGTGAGACACGCTTGTCTGAAGTCCGCATCGACCTGTGCGATCCTGACAAGCTCCGTCCATACGCCTGGGTGCAACTCTGACACGTCATCGCGACCGACGCATTCAACCACCAGGGTCTGTTGATATTGTGGTAAACCTGAAAATTTCGTGCGACGCGGGTTACCCATACTCGCCGCTTCGTCAACGAAAACAGCGTTGTCGAAAACCACACAGGCCTAAGAATTTGCATACTTGGATGCTTTTGGCTGTCACGTGCGCGCACTCCATAGCCTGATAGACCTTCAATCGCCATGATTTTCACGCAAAGGCACCGGTGAAGATTGCCGTGAGCATTTTCAAGGCAGTATTCGGTGTACTCGATGACGTCAGGATAGCCGTCAACTTTCCCGAATACGAGCGCCAGGCACGTACGCGGCACATTGCGGCGGGTGAGCGCCGATTTTCGACCGTCGATCTTGAAACCGAGGCTCTTCGCAGGATGGCTGATGCCGTCGCGGCTTCTGATCCACAGTTTGGACGCCCGCTCGGTGAGTTGAATCGGGCACTTTCCGCGTTACAACTCGATCTGCAAGTTGGTCGAGACCGCCTCGCACTGTTTCAACGTGACTACAAGACCGAGCTTGACAGTTTGTATGCCCACAAGTCGCAAGTGTCGGAGGAGTATCGAGCGGTTAAAAGTTCAGTGCAGCAAGCCTACGATGACTTGGAGGAGGCCAGTGACGATTTGGATCGTTGGCACTCTAAATCGAGGCGAGGCTTCTTTGGCAATGGCGGAAAGAAGCTCCCGAAGCATTCGTTTTTCGGCCAGAGTATTGGCGATAGGGAGTCTCTGAAGGGTGACCGCGACTCGGCGGGCTCGGACATTGATTCGTGCAAGCGAGATCAGGCAAAGGTCAAACAGAAGCTTGATGCGGCCTTCGGTCAAATTGACCAGGTCAAGGAAGACCGTGCCAAGATGTTTAACCTTCGAGACCAAGGCCTTTCGAATGGCGGGTTGATGCGGCTTGTCACACTCGGGGAGGGCCATATTGCGGACACGCGACAAGACATCGAATTCCTGGCCAGTGGCCGGGACCAGTTCATTCTCGCTGCCAAACACCGGACCGGGACGATTGGCCTGGAATCTGAAATCGAGAAGATACGAGCCCTCAAGGCACACTTTTTGAAGGCCTTTGACGATGCGGCGACTGCCACACAGCGAAAAGCCGAACACCGCGCGACATGGCTGAAGCAAAAAGGTAGGTGACGGCCGGTGGCGCGCATAGATCGGTCGATATGTGATCCAGAATGTGAAGATGGTTGCCTTGTGATGAGTTTTTGGAGACGACTTGGAAACAGCACTCTTCGTTGATTTCGACAATGCCGATCTTGGTCTAGAGCGCCTCAGTTATGACGTCGCTGCCCGATTTGGACAAGAGCCGAGGCAGTGGCTTCGATGGCTTGCCCAGGAATTCCCCTGCTCCCCGGCGGATAGCGGCGTTGCCACATCACAGAGGCGGGTATTGATACGGCGCTGCTATCTCAATCCCGTCAGCTTTGGGCGGTTTCGACGGCCGTTTCTTGAAGCAGGTTTTGATGTCGTGGACTGCCCGCCAATGACTGCCGCTGGCAAAACAAGCACCGATGTCCATCAGCGTAGAACGCTGTGTGCAGAGCCCCAAAGTTCGCAGCAGTCCACCTCGAAATCTCAAGAAAATCCGACTCGGCCTGTTGAGTCAACCGCACGCGCCAGGTTCGCCTCATACCTCGGTGATTGCGTCAGCCGTGATAGATTTGAGATGCAACCTCAAGGAGGTTGCCGTATCAAAAGTCTTGAATCGGCCAGCGTCAATGTCATCGATACCCACCTTGACGGCAGAGCGCAAGGCCTCCAACCGTGAGGCATCTTCGGCCTCACGTTGTTCAACCAGACCGGCGCAGACCCTCCCGCAACACTTCAGTGGCATTCTGGTAACGACCGCTGCTGACGAGCTGCTCGACAAAGGAAGCCTGGTGATTGGTAAGTAGTGTCTGGCAGAAAATCCCTGTTTTGAAAAAACTTCCGGTCCCAAAATTCCGAGTTCGAGGTGGTTTTCTGGAATTGTCCTGCGCGCAAGGGTGACATGGCGAAAACGAAACCCAAGAAGCCCGAACTGGTGGACAACAAGCAGGCTGCCCATGCCCACGGCACAGAATGCGGCCACGATGGAATCGTGGAGTGTCTTCGGTGGAGTCCGGGCTGTACTCGCAGGCAATGGCGCTGCAAATCAAACCCGTTGCAATTGTGCAACTTCACCTAAGCTCACACGGTATTGATGGGTTGTGTGATGGGTTTTGAAAGTCGTTTATTTTTCTCTTTGAAAATTAACAACTGATCAAAGCATTTGTGGAGTCTGAGCGATCCACATCGGGTTCAATCAGGCTCAGGTCAGCGGTAATTTCTGAATTTTCGGCGGCCGTCCAGGTGGGGCTTTTCGGCGCATCCGCGGGCGCTTGGCAGCTACCGGGATACGCCGGGCTGGGTCACTTCCCGCCTGTCCTTAACGCGCATGGTTGAGCGCCAGCCCGGTCTCGTCCCAATCCATTGCGCCCAGTTGGCTGCTGGCCGCCATGGTGATATATGCGGTCCGACGCCGAAGGCCACCAAAACAGATATTGGTGACGTAATGGTCGCCAACATCGACAGACCGCAATATTTCCCCCGTGGGTGTTATGACTGTGATCTTGCCGGTGATGAGTGTCGCGACCGCAATGTTGCCACTCTCCGCTACTGCCAAGCCATCGAACCATTGGTAGCCAGGCAGGCCGCAGACCAGGCGGGCACCGCGCAAATTCAGAACTGAATGGGGCCTGATGACACCAGGCCCGTCGAGGTCGAATGCAATCAGGCGCGAGGTCATGGTGTCGGCCACATACAGCACCTTCCCGTCGGGCGACAGGCCAATGCCATTGGGCAGCCCAAGCTGATAGGCTAGTTCAACGATGCGGGAGCCATCGGCAAGTGCGTAGTAGAGGCCGCCGTGATCCTTGTTGCGTGCATGGCGCTTGCCGGAATCGGTGAAGTAGAACCCGCCGTGGCTGTCGAACACGATGTCGTTCGGCGACGAAAGCCGGTGTTCGCCGCAATGCGAGTACAAGGTTCGGAATTCGCCGGTCGCAGGGTCCACGCGCTGGACGTAGCCGCCGGCGTAGTCACGCGCTGGTCCGATCGACGACAACTGGCCTTCGCGGTATTCCCCACCGCCGTTATTGCACGCGTACAGCGCACCATCTGGCCCGAAGGCAAGACCGTTTGGGCCCCCGCCGGTATGCGCAAGAACTGTCTTGCTGCCGTCGGGAGCGATGCGTGAGATGCGACCGCCCCGGATTTCGCAAACGTACAAGGTCCCGTCGTTTCCGGCTACAGGGCCTTCAGGAAATTGGAGATCGCTTGCAATAACGCAGATGTCTGGCATTTGGAAAGGGCCCTTTGAAGCCTGGTTATTCATCGGCCTTGATGTTCTGGTCCCGGATGACCGCTGTCCATCGAGAGGTCTCGGCGCCCAGGTAGCTCGCAAACTCTGTACGTGTGCTTGTGAAAGGATCCGCGCCCAGGTCGCGGATTTTCTTCACCGTGTCCGCGTCGCGCAGGACAGTTCCAATTGCGGCATTCAGGCGATCGAGAATGATTGCCGGTGTTTTCGCGGGAGCAAGTACCGAGATGAACGCGGATGTCTCCAGGGCTGGGTAACCCAATTCAGCCACGGTAGGAATGTTGGGCGCGAGCGGTGTGCGTTCCAGCGTCGTAATGGCCAGAGCGTTTACCTTGCCGCCCTGCACCTGCGGCAAGGCCAGCACTATCGTGTCGGCCGCAATCTGCACCTGGCCCGACAGCAAGGCGGCCATGGCCGGTGCGGAGCCGCGATAGGCGACATGCACCATTTGGAGCTTTTCCTTCTGCTTCAACAGTTCCATGACCATAAATTGCGGCAGCCCGATGCCGCCACTGCCATAGTTGAGCTTTCCGGGATTTGCGCGTGCGTTCTCAATTACACCCTTCAAGGTCGTCAGACCGGTTGAGGGATTCGAGAGAAGGATCAAAGGCGTCTTTGCCCATGTCGCCACGGGCTCGAATTCGGCGAGTGTATAGCCGGCATTCTTGCTGAGCAAGGGGTTGATGACTGTACTGGGCGACGCCATGACCAGCGTGTAGCCATCCGGGGGAGACGAGGCCACCATCTGCAATCCCACATTGCCGCCGGCACCCGGTTTGTTGTCCACAATGAAAGGGCGGCCCATGCTGTCTGTGAGCTTCTGGGCCATGATCCGCATCAACGTGTCGGACCCGGAACCTGGCGCGAACGGCACAACGATCTTTACTGCTTTTTCGGGGTAGTCCGCGTGCGCCGACCCGCATAGCGCCGCAGCACCCAGCAGGGCTGTAAGGATTCTTTGGATTCTCATGACTTTGCTCCCGGTAAAAAAAAGCCAGGTTGAACGCAAGCGCGGTGCTTGCTCGCCTACGCGATGATCGGCATGGTTGAGTGCTCCATGCGCTTGTAAGGTGACATGCCGAGGTTGTCCGTTACCGGGTTGGCACCGCCGGTGTAAAGCGCTTCGCCATCGACATACGAGATCGCCAGCACGACCCGGTCTTCCTCCTCGATGTTGGTGCGTGCCCGGTGCAGCGTCAGGCCGCTGTGCATGGTGGCATCGCCCGCTTCGAGCGGGGCCGCCGTCGTGCAGCCGTCGACCAGCTTCCAGTCGGCCTCGCTCAGGATTTCCGACAGGTCGGATTCGGCGGCCATCTGGGATGTCGACCCTAGCGGGCCAAGGCGGTGCGAACCGTTCAGGAATGTCATGGCACCCTTGGTTGCGGGAAGACTGTCAATGGAAATCCAGACCGTCGTGAAGCCTCGTCGGTCGATTGGAATCTTGGGCAAGTCCTGGTGCCAGATGGTCGGCTTGCTGCCGATCTTGCGTCCGGGCTTGATGAACACACGGTCGCTCCAGAGCCGTGTCGACGACCAGCCGGTGATTTGCTGCACCAGTTTGCCAACGCGCCAGCACACTGCCTCCACCTCCGGGTAGTCGGTCCACAGCCGGCGCAATACGCGCATGGTCTTTTCGTATTCCGCGGTGGCCTGATCGGCTTGCACACCGTTCTTGCCGACCTTGAACTTGCCACCACGATCGGCCTCGGCGATGAGTTGCCGGATCTTCTGCAGCTCTTCGCCGCGGACCAGGCCGGCGAGTGTCAGCCAGCCGCGCTCGGCATAACCGTGCCGCAAATCGGCAACATCGCGCATGCCGACCGCGATTTCTTTTTCCGCTGCAATCATGGTGATACTCCTTCAGTGGTCACGGCAAGGGGAGGCCATTCTCCTGGCGCGTGGCCATGATGCGGTTGAACTCTTCCAGGTAACCCGGACGCTCGGCGCCCGACGGCATGTTGTAGACGTCGATCTTCAACGGCACACCGCCGCGGCTGGAGAATGTCAGGTACCACAGCTGGCCTTCGCCGCTGTTGATGATCTGGTGAGAAGCGTCCGCAGGCACGTAGACGCCGGAGGGGCCGCCTTCGAACACGAAGTCCTCGTATTCGTTGCGAATCAACGCGGTGCCCTGCAAGACGATGTAGAAGGTTTCGTAGGGTCCTTCATAGGCTTCCATATGGGTGTGGAAAGTGGATGCGCCACCCGGTGGCAGCGAGGAGACGCAGGCCGAGTGGTACCACTTGGAGCTTGCCGTGACGGTGTAGAACCACCAGGGCTTGGCAGTGGCCCCCAGGCTGTTGGCCGGCCATTGGCGCGGCGCAACCCAGCGCCGGTCGAATGCAATCGGTGCCTTGGCGGACGGGTTGACCTTGTTCGCCAGCACACCCGACATCGAGACTTTTGCAAACGGCGATGGCTTGCCTCCGTTGGTGCTGACGGCAATCCATTCCAGGCCTTGCTGGCCGGCTTTCAATTCGCCGCCGGCGCCGGATCCGAAATAAATGCCGTCGAACTGCCGGACCGTCTTGACCGTCCCGTCAGGTAATACCAGCTCTCCGCCGCCGCGCGAAAAGATGTAGAAGGTTTCCGAGCCATCGTCCGGAAAAGCCGATATCTGGCTTTGTCCGGGCGGAAGGCCGGCGATCAGCATCTGGTCGAACCAGCGCGAGCTTTTCTTGATATCGATGAAGCTATACGACGCATCGCGGGCGATAGACAACTTGTCGAGTGCAGCCGGACGGTTGAATGGTATGAGATGGGGTCGCATTGTGAAGGCTCCGTTGGTTGAGAGGATGGGTTCGATACTGCTAGAGCACGTTCGGTTGGAACTTCATGCGTGCTCGCTCAGGATTGCTTTGATATGGCGAAGGTGTCGCCGAACATTGTTCGTAATTCCCGTTTCAGGATCTTTCCGGATGGGTTCTTGGGCAGGCTATCGACGAAACGGACCTCCTTGGGCCTCTTGAAGGCGGCAAGCCCGGAGGCACGGGCCAGGATCTCCGCCTCCGAAGCGGTAGTGCCGGCGCGGCGCACGACCACTGCGCAAACCCGCTCGACCCACTTCGGGTCGGGGACTCCTATCACGGCTACCTCGGCCACGTCCGGATGCGTGTACAGGGCTTCCTCCACTTCCCGAGAGGCCACGTTCTCGCCGCCCGACTTGATCATGTCCTTCTTGCGGTCCACGATTTCAATATAGCCCTCGGCGTCGGCCACCGCCAGATCGCCGCTGTGGAACCACCCGCCGCGGAATGCCTCGGCGGTTTTCGCCGGGTCGCGGTAATAGGCTGTCAGCAACTGGGGCGAACGGTGCACGAGTTCACCGATCTCCCCGGGCCCGACGTCGCGCATGTCGTCGTCAACGACGCGGCTTTCCACGTGCAGCGCCGGGCGGCCCGCGGAGGTCGGCCGCTGCTCGTGTTCCTCCGGTTGCAGGATGGTGGCGATCGGCCCGATCTCGGTCTGCCCGTAGTAGTTCCACAGGCGAATCCAGGGTAGTTTCTGTTGCAACGCGCGCAGCACTTCGCGCGGCATGATGGATGCACCGTAATAGCCTTTGCGCAGTGAGCGCAGATCCTCGGGGTCGAGGCCCTTGTGGTTCAGGATGCCGATCCATACGGTGGGCGGTGCGAAGAAGGAAGTTGCCGCGTTGGCCTTTACGGTGGCGATGATCTCGCCCGGATCGGCACGCTCGAGCAAAACGTTGTCGCTGCCCAGCAGCAGGTTTGGAGTGAGGAAACAATGCATCTGGGCGCAGTGGTACAGCGGCAAGGCGTGTACCGAGACGTCGGACGCCGAGTATTCGCCGCCCACCATGCAGCTCTGGTACTCGTACATCAGGCCGGTGTCGCTGAGCATCGCGCCTTTGGGTGCCGACTCGGTTCCGCTGGTGTAGGCGAGTTGCGCGGTCTGTGACGGCAGGTCCAGCGCATTGCGCGGTATGTCCAGCCGTGGGCCGCTTTCAAGCAATTTGGCGATGGCGTAAAGCTGGGTTGGCGCGGCTGCACTGCCGGCGGCCGACTGAGCAGTGGCCTGGAACTCCTCACCTACAAATATCGCGCGTGGTGCAGCGTGGTCAAGGATGAAAGCCACCTCGGTGGCGCCGAGCATGAAATTGATCGGCACATGGATCGCGCCCAGCGCCTGAGTTGCCAGCCAGCCGACCAGATAGGCGTCGCTGTTGCGCGCAAGAAACGCCACACGGTCGCCTTGGCGTATACCCATGGCGCCTAAGCGATGGGCTGCCATCTCCACGGCTTCCTGCAGCGCGGCGTAAGTCCAGTCGCGCCCTTTGTACGTCAGAGCCCGGCGCCCTGGATTGCGCCGAACCGAGCGGGCGAAGGCATTGAAAATGGCGGTGGCTTGAGCACTCATGTCGATCGCTCCTCTGGCAACACTGGAACTCCTGGATGCAGGATGGCATCCAGGTCCTTTTTGAGAACACCCGTCTGTAAGCCATCGGTGATGAAAACGATGCGCGAGCAGCGGTCCGCGCTGGGCCATTCAGGTAGTACGGAAGGAATATGGATCAATTGCTGTACGCCGTGCACCACGACCGGGCCGTCCTGCCCCTGGACGTTCAAGATGCCCTTGACGCGCAACAACTGGCTGCCGCGCCGCTCGTTCAACGTGCGCAGCCATTCCGACACCTGCGCCCAGGTGAGCGGTGTATCGAGCACGACATGGGAGGTCTGAATGCCCTTGCCATGCACGGCCCCTTGAGATCGGTAGGCGCGCGCATCGTGCCAGCCGGTCTTCCGATCCGAGATTTCGACGCCAAGCCACCGGTTCGGCAAAGGTTGCCTGGTGCCCGGGTCATGCAGCCCCGCGTGCAAGAGCTTTGCGGCGTCCAGGTCGCTTGAGGCCGCGAAAACCATGGGCGCTGCGGCGTTCAGTTGGCGCAGCGCTTCCTGAACACGTTGTACCTGCATGGAATCGGCCAAGTCGGTCTTGGTGAGAACCAGGCAATCGGCCATCGCAGCCTGGCGTTCGGATTCATGATGGCTGGCCAGCGTGGCAAGTGCGTTCACCGCGTCCACGGTGCAAACCACACTGTCCGCACGCAGGCGGCCTGCTATGCGGGGCTCGGTCATCAACACATGCAGGATGGGCGATGGATCAGCCAGGCCGGTGGTCTCCAGCACGATGCGCCGAAATGGCGGCACTTCACCGGAGCGCCGGCGGTCCAGCAGGCGCGCGATGGTATCGACCAGGTCATTGCGCACGGTACAGCACACGCAACCGGACTCCAGCAGCACGGTTTCGCCGTCGATCTTTTCGATCAGCAGGTGGTCCAGGCCGATTTCGCCGAATTCATTGATGATGACCGCGCTTTCCGACGCCTCGGGACTTTTCAGCAGGCGATTGAGCAAAGTAGTCTTGCCACTCCCGAGGAACCCTGTCAGGATGGAAATCGGAATGCGTTCAATGCCGGTGTTGCTCACGGGAACTTCCCCGGGGTCTGGGCCGCTTGGGGTGGCGCAGACGCGCCGAAGCCTGACGCAGTTCATTCCACACTTTGGCGAGCCCATGCCTATCGCTCAGGCCGCGTGGCAGGAACAGAATGCAGGCGATCAGCACCAGGCCGATCGCCGACTCGCGCCAAGCACCGAAGTCGCGCAACAGCTCCGGCAAACCGGTCATGATGACCGCGCCTATCACCGGGCCGTACCACGCCACCACGCCACCGACAACAATCGCGGCGACCGTCACCAGGATCAATATGAGGCCGAAAGCGTTTGGGTCGAAAAATGGCAGCAGATGGCCATACAGCCCACCTGCAATGGTGCCGGTCACGGCGCTGCAGCACCCGGCCGCGAAGACCGCGCGCGAGGTGCTGATACCCATTGCTGCGGCGACAAGGTCATCCGCGCCGACCGCCTTCCATACGCCATCGAGAACGGAATGGCGCAAGGCGAACGCCCCGGCCATGCAGACCAGGGCCAGGGCCCAGACATGCCACCACTCGACGATGCCGGCGGGCGAGGTTATTCCCAGATAACCGTTGGTAATCGGTGTCAGCGAGAAAGCCGCCTGTTGCACCATCATTGCCGCGCCCAGCGTCGCGGCCACGAAAAAGTGGCTGCGCAGGTGTCCGGCCACGGCGGACAGTACGGCTCCGATCAGCAGCGAGATGCAGATGCCCACTGCCAGGCCAACAAGGAAGGAACCGCCCCGCGTTGTGAAATAGGTGGTGGCGTAAGCCCCTATCGCAAGGTAGGCCACCGGGGCCACGCTCAGCCGCCCAAGAATCGCAAGCGGATAGACCGAGTATGCGAGGGCGATATTGATTCCCAGTAAAGACAGCCAGAAGCCACTGGTCAACATGCTCATGTTGCGGCCCTCTGTTTGCGGTGGAAGACGCCTTGGGGGCGAACCGCGAGGACGATGATTACCAGTACAAAAAGCGATATGTCACGCCACCCACTGCCCAGGTAGTTCACGGTTGCAGCCTCCAATACACCCACCAGCAATGCCACCACCATTGCGCCGGTCACCGACCCCAGCCCAGCTACGATACCGATCACGATGGCTTTGAGCAGGAAGGTGTGGGACAGGCCTATCGTCGCTTGACCGTACAGGTACGCGATCATCAGCCCGGCCAGGCCGGCAAGCGCGCCAGCGATGACCATCGACAACTGCTGCGTCCGCCGTACATTCACTCCCATCACGGTAGCAAGAAGCCGGCTGTCGGCAGTGGCGCGCATCCGTCGCCCAAGCGAACTGCGCAATACCCGGTCCATTGCCAACAGACTGACAACTGCCGCAGCGCCCACCGCCAGATATTTCAGTGGAAGCACGACGCCCACGATGTTGGCGGAGCCCAGTTTGAGGTAGTCAAAATTGAAATTGAACGCCCTGGCGTCCGACCATTCGACCGCGGCGCTTTCTATGATGAACAGCGCGCCCAGAGTGGACAGGAAGGAGCCCATTTCAATATCGACTGTATTGGCACCTGGCCGCAGCATGTAATGCAACGCAAGGCCATGCACCGCCACGCTGAGCAACACGCCTGCCAATACCGTGCCTCCCACGATTACGGCGTGCAGCCCGATCCCTTGCACCGGCAGCATCGACAGCTTGCAGGCGATCAGGGCGCACAACATGAATACGCCCGCGTGCGCGACGTTCAGGCAGCGCATGACACCGAACATCAGCGAGTAGCCGGCGCTGAACATGGCGTACACGAGTCCGACGCATAAGCCGGTAATCAGCCATTGCAGGATGACAGTCATGGTTGAAGATCAAAAACTGAGATAAGCAGCCACGATGTCATCGCTGGCCGAGAGTTCGGTGGGAGTCCCGGACGCCACGATGCGCCCCTCGCTCATGACATAGATGCGGTCGCATATTTCCATTGCCGCCGTGGCGTTTTGTTCCACGATCAGCATGGTTACGCCGGTCTCGGCGCCTATCCTGTAGAGCAGGGCGAAGAGTTCTTTCATTGCCGCGGGGGCCAGGCCTGCGCTCGGCTCGTCCAGCAGAAGAATCGAGCAGCCCGCCACCAGCACCTGCGCCAGGCCCAGAAAGGCGCGCTCTCCCCCCGAGAGTGAACTGGCAAGGGTCTGCGCGCGTTCTGCAAGCCGCGGGAACATGCCATAGGCTTCGTCCACCGACACTTTGGTGCGGACATCCGTGCCACGCAAATCCAGCCCAAGCAGCAGATGCTCGTGGATGGTGAGGGAGTTGAAAACCGGGTGTCCTTGCGGGGCCATGCGAACACCGCGCCGTGCGATCGCATGCGCGTGTTCTGGGAGTGCGGCACCATCGACGCATATCTGGCCCGACCATGCCTGTTCCAGGCCGGCGATGAGTTTGAGGACTGTGGATTTTCCGGCGCCATTGCCACCGATGATGGCCACGCGTTCGCCTTGCGCAACCTGCAAGGAGATGCCGCTCACAGTCGGAGCGCTCCCGTAACCGAATTCCACGTCAGTGACTGTCAGCATGGAGGCTTGTCTTCTGCACTCTGCTCGCCGCGGCAGTGGCACGAACGCCAATGGCGCCGCCCAGGTAGGCTTCGATGACGCGCGGGTTACCCATGATGGCATCGGGGCGGCCCTCGGCGATCACTTCACCGTGGTGCAGAACGATCACCCGATCGGCCACTTCGCCGACGAATTTCAGGTTGTGCTCCACCAGCAGCACACCAACGCCCTTTTCAGCCGCGGCCTTGACTACCGGGACCAAGTCTTTGATCACGCCTGCGTGCAGTCCGGAGGTGGGCTCGTCGAGCAGCAGCACTTTGGGTGTGGCGACCAGGGCGCGCGCCAGTTCGACGCGCCGCCCTTGGCCATGCGACAGGGCCGAGCCGGGGTCGTTTGCCTTGGCCGCGAGCTGCACGCTTTCCAGCGCCGAAAGCGCCAGCGCTGCCGTCTTGCGCTGGTAGCGTTGGTGCGAGGGAAGGTGGAGCAGGGACGCAAAAAAACCCGGGTGGCTCTTGCCGGTTGCGCCCAACTGCACGTTGGCCGCAATTCTTAGATCGGGGAACAGGCGCACCAACTGGAACGAGCGCGCAATTCCGAGCCGGGCGCGGCGCCACACCGGCAATGCGGTGACGTTGCGGCCGTCCAGAATGACTTCGCCTGCGCGCATCGCAACCAGGCCACTGATTGCATTGAGCAGGGTTGTCTTGCCAGCACCATTGGGGCCGACGAGGGCAACGATTTCGCCCGCGCGCAAGGTCAACGAAACATCCGCCACCGACCGCAGGCCACCGTAGGCGCACTCGATGTGCCTTAGCTCTAGAACATTCCCCGACCCTTGCGCTTCGTTCACTTCCACTCTTGCCACTTGAGGTTTTCATCCAGTATCAAGGTGTAGCCGTCGTACTGCAGAACGCGATTGACGAAGGAGGCCGTACCGCTGCCGCCCATGACGCTAGGCTGCTGCCCCAGATTGCCGAGAGCGATGCGAAGGTTTTCAGGCGTCGCCGGCTGGCCTTGGTCCAGCATGCGGCCGATCGCCTCGCCCGCCAGGCGCATGGATTGGAAACCCAATGCCGCGGGGCCGGTTGCAGGCATGTTGAACTTGGCGGAATAAGCAGCCAGGAAGGCTTTCAGCGGAGCACTCGAACCACCCGGGAAAAAGGCCGAGTTGGCGACGTGCCCTACTCCCTCCTTGCCGGCCGCGGAAATGAAGGAGTTGCTCATGTCGCCCACGTGTCCCAGTGTCTTGGGGGAATAACCGATCGAACGGGCCTGCTTGATAACAGCTGCGTTTTGTGCCGCGTTGAAGTTGGGAAGAAGCAGATCCGCGCCCGCATTCATGGCCTTGCGCAACTGCGCGCTGAAATCCGAATCCAGCGCTTTCATTGGCTCATCGACCACCAGCGGAATACCGGCGATCTTGAGCGCTTCGATGAAGTCGTCGCGGAAGCCGACCGTGGTCGGGTTGTCCTGGGCCCACAACATGGCGGCCTTGGTTGGTTTGAATTTGCGCGCCGCCAATGCCACTGCGGCCTTGTTGAATTCGCCAGTGGGCTGGCTGACCTGGAATACCATGTCCCCGATATCGGTCAGCTTGGGCGTGAATGCGTTGACCACGACGAACGGAACTCTTGCACGCTGCGCCATCGGCAAGGCCGCGCGCACCGCGTTGCTCACCGTGCCCCCGACGATGCCGATGACGCCTTCCGTCGCAAGGCGTTGAACGGCTGTCACTGCGCGATTGGATTCCGAGGCGTCATCGGCTTCGATCAGGGAGATCTTGGTTCCCTTGAAGCGGTTTGCCTGGGCAAATTCTTCCAAAGCCAGATCAATTCCGCGCTTGCTGTCACGGCCGGACTCGGCGTTGTTGCCGGTCATGGAAAGGGTAATGCCAAGTTTTATTTCCGCGGGGCGGGCTGCTGTTTGCGCGTACCCGATCGGCGTGGCGCCAAGTGCGGTGGCCCCCGCAGCGAGGACAAGCAGCCGTCGATTTTTCTGTATTCCGATCATCGTAATGTCTCCATATGGAATGCATGGGCGCACTGCTGACTAGCTGCGGCCTCATTCTTCGTCTAAGTGATGAAAAGTATAGAAGCGGCAAACTGCCATAGCAAATTCCATTTTCCCCTGAGGATCATTTGATTTCCTGATGAGATACCTTCGCGCCGTATGGCTGGGTCCGGTCGAGCGTGCGGCACTGCAGCGCCCCGTGGAAGAAACTCATGCTTTACCGCGCAACGTCCGGGATGCCAAGCAAATCCAGCAAAGCGCGGCAGTCCGTTTCGTCAATCCGGGCCAAAGCTTTCCGAGCGGCGGCGGCGCGGGGCTTCGAAAAACCGGCATAGGCAAGGCATGCGTCGAACTTGGCCCGAATTGCAGCGTCCGGCTGCTGAGGCTCAAAGGGCGCGTCGAAGACAATTTCCGCCTTGCGCGGGCCACGGGTTTGCAATGTGATTCGGGCGTGCGGCAGGCCGGGCTTGTCCTCGCCCGACGTATCGATAACAACACGTTGTGCCATCTGCAATACGCCTGGGTCTTCGAGAGCCGCGTCGTTGAGCGTCAGCAGATCAACTTTCGCATGGACGAGCGAAAACGCGACCATGAATGGAATGCTGTACTTGGCGTCCTGTAGCGTGGCCGGCCGGCATCGCTGTTCCAACGGCAGGCACAGCTTGAGGGTGGAGCGATTCACGCGAACGCTGATGCGCTCCACCGTCGCCATGTCGAGGTCGGGCCGCAGTCCCTGCGCGGCGAATATATAGGGGTGGGAGTGGCGGCAGGATGGCCAAGGCTTGATCTGCGTGGCCTGCCAGGCCACCGTGCCGGGAGTCAGCAGCGCTGAGGCCTGGGCATGGTCCAGTTGGCGTCCAAAGTACAGGCGGAAGAAACCCGTGTCACCATCCAGCGCGGTTGCCGGCCCTTCCACTCCGCTGCGGGCCAGCAAAGCAGCCTGCACACCGCCCATGGCCGCGAACGCAGGGTAGATCGCACGCGCCGTACCACCTGCACCTACGCCGGCCTCCTTTCCGCCGGCGGCCTGCATATAGGCCAGGCCCATTGCCGAACGCAACTGAGCGGAGTTCAGTCGCAACACCATTCCGGCGGCCAGCGCGGCGCCGAAGTAACCGAACAGCTGAGTCAGGAACCAGTCCGCACCCGGCCCACCACCCACCGGCAACCAGATAAGGCCCAGCCGGCACATCAGCTCGTTGGACAAAGCTACTGCATCGACAAGATCCGAGCCCGAAGCGCCGGAAATAGGCGCCACAGCGGCAGCGGCGGGCAGCGTCACGCTGGTCGGGTGTACACGGGCAATGTCCTGCACGTCGTCGAAGTCCAGCATATGGGCATGGGCCGATGCCACAAAGGCGCGGGAGGCTGGCGACAGAATTGAAGCGTCGCCGAATGCTGCGCGCACCTGGGAGGCGATGGGGCTTTTTTCGCGCCCAGCAATGGCGACGCCCACGTTGTCCAGCACGTGCATGACGGTCTTGTGTCGCGCGGCTGCGTCCAGGCCGGCCGCGCGTTGCGCGAGCAAACTTTCAACCAGTTGCAGGCTCAGACTCATGGCGCGCCCCCAAGCCTGCTATTTGCCTTCTACTTCAGCGTCAGACCGGGCAGGCTGACCCAGCGCCGCGGGATTGACCACGTTGATGGGCCGACCTTGCTCGAAGGCGATGATCTGGTCGAAGATGTCCGCAAACTGGCTTTCGTAGGCGTCGCGTTCGACATAACCGATGTGCGGCGTGGCTATCACGTTTCCCATGTTCAACAGCGCATGGTGGGGATTGGTCAGTGGTTCTTCTTCGTATACGTCAATCGCGGCCAAGCCAGGACGTCCGGCCCGCAAAGCTCCTTCCAGAACACCGCTGCCAAAAAGGCCCGCACGGCTGGTATTCACGATGACCGCGTCAGGGCGCATCCTGCTCAGATCCTCCGCGGTGACGATGCCGCGTGTTTCTTCATTCAAGGGAAGATGCAGAGAAATGACGTCGCAACTCTCGAAAAACGACTCGCGGCTGGACGCCACCGCGTAACCCGCGGCCCGGGCCTTCTCCAGTGAGGCGGCGCGCCCCCAGACTTCAACCTGCATGCCGAATGCCCTTGCGTAACCCGCCACCACGCCACCAATGCGGCCAAAGGAATAAATCCCAAGCTTCCTGCCGCGCAGGGCTCGACCCATACCCGCCTGCCAGTTGCCGGCTTTCAGCGCGGCCATCTGGTTAGGAATATCTCGCAGCGACATCAGGACGAGGGCCCAGGTCAACTCCGCCGTGGCATAGGACGGCTCCGCCAGATGCATGTTCGAAGATACGACGACCCCAGCGCGCGTGCAGGTTTCGATGTCGATATGTGGAAAGGGGCCCCGCTGACTAATGAGCCTGAGCTTGGGAAGGCGTTGCACAAGCTCCGCCGGCACGGGCGTGCGTTCGCGAATCAGCACCAGCACCGCGGAGTCCTTCAGCCGCTCTTCGAGCACGCCCAGGTCCTTGGTGTGTTCGTGCCATATTTGGACTGAATTCCCGTTCAACTTGCTGAAGCATTTCAGCGTTCGCACGGTATCATGGTAGTCGTCAAGGATCGCGATGTTCACTGCTCGTTCCCCACTTTTTCAGCTGAGCCGTCGCGCAGTATGGGTGACGGGCAGCGGCAAGGCAAATTGGATTTTTCGGCCAACGTCATCATGTTTTTCGATGACGCGGGAATCAGGGCAAAATCTGGTTCTTCAAACGGCTTCACGCAATGGACCTTTACCTTCTTCGTACGTTTGTCGCCATAGCGCAGGAAGGTCATCTCACGCGTGCGGCCGAGCGCTTGCATATCAGCCAGCCGACCGCAAGTTCGCACATCAAGGCGCTGGAAGAGCATTTCGGGTTACCGCTTTTCGTGCGGCGCAGCGGCGGCGTGGATTTGACGAATGCGGGAAAACTTCTGGTCAGCAAGGTTGAAGAGGTCCTGGGCGCGGCGAGCAACCTGGAGTCCACCGCACGCACCATTAAGTGCAGGGTAAGCGGAAGACTCGTCGTAGGCAGCAGCGCCGATCCGGTGGTATGCCGGCTTGGCAAGGTGGGGGCTGTGATGCGCAGGGAGTATCCATTGATCTCAATGTACGTCGAGCTTCGCCACACAGCGGCGATGCTGCAAGGCATCCGCAGCGGCGAGGTGGACGCAGGTTTTTTTCTGGGCCATGCGTTGCCGGAAGAAGGCCTGGAATGCCTGCCGTTGTGCCGTCTGACCTACTGCATCGTGGGACCAAGCGCTTGGCGCGAGAACTTGAAAAACGGCGACTTGAGCACGCTGGCGCGCATGCCCTGGATCCTGACGCGGGGAGGGAATTCGCACCATGAAATGCTGGCGTCGCTGTTCCACAAACGCGGCTTGCAGCTGAACGGCGTCGTGGAGACAGACAACGAGTTGGTGATCAGGACCATGGTGGCGGAAGGTGTCGGCCTGTCGCTCATACGCTCCGACCACGCCGCACAGGGGGAAAAAGACGGCATCATGTGCATTTCACCTGCTGGCTCAGCCCATGCAGACCTTATGTTTGCCTACCCTAAGGTCCGGCGCGATGAGCCTGTCCTGAAAGCTCTGGAATCGAGCATTCGAGAAGCGTGGGAATGTCAAATACCCATGTTGCACGCCGACAATGCAAAGTGATGCGATTCTTGGATGCTTGGCAGCCTTGATTTAATTTGAAGTGCTGGAGCAGCGCGGACTCAAAGTCTGGCTGGTCGATGCACGTCAGATGAAATACTTGCCCGGGCGAAAAAGCGATGTGCAAGACAGCCAGTGGCTGCAAAAGCGCATGAGTCTGGGCTTCTTGCGAGCTGCATTTCGCCCAACCGCTCAGCGATGTGATGGGCCTGACAGGGGGATTAATCATCCGCGACATTGTGGCGGGTGAGCGCGACCGCAAAGCACTGGCACGCCACCGTCACAGCCGCGTCAAAGCCAGCCCCCGGCCACTGATCTCCTCCAGCCCGGCAAGCATGCGCAGCAGCGTGGACTTGCCACAACCCGAAAGCCCCACCAGCACCACAAACTCGCCATCTGCGATAAGGCGGCCTGGGCTGTGAAGCACGCATTGCTGCCATATGTCCCCTGTTTGCGGCGATTGTCCCTTTCGTCCTATTGGTTTGGGATGTGAGAGCCGCAAGCGTCATGCAATGCTTGTGGCGTCAGTGCTGTTGGTCATCGGCCGTTGGCACATGCCTGGCCAAGTCCATGCTGTCGTGCAACAACCTGAGTACTTCGACGATCTGCCCCTCGGCCGCCCTGAAGACTACGAAGTGACGACCCTTCCTGCCCTGCCGCGCAACATGCAAGGTGCGAACGCCCCTTGCAATTTCGTCCCGCGCTTTGGTCCCCACTACCTCTGGGCCGCCATGCAGCGCCTCGATTGCCAACGTGCCCGTCTCAGCGTAGAACGCTGCCTGCAGAGCCCCAAAGTTCGCAGCAGTCCACCTCGAAATTTCAAGAAAATCCGACTCGGCCTGTCGAGTCAATCGAACGCGCCAAGTTCGCCTCTTACCTCGGTGATTGCGTCAGCCGTGATAGATTTGAGATGCAATCTCAAGGAGTCTGCCTTATCAAAGGTCTTGAATCGGCCAGCGTCAAGGTCATCAATACCCACCTTGACGGCAGAGCGCAAGGCCTCCAGCCGTGAGGCATCTTCGGCCTCACGTTGTTCAACCAGACGCAGACCACTCCCGCAACACTTCATTGGCATTCTGGTAACGACCGCTGCTGACAAGCTGCTCGACAAAGGAAGCCTGGTGATTGGTAAGTACAACATTGCGGGTCGGCATGGCGATCTCCAATTGAACCGGATTGGCATATTGTGCCAACCACTCTGCAGATAGTCTGTCTTGGCGTTTTGCTGGTTGTTCGCTGATCACGCCCCACTGACCTATTGAGTGGATGAGGTGCTGGGGTTTTTGGATTTGGTGTGAGCGAGCAAGTGCTCTTTTTCAGCTAGACCACTTGCACTGGCACCAGCGAGCCCGCACCTCGCGCGCGCTTGGCAAAGGCTTTGTCAAAGGTCAGCAGCGCGTCTGCGCCGCTGCTCAGGCCCAGGTGCAAGGCGTCGGCAAAGTCCATGCCTTGGGCATAGGTGCCCAGCGCCGCGCGCAATGCGTCTGCCTGCGACAGCCTGAAATTGGGAAGGTCCAGCAGCATGGCAAGAGCGTGCGCAATCTCGGCGGGGCTGCAGTCGTTGGACTCCAGCACCCAGACCAATTCGAGCATGACGGTCACGGGCGCGGTAAACATCTCGCCCGAGTCCAGCAGCGCCTTGGCGCGCTTGAACTGTGCTGCGTCGTCCTGCAGCAGCAAGCGCGCCAGCACATTGGTGTCAAGGGCCTTCATGCGGCGTTGCGCGCTTTGAGTTTGGCGCGAATGGCGGCCTGGGTGTCGGCGTCGCTCAGGCGCTGGCGCTGAGGTCGGTACAGGCAACCAGCCACCTGCGCCAAACCTGTTGCGGTGCGGTCAGCCAGCGGGCGCAGCCGGATTTCTCCGTCCACATAGCGCACCTCCAGGCGAGTGCCAGTGGCAATGTGCGCATCGTCCCGCACCGTTTTGGGAATGACGAGCTGGCCTTTGCTGGAGAGGATGGCGGTTTTCATGGCGTTCTTTGGTTTAAAAAGTAAGCCGTATGGTAAGCCAATTGTTGGCTTACTGCCAAGCCCGGAGCTCAATACGCCACTGCGAGGCGCGTTCTTCCTACCCTGGCCCTTGCAAGGCCCAAACACCCGCACCGTGCAGTTGGCGCAAGTAGTGGGGTTCAGCCGGGTTTTGATGGCGGCCATGACGTCGTCGCCCATGGTGAAGAAGTTCTCGGCGCTGATGGCGTCCAACATGCCGCTGCGGCGCAGCATGCCCAGGGGCTCGTCTTTGAGGTTGAACCGGTAGAGCGCGCCGCCGAGGGCGCGGCGGCGGCGGGCTTCTTGGCCCAGCATTTGCGCGCCGGTCAGGTCCACAAAATTGATGCCCGAGGCCACCAGCAGCACGTGCGTATGTACGGGGTTTTGCTCGGCAATGCGCTGCAAGGCGTCTTGCAAGTGGCTGGCGGCGCCAAAAAAGATGGAGCCATTGATGCGTACGATTCTGAGCTGCGGGCAGTCAGGCAAACCGGTGCTGGCGCTGAACGCCGGGGGCATTTGGCCCGGCACGGGTTTGACGTCGTCCACGCCCGGATGCGAGGTGCGCTTGAGGTACATGAGCAAGGACAGGCCCACGCCGATGTAGATCGCAAACTCGGGAATGGGATTTTGAAACGCCGTAGGACGCCCCAAGAATGGGCCTGAAAAGGCTCCCGGCCGAGCCCGCAGAGGGCCTAAGTGCGCAAGTCTGGGCGGATTCAGCGCGCAGTCCGGGCGTCTGGAGGCTTGGGGCTGGCGAGTTGGCAGGTCTTTGAACGTGCACGGCGCGCAGGATTGGCCCCGGTCTCAGGGGTGACCCTGATGTTGGCCATGGCTTCTTGCGCCTGCGCTGCGAGGATTGCACCACGCTGGCATTGACCAGCAGACCACCGAGTACCACGCCCAGCAGGGCGGCGCAAACCACCGAAACCTCCACCGATCCATTCGCTCTAACCAGGCCCGCAGGCGGAACAATCTCGGTGACCAAACCGTATTTGGCCGGCGCATAGGCTGCTGCGCCCAGCCCGGCAATAGTGAAGGCCAGCAGCGGATTGAAGCCCAGCAGCAGCGCCAACACCCCTACGACCTTCGCCCCATTCATCCAGGCCATCAGCCGCGCCTTAGGAACGGCGTCAGCCAACGGCCCGACAGCGGTTGTCAGCGATTGGCTCCAAAAACACACAGCGCTTGTCCATGCAGCAGTTGCCGCACTGAACGCAGGAGCCAGCAATTTCTTGCGGTACCGCGCTCACCCGGCCTATCACATCCTCAAAATAGTGTCGGGCCGGCCCTTCGCGCAGTGCTCCAATGTGGATGCGCATCCTGCGGATAAAGCCGCTGTAATCGCGCAGGTATTTCCATCTTCCAAAAACCAAACTCGCACACAAGGGCGAGAGCGGCAGCATCAGGGTCAACAGCTCGGTGTAGGCAGCAGCCAGCCATGGGGCGATGGGCTTTGCAGAAAAAATAACACGGTGAAAAGCTGGCATGAACTGTAGGCCTGGTGGGTGGCGCGAATCAGGCTCGCGTGAGTTGAATTTTGTGTCGGCCAGGTGAAGCTTTGATGACGCCGCTGCGATGGCTGGGCTGCGAAAGACAGCTTGCAAAGCGCCTCAGGCGGGTCATTCCCATGACATATTCCCCTGCAAATAATTCAGCCGTCGACGCTTCGTTAGACACACATCATCCCTAACCATCAGGATCACCACCATGGACCGCAGAGCCTTCCTAACTTCCACCACCTTATCTGGTGCCGCCCTAGCCAGCACAGGTTTGACCTCGGCCCAAACCGCGCCGGCACTTATCACCCGCGACAGCGCCCGACCCCAAATGGCCCACGGCATACAAAGTGGCGACCCCAAATCTGACAGCGCGGTGATCTGGACGCGCAGCGACCGGCCCGCTCGCATGTGGCTGGATTGGGCCACCACGGCCAACTTCAACAATGCCACTCGGGTGCGCGGACCCTACCTGCTGGAGGACAGCGACTTCACCGGCCGCTTAGACCTGGGCAGCTTGCCGTCGGGCCAGGAAATTTTTTACCGCGTGGTGCTGCAAGACCTGCACAACGAGCGGGTGCTGTCTGAAGCTTTGCCAGGCCACCTGCGTCTGCCGGCGATGGCCGGGGCTAAAGTGACTCGCGATGTGCGCTTTACTTGGAGCGGCGACACCGCCGGCCAGGGCTGGGGCATAAACGAAGCATGGGGCGGCATGAAGATTTATGAGCAGATGCGCAAAGTTAACCCGGATTTTTTCCTGCACAGTGGGGACACCATTTATGCTGACGGCCCGATCCAAGCACAGGTGAAACTGGCTGACGGCACGCTGTGGAACAACGTGGTGACAGAAGAGGTGAGCAAGGTGGCCGAGACGCTCAATGAGTTTCGTGGCCGGTACCGCTACAACATGATGGATGCCAATGTCCGGCGCATGGCAGCCGATGTGCCGCAAATTTGGCAATGGGACGACCACGAGGTCACCAACAACTGGTCTGATGCCAAAGACCTTGCCGCTGACAAACGCTACAGCGAGAAAAGCGTACCGTTGCTGACCGCCAGAGGAACCAAGGCGTTTATTGAGTATGCACCGCTGCGCCGCACTGCGGATGTTGAGAGCGAACGGATCTACCGCCACCTGCCGCAGGGCCCTTTGCTAGACCTGTTTGTGGTTGACATGCGCAGCTACCGTGGCCCTAACAGCGCCAACCTGCAAACCATTGAGAACGAAGAGACCGCTTTCATGGGTCGACCGCAGATCGCCTGGTTGCTCGAGGGCCTCATGCGCTCTAAGTCCACCTGGAAAGTGATCGCCGCCGACATGCCAATCAGCCTACATGTGGGCGACGGCAAGGACGCGCAAGGCCGCGACAAATGGGAGGCGAGTGCTAACGGCGACGACGGCGTGCCATTGGGCCGCGAGCTGGAGATCGCACGGTTGCTGCGCGAGATCAAGCGTGCCGGCATCAAGAACGTGGTGTGGCTGACTGCCGATGTGCACTACACCGCCGCCCATTACTTTGACCCGGCCCAAGCCAAGTTTGCTGACTTCTCGCCTTTTTGGGAATTTGTGTCCGGCCCGCTCAATGCTGGCGGTTTTGGCCCCAACAAAACCGACGCCACCTTTGGCATGCAGGTGATGTACCAAAAGGCCCCGACCGAAGTGAACGCCCCACCGACCAACGGCATGCAGTTCTTCGG
>CAMAWD010000104.1 GCA_945861785.1 Rhodoferax sp. OV413 | reverse complement strand
CCCCGCGCGGGCAGCATCTGCGGCCTCCCCAAGTGGTGATGGCCAGGAACTCGCCACGCCAACCCTCAGCGGCGTCGACAAGGAGCTGGCTGACAAGAAGAAGCAGGCCAATGCGGCCGAAGCGGCCAAGGCCCGTGCAAATGACGAGCGCGCGAAGCAAGCCCGCACCGAAAACTGTACGCGGGCAAAAACCAGCAAAGCTCTGATGGACTCGGGGGTTCGGGTTTCACTGTCCACCAACGCCAAGGGCGAACGCGAGGTACTGGACGATGCCGGCCGTGCGGCAGAAAACAAACGCATCCAACTGGCCATCGACGCCAGCTGCAACTGAGCCGGCCAGCAAAACACGCGCGGGCCGGCGCAGGCCAACAGGTCAGTAACCGGCTTTTGCTCCTGGTCTCTTGCGGGCGAACAGCCCGGTTGTGCGCGCACCCTGCTTGACGAAGCGCGCGCGGCGGGCCACTTTCGGGTCAACGGTCAGGGCACGGCAGATTTCAACCCGGTCGTGGTCCTGCAAAACCTGGTCGACGCTGGCCTTGCGCCCCCAGACCCCCAACTGGGGCTCGCCTTCACCGGTCAGGCCCAAATGGGCCAACCAGCCGCTGGCCTGGACAGCCACGCCAACGGTTGCACCCGGCGCAAGTTCCAGTTCGACCTCCTGCACGGTCCGCGCGCTCGGCGAATACACCACAGAAATCCGGATACCCAAGCCCATGCGCTCAGCCGTAGACCTGCCCGGCCCGCTTGACAAACGCGTCCAGCAGGCTCCCGGCAATCCGGTCGAATACCGGCCCGACAAGCCGGCCAAGCGTGGCGTTGTCGAATCCGTAGTGGAGCACCAGTTCGACGCGGCAGGCCCGCTGGCTGCCATCGGCCAAGGGCAGAAAACTCCATTGCCCGTCCAATCGGGAAAACGGTCCGTTGACAAGCTGCATGGCTACCTTGCCCGGCGGTGTGTGCAAGTTTCGCGTGGTGAACACCTGCCGGATTCCGCCAAAAGCGATCCCCACTTCAGCAGTCATTCCCTGGGCATCTTCGGTCACGACTGCCGCGTGGTCGCACCATGGCAAGAAATGCGGGTAAGCAGGAACATCGGTCACCAGAGCGTACATTTCTGCCGGGTGGTACCAGATCAATACAGACTTGTTGACGGTTTTCATAGAATGCAGGGCTGCGCGGGATTGTAGACAGGCCCCCACCTGACGGGCTCCTTGCACTGACGACATACAACCCCCACCTGCACCCCATGGCCAAGAAACCCGACTCCCCAGCCCAGAAGCCAACCCGCATCGCGGACAACAAGAAGGCTGCCTACAACTATTTCTTTGAAGAACGCTTCGAGGCCGGAATCGTGCTCGAGGGTTGGGAGGTGAAATCGCTGCGCGAAGGCAAGGTGCAGCTGACAGACGGCTATGTGCTGGTGCGCAATGGAGAATTGTTCCTGATCGGCTGCCAGATCAACCCGCTCAACAGTGCGTCCACCCATATCAGCCCGGACAAGGTACGCACCAAGAAGCTGTTGATGCACAAGGCCGAGATCAAGCGACTGATCGGCAAAGTCGAGCAGAAGGGTTACACCCTGGTGCCCTTGAACCTGCACTGGAAGGACGGCAAGGTGAAGTGTGACATTGCCCTGGCCAAGGGCAAGGCCGAACACGACAAGCGCGACACGATCAAGGACCGTGAAGGCAAGCGCGAGGTCGAGCGGGTCATGAAAACCCGCAACCGCTGAACGCCACGGACGCGCAGCGCGCCCGCAGGGCTGCTTACAGGCTTTCCCGATTGGCCTTCTTGCGCTCGTGCTCCTTGAGGTGGCGCTTGCGCAGGCGGATGCTCTTGGGCGTGATCTCGACCAGTTCGTCCTCTTCGATGAACTCGACCGCGTATTCCAGCGTGAGCTGGATCGAAGGCGTGATCTTGATGGCGTCTTCCTTGCCCGACACGCGGAAGTTCGTGAGCTGCTTCATGCGCACGGCATTCACGACCAGATCGTTGTCGCGGCTGTGGATGCCCACGATCATGCCTTCGTAGACCGGGTCGCCGGCCTTGACGAACATGCGGCCCCGGTCGTCGAGCTTGCCCAGGGCGTAGGTCACGATCTCGCCGTCGTCCATGCTGATCAGCACGCCGCTCTTGCGGCTTTCGATATCACCGCGGTAGGCTTCGTAGCCGTCAAAGATGTTGCTGGCCAGACCGGTGCCGCGGGTCAGGTTCAGAAATTCGTTCTGGAAACCGATCAGCCCGCGTGCCGGAATGCGGTATTCCAGGCGCACACGCCCGCGGCCGTCCGGCTCCATGTTGACGAGGTCGCCTTTGCGAAGGCCGAGTGCCTGCATCACACCGCCCTGATGGCCCTCCTCGATGTCGACGGTCAGCATTTCGATTGGTTCGTGTTTCTCGCCGTTCACCAAGCGAAACACCACCCGCGGCTTGGACACCGCCAGCTCATAACCCTCGCGGCGCATGTTCTCCAGCAGGATGGTCAAGTGCAGTTCGCCCCGGCCGCAGACCTCGTAGATGCCGTCTTCGTCGGTATCGATCACCCGCAGCGCCACGTTGGCCTGCAGTTCGCGCTCCAGGCGGTCGCGCAGTTGGCGGCTGGTGACGAACTTGCCTTCGCGCCCGGCCAGCGGCGAGTTGTTGACGCAGAAGTTCATCGTGAGCGTGGGCTCGTCGATCTTGAGCATAGGCAAAGGGGCCGGGTTCAGCGGGTCTGTCAGCGTGACGCCGATACCCACCTGTTCGATACCGCTGACCAGCACGATGTCGCCCGGGCCGGCGTCGGTGGCCGCGATGCGCTCCAGGCCGTCGAACTTCAGGATCTGCTGAACCTTGGCCTTGCTGGATTTGCCGTCCGGCCCTTCCATCACCAGCACTTCCTGGTTGACGCGGATCGTGCCCTGGCTGATACGGCCCACACCGATACGACCGACATAGGTCGAATAGTCGATTGAGCTGACCTGCAGTTGCAGCGGGGCGTTCGGGTCGCCCTTGTTGGCCGGCACGTGGCTCAGAACGGTGTCAAACAAGGGCGACAAGTCCTTGCCCCACTGTTCGCCCGGCGCGCCTTCTTCCATGGAGGACCAGCCGTTGAGGCCCGAGGCGTACACCACGGGAAAGTCCAGTTGCTCTTCAGTGGCCCCCAGCTTGTCGAACAGGTCGAACGCCGCGTTGATCACGTAGTCGGGGCGCGCCCCGGGTCGGTCCACCTTGTTCACCACCACGATCGGCTTCAGGCCAAGGGCCAGCGCCTTCTTGGTCACGAAACGCGTCTGGGGCATGGGGCCTTCGACGGCATCTATCAGCAGCATCACACCGTCCACCATGGACAAGGCACGCTCTACCTCGCCACCGAAGTCGGCGTGGCCTGGGGTGTCCACGATGTTGATGTGGGTGTCCTTCCAGTCCACGGCACAGTTCTTGGCCAGGATCGTGATGCCACGCTCCTTTTCAAGGTCATTGCTGTCCATCACGCGCTCCGCCACTTTCTCGTTGGCGCGGAAAGTCCCGCTTTGGCGCAACAGCATGTCCACCAGGGTGGTCTTGCCATGGTCCACGTGGGCGATGATGGCGATGTTTCGAATCTGTTTGTAGCTCATGTTTCTCTTTCAATAATCTCTCTGGGTGTCCACCAGGCGCCTCAGCGGGCTGCCAATGTCTGCGTGATTTCAATCGGGCTCAACAGCCGCCCGGGTACCAGTTCTCCGCCAGCCACATGGCCGGTTCCCAACAGGGCGCGCGGGTCGGTGCCGTACACCGCCACTTGCGCGCAGTCCGGCCAGTGCCCGCGCCTGCGCACGCCGCTCAGGAAACGGCCTGCATCCTCGGGGCCGAGTTCAACCACGGCATGGTCTGCCAGCAACGCATCCACAGGCAAGAGGCACGCCACGCGATCGTCCTCCGGCATCGCCGCGAGCCGCTCCAGGCTGACGCTCTGCGCAACGCCGAAATTGCCCGTCACCACGCGCCGCAGTTCCACCAGATGGGCGCCGCAACCCAGGGCCTCACCAATATCTTCTGCCAGCGTGCGGATGTAGGTTCCCTTGCTGCACCGGACCGTCATCCACATTACGCTCGCCCCTGCGCCATCCTGTTCCAGCGCCATGACAAGCTCATGAACCGTGATGGGCCGCGCCGCACGCTCCACATCGATCCCGGCGCGCGCGTATTCGTACAGGGGCTTGCCGTCCTTCTTGAGCGCGCTGTACATCGGCGGGACCTGCTGGAGCGGCCCCACATACACCTGCCGCACGCGCTCCACATCCGCTGCGGTGACCTCCACTGCGCGCTCCCGCACCACCTCCCCCTCGGCGTCCCCGGTGGTCGTGGTGGCACCAAGCCGAGCGACCGCCTCGTAACACTTGTCCGCGTCCAGGTGCAACTGGCTGAACTTGGTCGCGGCGCCAAAACACAGGGGCAACACGCCCGTGGCCAAAGGGTCCAGGGTGCCGGTATGCCCAGCCTTTTCGGCACGCAGCAACCACTTGGCCTTCTGCAATGCATCGTTGCTCGACAGTCCCAGTGGCTTGTCAAGCAGCAGTACCCCGTGCAATGGGCGGCGCGCCACTCTCACGCGGACGATGTCGGATTCCAGTCTGGTTCCCATAAGCCGGCTTTGGCGGCCAGAACCCATCAGATGATGCGAACCCGACCGCTGTCGTTTAGTCCTCGTTCTTGGAACGCGAGGCCACGGCCTGCGCGATCAACGCATTCATGTCCGCCGCGCGTTCGGTCGTGCGGTCGAACTGGAAATGCAGTGTGGGGACGGTGTGGATATGCAGCCGTTTGAAAAGACCCGCGCGCAAGAAACCCGCTGCCTGGTTCAAACCCTCCTGGGTTTGAACCGGGTCGCCCTGGAGCAGGCTGAAAAAAACCTTGGCATGCGCGTAGTCCGGGGTGACCTCCACCGACTGGATGGTCACCATCCCCACCCGCCGGTCTTTCAACTCGCGCGCGATCAACTCCGTCAGATCGCGCTGGATCTGATCAGCGACCTTGAAGGCGCGGTTGGGGGTGGCGGACTTGCGTGCAGGCATGGCGGCTTACAAGGTACGGGCGACTTCCTTGATCTCAAAGAACTCCAGCACATCGTGTTCCTGGATGTCGTTGTAGTTCTTGATGTTCAAGCCGCACTCGAAGCCTTCCTTGACCTCGCGCGCATCGTCTTTGAATCGCTTGAGCGACTCCAGCTCGCCGGTGAAGATGACCACGTTCTCGCGCAACAAACGCAGGCGTGCGGTGCGCCGCACCAGGCCCGACGTGACCATACAGCCGGCGATGGAGCCGATCTTGCTGACCTTGAACACCTGGCGGATCTCGGCCGTGCCAATGATCTCTTCCTTCTTGTCGGGCGTGAGCATCCCGGACATCGCCGCCTTCAGGTCGTCGACTGCGTCGTAGATGATGTTGTAGTAACGGATGTCAACACCGTTGTTCTCGGCGAGCTTGCGCGCGCCAGCGTCGGCACGGGTGTTGAATCCGATGATGACGGCCTTGGAGGCAATCGCCAGGTTGACATCCGACTCGCTGATGCCACCGACCGCGGCGTACACCAACTGCACCTTGATCTCGTCCGTCGACAGCTTGAGCAGGCTCTGCCCAAGCGCTTCCTGAGAGCCCTGCACGTCGGCCTTGACAATGATCGGCACCATCTTGACCTCGCCGGCCGTGATGTCGCTGAACATGTTCTCCAGCTTGGCTGCCTGCAGCTTGGCCAGCTTGGTGTTGCGAAACCTGCCCGCCCTGTAGGTTGCAATCTCGCGAGCGCGGCGCTCGTCTGGCAGCACCATGAACTCGTCGCCCGCTTGCGGTACTTCGGTCAGGCCCTGGATCTCGACCGGGATCGACGGACCCGCAGTCTTGATCGACTTGCCGTTCTCGTCGAGCATGGCACGCACGCGGCCGTAGGTCGAGCCTGCCAGCACGATGTCACCCGTCTTGAGCGTACCGGCCTGCACCAGCACCGTGGCCACAGGACCACGGCCCTTGTCGAGCTGGGCCTCGATGACCAGACCCTTGGCCATGGTGTCCACCGGTGCACGCAACTCCAGCACCTCGGCCTGCAGCAAGACCTGCTCGAGCAGGGCGTCGATGCCCTCGCCGGTCTTGGCAGACACCGAAACGAATGGGGAACTGCCGCCAAACTCTTCCGGGATCACCTCCTCGACCACCAGTTCGTTCTTCACCCGTTCCGGGTTGGCATCTGGTTTGTCGATCTTGTTGATCGCCACCACCAGCGGCACGCCGGCTGCCTTGGCATGCTTGATGGCTTCGCGCGTTTGCGGCATGACGCCGTCGTCCGCCGCCACCACCAGAATGACGATGTCGGTGGCCTTGGCGCCACGGGCACGCATCGCTGTAAACGCTTCGTGGCCCGGGGTATCGATGAAGGACACCATGCCGCGCGGTGTTTCCACGTGGTACGCACCAATGTGCTGGGTAATGCCACCAGCCTCACCAGACGCCACCTTCGCGCGCCGGATGTAGTCGAGCAGTGAGGTCTTGCCGTGGTCGACGTGGCCCATGACAGTGACCACAGGAGCGCGCGGCAAAGACTCCACCCCCTCGTGGGAACCCTCGTCGTCGGTAAAGGCTTCCGGGTCGTCCAGCGCCGCCACGATGGCCTTGTGGCCCATTTCCTCCACCACGATCATCGCCGTGTCCTGGTCGAGCGGCTGGTTGATGGTGACCATCTGGCCGAGCTTCATCAGGTGCTTGATAACTTCCGACGCCTTGACCGCCATTTTGTGGGCAAGTTCGGCCACGGTGATGGTCTCGGGTACATGCACCTCCATGATCCGGGCTTCGACCGGGGCGGCCTGCACGTGGTCGTCGCGGCCGCGGTCATTGCCGCGTTTTCCACGCGGACCACCACGCCAGTTTCCGCGGCCGGCGCCAGCGCCGGTGTCACCGCGTGTCGGGATTGCCTTTTTCTTGGCCGGGTCACCCGCCCAGCTGCTCGACAACTTGGCCGACTTGACTTCCTTGCCGGCCCCCGGCCCGGTACCCGGGCTGCTGGTGCTTGGCGCACCGGGCCTGGGCGCCTTGTTCATCACGCTGCCGGCAGCCGGCTTGTGCAGGGTTCCCTTGACACCCTCGGGGGTGACCGGCTTGGCAACGGGTTTGATTTCTTCGGGCCGCTTGGCAACCAGCACCTTTTTGGGTGTGGACATCATGGTCCGGATGGCAGCGGCTTCGTCCTCCGCCTTGCGTCGGCGCTTGCTCAGATCTGCGGCCTTCGCCGCCTCTTCGTCGGCACGTGCCTTCGATTCAGCCGCGACTTTTTCCTTGGCGGCGGCGCGCTCCCTGGCGGCGACCTGTTCCGCGGCTACTTCTGCTGCCCTGTCATCGGTCGGGCTGTCGGCAACCTCTGCCATGGCCCTGGTCTTGGCCGCCGCCTCCGCTGCTGCCAGCGCAGCAGCCTCAGCCAGGGCGCGCGCGCGCGCCTCCTGCTCCTGGCGCTCCTGGCGCTTCTGGGCCAACTCTTCTTCCTGGCGCCGGATCAACTCAGCCTGGCGGCGCGCTTCTTCTTCGCGACGCGCCAATTCGGCATGGTCAATCAACGGTGCCACTACTGTGGGCGCCATCACCTCGGGAGCGGGGGCCTCGACGTTGACCTCGGTACCGTCATCGCGTCGCACGAAGGTGCGCTTCTTGCGAACCTCCACCTGGATCGTCCGGGCCTTGCCCGAGGAATCTGCCTGTTTGATCTCGCTGGTCGACTTCTTCACCAACGTGATCTTCTTGCGCTCGGCCGAGGCAGTGCCATGGCTGAACTGCAGGTAATTCAGCAGGCTGTGCTTGTCGGCATCGGTCAGCGTGTCGGTGGCGGCAGCTTTTGCCACCCCGGCGGCCTTGAGCTGCTCAAGAAGCGTACCGGTGGATTTCTTGAGTTCGTTGGCAAATTCGGCGACGGTCGTACTGGACATTTGTTGTGCTACCTTTAGTTCGGCATAACAGGCCCTGCGGGCAATTGTTAGCCATCACTGAAACTTTGATTTCATGACCATTACTCATGAGAAGCGGCTTCATTGGTGAACCAATGTTCGCGCGCCTTCATGATCATGGCCTTGGCTTCGTCCTCGGACTGGCCAGTGATTTCTGTGAGCTCGTCCACGGCCAGGTCGGCCAGGTCGTCGCGAGAATGAATACCCTTGTCGGCCAGCTTGCCAATCAGGTCGGCGTTGAGGCCGTCGAGTGTGCGCAGGTCCTGTGAAACTTCTTCCACATTTTCCTCGTGGGCGATTTCCATCGTCAACAACGCGTCTTTGGCGCGCGTGCGCAGCTCGTTGACGGTGTCTTCGTCAAAACTCTCGATCTCGAGCATTTCCTGCAGCGGCACATAGGCCACCTCTTCCAGGCTCGTGAAACCCTCGGCGATCAGGATGTCGGCGATTTCTTCGTCCACATCGAGCTTTTCCATGAACAACCGGCGCCCGGAATCGGTCTCGGTCGCCAGCTTCTGGGCCGACTCGGCGACGTCCAGGATGTTGATCTTCCAGCCGGTCAGGTCAGAGGCCAGACGCACGTTCTGGCCACCGCGGCCGATGGCGATGGCAAGGTTTTCTTCGTCGACCACGACGTCCATCGCATGGCGTTCTTCGTCCACCACGATCGACGAGACGTTGGCCGGTGCCAGCGCACCGATCACAAACTGGGCCGGATCCTCGCTCCACAGCACGATGTCGACGCGTTCACCCGCCAATTCGTTGGTGACGCCATTGACACGGGTGCCGCGCACACCGACACAGGTGCCGATCGGGTCGACCCGTTTGTCGTGCGACAAGACCGCGATCTTGGCCCGTGAACCCGGATCCCGCGCGCAGGACTTGATCTCCAGCAGACCTTGTTCGATTTCGGGGACTTCGGTGCGAAACAACTCGATCATGAACTCGGGGGCGGAGCGCGACAGGATGATCGGCGCACCACGCAGCGTCAAGTCAACCTCCATGATCATGGCGCGAACCCGGTCGCCAGAGCGCAGGTTTTCCTTGGGGATCATCTCGCTACGGCGCAGGCGGCCTTCGACACGGCCGCTCTCCACAATGATGTCGCCCTTGTCCATGCGCTTGACTGTTCCAACGAATATCTTGTCGCCGCGCGACATGAAATCGTTCAGGAGCATTTCGCGCTCGGCATCGCGAATGCGCTGCAGGATCACCTGTTTTGCGGCCATCGCGCCGATCCGCCCGATCGGCACCGACGCAACACCTTCCTCGATGTACTCGTCGACCTCGATGTCGGGTATCTGCTCGATGGCTTCGAACAGAAGGATTTCCTGGTCGGGCAGTTGAAGGCCTGCCTCGTCGGGCACCACATGCCAGCGACGAAATGTCTCGTAGTTGCCGCTGTCACGGTCGACTGCGACACGGATGTCCACGTCGCCCTGGTACAGCTTCTTGGTCGCCTGTGCCAATGCCGCCTCGACGGCGGCAAACACAACATCACGCTCCACGCTCTTTTCGCGTGAGATGGCGTCCACCAACATCAACATTTCGCGATTCATGCCATTACTCTCCTAAAGTCATTGCCGACACCCGCATCCATCGAGAACGCCGGCCCGCTATTCGAACAACCCAACAGATCAACCACCTGGCGCGTCGTCCGCGCCTTTGGCCCCGCGGCCCTTGAAACTCACGATCGGCGCCAAACGGGCCTCGCGCACCTCGTCGAGCGAAAATCCAAGCGCCTGCAAGGGCGGCGGGACCCGCTTCTTGCTCACCTTCTGGCCAGGCTTCACTGGCGGCGCGTCGCTCCAGACAATTTGCCACCGGCGCGGCACGCCCTCGGCAGGCGCCAGGTTCTCCAATGTGCCGCGAAACTTCTTGCGATTCGCGCTGACAAGCCCTTGCGCCGCCGCACCGACAGCTGCCTTCAGGCTGAGGTCGACCACTGCGCCAGCAAACCGTTCAAAATCCTGCTCAGTCCGCAGCGGGCGGTCGATACCGGGCGAGGAAACCTCAAGCCGCTTGTATTCCACCGTCTCCACTTCCAGGGCAAACTGGAGTTGGCGGGTCACCTTTTCGCAGTCTTCGACCGTCACGAACTGTTCGCTCGCGCCGACCGTCGCAGGCCGAGCCCAGGGCAAGTCGATCGTGATGCGCAGCAACCCACCGGCCGAGCGTTCTATCTCGACAAGGTCGTAACCCAGGCCGGTTACAGTTTGCTCAACAATCTGCTGCAGTGCCACCCGTTTGGAGTCCTCAAGCTTCGCCATATGGGCGAACCAAAACCATTCGACCAAAAAAAACGGGCGGTAGAAACCCGCCCGTTTGGTCGTGAAGACGGGATTCTAGCGCAACAATTGGCGGTTTGCCCCCCCAAACCCTGGGCAAACCCGGAAAAAATGCACCTGATCAGGCTGCGGAGCGAACAAGATTCACCGTGTAGGGATGAACAGGACTGTCGAGCACCTGCGCCAACGGCCCGGATTCGACGATTTGGCCATCTTTTAGCACCATCACGTGGTGCGCCATGGCCCGGATCACATCGACGTCGTGCGTAATCAACAAGAAGCTCAGCCCACGCTCGCGCTGCAAGCGCTGCAACAACTCGAGGACCTGCTTCTGGATCGTCACGTCCAGCGCGCTGGTTGGCTCGTCCAGCACCAGCAGACGCGGCTCCACGATCAGTGCCCGCGCGATGGCCAGTCGCTGGCGCTGCCCTCCGGAAAACTCATGCGGGTACCGCGCGAGCAGGTTGGGGAACTGCACTTCGTCCAGTCCCACCTCCCACAACGCCGCCAACACGCGCTTCTGGCGCTCCGGACCGCTAATTTCAGGGGCATGTACCAGCAGACCCTCGCCGACAATCTCCTCCACCGTCATGCGTGGCGACAAGGACGAAAACGGGTCCTGAAACACCACCTGCATGGTGCGGCGCAGCGCCTTGTCGGGCGCCGCACCACGGCCCCATGGCGAGCCATCGACAAGCAATTCGCCGGCAAAAGGCTGCAGGCCCAGCGCGGCCAGCGCGATCGTCGACTTGCCGGATCCGGATTCACCAATCACGCCCAGCGTCTGCCCTGGCGCCAGTTCGAACGTGGCGTCGTGTACTGCCACGAATGCGCCCTTGCGAAACCAGCCACGCATACCAGGCACAGGAACCGGGTAACTTACACGCAGGTGGCTGGCACTCAGCAAGTTGGCCGCCGCACCGGCCCGCTCGGCCCGGACTTCAACCACGTTGCGCACCGGTTTGCTACCGATCAGCTTGCGCGTATAGGGGTGGCGCGGATTGGCAAACACGTCTGCCACCAAGCCTTGCTCCACAATCTCGCCGGCTTCCATCACAGCCACGCGGTCGGCAAACTTGCGCACCAGGTTCAGGTCATGGGTGATCAGCAGCACCGCCATGCCGTATTCGCGCTGCAGGTCCGACAACAGGTCGAGGATCTGCGTGCGCACGGTCACGTCCAGTGCGGTCGTGGGCTCGTCCGCCAACAGCAGGGCTGGCCTGCAGGCGAGCGCCATGGCGATCATGGCGCGCTGGCGCTGGCCACCCGACAACTGGTGCGGCAGTGCCTTCGCGCGGCGGGCTGGCTCCGGAATGCCGGTGCTGGCCAGCAACTTGATTGCCGCTGCGGCGCACAGCGAACGCTCCAGTCCCTGTTTGAGTTGCAGCACCTCCGCGATCTGCTCGCCGACGGTCAACAGCGGATTGAGCGCGGTCATGGGCTCCTGGAAGATCATGGAAATGTCCTGTCCGCGGATTGCCTGCAAGTTCGGCAAAGGCATGGACAAGAGGTCGGCAGCAGGCGTGCTGCCGGGTGTGAACGTGGCGCTGCCACTGCAATGGGCATCCATGGCCAAGCGCAACAAGCTCAGTGCGGTGACCGTCTTGCCAGAGCCCGACTCGCCCACCAGCGCCAGCTTTTCGCCCCGGGCGATCGTAAAGTCGATACCCCGAACCACATCTTTGCCGCCAAACGCCACCCGCAGCCCGCGCACGTCGAGCAAGGTCGCCCCGCTCAATGCAGCACCTTCGCTTTGCGCGTTGCCGTGCTGAGCGCCTTCGGGCGGCTGGGCGGTGCTCATCCGGGCTCCTTTGCGCCGGCGACCGGATCCTGGTCGGCCTTGCGGGGATCGAGCGCGTCGCGCAGGGCGTCGCCCATGAAGGTCAACAGCAGCAGGGTCAGCACGAGCACTGCAAAGGTCGACAGGGATATCCACCAGGCATCGATGTTGTTCTTGCCCTGCGACAGCAATTCGCCCAGTGAGGGCGTTCCCGGCGGCACCCCCAGACCCAGAAAATCCAGGGATGTCAGAGCCAGGATCGCGCCACTCATGCGAAATGGCAGAAAGGTCACCACCGGGGTCAGGCTGTTGGGCAACACGTGGCGTATGATGATCTGCCAATTGCCCACACCCAGCGCACGCGCCGCGCGCACATAGTCGAGTTGCCGATTGCGCAGGAACTCGGCCCGGACATAGTCTGACAAACCCATCCAGCCAAACAGGCTCAGCAGGACCAGCAAAAGCGCGATGCTGGGTGCGAAGATCGCGCTGAAAATGATCAGCAGGTACAACTCGGGCATCGAGCCCCAGATCTCGATGAAACGCTGGAACGCAAGGTCGGTCTTCCCCCCGAAGAAGCCCTGCACCGCCCCGGCCAGGACGCCCAGCACCACGCCGGTCAAGGTGAGGGCCAATGCGAACAGCACGCTGACCCGAAATCCGTAAATCAGCTGCGCAAGCAGATCTCGCCCCCGGTCGTCGGTACCCAGCAGGTTTGCGCGGGTCGGAGGCGACGGATTGGGCTCTGCGGCAAAGTAGTTCAAGGTCTTCGGGCCATAAGGATTGGGCGCAAACAAGGCCCAGTTCCCGTTGCCGGAAAGCCGCTCCCGGATGAAAGGGTCAAGGTAGTCGGTGCTGGTCTCAAAATCGCCGCCGAAAGTCTTTTCGGGGTAGTCTTTTGCCATCGGAAAATACAAGTTGCCTTCGTACCGGACCACCAACGGCCGGTCATTGGACACCAACTCCGCGCACAGGCTCACCAGCACCATCACGACAAAAGCGATGAGGCTCCAGTATCCGAGCCGATTGCGCCGAAAACGCATCCAGGCGCGCTGGCCCGGTGACAGGCTTTTTGGTCGGGTGGGGTGTCGCGTGGCCATGTCAGTCAAACTTGACCCGGGGGTCAACCCACACATAACACAGGTCGGAAATCAGCTTGGTGACCAGGCCGATCAAAGTAAACAGGAACAGCGTCCCTAGAACCACCGGGTAATCACGGCGGATGACGCTCTCGTAACTCAGCAAACCAAGTCCGTCGAGCGAGAACAGTGTTTCTATCAGCAGCGAACCCGTAAAGAACGCTCCGATGAACGCCGCCGGGAAACCCGTGATGATGGGGATCAGGGCGTTGCGAAAGACGTGTTTCCACAACACCCGGCGTTCGCCCAAGCCCTTGGCACGCGCCGTCACCACGTACTGCTTGCGAATTTCTTCCAGAAAAGCGTTCTTGGTGAGCATCGCCGTTACCGCGAAACTGCCCAGCACCATCGCCGTGATCGGCAGGGTGATGTGCCAGAGGTAGTCAACGATGCGTGCGCCCCAGGCCAATTCGTCCCAGTTGCTGGAAGTCAGCCCACGTAAAGGAAACCACTGCAACTGTCCACCAAAAATGACCAGCAGCGCGACGCCCAGAACGAAGCCTGGAATGGCATAACCGACCAGTATCAGGAGGGTCGTGGCGAGGTCGAAGCGTGACCCCGCTCGGACTGCCTTGGACACCCCCAGCGGCACGGCAATGAGATAACTGATGAAAAACGTCCACAACCCCAGGCTGATCGACACCGGCAACTTCTCGATGATCAACTGCCCGACCTCCTTGTTCTGGAAAAAGCTCTTGCCCAGATCGAAGCGCGCAAACTGGCCGAGCATCTGCAGAAAGCGCTCATGTGCCGGTTTGTCAAAGCCGTACAAGGCCTTGATCTGTGCGATGCGTTTCGGGTCTACCCCCTGGGAACCGCGGTAGCTGAGGCCCCCCCCTTCCGCACTGGTGCCGGCACCGGCCTTCGCCTCCGCCAGAAACTGCTCCACCGGGCCGCCAGGGACAAACTGGACCACGGCGAACGTGATCAGCAGCACACCGAGCAAGGTCGGCACCATCAGCAACACGCGTTTGAGGATGTAAGTCAACATGGTTACTTGGCCCACCAGGTGTCGATCGCCCAGCCTTCGCCCTGGGCGTAAGGCGGCATCTCGGCTGGCTTGGCCAACCGCCAGGCGTTGTAGGCGATGCGGTGCGTGCCCGCCGTCCATTGGGGAATCATGAGGTGGCTGTGGCTGACCACCCGGTCCAGGGCGCGACAGGCGGGCAGCAATTCGGCCTTGGTCTTTGCGCCGGTCATGCTCTGGACGAGCGCGTCGAGCGCCGGACTCTTGGCACCTGACAGGTTGCCCGAATCCTCGATGTCGGCCGCCTTGCTGCCAAAAATATCGGCGTACTCCTGGCCCGGGCTGTGGGTGCCCTGGTAGGCAAGCGAACTGATGTCGAATTCGAACTTCTGCAATCGCTGCTGGTACAGCGCGAAGTCCACCGGCCGAAAGACAAGTTTCACGCCGACCTTCTCCAGGTTGCGGGCCCACGGTGTGACGGTGCGCGCCCCGCCCTCGTTGCTGTCGAGGTATTCGATGACATAGGCCTCCCCTTTGGCATTGCGCAATGCTCCGTCGCGCACCTCCCAACCGGCTTCCTTGAACAGCGCCTGGGCCCGGCGCAGGTTGGCACGCAGCGACGAGTCGCCGTCGGTTCTCGGCGGCACGGTCATCGGCCCGAACACGGCCACCGGGACCGACGCGCGCAGCGGCTCCAGCAGCGCCAATTCATCGGCGGTGGGCACGCCCTTGGCCTGGCAATCGGTGTTGCCGAACAGGCCGTTCACACGCTGGTAGGAGTTGTAGAACATCTGGCGGTTCATCCACTCGTAGTCGAGCGCGAGCCCCAGGGCCTCGCGCACGCGCACGTCCTTGAACTTGTCGCGGCGCGTATTGAGCACATAACTCTGGAAACCGGATGGAAGCCGGTGTTTGAACTCCGCCCTGACCAACTCGCCGGTGTCAAAACGCTTGCCGTTGACCCGGCGGGCCCAGTCACCCGCCGAGAAGAAACGCATGAGGTCGAACTCGCCCGCCTTGAGCGCCTCCAGCCGCGCGGTGTTGTCCTTGTAGATCTTGACCGTGATGCGCTCGAAGTTGCCGGTGCCGCGGCGCACATTGAGATCCCTGGCCCAATAGGACGGGTCGCGCTGGTAGGTGATGTCGCGACCGAACTTCACCGTACCAATCTTGTACGGACCGCTGCCGATCGGGATGTCCATGACCACCTGGTCGAACGGCTTGGCCTTGCCGTTTTCGACGCCCCACTTGCGGCTGAAGACCGGCAGGCCGCCCACGGTGTTCGGAAGTTCGCGGTTGGGCTTCTTGAATCGGTAACGCACGCTGCGTTCGTCCAGCACGTCGATGCCGGCCACGTCTTCCAGCAAATTCTTGTAGCCCGGCGAGGTGAAGGGCCCCATCAGGGTGTCGTAGCTGTGCTTGACGTCTGCAGCGAGCACCGGGTCGCCGTTGTGGAAACGCGCCTGCGGCCGCAGCCGGAAAGTCGCCGACAGGCCGTCTGGCGCCACCTCGACATCCTCTGCCAACAGCCCGTAGCCGGATGCCGTCTCGTCCAAGGACCCCACCAGCAGGCTGTCGAACATCAGGCTCGACAAGTAGGCAGGTGCACTGCCCTTGATCGTGAACGGGTTGTACTTGTCGAACGTCAAGACCCGCAAGTTGCTCACCAGCCGCAATTCGCCCCGCTTGGACGCAGCGGGGTTCACATAGTCGAAGTGCGGGAAGTTCGCCGGGTACTTCAGATCACCCCACAATGCGTACCCGTGCGCCGCCCACGCAGGGATGGACAGTCCGACCAGGCAAGAAAACAACAAACGGCGCATGCGACAATTCTCCAGGATTTTTCGTGGAGACTAATGAATGGGTTTTCTTGCTGGCAAAAAACTGCTGATCACCGGCGTACTGAGCAACCGCTCCATCGCTTATGGCATCGCCCGGGCCTGCCATGCGCAGGGCGCCGAACTGGCATTCAGTTATGTGGGCGAACGCTTCAAGGAGCGCATAACAGAGTTCGCCAACGACTTCGGCTCCAAGCTGATCTTCGATTGCGACGTCGGTGACGACGCGCAGATCGACAAGCTGTTTGCCGATCTGGCCCAGACCTGGCCCAGCTTCGACGGCTTCGTGCACAGCATCGGGTTCGCACCGCGCGAGGCGATTGCCGGCAACTTCCTCGATGGCCTGAGCCGGGAGAACTACCGCATCGCCCACGACATCAGCGCCTATAGTTTTCCGGCCATGGCCAAGGCCGCGCTGCCCACCCTCAGCCCCCGTGCTGCGCTGCTCACCCTGACCTACATGGGGTCGGAGCGCATCATCCCCAACTACAACACCATGGGGCTGGCCAAGGCCTCCCTCGAGGCCTCGGTGCGGTACCTGGCCGAAGCGCTGGGGCCACGCGGCATGCGGGTCAATGGCATCAGTGCCGGCCCGATCAAGACCCTGGCGGCCAGCGGCATCAAGGATTTCGGCAAGCTGCTTGGTATGGTGTCGGCTGCGGCACCGATGCGCCGCAACGTGACCATCGAAGACGTCGGCAATGTCGCCGCCTTCCTGCTCAGCGACCTTGCCGCAGGTGTGACGGCCGAGATCACCTATGTGGACGGCGGCTTCAGCAAGGTCGCGCTCGCCACGGAAGCCCGCACCCCCACCTGACAGACCGCAGCGCGTGGGTCAGGCCTCGGCATCTGGCAACACGCAGTCGGCGTAATAACACAGCTTGCCAGCGGCGTCTGACTCGGTCACCAGCCCGTGGATATCGGTGCCGAAACCCGGGCACTGCGCATTGAATTCGCGCGAAAACTTCAGGTAGTCCACGATCTTGCGGTTGAACACCTCACCCGGAATCAGGAGCGGAATTCCCGGTGGGTATGGCGTGACCAGACCGACGGTGATGCGCCCTTCCAGCTTGTCAATCTCGACCCGCTCGGTCCGGCGCCGGGCGATCTGGGCAAAGGCGTCGCTGGGTTTCATCGCTGGCGCCAGGTCGCTGAGGTACATGTCGGTAGTGAGCCGGGCGATATCGTATTTGGCGTAGAGCTGGTGCACGAACTGGCACAAGTCTGCAAGACCCATCTTTTCATACTTGGGGTGCTGCTGGCAAAACTCAGGCAGGATGCGCCACATCGGCTGGTTCTTGGCGTAGTCGTCCTTGAACTGCTGCAAGGCCGTGAGCAGCGTGTTCCAGCGGCCCTTGGTGATACCGATGGTGAACATGATGAAAAAGCTGTACAGGCCGGTCTTTTCCACCACCACCCCATGTTCGGCCAGGAACTTGGTCACGATGCTTGCCGGAATGCCGGTTTTTGCGAACTTGCCGTTCAGGTCCATGCCCGGTGTGACGACGGTCGATTTGATCGGGTCGAGCATGTTGAAGCCGGTGGCCATCTTGCCGAAGCCGTGCCAGTTCACGCCGGCCTTGGCATTGCGCGATTCACCCTTGATGATCCAATCATTGGCCAGGCCGATGCCTTCGTCCACCAGTTTGTCCGGGCCCCACACCTTGAACCACCAGTCGGCGCCGTACTCCTCGTCGATCTTGCGCATCGCCCGGCGGAAGTCCAACGCCTCGGCGATGCTCTCTTCCACCAACGCTGTGCCGCCCGGGGGCTCCATCATCGCGGCCGCCACGTCACAACTGGCGATGATGCTGTATTGCGGGCTGGTGCTGGTGTGCATCAGGTAGGCCTCATTGAACAGGTGGCGATCAAGTTTGGTCTGTTGCGCATCCTGAACCAGCACGTGGCTCGCCTGGCTGATGCCCGCCAGCAGCTTGTGGATCGATTGCGTGGAATACACCACCGCGTGTTTCGGGCGCGCGCGCTTTTTGCCCATCGCATGGTAGGTGCCATAAAACGGGTGGAACGCAGCATGCGGCAACCAGGCCTCGTCGAAATGCAGGTTTTCCACGTAACCATCGAGCATGCGTTTGATGGTTTCGGTGTTGTACAACACACCGTCGTAGGTCGACTGGGTCAGTGTCAGCACACGCGGCTTGACTGCCTTCGCGTCGACGCCCTTGAGCAGCGGGTTGGCGCTGATCTTGGCCTGAATGGCTGCAGGCTCGAACTCTTCCTTGGGTATCGGGCCGATGATGCCGAAATGGTTGCGGGTCGGCTTGAGGAACACCGGTATCGCCCCTGTCATGATGATCGCGTGCAGGATCGACTTGTGGCAGTTGCGGTCCACCACCACCACGTCGCCGGGCGCCACGCAGTGGTGCCACACGATCTTGTTGGAGGTGCTGGTGCCGTTGGTCACGAAGAAGCAATGGTCGGCGTTGAAAATGCGCGCCGCATTGCGCTCAGACGCAGCGATCGGCCCGGTATGGTCGAGCAATTGCCCGAGTTCCTCGACCGCATTGCAGACGTCGGCACGCAGCATGTTCTCGCCGAAAAACTGGTGGAACATCTGGCCCACCGGGCTTTTCAGGAATGCCACACCACCGGAATGCCCCGGGCAGTGCCAGGAATAAGAACCGTCCTCGGCGTAATCGAGCAGCGCCTTGAAGAACGGCGGCTGCACGCCTTCGAGGTAACTCTTGGCCTCGCGGATGATGTGCCGCGCAACAAACTCCGGCGTGTCCTCGAACATGTGGATGAAGCCGTGCAACTCACGCAGGATGTCGTTGGGAATGTGGCGCGACGTCTTGGTCTCGCCGTACACATAGATCGGCACGTCGAGGTTCTTGCGCCGCACCTCCTCGATGAACTGGCGCAGGTTGAGAACGGCGGGGTCGAGGTCCGGCCCCGGTGTGAACTCCTCGTCGTCGATCGACAGGATGAAGGCGCTGGCGCGCGACTGCTGCTGGGCAAACTGCGACAGGTCACCGTAGCTGGTTACGCCCAACACCTCGAAACCCTCGCTCTCGATCGCCTGCGCCAGCGCGCGGATGCCGAGCCCGGAGGTGTTTTCGGAGCGAAAGTCTTCGTCGATGATGACGATCGGGAAGCGGAATTTCATGGGGGCTCCGTACGCGCTGGCAAATGCAGAAGTTGACGATCAGGCGCGCAGTGTAAGGAAATAACATGCCGCCCTTATCGCGAACGTCCACATTGGTCGCAAAATGTGGTGCGCGCAATACATAGTTGCAATTGGACGAGGAACACACATGGCGGAGTCGACTATCTGGTGGATAGCTACCGGGCTGGCGGTGGCGGTGGAGCTTGCCACCGGCACGTTCTACCTGCTGATGATCGCCATAGGCCTGGCAGCGGCGGCGATTGCCGCGCATCTGGGTGCGGGCGCCACGGCACAACTCGTGGTTTCGGCCTTGGTCGGAGGCGGCGCGGTAGCCGGCTGGCACATGCGCACGCTGCGACACCCCAAGGCGCGGCCGGCAGCGTCCAACCCGGACGTGAATCTGGATGTCGGCGAAACCGTGCACATCGCGCACTGGCAGCCCGACGGCACCGCCACGGTGAAGTACCGCGGCGCCAACTGGACCGTCATCCACCACAGCGGCAGTACGCCTTCGAGTGGTGCGCACCGCGTGGTAGAGGTGGTCGGCAGCCGCCTCGTGGTGGACAAGATCAACTGAACCCCCTATTTCAACCAACTGGATCCACCCCATGGAAATTGCCCTCGTTCTTGTCATCGTCGCCGTCATCTTCATCGCGCGCTCCGTCAAGGTCGTGCCCCAACAACACGCCTGGGTGGTCGAGCGTCTTGGCAAATACCACGGCACGCTGACACCCGGGCTCAACATCCTGGTGCCTTTTGTCGACAAGGTCGCCTACAAGCACATCCTCAAAGAGATACCGCTCGACATACCGAGCCAGGTCTGCATCACACGCGACAACACGCAGTTGCAGGTAGACGGCATCCTGTATTTCCAGGTCACGGACGCGATGCGTGCAAGTTACGGGTCGTCCAACTACATCATGGCGATCTCCCAGCTTGCGCAGACCTCGCTGCGCTCGGTGATCGGCAAGCTCGAACTCGACAAGACATTCGAGGAACGCGCCATCATCAACTCCCAAGTGGTCGCGGCCATCGACGAGGCAGCTCTGAACTGGGGCGTGAAAGTGCTGCGTTACGAAATCAAGGACCTGACACCCCCCAAGGAAATCCTGCATGCCATGCAGTCGCAGATCACTGCCGAACGCGAGAAGCGCGCGCTGATCGCCGCCTCCGAAGGCCGCCGCCAGGAGCAGATCAACATCGCCACCGGCGAACGCGAAGCCTTCATCGCACGCTCGGAAGGCGAAAAACAGGCCGTCATCAACAAGGCGCAGGGCGACGCGCAGTCCATCCTCGCGGTGGCCGAGGCCACCGGCCAGGCGATCGAACGCATCGCAGCGGCCATCCGCCAGCCAGGTGGTGAACAGGCGGTGCAACTGAAGGTCGCCGAAAAGGCCGTGGATGCCTACAGCCGTGTGGCCAGTGACGCCACCACCACCTTGATCGTGCCAAGCAACATGACCGAAGTCTCCACCCTGATCGCCTCGGCCATGAAGATGGTGCAGGCGCAAAAGCCGCAATAGACGCCATTTCCCACTGCTACAATCGCCGGCACCGGAGAGGTGGATGAGCGGTTTAAGTCACACGCCTGGAAAGCGTGCGAGGGGTAAAACCCTCCGCGGGTTCGAATCCCGCCCTCTCCGCCAGGAATACGTTTTTTGCAGTCCAACACAGACCTCAAAACACCCCCAAAAGCCCCTAACCACGGGGCTTTTTTGTTTTCTGCCGTCCAACGTGTGCTATTGCCAGCCATGTCCTAGCGGGGGTATCTTTCGGGGTATCGGTTGATCGTTAAGGGGGTATCACTCCCAGGTCGGCCGGAATCGGAGCAAACATGGCAACGACGGCACCCACCGGCGACACCGCGAACAAGACCCGAAAAGCAAAGCAGCGGGGGGTACTTACAGACAAGGCAATCAGCCAAGCGAAGCCCCTGGAAAAGTCCCAAAAGCTCACGGACGGCAACGGCCTGTACCTGTTGGTCAATCCGAACGGATCGAAGCTCTGGCGCTGGAAGTACCGCGCCGACGGCAAAGAGAAGCTGATGGCGCTGGGCGCGTACCCGGACGTGAGCCTGACCGAAGCGCGCGCAGCGCGTGACGGGGCCCGAAAGCAACTGTCCCGCGACATCGACCCGATGGCCGAGCGCAAGGCCGCCAAGCACGCACGGCAACTGTCGGCCGAAAACTCGTTTGCCGCGGTGGCCCGGCTCTGGTGGGCCAACTGGAAGCAATCGCGCAGCTCCAGCCATGTCGTGTACGTCATGCGTCGGTTGGAGGCAGACATCTTCCCGGCCATCGGCGCGCGGCCCATTGACCAGATCGAAGCACCCGAACTGGTGAAGATGGCGAAAGACATTCAGGCAAGGGGTGCGCTGGACATCGCCAAGCGGGCGCTGCAAACTTCGGGGCAGGTCTTCCGGTACGCGATCGCCCACGGCATGGCCAAGCGCAACCCGGTCAAGGACTTTCAACCCGGCGACGTGTTGGCAACCCGCAAGAAAAGGAACTACGCACGAATCGACGGCAAGGACCTGCCCGATTTGTTGCGCCACATCGAGGCCTATCAAGGCTCTGTGGTGACGCGCCTTGCACTCAAGCTGATTGCCCTGACCTTTGTGCGGACCAGCGAATTGATCGGCGCGGAGTGGAGCGAGATCGACCTGGACGCGGCGCGCTGGGACATACCTGCCGAACGCATGAAGATGAAAACCCCGCATATCGTCCCGCTGAGTAGCCAGGCAATCGAGATCCTGAAGACGTTGTACATCGTGACTGGGCGCGGTGTCTTGTTGTTCCCCGGCGAGCGTGACCACGGCAAGCCGATGAGCAACAACACGATCCTGGGTGCGCTGGAGCGCATGGGCTACAAAGGCCGCATGACCGGCCACGGCTTCAGGGGCATTGCCTCGACGCTGCTCCACGAAATGGCCTTCGACGACGCGCATATCGAACTGCAACTGGCGCACCAGGAACGCAACGAAGTCAGCGCGTCGTACAACCATGCCTTGTACCTGAGCCAGCGCACGGCGATGATGCAGCAATGGGCGGACTATCTGGAGACATGCACCAGCCGCAAGGTTGTGCCGTTCAAGAGCAAGTTCGCTTGAGATAGAGAGTCGGCTTTTGCCTCGAGGACAGGATCTTCAACAGATCAAGGAAGACCTTCCGGTCCGCTTTTCCGGGGCGCAGGCATCCAAAGCCACCAAGATGTTCCGGTCGGTGGCCAGTTAGGCTCTGGGGGGATAGGAAATCCAACCACCCGAGCCCAGATATCGTCCCTGCAGCCACCCTCAAAACCCGCATTTTGCCTGCGCCGCCACGACCACTGGGCCGACCACTGGGCTTCACCTGGTCCTGATGCTGCGCTTACCAGGCCATTTGGGGCGACCGGGAGCGCGACCAGCACGGCCCGCCCCACGGCGCGTTCGCGTCGCCGGTCTGTCTGTCCACTCAC
>CAMAWD010000103.1 GCA_945861785.1 Rhodoferax sp. OV413 | reverse complement strand
AGCTTCACCATGCTTGAACTGCGCGCATTGACCAAGCGCTTCGAGGACTCGACCGCGGTCAAGGGGCTCACCCTGCAAGTGCCCACTGGCACCCTGGTGGCGCTGCTGGGCCCCTCGGGCTGCGGCAAGACCACCACCTTGCGCATGATTGCCGGCCTGACCGCGCCCACCAGTGGCGAAGTCAGCATCGACGGCGTCGACATAGCGCCCGTGCCGCCGGAAGACCGCAAGATCGGGATGGTGTTCCAGCGCTACGTGTTGTTCCCGCACATGAACGTCGAACGCAATGTCGGCTTCGGCCTGCGGGTGCGCGGCGTTGCCGCAGCAGAGATCGCCCGCCGCACCGCAGAAATACTGGAAGTCGTGCAGCTGACGGGGCTGGAAAAACGCTTCCCGAGCCAACTCTCGGGTGGCCAGCAACAGCGCGTGGCGATTGCCCGTACGCTGATCACGCAACCACAGCTATTGCTGATGGACGAGCCGCTGTCCAACCTTGACGCCAAGCTGCGCGAGGAGATGCGGGTCTTCATCCGCCAGGTGCAACGCCGTCTTGGAATCACCACCGTGTTCGTCACCCATGACCAGGTTGAGGCGATGGAACTCGCCGACGTGGTGGGCGTGATGTTTCGTGGCGAGCTGATCCAGTTCGACGCGCCCGAAGCCCTGTTTTCCAGACCGCGTACGCGTGAGCTGGCGGAGTTTCTGGGAGCCATGAACTTCTTCGACGGCACGATTCACCAAAGCCCTGTCGGTGCCCTGCTGCGCACCGCGGTGGGCGAGCTGGTGCTCGATCCGGCCTACACCAAGCGGATCGGGGCAATGGTCACGGCAACCATTCGCCCCGAGCATGTCGCCATGCGCGCCGCTGCCGCAGCCGGGCAAACCAACGAAGTCACGGGAACCATCACTCGGCGCGTTTTTTTCGGTGGCTCGCTGGCCTATGACGTACAGGTGAACACGAACACCATTCGCGTGGAAGAAATGTCTTCGCGTTCGTGGAAGGAAGGTGACTCCGTGGCCCTGACATTGGCACCCGAGCATGTATGGATTTTTCCGGATGCCGCCAGCGGCGGTAACACACCATGATCAAACCAAAAATCGCCTATGTCGGCGCCCATCTGGAGTCCTACCTGGCGCGCGAATCCGGCGTCTTCAGCGCATCTGCCGCCGGCCTGCAGCGCCTTGCCGACAGCCTGGGGTTCGAGCTGGTCGTCAGCGCACCCATCGTCACCGCAGACGAGGCGGCAGCCACGGCCAAGGCGCTGCAAGATCAGGGCGTCGATTTCGTGCTGCTGCAGAGCAGCAGTTTTGCCATGGGCGACGTGGTGGCGCCATTTGCCCAGTCGCCGATGTTGCTGGGTCTGTGGGCGCCCAGCGAACCCACCCATGCCGGGCCACCGCTGCTTGGCAACTACGTGTCGATGAACCTCAACGCCGGCATCATGACGCGGTACCTGCGCCCGCGCCGGCCTTTCAAGTGGTTCTTCGGCACGACTGACCACGCCTGGTTCGCGCCGCGTCTGGCGGTCACGGTGCAGGCGCTGCGCGCAACCAAAGCCATGGCCATCGCCCGGGTCGGCGTGATCGGCGGCCTGGCGCCGACTTTCTTCAACCTGCTGTGTGACGAGCGCCGTGTGCACGAACGCATCGGCACGCGTTTTCATGAACACGAGATGGCCGAGTTGCTGGACTGTCAGGCACTGGCGTCCGATGCCGAGGTCGCGGCGGTGGTGGCGGCGATGCACCGGCATGCCGGGGGTCGGGTCGAGGTCAGCACACGCGACATGGAAGTCAGTGCCCGGCTCTACATTGGCATGCGCGACATGGCACAAAAGCAGGGTTATGCGGCACTCGCGGTGAGCGACTGGCCGCGCCTGCAAGACACATTGCAGATTCACCCTGGCCTGGCGTTCTCTTGGCTGAACGAGGTGGACGGTATCCCGGTGGCGGCGGAGGGTGACCGCCTGGGTGCCACCTCCATGCTGCTGCTCGATGCCGTCAGCGGCACCAACTCGTCGCTGCTGGACATGATCGATGTCGATCTGCCGACCGACGCGGCACTGATGTGGCATATGGGCGGCAGCCCCCTTGCACTGGCCGGCCCCGGCGGCGTGAGCGTCAAGAATCACCCGACCCTGGGCCGCAAGGCGCCAGGTGGTGTGCGCGCCGGCGCCATTGCCGACTTCGTCTTTGCCCCGGGCCCCTGCACCATCACCCGGATCGCCGGCGACGCCCAGGCACTGGTCATCGTGGAAGCCGATATCGTGGCCGGCCCGAGTGCCGGCTTCGAAGGCAGCCGAGGCTGGGTGACGAACTTTCGCATCAACCAGCGGCCGGCAAGCCTGGCCGACATGATCAACACCGCTCTGGTCGAGGGCCTGGAACACCACTTCGTACTCAGCACCGGCAGCCACGGCGCCGCGCTGGCCGAGATCGCCGCCTGGACCGGCATGAAACCGGTGCAGAGCGTGCCTTATTCGGACGCCATGCAACTGCCGGTGTCGACCTGAAAAAAAACTGCCCGCGACGGGTGTTCGACCGGGCCTGGCGCCAATGCCAGGCGTACCCGCTGCCCTGTCGCTGTCGAACCCTGCAACACGCCCAGTGTCAGATTGTCGGCGCCGTCCATGGCAATCAAGGCAAAACCATCGGTGGCGGCGACTACCCGGCCGGTACCCCGCAACTCATGCCACTGAAAATCCGGTGTGCAGCAGCGTGCGGGTGCAAACGATACCCGGCCGCACTCGCCGCAACGGCTGGCGATGGCGCGCCCCTGTGACAGACCTTCGAAGTACGGCGCGCGCGCGCCCAGCGGATGCTGGTAGCGAAAGTGCATATCGATGCGGATCGTCACAACAGACCCATCACATGCGCCACCGTGACCGTGGCGACTCCACCATGGGCGTCGGCCAACGCATAACGCGCGGTTCGCGCCGGTTGCAGACCAAAACGCCCGGTCAGGATACGCGCCAGAGCCAGAATCTGCGCCACACCGGTCGCACCCGGTGCCGCACCCTGCCCCAGCAGGCCGCCCGACAGGTTGACCGCCAACCGGTCGGCCGCGCCAAATTCGAGTTGCCCCAGCCGTTCCGGCGCGGCCAGGCCGTAGGCAGCGATGGCCTGCAATTCGGCCCCGCTGTAGGCGTCGTACAACTCCGCCACGTCGATGTCCTGCGGACCGATCCCGGCCATCGCAAACGCCAGCTTGCCAGCCTGCGCCTTGCTTGAAAACCATTCCGGACGCGCGCGGTCACCGATGCGCACATGGTCACTGGCACAGGCAGTGCCGAGAATCGCGGCACGAGCGCCTGCCGGCCCCGGCGCGGCCGCGGCACGCATCAGCACCAGGGCGGCGGCGCCATCACTGAGCGGGCTGCAGTCGAGTAGCTTGTAGGGCGCACTGATCGGCCGCGACGCCATCACATCGTCGACGCTCAGCTTCCTGGGCAGGTGCGCCCACGGGTTGTGCATCGCGTGGCCATGGTTTTTCACCGACACCTGTGCCATCCGCGCCTCTGTCACGCCGTAACGCTGCATGAAAAGGCGCATCGACAAGGCGTACAGCTGGGTTGCGCCGACGCCGGTCATGCCCTCGATATCGGCGTCGAACGACAGACCATACAAGCGCCGTACGTCGTCGGCGGCCAGATGGCTGGCAGCGTGCTCGAAGCCGACCACCAGCACGCAGCGGTGCAGGCCCGACATCAGATGCATGACGCCAGCGCGCACCGCCGCGGCGCCACTGGCACCGCCACATTCCACCCGCAGCACCGGGCAAGGCAGCAAGCCGGCCTCGTCCACCATCAGCGCGCCCGGCGACAACTGCATCGACAGGTGGTCACTCTCGCAGGCCAGCACCATGGCGTCGACATCGCGCCGCTCCAGTCCAGCGTCACGCAGCGCCCCGTCCACGACTTCGCGCACCCAGTCGCGGGGCGACGATGCATCCCGGCTGCGCCCAAACGGTCGCACCGCGCCACCGCAGACCACGATGTCACACTGGGCCATCGGCCTTGCGCTCGGCCTCCAGCCGGCGCAGTTCACTGCGGCGGATCTTGCCCGAGCTGGTGAGCGGAAACTCGCGGACGAATTCGATCTCGCGCGGATACTTGTACGCGGCCAGCCGCGTCTTCACATGCTCCTGCAGCGTGTGCACCACCGCGTCGGACGGCTCTACACCTTCCGCCAGACGCACAAAGGCCTTCACGATACTGCCGCGTGCCGCATCCGGGCTGGCGATGACCGCTGCCTCGGCAACAAAGGCGTGGGCCACCAGCGAATCTTCCACCTCGGCCGGTCCGATGCGGTAACCGGCGCTCTTGATCAGGTCATCGTTGCGGCCCTGGTACCAAAAATAGCCGTCGTCGTCCTGTCGTGCCAGGTCGCCAGTGCGCAACCAGCCGTCGGTGTCGATCCGGGCCGGTGCGGCACCGCTGCGCCAATAACCCAGAAACAGCGTCGGGTCGTCTGACGTGGCCGCGATCTCACCCACCTCACCGGGTGCCACGGGCTGCCCTTCGCTGTCGATGATGGTCGTGCCGTGGCCGGGATAGGCACGCCCCATGGAGCCGGGCCGGATCGGGTACAGCTGCTGGCAGTTGCCCACCAGGTGGTTGAACTCCGTCAGGCCGTAGAACTCGTTGCAGGTGGCACCCAACGCCTCCCTGGCCCACCGCACCACCTCGCTGGGAAGGCTCTCGCCGCCGGTGCAGATGACACGCAGGCAAAGCGGCCAGCGCTGCCGCGGGTTGGCGACTTCGGCCAGCCGCTTGAGCGCGGTCGGCGTCATGAACGTGTGCGTAACCCGATGCCTGGCCATGAAGTCGAACGCCCACTGCGGATCGAATCGATGCTGGCTGGCGACCACCGGCCGACCGGCCGCCCAGGCAGGCAACACCAGGTCCAGCAAACCACCCACCCAGGCCCAGTCCGCTGGTGTCCAGAACACCGCGTCGGCGTCGTCCATCGAAAGGTCGTAGAACATGCGCACCGTCGGCAAGTAGGCATGCAGGATGCGGTGTGCATGCAACAGGCCCTTGGGCCGCCCGGTCGAGCCGGAGGTGTACATGAGCAGCGCGGGCTCATCCGCACGCGTATCGCAGGGTACCAGGCCCGTCGGCGGCCGGTCGCTTTGCAGTGCCGCGATCTCGCCCGGGCTGATCGATTGCACGCCCGGCCACGCTCCGTCTTCGGTCACTGCCATCTTCAGTTGCGAGTCGTGCAGGATATGCGCGATGGTGTCCGGGCCATAGAGCTGCGACAAGGTCACGGCGACGGCGCCCAGCTTGTACAGCGCCAGATGCACCACCATGGTTTCGGGGCGTTGCCCGGTGTGTATGCCCACCGGGTCGCCACGGCCCACGCCGAGTGCTGCCAACCACACGGCTACCCGCACCGCCCAGTCGTCGAGCTGCGAAAAGCTCCAGCGGGATACGGCGCCAGTCGACTCCTCGAACCGCAACGCCGGCGATGTGGGAGTCTCGCGCGCATACCGGCCCACGGTGTCCTGCGCCATGTTGCACAGGGCGGGAATCGGAATGCGCCAGCGCCCGTCCAGGTTGTCGAACCCGCACGCCGCCATCCGCTGCGCTGCGGCGGCTGGCACCGGCTCAGTGTTGCGTCCCACAGTCATGCCATGGGCGCCTTCTCCAGCTTGCGGAAAAAGTCGCTGAAGATCGCATCACGGTCGACGCCCACGGCTTCGCGCATCCAATGCCGTTGCGGGTCGTGTTTCCAGTACAGGTCATCGCTCAGAATGGGCGAGCGCACCAGTTGCGACGGCACCCACTCCGGATTGATCAGCCATGCCAGGTTGATGATGTCCCAGACCACCCAGGTGCGGCCAAACGCCTCATCGATACCGTGCATCGGATGCACCGGCTTGTGGGTGTACAGATGGTGGATGTAGTCGCCGATCTTGCCGCGCCCGCGCACCCAGCGCTCGATCTCGGGCAGGGAGACCTTGAGCTGGGCGCCGATGTAATAACCCGGCAGGTAGACATGGGGCACACCACAATCGAAGATCAGCTGCGAGGCCAGCTTGTCCTCCACCAGGTTGAGCGAGGGCTCGTTGCACAATCCGACCCAGGACGGGTAGGCCGAGGTCCACAACACCACGATGCGCGAGATGATCTCCGGCGCCATCAGGATGGCCGAGGCCACGTTGGTCAGGCAACCGATGGCCGCCACATACAGGGGGCCGTCTTCGTTGGCCAGCGCACGTTCGATCAGGTGCCTGGCGGCCGGGCTGTCGATCGGCTTGTCCAGCGATTGCAGGAAATCGGGCGACCCGCGAAACACCTTGCCCGCCGGGTTCTCGTTCATCAGGGCATAAACCTTCAATATCTCCTGGTAACTCAGCTCCATCCCCTCGTCGGGGCCTGGATAAGGCACCGTGTAAGGATCCACGCCCTGCTTCTTCATCAAGGCGATCGAGCGGCGATGGTGCGGCAGCGGTGGCGGCAGTTTGGCCGCAGGGTCCTGGCGCAGCATTTCGTAGGCCCGCAACATGCGCGGACGGTGGTGGCGGAACGAATACGGTGCGGCAACCATGCCTTCGATGCGCAGCACATCCTGCGACAACAAGGCCCAGGCGATGGCCTGCTGGTCATCGATCTCGTTGTAGGCGTCGGTGTCGAGCACCAGGCGCACCGGGCCGGTTGGCGGCTCCAGCAACTGGTGCATGGTGTCATGCGGGATGGTGGGAAAGTTCGGCACTGTGTTGTCTCCTTGAACGGCCCGATCGGCCACTGCTGCCACATGCTGCGCCATGGCCGGGTCTGTCTGGTACGCTCACAGCCCGAGCTCTCTAACCTGTACCGATGAATGCTACCACCGCGCATGCAACAGACGATCTGTGACTATGTGATCGTCGGGGCCGGGTCTGCAGGATGTCTGCTGGCGAACCGGCTGACTGCCGCAGGCCACCGGGTGTTGTTGCTGGAGGCCGGCGGGCCGGACCGCAATTTCTGGCTCCACCTGCCGGTGGGTTATTTCCGCACCATGGTCGACCCGCGCTTTACGCGCCAGTTCGACACCGAGCCGGGCGAAGGCAGTGGCAACCGCAATGTGGTCTGGCCACGCGGTCGCGTGCTGGGGGGTTCGTCATCCGTCAACGGACTGATCTACATCCGCGGCCAGCAGCAGGACTACGGCGACTGGGCGGCTGCGGGCGCGCACGGCTGGGACTACGCCTCGGTGCTGCCGTTCTTCAAACACTCCGAAAACTACGCCGGCGGCGCAAATGCCTACCACGGTGACCGCGGGGAACTTGCGGTCAGCGACCTGCGCAACGACCATCCCTATTGCGCCGCCTGGCTCGCTGCCGGCCAGCAATTTGGCCTGCCGCTGAATCCGGACTTCAATGGCGCAACGGACTATGGCGTGGGTGCCTACCAACTCACGATCCGCAACGGCTGGCGCGCATCTGCCGCCACCAGCTTCCTGCAACCGGCACGGCAGCGGCCGAATCTCCAACTGGTGATGCGGGCCCAGGTATCACGCGTGTTGTTCGAGGGCACCACCGCGGTGGGTGTGGAATGGATCGAGGGCGGCAGCGTCAAAGCAGCGCGCGCCGAGCGTGAGGTGATCCTGGCAGCCGGCACCTTGCAGTCGCCGCAGCTGCTGCAGCTCTCGGGTGTCGGCCCGAGTGAAGTGTTGCGCCAGCATGGCATCGGCGTTGTGGCCGACGCGCCGCAGGTGGGCGAAAACCTGCAGGACCACTACCAGGCGCGCGTGATCGTGCGGCTGAAAAAGAAACTCTCCCTCAACGATCAGGTGCGCAGCCCGATCGGTTTGGCGAAGATGGGTTTGCAATGGTTGCTGCAGAACCGCGGCCCGCTCACGGTAGGGGCGGGTCAGGTCGGCGGCTTCGCGCGCACGCCGCATGCGCGTGACGGGCGCGCCGACATCCAGTTCAACGTGATGCCGTTGTCGGTCGACAAACCGGGCGACCCCTTGCACCGTTACTCGGGCTTCAGCGCATCGGCCTGCCAGTGCCGTCCCGATTCGCGTGGCCGCCTGATGCTGCGCTCCAGAGATCCGTTCGATCAGCCGCGCATCGAGCCACGCTACTTCTCGCAGCCGCACGACCGCAAGGTCATCGTCGCCGGGCTGGAGATGCTGCGCGACATCTACCGCCAGAGTGCATTTCGCGACCTGTGGAGCGTCGAAACCCTACCCGGTGACACCGACCTGTGGGAATTCGCGCGCAACCGCGGCGGCACCGTGTTCCATCCCACGGGCACCTGCCGCATGGGCAGTGACGCACAATCCGTGGTTGACCCTCAGCTGCGGGTGCGCGGCGTGACGAAGCTGCGCGTCATCGATGCCTCGGTGATGCCGTCCATCACCTCGGCCAACACCAATGCGGCGACCTTCATGATTGCCGAGAAGGCCGCTGGGCTGATCTTGCAGAATGGAGCACGCCAGCAGCAGTCCGACCACCCAGCCACCTGAACCGGGAACACCCCACGCACGCGCAACTCCGCAACACATCGATCTACTTTGACATCGACGGCCTGGGCCTGGTGCCGGACGGCCCGCGCAGTGACCACAGCGACCTGAAGGTGGCGTTCCAACCGCTGACCGAATCGATGCAGTTGGTTTTTTTTGATCACCGTGGTCAGGGTCGCTCGGCCAAGGGCGACCCGGTGCTTTACAACCTGGACAAGAACGTGCAAGACATGGAAGCCTTGCGGCAGCACCTGGGTCTGGGGGCGATCGTGAGCATCGGTACCAGCTACGGGGGCATGGTGGCCATGGCGCACGCGGCGCGGTATCCGGCATCGGTATCGCACCTTGTGCTGATCGTCACGGCCGCCCACGCCGGTTTCAACGCGCGCGCCCGGCAGATCGTCGCCGAGCGCGGCACGGCAGAACAACAAGCGGTATGCGGGCAACTCTGGGCCGGCGAACTCGACGACGTGACGAAGCTGCACCGCTACTACGAAGTCATGGGGCCTCTGTATTCACGCAAGTTCGACGGCGAGAAGGCAAGGCTGGGGCGCGAACGCGGCATCGCCACACCCGAAGCGCTGAACCGGGCCTTTGCACCTGGCGGGTTCAGGCCGCGGGTGCCAGGCTGCCGCAATTCGTCCGAGACGAGTTCGACGCCTTCCTGGAATGCGGCATCCTGGCGTACGGCTTCCTGCGGTTGCACTGCGGCGACTGCGGCCACGACAAATTGCTGGCTTTCAGCTGCAAGCGCAGGGGCTTCTGCCCGTCATGCGGCGCGCGGCGCATGGCCCAGACCGCGGCGCATCTGGTAGACCACGTCATCCCCCATGTGCCGGTGCGCCAGTGGGTGCTGTCAATGCCCATCCCCCTGCGCTTGCTGCTGGGCGCACAGCCCAAGTTGGTGACTCCGGTGCTGCAGGTGGTGCACCGTGTTATCACGCACCACCTGCGCGTCCAGGCTGGACTCAAGCCCGATGAAGCCGACAGCGGCGCCGTCACGCTGATCCAACGCTTTGGGTCAGCGGCCAACCTCAACATACACCTGCATTGCCTGGTGCTGGACGGCGTGTACCGGCGCAGCGCCGAAGGTGCACCACAGTTCGTCGAAGCCCCCGCGCCGAGCGACGAAGTGCTGCAGGCGGTGTTGCACCGGATCATCAACCGATTGACGCAAGCTGCTCACCCGTCGGGAGGTGATTCAGCCTGCACGCAACCGTGCGCTGCGCGGCCGATGACCGCGATGCGCTGGAGCAACTGTGCCGCACCATCACCCGGCCCGCTCTGGCCAACGAGCGCGTTCAGATCAACGCCGCCGGGCAGGTGGTGCTCAAGCTCAAGACTGCCTGGCGCGACGGCACCACGCACCTGGTCATATCGCCGCTGGAGTTCATGCAGCGGCTGGCGGCGCTGGTGCCAAGACCACGGCTGCATCTGATCCGCTTCCATGGCGTGCTGGCCCCCAACGCCAAGCTGCGCGCGCTGGTGGTGCCGCAGGAGCCCGAGGCGCCCGCCCAAGCTGTGGCGCCGGCCCAGTGCGAGGCGAACTGCGCCCACCACCGAGCGGTGCGGCTGAGCTGGGCCCGGCTGCTCAAGCGGGTGTTCGAGCTCGACCTGGAGCACTGCCCGAACTGCGGTGGCGAGCTCAAGATCATCGCGGAGATCCTGGAACAGCCGGTGATCGAAAAGATCCTCACGCACTTGGGTCTGCAGGCGCGGGCGCCGCCTCGGGCACCAGCCCGTGGCCAGGCGCTGCAAACGGCCTGAGGCTGCCCAACCGTGACAGGTCAAGCGACCCGGCGACCAGGACCGCTGCGGTCGGCTGCGTCCAAAGACAGATTCAGGCGCGTCGGGCGCTGTGTGCCGCCACTGTTCTGCCGTATTCGGGGTGCCGTGGGCAAGAAAAAAGGGCGTTTGAAAAGCCTATCCCCGCCACCGGTCGGCCTTGTGCGTAGACCAGGTACTTCAAATGCTCGCCCACCGGCTGCGTGTAGCCCCGGTAATGGTGGTGGTGGATCAGGTTGTTGAACAATGCCTCCTCGGGCGTGCGCCGAACCTGATGTACCTCTAGCGGCCCGAGTTCGCCCAGGCTCATCTGCAGCGCCGTCTCATCCACATTCACCAGCGACGGCGCGTCATGGCGCGCACAGTGTTGCGCGACACCTGGCGCACCGCCTGCAACTCGATCAGGCCTGCGCGGTGCAGCATCAGCATCATCGAGCGGCACACCATGTCGCGCACAGCCCCGTTGGCCTGTATTCAGCCCCAGGCCTCGCAGAGCTCTATCGACAACGCCCGTCGGCTCGCCCCCGGATGCTCATCGATCAGAGCGCCAATGAAGGCAATATCCTGCTCGGTGATTACACGGTGGCGGTAGCTCAGTGTCTTTTGCATCCGCCGCAATGTAGCGGAGATCGTTCTGGAACGTAAGCGAAGAATGCAAACTACCTCATCGTCAATCCAAACTACCCGCAGTTACCGATGAATTCAAGCAAGTTTGCCGGAGGGACACGGAGCACTGGCTGCTGGCGCAATTGCGTTAAGTTGTGACACTTGTCGTAAACCCGCTACCGCCAGTTCGAAATCAGCCTTACATTTTTGATCCTGGCCCACTCGCCGTGATGGGGCCGCAACCTGGTAGGAGGCTCCGTATGGACTTGAAGCAGCGTGCAGACCGGATCTTGAGCAACGCAGTTGCAGGAGGCGCCGTTCCTGGCGTCGTGGCGATGGCTACCGACCGGGAAGGGACGATATACGAAGGCGCCTTCGGCGAGCGAACCCTGGGTGGCGGCCAGGCGATGACGCTCGACACCGTGGGTTGGATCGCTTCGATGACCAAGGCCATCACGTCGGTGGCGGCAGTGCAATGCGTCGAGCGGGGACAGCTCGATCTGGACGCCCCGGCGCACAAGGTTTGCCCGCAGATCGGCGAAGCCCAGGTGCTGACCGGTTTCGACGCCAACGGCAAACCCACCTACCGCGCGCCATGCCGCCCGGTCACGCTGCGCCACCTACTGACCCACAGCTCGGGCTTCAGCTACGAGATTTGGAACACCGACATTGCCAAGGTGCAGGCAGCGCTCGATATACCGAGCGTCACGAGCTGCGAGAACAAGGCGCTCACGCTGCCGCTGCTTTTTGACCCGGGCGAGCGCTGGGAATACGGCATCGGCATCGACTGGGCCGGCAAGATGGTGGAAGCCGTCAGTGGCAAGAAGCTCGGCGCCTACCTGAAGGAGAACCTCTTCGACCCACTCGGCATGACCAGCACGGCCTTCAGGATCTCGCCAGACATGCGCAGCCGCCTGGCGGGTGTTCACTTGCGCGGCCCGGAGGGCAAGCTCGCCCCGATGCCCTTTGAGTTGACCCAGGAGCCCGAGTTCGAGATGGGCGGGGGCGGCTTGTACTCGACCATGGGCGACTACCTGAAGTTCGTGCGCATGGTGCTCAACGGCGGCCAGCTTGCCGGAGAGCGCGTGCTCAAGCCCGAAACGGTAGCCAACGGCCTGATGCTCAACCACATGGGCGATGCGCGGGTCTCCAACCTCAAGACCAACCACCCGCTAACCAACGACGCCGAGTTCTTCCCGGGGGTGAAAAAGAGCTGGAGCCTCGCGTTCCAGATCAACCACGAGTGCACCCTGACCGGCCGACCGGCAGGCGGGCTGATGTGGGCGGGCCTCGCAAATTCGTTCTTCTGGATCGACCCGATGACCGGCATCGGCGGGGTGTTCCTGAGCCAGATCTTCCCGTTCGTGGACACCGGCTCTGTACCTACGTTCTACGACTTCGAGACAGCGGTATACGACAGCTTGCGCTGAAACAAGGGGGCCTTCCCCCAATGTGCCAGAGGCTCTCCCGCCTCGAGAGGGCGACAGAGCCTGAACGCGAAGCTTGACCAAGGGTTAGGCCGCTTGCAGCGCCTGGCCGGCGCCCGAGGTGGCGCGCGCGCCTGCAACCCCAGGTGCGTGGCGATCCTCTCGATCGCCGGTTACTCCAGGATGGCCGCAGCCATCTTCCGGTCGCCTGGAAGCCGCCAGCCACGAATGACTCTTGATGGCCGAATGCGGGCGCTGCGTTTCAAGAAATCGTGGCCGTAGAACAGACCCCTGCGCCCGCGATCCAATGACCGCTGCGCAGCAGGCAGATCGAAAGGTCGTGTGACCGGCCCCAGTCTGGTCCAGCCGGTCAACTTTCTCAGCACCCGACGTTCGGGCTGAACGTCAGCATTGGAGAAATCTTTTGGTCTTTGCAAGTCATGCTGCTGTCCGAGGAGTATGGGGTCAACTCAGGCAATGTGGATCAGATCACAACAAACTTGAATGCTGCTGCGCCGGAGGTTCAGCGTATTTTTTCGAAGGATCAGGCTGGGGCTGAGATAGCCCGCAAACTGGGAATCAATCCGACATGGGCGACAGCCATCATCAAGTCCGTTGGCAATTATGGAGAAGTGTTTGAACGCAATCTGGACAAGGCCGATGTGGACATCGCCCTCGACCCCGTACCCTACAACGGCGGCACCACCAGCTTGCAGGCGCTGTGGATGGGTGCGCCTGTGGTGGTGAAAGCCGGCGGCCATTTTGTCTCGCGCATGGGCGCCTCGTTCATGACGGCGGCCGGGCTGACCGATTGGGCGGCGAACGACGACGATGCATATGTCGCCATTGCCGTTGCCAAAGGACGGGATCGCAAGGGCCTGCTCCAGCTCAAGCGCACGCTGCGCGAGCGACTTTTAACGTACCCCGCCTGGGATGTGACAGCCCCGGTGCGCGTCAAGCCCATACGCGTGCGATGGAGGCGGCCTGGTTGCCCCCCCGCTCGGAGGAAAACCATATTCCCCCAGGGGATCTTCGGGTGCGCCTGTTCAACCTCATGACTGGAACTGACCGGGATGCTCCGTGGCTACCACCCGTTCGCTGAAAAGTTCATCGATTCGTTGTCGCGCCTCCAGATGACGGCATCGGGGTGGACGCAGAGCCACCAGGTTTGCATCAACGGGTTGGGTTTGGGCTTTGGAAACGCCTGCGGCTCAAGCACAGCCATGCACCAGGCCGGATTGGGGTCGCGCACCGATTGGTATTGGATGCCGCCCACTTGGGCGGTGCGTGCAATTTGGGCGATGCACTGGGTAGCGGTGTAGTCGCTGGGGTGCATCCACGCAGCAGCATCCGCGCTAAATGGCGCTTGGCGGAGGTCAATCACTTGGGTGCGGACCTGCGCACTGAAGGCGGTGTGCGTTACCGGCTCCAGCCGCTCCAGATCAACCGCGTCTTTGAGAAACTTCCAACGCCAATAGCCCAACTCGGCGCTGGCGGTGCGCACCGTCTCGGCACCGTAAAACACACCGGGGTCGTTATTGGCCCGAAACCGCGATCCACCACGCAGCGGGTAGTAGCGCAACGGGGTGGCCAGCAGGTAGTCAAGATCCTGAGCGCTGGCAGGCTGCGAGGGTTTGCTGCCTTCCAGCAGCGTCTCCAGCAAGTCTTGCTCTTCGTTGTCGTCCACGATTTTCATGGTATTGAACGACACGGACCAAACCTTCGGTGTTGCGAATCAGATCGATGGGTTTGGCATTGAGCCCCCGGTTTTCACTCTGGAGCCATTTGCGAGCGGTGGACTCGTCTCCCACGATGGAGTCGAGTGAACGGAACACGCGCACAAACAGCAAAGCAAAGTCCCACTCTTTGCGGTTTTGGTCCAGCAGGTAGCTGCCGCTGTAGAGCCGGGTGACGGTGGGCGGGCTTACACCCAGCACTTTGGCCAGCAGGGACTTGGAGACATCGAGCTTTTCGGCGGCGCGGGCGACTGCCTTGCTCAAAACTGCAGCAGCTTCGGGCTTTTTCGTAGATTGGGCAGAGATAGCTGACATGGTGTGGGCTCCTTCCAATAATTTCATTAGAAATAATACATCGTACTTATTTCTGCAGGAAATTTATTGGATGCTGTCATTGATCGCCGCGTTGCCACATTGATGTGGGCGAGGTCACGGGAGCTTGGCGAAGGAAAGAATTGCCCCGGATTTTGTAGGCCCCCCGCGCCTGAATTTCCCGCCAGTGGCCAGGACGAACATGACCGTGACCTATGACCAAAAACTATGACCTTCTAACAGTAATCGAACGATATCGAAGCGTCGTCCAACAATGAATACGAGGAACCTCGACGCAAAGAAAAATGCCCCGTCTCCAGAGGGAAACGAGGCATTTTATTTGGTAGGCGCGATTGGACTCGAACCAACGACCCCCACCATGTCAAAGTGGGGATATAGGGTCCAGAGACATCCACTCGCATCCATCTTTCATTGGTAAATGGTCCAGAAACGTCCTAGAATTTCCCCCTAGGTTTAGGACACTTTTAGGACACCTTGGCACTATGGCAACCCGCATCGATACCGTAGAGGCGCGCAGCAGGCTGAAGGTGCGCTCAGCACCATACTGGCAGCGACTCACCGCGGGTCGGCACATTGGCTTTCGCAGGATGACCACGACGACGGACGGCACATGGCTGTGCCAGTTCTACGACCCCGAGGACCGCAAGCAGGCTCGCCGCAGCCTGGGCGACTTCGCGCACTTGACGCCATCACAACGGTACGACGCCGCCAAGTCTGAGGCCGAACTGTGGTTCAAGCATCTAGACCACGGCGGCAAGTTGTCGGAGGCAATAACCGTCAGGACAGCCTGCGAGAACTACGTCGAGCATCTTCGCAGCCTGGGCAAGGGCAAGACGGCAGACGACGTGAAAAGACGCTTCGCGCAGTACGTCAACGACAAGCCGCTTAGGCAGGTCGAGCTTCAGCGGCTGAAGCCGCGCGACATCGACGTCTGGCGGAAGTCACTGGCCGCCACCATGGCCACGCCGCAAGACAAGAGCAAGGCCCCTACCCGGCCGCGCTCGGCCAGCACGCTGAACCGCGACATGACGCCCCTGCGCGCGGCGCTCAACCTCGCGCTGGCAGACGGTCACGTGACGACCGATGCCGCATGGAAGGCCAAGATGCGCCCTCTGAAGGACGCCGACCGCCGCCGCGACGTGTATCTGGACCTGACCCAGCGCCGCGCACTCATCGCCAAGGCGCCCGCCGATCTGGCCGTGTTCCTCAGCGCCCTGTCGCTGGTGCCGTTGCGCCCCGGGGCCATGGCCGCGCTGGTGGCCGGTAACTTCGACAAACGCATATCCACGCTGAGCATTGGCAATGACAAGCACGGGCAGGACCGCAAGATCACGCTGCCGCCGGCCACTGCAGCCTTCTTCGCCGCGCAATGCAAGGACAAACTGCCGACGGCTCCCCTGCTGGCCCGGGCCGACGGCTCGGCATGGAACAAGGATGCGTGGAAGTACCCGATCAAGGACGCCGTGATCGCGGCCGAGCTGCCGGCCGCCGCCACCGCCTACGCACTGCGACACTCCACCATCACCGACCTGATCGCATTGCACAAGCTCGACACGCTGACCGTGGCGCAGCTGTCGGGCACGAGCCTGCTGATGATCGAGAAGCACTATGGGCACCTGCTGCGCGAGCACGCAGCGAAGGCGCTGGCATCCCTTACGCTGTAGGCGAAGGGCGATGCTTGGTAGGGCAGGAAATTAATCCAATGGATTACACTTCACCCCGATGCTGCTGACCGTCGCAGAACTGCCCGAGTACCTGCGCGCGGCGACCAGGCTGCTGGCCGACGCCGACCGCCAGGCGATCGTCGAGCACCTGGCCGCCCACCCCGCGGCTGGCGACCTGATAGAAGGCACTGGCGGCGTGCGCAAGCTGCGCTGGGCGCGCGACGGCCGTGGCAAGAGCGGCGGTGTGCGGGTGATCTACTACTTTCACAGCGAAGCGATGCCGCTGTATCTGTTGACGATGTTTGCCAAGAATGAGCGCGCCAACCTGAGCCGGGCCGAGCGCAACGCGCTGGCTGGCCTGGTGGACGCACTGGTGCAGATCTGGCTTGAAAGGTGACGTGATGGGCAAGGCATTCGATAACATCCAGCGGGGCCTGACCGAGGCCATCGGGCACGCCAAAGGCACGCAAGCGGGCGTGAAGGTATGGCGCCCCGCAGCCGTGGACGTGGCTGCGGTACGTGGCCGTCTGGGCTATACCCAGGCGCAGTTCGCGGCGCGCTTCGGGGTGTCGGTGGCGACCTTGCGGCACTGGGAGCGTGGCGACCGCAACCCCCAAGGCCCGGCGTTGGTGCTGCTGAACCTGATCGACCGCGACCCGGCGGGGGTAATGCGCGCTTTGTCATGACATTCAACGCAGGTCGGCTCTGGGCTCCGCCCATGATCTCGTTCAGGAACTCGGATGGCGAAACGACTGCCGGGCGCGCGACTACCGGGGCAAGAGTGGCGGCGTGCGGCTGGCCAACCAGCAAGTCGAGTTCGCTCGGTCGCATTACGGCAGTCGAAGTTGCGCCAGCACGGCTGCTTCAAATCAAAGTTCAGTTACCGCATTGATCGTCCTTTTGCTGCTGGTTCTCCTCCTGTTCGTCTGTTGCCCTTGGTATCTGTACGTTGTCGCTGGTGTGTTGATGTCAGATAAGTGTTTCTGTCCATCCCAAACGCCTGAGCGTTGTGGGAACAACAAGGGACACGGGACACCACTCCCGTTTTGTGCCGAAGTCTTTCCGTTTGCCGCCGCGGCACGCGGCATTGGCACCGATGGCGATTGCTGCTGCAAGTCGGTTCATCGGGTTGAGCCCTTGTCCCAGGGCTCGGGGTGCGCCAGATGGCGCTTCGGCTGACATAGCCCGCGGTGAGCGGGCGGGTGCAGATCGCGTTGCACGGTCTGCTGTTTTGACGCGCGGTGAGCCCGTCACTTGGGGCCATCACTTGCGCCAGCCACCGTAAGTCCTTGTCGGCTGGGGCCTTTCGCGCGTCGTCACTACTGGCTGGCACCGCGTAGTGACGACGCGGTTGGCGCAGGGTTTGGCTTGGGGCAGGGCGCTGCGGGATTGCAGCGGTTTGACTTCGGTCGTCGCCGCTTCGGCCCGGAGGGCCGGATCGATGGCGCAGTTGGCCCTCGAGACCGGCTGTGATGCCGGCTGGGGCAGGTTGGGCGCATGTCGTGCCCGATGGTTGACAAGTATCTCCAGCCTTTCGGCTGCCAGTTTTCAGGAGATGAGGCCGGCAAGGGCGCCCGCGTGAGCGGGCATGGGCGATGCGGTAACGGGCATCAACCGGGCTGACTCAGCCAGTGGGAAATTGAACTGGGCCGATGCTGCGCCAACTTCCTGTGGATTGCAACAGCAATGTGAGCCACGGGATTTCCGCGATGCCGGACTGGCTGGCCAGCGTCAACCAACTGGCAGTGCGGTTGCCCCGGGGCTGTCAGCACTGCTGACGGCTGACAGCGAGTTCTGCCGTTGTCGAGCCAGGCGGCTTACCCACCGCCGCGCGAATCTTGCGTCAGAGGCGCCGATCGCGCGGCCGTGGATAAGCGTTTTCGGCTTTCTTGGTCGGTCGCCGGCTTTGCGCGGGCGTGGAAAGCGCCGTCCCGGATGGTTGGATAGATCGTGCCAGGGACGCCATCGCGCAGTGGCCGCTACCGCATGGCCGGCGGTGGCGCTCTTGGGCAAGGTACTGCGCCGCTGCAGGCCCGTCGCCGTGGCGCATGGGTAGCTGATCCCCCCAAAGGCGGATGCGTAGGCACGCGCGCGCTGAGAAGCTGCACCATCCCAGATTCTCCATGCCCAGCGCGTGCAAACCAACGCTCACCAGACCGCGAGGGCGCATTGCGATGGCGCCCCGGTCCACTACGAGCGCCACCGGCCCGAGCAGACCACGCTGTACCGCCTGGTGCAGCAATATGCCCAGAGTTTCTTCGCCCAGGCCGAAGACGCTGCCGGGCGTCGCGGGTTTTGCCCCTCATGCGGCGCGCGGCGCATGGCACAGACGGCGGCGCACCTGGTCGACCACGTCATCCCCCACGTGCCGGTGCGCCAGTGGGTGCTCTCGCTGCCCATCCCGCTGCGTTTGCTGCTGGCCGCGCAGCCCGAGCTGGTCACGCCGGTGCTGCATGTGGTGCAGCGCGTGGTCACGGGCCATCTGCTGGATGGCGTTGGACTCAAAGGCGAAGAGGGCCACAGCGGCGCCGTCACGCTGATCCAACGCTTTGGGTCAGCGGCCAACCTCAACATACATCTGCATTGCCTGGTGCTGGACGGGGTGTACCGGTGCGGGGCCGATGGTGTGCCGGTGTTCGTCGAAGCCAGGGCGCCCAGCGACGACGAACTGCACGCGCTGCTGCACACGGTCATCACCCGGCTGATGGCGGTGCCGGGGAACTCAAGATCATCGCCGCCATCCTGGAGCGCCCGGTGATCGGGAAGATCCTTGCGCACCTGGGGCTGGATGCGCAGCCGCCGCCCAAGGGTCGGGTACGCGAGGCGGAGCTGCACTTCGCTGCTTGAGCCGCCCGCGTTGTCGAATACCTATGGCCACGGGCTGCCGCTACCCTGCAGCCGTCGGTGGCGCTGCGCGCTGTATCGGCAAACCCTGGCCAACATCAGGGTCAACCCTGAGACCGGGCCAATCCTGCGCGCCGTGAACGTTCAAAGACCTGCCAACTCGCAAGCCCCGAGCCTGCAGACGCCCGGACTGCGCGCTGAATCCGCCCAGACTTGCGTACTTTGGCCCTCTGCGGGCTCGGCCGGGAGCTTTTTCAGGCCCATTCTTGTGGCGTCTTATGGCGTTTGAAAATCCTATTCCCCTATTCCCCACCCAGGCGCTTCTGGACGATCGTGGCGGAGTTCATGTCGACTCCCGGGCCGGGGGAAAAACGGCCTGTGCCAATTGGGCGGGCGCATAAATGGTGACGCCATCGAACACCTTGCCGTAACCGGGGCCAAAGTGCGTGCGGTCGCCGGTGACCAGAACATCGCACTTCAATGCCATGGCGGCCATCAACACTGGGCGGTCCTTGTGCGGCAGCCACATCACATCGGCCTGCGCCACGGTGGGGTATTGCACCGGGCTCACCTCGATCCGGCTCAACAAAGCCTGCAGGTAGGCTGCTGCGTCGTTGCCCGCCTTGCCATCCACATTGCGCCGCGCGTCCGTGGCCACATATTCGTCTGCCACCAACCGGTGACCCGCTGCATGCAGGGCATGCAAGAGCAGCCGGATGGCGCCAGCCGACTTGGCCGCGGAAAACAGGACGTTGGCGTCCAGGAAAATGCGCATGCGCGGCAGCAGGCGCTAGCGGCGGGTCTTGAGCTTCGGCAGCACAGTGGCCAGCTCGGCCTCGGCCTGGTCGAACTCCTGCACACGCTCAGGCGTGTACAGCTCCAGCGGCAACGTGACGGCCGGGCGCAGCAACAGGCCCTGCGGCGTGGTTTCGGCGATCAGCTGATCGTCCGCCTTCAGCCCCATGGCCTGGCGCAGCTTGGCCGGCAACGTGACCACGCCGCGGCTGTTGATGGTGAGTGTGGCTTGCATGATTGCAGTTTATCTGAGTTGCAGCAATTCAGTCAAAATGAATGCGCACCCCCAAGATTTGCGGCAGGTCTGGAATACGGTTCGCCAGCGCTGCATCGCGCTTGGTCAACTGGTTGTGCGCTTCGCCAATGATCTCGAACTTTCGCTCCACAGCCGCCTGGGCCATCTCGTTGGCAGCGTACGCGGCAGCGTCCATGCCCGCAGTAAATGGCTGAATTGCCAGCGCAGCGTCACGCACATCCTACAAGAATGCCCGTGAATCACGCTGCATAAACCGCTTCACGGTTGCGGTTGATGCTGGCGAGTACGTAGGGGTTGCGCACCGCGCCGGGCTCTACCAGATCAACACTACGGCCCAGCAGTTTCTCCAAATCCGCCTTGGTGCCGAAAAAGGCGTGCAACCCGGGCTGGACCTCGGGCGCGAACTCCACCAGAAAATCAGCATCGCTGGTCGCCGGGTTGAAATCGTCTGCCCGGGCAGCCGAGCCAAACACCTCCAACCGGCTGATGCCGTAGCGCCGGCAGATGGCCGAGATGCCTGAACGGTGCTGGGCGATGGCTGGGTGCATGGGAGGATTTTAGGGGGCTGGCGCCTGAAGGTGGTGGCGCCAAAGTCCGCCAGGCGCGCTCAGCCATAGAAGACCACATCCCCATCAACCCGCACTGCCCCCGCCTGCTCCAGCTCTGCCACGACAGCAGCGATCTGCTCGACCGTGCAGCCCGGCCCCAGCATCGCGCCAACGCGCCGAAAAAAACGACTTGGTCTTGGTTGGCCGCTCAGGCTCCATCTTCAGCACGGCCTTCATCACGCCGGCAAAGGTCTTGGCCTTTGTGGTCAACGGTGCCACAACCGCTTTGGGCTGGGCGGGCGCCTTGGGTGCCCTGCCGCGCCCATTCGGAGACGCCAGGATTAACCGGCAAATTACGGGGCGGGCATGGCTATCTTTGCTGCAAAAACGTATTGGTAGCCGCGGCAGGAGTTAACATCCCAGCGTGACAATCAAAGAATCCAATCATTACCTGAAGCGCCGCACAGTGGCCGCCCGAAAGGCTGCGCTTCGCGTGTCTGCAAGGACATCGTCGGCTGTAGAGGGTATTCGTGCTCCGTTCGCGCAAGCCACGTCGGCCAAGGCCCCCGCCAACAGGGAGGCGTTCATCGCCTACTGGCAGCAGCGCGCTTCCTTGACTGCACGATAACTTTCCCGAACACGACCGCCAAAGGCTGGTAGTCACGACCCATGGCGGCATGAACGCCGCCAATGTAGGCGCGTCGCCCTCGCCCCAGCATCGGGCTGAAATCCAGCGGCGGCAGCCCAGCCTGCAGCGCCATCAACAACGACAGCAGTCTCGCCAAGCGACCATTGCCCTCCCGAAACGGATGCACCAGAATCAGTTCGGCATGCACCTCGGCCAAGGCCATCGCCAAGGACGCGTCATCGGCATGCCGGCATGGCGTGTGCTGCCCGAGGACGCCCCTTTCAAACTCGCCCATCAGGCCCTGAATGAGGCGCGCATGCGCAAACTGAAACCCATCCTTGCCAATATCGACAGAGCGGTATTGCCCGGCCCATGGATAGATGGGGCCAAGCCACAACGCGTGCAATTCACAAATGTCGTCGGCAGTAAACCGGTGGTCAGCGTCGAACCGGTCCAAAGCCAGATCTTGCGCAATCTCCAGAGCCTGAGACTCAGCCAGATGCATGTCACGCACCCGGAATATGCCCAGCAGGTTGCGCAAGACCCGACCGCGTGAGCCGCGTTCAAACTCGACTGCAACACCGGTTGGCTGATAGCGATTGGCGACGAATTTCGGCTTCACGGCCTTGCCCACCCAATCTCTCGCAGCATCAGGCCAATTGCTGCGACGGAAAACTCTGCATCGTCCTCCGACACGGGCCGCGAGTTGTGCTTCTCTTGTTCATTGGGCTTGCCACTGACCTGCGGCCCGACCAGCAAGGTCAGGTCGCCGAAGTTCAGCTCTGCTTCTTTGATTTGCCCGTTGTTTCGGAGCGTCAGCTTTTTCATGAGATGCCCTTCTCGATCGGTGTCGCGCCAGCGGTCTTCATACCCGCGGCGCGCCGACCCCGTACACAACTTCATCCAATCGAACCGACAGATCGGTTGGCACTGCCTTCCATGTGGACGGTGGCGCTTGCTCCCGGATCGCGCTGAGCTGTTCCCAGACGGGTATTGCTGACTCGTCATACGCAAGCTCTCCCATTACGGAGTCAACTTGATCGACTCTCGAAGAGCGCGGCAAATCCGGGGTGACTTCAGCGTCCAGAGCACGCCCATCTATGCGCTCGCCATCAATCTCCGGTGTGGCCATTTCGAAGGGTGTGTCGGTGTTCATGGTGCCAGTCTCCGTGATGGTTTCATTTTCTCTCGAATGCCGCAGAGCGTTGAGTCCACTTTCGTATCCAGAATCGGTTGTTGGTCATCGTGGAACAGGTCTCCCGCACCATCGCGGTCAAAAAACGCGACTGCAACTTCTCGGCATCACGTTCAACCAACGCGGCCAGCTCAGACGTCGACAACCAACGGCTTTGACATAACCCTGCTCAAGAGTGCGTAGTTCCCGCACCTGGAATTGCGATCGCCGAACCTGACTGATTTGGCCTCAGATGCGGGTAGTTTCCCGCGCTTCGCGCTCACCCGGTCAGCCGAAAGAACTCCATCTGGTTTTTGTCCTGCTTTTCGAAGATGAATTTCGCCAGAGTATCGCAATCTGAGCTGCTCAGGAGAAATTGCGGCAGGCACTGACGCAGCGCGGTGGTGACGACCAGCTCCGAG
>CAMAWD010000102.1 GCA_945861785.1 Rhodoferax sp. OV413 | reverse complement strand
AGCAGCCGGTGCAACGGTTGCCCGGTGATCCTGCCCTTGAGATCCCAGATCGCGCAGTCCACCACGCCGATGGCGTTGACCACCGCGCCGCGGCGGCCGCTGACCAGCATGCCCCAGTACATGCGGCTCCAGATGCGCTCGTGGTGCAGGGGGTTCTCGCCAATCAGATAGGGCTTGATGCCTTCCTCGATGATGGCCTTGGCCAGGTTGCCGGGGGGCGCGGGCACCAACCCGGTGAGACCCTCGTCCGTGAAGACCTGGCAAAAGGTGATCGGGTACACCCCCGGCACGGTGGTGATCGCGTCCTGCTGCGGCTCGCAGGGGATGTAGTAGGTTTCGGTGAGCTTCAGGTCTGTGATCTTCATGGGCTTGCCACCTCACTCGGCCACGATGTTGTTTTCCTTGATGATCTTGCTCCAGCGATTGCTCTCCTGAGCGAACCAGGCACCGGTCTGCGCGGCAGACTGCGGCGGGCGCGGCAGGAAGCCCCAATCCTTCCAACGTGTCTTAATCTCCGGCGCCTCCAGGATCTTGACCATCTCCTGGTTGAGCTTGCTGACGATCTCCGGCGGCGTGCCTGCGGGCACCAGCAGGCTCTGCGCGCTGTACACGTCCACCCCGGGATAACCGGATTCGGCCAGCGTAGGCACGTCAGGCAGGCTGGCGCTGCGCGCCTGTGTAGTCACCACCACCGCCTTGAGCTTGCCGCCACCGACCATGGACATCGCCTGGGTGCTCAGGCCGCTGAAGCTGAAGTCCACCTGCCCGGCCACCAGGTCGTTCATGGCCGGACCACCACCCTTGTAGGGCACATGGACCAGTTTGGTGCCCGCGATGGAGTTCATCATCTCCAGCATCAGGTGTGGGCTGGAGCCGGCGCCGGGAGACGCGCCGTTGAGACTGCCTGGCCTGGCCTTGTCGGCCGCCACCGCATCGGCCACGGTATTGATGGGCGACTTGACCGGCACCAGCATGACCAGTGTGAGTACGGCCAGGTTGACCACGGGCGTGAAATCCTTGGCCGCATACCCCAGCTTGGGGTAGACGTAGGGATTGATGGTCACGGCCGAGGAATCGGTGATCAGCAGCGTGTAGCCGTCCGCCGGCGACTTGGCCACGAATTCGGCCCCGATGGAGCCGCCCGCGCCGGCGCGGTTCTCGACGATGACCGGCTGGCCCCAGTCCTTGGCGAGCCGCTCGGAAATAACGCGGGCGATAGAGTCCGAGCCGCCACCGGGCGCGAAAGGCACGACGATCCTGATGGGCTTGTTCGGATAACCCTGCGCCATGGCCGACAGGCTGGCCAGCGCCGCCAAGCCCACGCCCCATCCTGCCATCCAGCGTGTGATTCCAGCCATTTGAGTCTCCTTCGAACAATGCGTTGACTATTGGAAGATGTGAAATTTATCACTGATTAATCAGTAGTCAACTAGTTGGCCAGAAAAATATCGTCACATTCCATGCGTTATGCTTTGTGCCATGCTCCGCGTCGAAGCCTACGAAAAGTTCAAGAAATGCCTGCTCACGGGTGCCTTGAAGCCAGGGCAGTTCGTGACCCAGCGCGAACTCGCGAGCCTGGTCGGCGTGCCGCTGGGTTCGGCGCGCGAAGCCATCCAGCGGCTGGAGCAGGAAAGCCTGCTGCGGGTGTTTCCGCAGCGCGGCATCCAGATCGCCGACGTGACGGTCTCCGGCCAGCGCGACGCGCTGGACTATCGGCAGATCCTGGAAATGCACGCGATACGCCACTATGCGCAGCATGCGGACATCAAGGACATCGAGGCGCTGGCCCAGGCGACAAGTGCGGCGCTGGAACGTATATCGGTCGGTGCGGTCGACGCTGCGCTGATGGAAGAGACCGTGGAGACCGATTGGCGCATGCACGACGAGATCATCGACAGCCTGGGCAATGAGATCGTGGGCATCAACTACCGCGTGAATGCCGCGCGCATCCGCCTCATGCGCGTCACGCAGTGCCAGGTGCCGGCACGCTCGGTGGAAGCACTGAAGGAGCACCTGGCGGTGCTGCAGGCGGCCATCGCGCGCGACGTCGAGGCTGCGGTGGCGGCACTGGCGCTGCACCTCCAGGTGTCCCGCAAACGTGCCATCGAGGGGCGCTGACATCCCGCCACGAACGGCAGTCCCCTGACTGACCCGGCGTGCATCCCGCGGGAATCGGAATTTCAAACGCCATGGGACGGCCCGGCAAAGGCCCCGGGCAGGCCACGCGGCGGCAAATCCCTCGCCGGTCGCCCAATGCCTTACACGGCGTTGTGTTACTCCGCCACCGGAATTTTGGCGAGTCTCACAGCCCGTTCGTATTTCTTCAGGTTGCGTCCGATGTTCTGGGCGTATTCTTCGGGTGACAGGCCCACAAGCATCGTGCTGGTCTTCTTGAATGCCTCCTGCACTTCCGTGCTTTCCATGGCCTGCCTGACGGCCCGAAACAGCTTTTGCTGCACCAGCGGCGGCAGCCCGGCGGGCGCCAGCAGGCCCATCTCCGAGGAATAGTCGAAATCCTTCAGCGTCTCAGACAGTGACGGAATTTCCGCGTAACTCGGCAGGCGCTTGCCTGATGTAACCGCAAGCACGTTGAGCTTGCCTGCGGCAACGTGGGCGCCAGCAGCGGTCATGGACGTGATCAGCAAGGGCACATCACCTGCCAGGGCACTGGCCACCGACTGGCCGCTTCCCTTGTAGGGAACATGGGTCATGTCGATTCCTGCATCGGCCATCAGGACCGCAAGGGCGATATGGTGGATCGTCCCCACGCCGGATGTACCCACGTCGAGCTTGCCGGGATTGGCCTTCGCCTCGCGCAACAGATCGGATACCGACTTGATCGGCAGCTTTGAATTGGACACTACGATGAGCGGGCCGGCCGAAAGCAAGCTGATCGGTGTGAAATCGCGTACTGTGTCGTAAGCCAGATTTTTGTGGACGAACGGCGCCACGAACAACTGGCCGGTTTCACCCAGCAGGAGTGTGTAGCCGTCGGCAGGCGCTCGGGCCACCTGGGCCGTGGCGGTGGTCGCTCCCGCGCCGGGCCGGTTCTCGATCACAACGGGTTGTCCGAGGATCTCGGAGATTTTCTGCCCGAACGTTCGGGCGGTGAAATCGGGGCCTCCGCCTGCCACGTATCCGACGATGATCTTCACCGGCCGGTTGGGGTAGTCCTGTTGTGCATGCGCGCAGGGCATCGCAGTGCCCAGCAAGACCCCCGCGACCAGGGCCAGTTGTTTCAGTCTCTTGAACATGTTGTCTCCTTGGGTTGATTCTTCGAATTCAGCGCCAAGGGCTGGCGTCGCCTGGCATGGCCGATCATGTGGCTGGCGCCAGCGTCTGCCATTGCACGGTCTTGGACACGACACCTTCGAACGAACGGATGCGGGCCTGCGGCACTGCCTGCGGCTCGGTACCGATGGCACCTTCACCGCGCTGCCATGCCTTTACCGCATCCACCATGACGCGGCGGAAATTCACGACCGCGACATCGCTGGCGCCAAGCACCTCCCGGGTGCGGTCGGCGATAGGTCCCATGGTCTCCCACATGGCGATGTCCTGGTTTGGAATGCCCCGAATGCCGGTGAAACTGCCGTCTCTCATGGCGGCCCTGTCTTGCAGGTAGTTGTTGTCCATGGTTCGCGTCTTGACGTAGTGTGTGTTCAGGTCGACCCCGACTTCGGCCGCCAGGCGCCGGCGCCAGGCATCCTGGCCCATGCCCTTGCCCGGCTCCGGGTGCCATGCGATGAAATAGAACGTGGTGTGGGTGTCGTCGGCGGGAATGCTCAGGCTGGCGACGTTGTACTGGCCGTTGGGCGGGATCAGCACCGTGAATGGGGCGACGAATGCGGTGATGCGCACGTATTCGTTGAGGGATGCATCCTTGATCGGACGGCGCAACGCAGCGTAGCGGAAGCCCCATGGCGCGGGATCGATCTGAATGCGGGGCGCCTTGTCCGTGGAGGGCCGCTGTGTCGTCCCCGTCTCGTTCATTGCGGAGCGCGCGACGTTGCCGGGCTGGATCTCGCTGCTGTGCAGGGACGAACTGTGGGCGGAATCGATATTGCCTTCGAGCACCTGGGCCCAATTGCAGTCGATCTGGATCTTGACGATGCTCACACTCGCATCCTGCGTCGGCGCGAACGCGGGGGGCTGGAACGCCCGCAATTCATCGGGCGGGCCCATCCAGGCCCAGACCATGCCGCCATGCTCATGGGTTGCGTAGGCCTGGTGCCTGACCTTGTCAACCAGGCCCGCGCTCACCGGCTCGGATGGCATTTCCAGCAGCCTGCCCGTCACGTCCATCTTCCAGCCGTGGTAGAGGCAACGCAATCCACCGTCCTCGTTTCGGGCAAGGACCAGCGAGGCCCTGCGGTGCGGGCAATAACGATCCATCAACCCGATGCGTCCCTCGGTGTCACGCCATGCCACCAGATCCTCGCCCAGCAAGCGCACCGGGACCGGAGCACCACCCGGCTCCGGCAATTCCTCGCTGAGGCAGGCCGGTATCCAGTGCCGACGCATGATCTGCCCCATGGGCGTGCCACCCTCTATGCGGCACAGCAATTCGTTTTCTTCGCCGGTCAACATGTACTTGTCTCCAGATTGGCGGATCGCCCCTGCACCGCCGGAAATGTGTCGCGAGGCGACGGTGGATGTTTGTTGGATTAGGTTAGGCTACTAATCTTGCCGGCAATCGCAGGCCGAGTCAAGGTGAAGCCCCCACCACTGACCCACCGGCCGTGGTCCGGTGCAGCAATGCCGCGCGTCAGTCCAGCCGTGTGGCCTTGGGAGACCCGAACGGAATTTCCATCAAGTCCTCCCCGAAGAAAATGTTGCCGCGATAGATATTCCCAACCTCGCGAATCACCTGTTCGCGCAGCCCGGGCTGGTCGAATTGCGTGGTGACGTGGGACAACACGAGATTGCGGACCTGCGCGGCCTGGGCCATCTCCGCCAATTCCAGATGCCCCATCGTGAAGGCTGCAAAGGTCTTGCTCGGCGCGCTGCCGCTCAGGTAGTGGCACATGTGGACCAGCACGTCGCAATGGCTGGACAGCTCCGCCAGGGCCCGGCTGGGCCCGGTGTCGCCGGAATACACGAACGACTGTCCTTCCGCGTCGAGGCGATAACCCAGCGAAGTCAGGTGCGGCGAGAAGTGATTGACCTCGGCCACCGTCACGCGCCAGTTGGTGCCGCTCACGCTTTGTCCCCCCTGGAGTTCGTGCACCACCGGCTGAGGTCGCTGCCGTTCGCCCACGCCTCCGCGCGCGCGAAATACGTCGATGCTGGCCTGGTTGCGGGTTCGCGAGATCAGGTCCAGCCCGAACGCGCCGTCGTCCGCGATCAGGCGCTCGGTGATGTGGTGCATGCCGGTCGGCCCATACACTTCGAGCTCCTTGACGCGCCCGGCACCCTGGTCCCAGCGTGTCAACAGCAGGCGTGGGTAGTCGCCGATATGGTCGTAGTGGTGGTGGCTGAAGAAGGCATGCGACACCTCGGTCGCCTGCACACCCAGTTCGAGCAGGCGCTGGTGTGCGCCAAAGCCGTGATCAAAAATGAAACGCGCGCCATCCAGTTCGATCAGGTAGCCCGAACACATGCGGCGCACCGAAGGCGTCGGTGTTCCGGTTCCCAGCAGCCATAGTCGCATCGCCTGGCCCTCTCAGTCCGCTTCGACTGCGAGCTCGGTCACCAGCCCCAGGTACTTCTTGCGCTCGGCCTGCACAAAGCTTTCGAACTGCGGCGCGGACATGGATGCGGGCTCGACACCCAGGTCGACCAGGCGGGCGCGCACGTCCGGCGCATCCAGGATGGCCCTGATCCGCGTGTTGAGCGTGGCGACGATGGCAGGGGGCGTGTCGCGCGGCACGAAAAACCCGAACCATGCGGACAGATCGAGCCGCGTCAACGCGCCCGTGGCCAACGCCGGAATTCCCGGCAGCGAGGAGACCGGTCTGGTCGATGCGATACCCAGGGCGACCAGCTTGCCGGTCTTCACATGGCCGATGGCGGGCGGGATGCCCGAGAAGTAGATACTGACGTTTCCCGACAGCACATCGGTCACCGCCTGCGCCCCACCCTTGTAGGGAACCCGCAGCATCCGGATGCCGGCCAGCTTCTCGAGCAGCGCGCCGGCAATGTGCGCGGCGCTGCCGCTGCCGGCCGTTGCATAGGAGAACTCGTTCGGGCGGGCTTTTGCCGCGGCGATCAGTTCGTCGATGCTCTTGACCTTGGCAGCGGGCGTTGCAATCAGCAGCTGGGGCAGGGCACCGGCGAACGCCACCGGGATGAAGTCGCGCTGCGTCTCGTAACTGGCGGTCTTGACGATATAGGGCGCGACAGCCATCTCGGTGGTATTGCCCAGCAGGATCGTGTGGCCGTCGGGTGCTGCCGTAGCGACAGATGCCGCGCCGATCATGCCCGAGCCACCCGGTTTGTTGTCCACCACCACCGACACAGCCAGATCGGTGGCGAGGCGCTGCGCGACGATGCGCGCGATGACGTCGCCGGCGCCGCCCGGCGCGTACGGAACAACGATATGCACGGGTCTGGATGGATAGGCCTGGGCGCGCGCCGCTGTCGCGCAAACCGTCGCAGCCAGCAAGGCCAGTGCAATCCACAACCACTGGCAGGTCTGGTACAGGGCGCAGCGCAGCGCGATGCGAGATGTGTTCATGGCGGCCTCATGGGTAGTTTCCTGGATATGGTATTTCTGCAATTGCCCCATACTGGCATGACTATTTTGTTATACAAGTGTGGAGCACTCCATGGCAACATCAACTGCCCGGATCGAGGACAAGCTGCATCTGCGCGATCTGGAGTTGCTGGTTGCGATTGACGACCACCGCTCTGTTTCCGGCGCGGCCCAGGCGCTGGGCCTTGCGCAGCCATCGGCCAGCCGCAAACTCATGGACATCGAGCAAGCCCTGAGCGTGCACCTGTTCGAACGCGAGCGCAGCAAGGGCATGTCGGCCACGCCTGCGGGCGCTCTGGTGCTCGCGCGGGCGCGTGCCATGCTGGCCGACTGCCGTTCGATGGCGATGGAGATCGATGCATTGCGTGCCGGAGTCGGCGGCCATCTGCGCCTGGGTGTGATCCCGTTTGCGCCGTCTTCCCTGGTGGCCAGCCTGATCAATACCCTCGTGGGGCCGGAGCAACGCATGTCTGTCGCCGTCACCGAAGGATCGACCACGCAACTCATGCGGGAGCTCAACCTGCAGGCGCTTGACGCCATCATCGCGCGCTGCTCGGCCACCGACCTCTCGCCCGGCCTGGCCCAGGAAACCCTGTTTCAGCAGACCGCATGCCTGCTGGCACACGCGCAGTCTGCGCTGGTGCGCAAGGAGCGCATCCAGATGGCCGATCTCGCAGGTTACTCCTGGCTGCTCCCGGCACGCGGCACGCCCACCCGCATGTTCATCAACGAGGCCTTTTCGAAGGCCCGTTTGGCGCCCCCTGTGCCTGTGGTCGAAGCCGGTTCGAATCGCATCATCCATCTGGTGCTGCGGGCCAATCGCACGATGCTGGCGATTGTCCCCTCGGATGTGGGCCAGGACATCGAGCACCTCGGTGGCGTGCGCGCCCTGCCATTGCCGATTGCGCTCAAGATGCCGGTGATCGGCCTCATCTATGCAAGCCGGCACCGTGATACGCCGTTGCTTGGCACACTGCGAACCAAGGTGCGTGGTTTGTTGAATCAACCCGCCCGCTAGACGCTCGGCCGATTCCGAAACCGGCGTGGTGCCGCCTGTATTGCAACACAACGCTCGGGCATCAGCGATGCGAAGCCCCGGAAAGCGCATTGGAATTGCCCCGGGTCTGGGCTGTGGATCGGAATCAGTCGACCCGCGCGCCAGACACACGCACCACTTCGGCATACTTGGCAACTTCGATCCGAAGTTTTGCGCCATAGACTTCGGGTGCACTGGCGACGACCTCGAACGCCCCAGTCTCCAACGGGCCAGAGACTGCCGGGTCCTTCAGAATGCGCACGATTTCCAGGTTCAAGCGGTTGATGATCGCAGGTGGGGTGCCCGCAGTGGCCACCAGCCCGTTCTCCGACTCGATGTCGAAACCCGCCTTGGATGCTTCGTGCAGCGTCGGCACATCGGGCAGAAAAGGGTTGCGCTTCGGGCTGGTGACCGCAAGCGCGCGCAGTTTGCCGGATTTCACCAAGGCGATGGCACTGACCAGCACCGGAAACGCGTAATGGGTTTGCTGCGAAAGAAGGGATGTAAAGATGTCTGGCGCGCCACGGTAGGGGATATGGAGGCCCTCTATCTTGTTTCCCATCTTGAAGAGTTCGCCGGCAAAGTGGGCGATCGATCCATTGCCCCCGGAGGCGTAGGCCAGCCCACCGGGGGTCGCGCGAATACGTGCCAGCAGTTCATCCACCGTCCTGGAAGGCGAATCCGCCGGAACAACCAGCACAGCCGGCGTCCGGATCAAGCCGACGACGGGCGAGAAGTCCTTGATCGGGTCGAAATTGACCTTTTGGTAGAGGCTAGGGTTGGCCGTGAAGTTGCTGGAGGTGGCGAGCAAGGTATAACCATCGCCCGGAGAACGCGCCGCCTGTTCGATGCCGATATTGCCTCCTGCTCCCGGCTTGTTGTCGATCACCACCGCTTGTCCGAGCCGGTCGCCGAGTCGGCCTGCGATGGTGCGAACCACGACGTCCACTCCGACACCGGCCGGGAAGGGCACGATGATCTTGATCGGGCGATTCGGCCAGCCGGCATCGGATTGTGCTCGCGCCAAGGGGCTTAACATTGCGCCGATGCCGACGGCGGCGCTAAGGGCCGCTCGGCGGGTCAGGCGGGTAGGCAGTTGTGTCATTGAGCGTCTCTTGTTGGTTTTTCGTTGTGAAAATGGTGCTGGTCGGGCGACCAGCGGCTGCGCTTGTATTCAGCCAGCCAGCCGTGCACCGGGTTCTATGGTCACCTCGCCGATGTCGCCCGAATACGCGAACGAGCCGTGCCGGTCATACAGATCCCACAACACGGGGCCGCGCCGATCGAGGCCGACATCCAGTCCCTCGAAGATCCCGTACGGCACCATGGGCGGCGACAGGTCGGTGAATCCCGCCGCCTGCGCGCCGTCGAGGAGCAGGCGGCCACGGCCGCGGCTTTCGGCTTGCACCTCATAGTCGAATACGGCTATGTGCTCGCCGGGCACCAGCATCGGCCCGGTGACCGTCTGGCGGTCGCCAAACGCGTTGTAGTGCAGCATCAGGCGCTGGTTCTCGATCCACATCACGATGCCGCCGTTGGGTTCGCCAATCGCCCACAACACGCCGGTGTCGTCCGCGCGCTGCGCAAAATGCACGGCGATCCGGTACGACCGATTGGCTATCAACGGAAACAGGTCTGCACGGTGCACGGTCTGCGCACCGGGCAGAAAAGTACGCGGGCGGTCCCAGCGCGCATGCGCATCGGGTGGGCCGTCGGTGAACTTGCCCTTGCGGTCGCGATTGTCCAGCGGATACACGAAATGGCTCCAGGCTGCCTCGTCGAATGCGCGTTTCAGTTCTTCGAGTTTCTCCGGATGCTGCGCGGCAACATCGCGACTTTCGGAGAAGTCGCTGTCCAGGTGGTGCAGCGTCCAGTTGTCCAGGTTGATCGGATCACCACGCTTTTGCAGGGACCGGGCGAGCCAGCCGTCGCGGTAGAACGCGCGGTTCGACCAGACCTCGTAGTACTGCTCGGTGCGCTGCGATGGCGCGGATGGGTCCAGCAGCAGCGGCGCGAAGCTCATGCCGTGTACCGCGCGTGCCGGCAGGCCGTTGACCTGTGCAAGTGGTGCCACCCCGGCAAGCTCCAGCAGCGTGGGCAACACGTCGGTCACGTGCACGAACTGTTTGCGGATCGTGCCGTGGCCGGAGATGCGTGCCGGCCATGAGATCACAAAAGAGACGCGCCGACCACCTCCGCCACTGTAGGTCTTGAACGACGGGAATGGCGCATTCGACACTTCGCCCCAGCCGGTGGGGTACAGCGACGCGCTCTTCGGGCCGCCCAGGTCACACGCCTGCGCCCGCTCCTGCTCGATCGGCGCATTCGGCAACCCCATGAAACGCCGGTAGTTGTTGAACATGCCCAGCGGGCCACCGGCGTCGGTACCACCGTTGTCCGACGCAAACAGGATGATGGTGTCGTCGAGCTCGCCCAGGCGCTCCAGCACCGCGACCAGGCGGCCAAGGTTCTGGTCGACGTTGTCGAGCATGGCCGCATACGCCTCCATGTGCCGCGACAGCATCTCGCGGTCGGCCGGGTCGGTGTCTTGCCAAAGCGGCACGCGCGGATCCGATGCTGGCAAGCGGGTGCCTGGCGGTGCGATCCCCATCTCGATCTGGCGGCGCAGCCGTTCTTCGCGCGCACTGGTCCAGCCCGCATCGTAACGGCCGCGGTACTTGGCGAGGTCCGCCGGCTTGGCCTGCAACGGCGCATGTACCGCGTTGTGCGCGAGGTACAACAGGAAGGGTTTGTCGGGCGATGAGGCGCGCAGGTTCTTCACGAAGCCAATCGCCTCGTCGGTCCAATCGTCGGTCGTGTAGTAGTCGCGCGGATAGGTGTCGATTTCTACGACGGCCTCGCCACGCATCACATGGGCGGGAAAGAAGAAATGCGCCTCGCCCTCCATGAAGCCGTAAAAATGGTCGAACCCGCGGCGGGTCGGCCAGGAATGGCGCGGCGACGATGGTGTGCTCTCCACCGTCGGCGTATTGTGCCATTTGCCGATCGCAGCGGTGGCGTAACCGGCCGCCTGCAATGTTTCGGCAAGCGTCGCAGCATCGAGCGCGAGGTCCCCCGAATAGCCTGGAAAACCCGCGTGGTTGTTTGCGATCCATCCCGTGCCCACCGCGTGGGCGTTCATGCCCGTGAGCAGCGCCGCGCGCGCTGCAGAACAGATCGGGTGCGTGGTGTAGTGGTTGAAGCGCAGCCCCCGTGCGGCCAGCGCGTCGATGTGCGGCGTGTCGATTTCGCCGCCGAAACAGCCTGGATCCGAGTAGCCCATATCGTCCATGTAGACGATCACTATGTTCGGGCCGTGGGCCCGCGCCTCAGGTCGCGCGGGCCAATGCGGTGTCGATGTTTCGCGCGTCAGGCCGATGTGGCCCGCAAAAGGCGGGGCGTTGGGTCGGGTCATAGTGCAAACACCTTCTGTTCGAGCGCATGTCGGTCTATAAAAGCCCAATCGTAGGCCACACCCAGACCCGGACCGTCCGGCACCGGGAGTGTCCCGCTTGCGTCCATGGCCTCGACCTGGTCACTGTAGCCGCAGGTGTAGACGGGTGGAATGAGATTGGCCATGCCCGGACCGATAAGCGCCAGTTCATAGAAGTGCGTATTGCGTATGGCGGATACACAGGCGCGATGCGCAGGGCCGCAGGCATGGATCTGCACGTCGATGCCCAGGCCCTCCCCGATATGGACGCATTTCATCGCCCCTGTAATGCCCCAGTCGTACTCCGGATCGATGTGGTACATATCGCAGGCACCGGCGATCGCGTAGGCGGCTTTCATCTCCGGGCCGCGCACATGCTCGGTAATCATCAACGGTGTCTTGATCTTCTCGCGCAAAATCTTCGACCCGATCAGCGACTTGCTCGAATCGCGGTACGGGTCTTCGTACCACAGGGCCCCGATCTCGTCGCACACATGGCCCAGCTTGAGTGCATCGAGATGCGTGCGCAACTGGCAACCGGGGTCGTACATCACATCGATGCGGTCACCCAGCATGCGGCGAACCACGCGCAGCGTCTCCGACTCGCGCTTGACGTTGCCGTCGTGCCAGCCATGAATCTTGAAACCGGCGAAACCACGCTCGGCGCAGGCTACGGCGTATTCGCCAAAGGCCAGCGGCGAGTCCAGCCCGCCCGGGTCCTCCTGCCCGTGATGGGTCGAGGCATACACCGGCAGCCGGTTCTTGTAGCCACCAAGCATCTTCGCCACGGAGATGCCGTATTTCTTGCCCGCCAGATCCCACAATGCGATGTCGAGCGGGCCGTAGCCCATGCCATCGTAGGCGCGCAACTCCCGCTTGCAATCGTCATAGATCAGCTCCCGGTGTTCGGGATCACGCCCCAGCAGATGCGGCGCAAGCATGAGTGTCTGGCCAAGCGCACCCTGGGTGCCAACCCAATGCGTGACGTAGGAGCCTTCCAGGCCATCGTCCGTGCGAATCCGTACGGCATAACGCATCACCTTGAGTACCCCGCCCTTCTGATACTGCAGGTTCGACACACCCATGGCGGCATGCTGGCCCAAACCCAGATCGGCGACCTCGAATACAAACGGGACAATACGAACCTCGGTGATACGCGACATGGACACTCTTTCGTTGGCGGTCAGTGGTGCACCCAAATTTACAGCCGCCAAGTTGGCCTGGCAATAAAATCCGCCCGATTACCTATAGTTGCTGCCGGTGGAACACGGCTCCTGCGGTTTGGCCCGGCGGAGCTTCCCACTGCGCAGCAGTGTTGACTGACCCGAGGGAGACGATCGATGAGTTCTCTGAAAGCCGGACTTGCCGCACTGTCGCTGTTCAGCGATGCCCGAAAACGTTGGAGGGTGAGCGAACTCGCGGCCGAACTCAGGCTGCCCAAGAGCTCGGCTTCAAGGTTGCTCGCCACACTGGCTGAGCACGGTTTTGTTGAGCGCAGCAAGGGAGCGCCGGGGTTCGAGATCGGCCGCGACCTTGCGCGCCTGGGCAACCTCTACCGCCCGCACAACGCCGCGCTGCAGCTTGCCGAGGATGCGCTCGACGGACTGGTGAGGCAGTACCCCGTGACGGGCTACCTGGCGCACCTGGTCGGTGACCAGGTACAGATACTGCGTACCCGGGAGGGTGCGACCGTGATTCGCCACGTGGTACCCGAAGGCGCGCGCCTGCCGGCGCCGGTCACCGCCATCGGAAAGGCCCTGCTCACCCGGCTCACCGACCCCGAACTGCTGGCCCGGCTTCCGGAGCGGCTGTGCTGGCCGGCCTGGTCGTACCGCAACTCGAAACACGGCCTGTTCAAGGAACTGCAGCTTTCGCGCGCCCGTGGATGGGCCGATCTGCACCGCAGCACGCAACGGGGCATCGGTGCTTTCGCCGTGACCGTTGGCGCCGACTCGGCGCGGCCGATCGGCATTGCGCTGTGTTACATGACGCACCAGGTCGACAACCCACTGCGCACGCGTATGCTGAACGGCCTGCTGGAATCCGCGCAATGCATCGATGAGAGCATCCAACCAGTGCCACGCGCCTGTTGACTCCCCACATGGGTTCCCGCCTGGGTCCCTCGGGTCATTGGCATGGCCACCCTCGTGGGCGCCTCGCGCATCAGACAGCGCCGAGGGCGGCGCAAGCGAAGGCACACCTGGCCGAGGGCTACCGGGCAATGCGCCGGGTGGTGGTTGAGAACCACCATGGTGTCGAACAAGACAATGCACAGGCGGTCCACTGGTACAAGTTGGCTGCAGCGCATGGCCATGTGGATGCACATATCCGGATTGGCGTGCTTTTGGAAAGTGGGCAAGGTCCCAAGCAAGACCATGCGCAAGCCTTGCACTGGTTCATGTTGCTCGCATCCAAAGGCAATGCGGTCGCGCAAATCCATGTGGGCATGGTGCTTGACCGTGGTTTGGGTGTCGAAATTGACGATGCAAAGGCCCTTGTGTATTACAGCAAGGCCGCCAAAAAAGGCGACCCCTATGCCATCAAAAACCGCGACATTATCGAAGCCCGGTTGGCAGCGGAACATGAAAACAAGTAAGCCAAAGTTTTCCGCTTGGGTTCACGCCGCCAACCGATGCCGCACCAAAGCTCAGTCGAACCTGTACGCCCGCGCCAGCAGACTGAGGCCGCCAAGCACCAGCAGCAGCCATACCACCCGCAGCGCCTGCTGCGTCGGAAGCCGGGCATGCATCCAACTGCCGGCACGAAAGCCCAGGAAGGCGGCGGGCAGCAGCGCCACTGCCAATGGCAACAGACCGGGCTGCTTATAGAAACCACTGCCGGTGAACAGCACCAGCCGCACCAGCGCCGTGCACAAGACCAACACGCCGATGCTGGCGCGCAGCACGTCGGTGTTGGTCAGCCGGCGCGCAAGGTAAATCGTGTAGATTGCCCCGCCGGTGCCGAACAGGGCCGTGAACGCGCCGCCGACAAGTCCTGTCGGCAGCGCCCAGTAGGTCGACAGCGGCCGCGGCTTGGCGCGGCTGATCAGGCGCCACGAGGCGTAGCTCAGCACGAAGCCGCCGAGCAGCAGCAGCAACCAGCGCTCGCTGGCGTGCACCAGCAGGGTCACGCCGGCGGCCATGCCCGCCAACAGCCATGGCGCCAAGCGCAGCAGTTCGCGGCGGTCGACGATGCGATGGTGTCGCCACCCGAGCAACAGCCCGGCACCAAGATCGAACAGCAGCATCATCGGCACTGCGAAACGCAGCGGAAAAATATGCGCCAGCAACGGAATGGCGACGATCGACGCGCCAAAACCGGTGAGCCCGTAGACCACGTAGGCCAGCGCCACGATCGACGCCGTGGCGGCCAGCGTGGTCCAGGGTAATTCGATCATCCGCGTTGCATGGTGGGCGCTGGCAGTGCCTCGATCATCCGGTCCAGGTCAGGCGCTTGCCGGTACGTTGTCGAGCAGTGTATCGCCGGGCGCCACACGGGTGAATCGCACCGGCTCGCGGCCGATCTCCAGCGCGCCGGCGCGCTGGGTGATGACGATGTAAGTCGAGCCGCTCAGGTCACCGGTGGCCGGATGGTCCTCGCGAAAATGCGCACCGCGCGAGTCTTCACGGGCCAGCGCCGATGTGGCGATGACGCGACTGACCGCGATCAGGCTGCGCAGGTTCAGCCAGTCGTGCCAGCTCAGGTTGAACCCCCGGTCGCCATCGCGCACACCGGTGCGGGCCAATGCGGCGTCGAGCCCGTCGAGCGTGACCAGCGCACGCTGCAGGCCGGCAGCGTCGCGCAGGATGCCGACGTCTTGCCACATGCAGTCGAACAAGGCCTCGCGGATCACTTCGAGGTCGCCGGGTGTCTGCGCAAACGGCACCAGTTGCTCCGCCATGCTGGCGGCCAGCGCCACCTCGTCGGGCGCGCGCAGCACACCTTCGCGCGCCACCCATTCGGCCATGCTGTCGCCGGCAATGCCACCAAAAACGGTGGAGTTCGCCACCCCATTGCCGCCCAGCCGGTTTGCGCCATGCACGCCGCCGGTGTCTTCTCCGGCGGCGAACAAGCCGGTGAGACCGGTGCGGCAATCGGCGCCAAACACCACGCCACCCATCATGTAGTGGGCCGTCGGCACCACCTCGACCAGGCCACCGGCCAGATCGAAGCCGCAATCGTCGCAGCGCTCGACCATGCCCTTGAACTGGCGGCGCACGTTGTCGGGCCCCAGATGCGCCATCTTCAGGTAGACGCCGCCATTGGGTGTTGTACGGCCGGCGCGCATCTCGGTATAGATCGAGCGCGACACGATGTCACGCGTGGCGCGTTCGCCGCGCGGATCGTACTGGTCCATGAAGCGCTGCTGTTCGCCGTTGAGCAGATGCCCGCCGGCGCCGCGCAAGCCTTCTTCGAGCACGGTGCCTGTCATCCGGGTGCCGGTGCCGGCGAGCAGACCGGTCGGATGGAACTGCACCATCTCCATGTCGCGCAGCGGCAGGCCGGCGCGCAGCGCCATCGCCAGGCCGTCGGAGGTCTTGTCGCCCGAAGGCGTGTGGTACTTGTACATGGTCGGCCCGCCGCCGGTGGCCAACAGCACCGCCCGGGCCTGCACGAACACGAAGCCGCCTTCGCGCATGTCGATCATCAACACACCCGCCAGCGCGGTGCCGTCGGCGGTCTTGATGAGTTCGACCGCGCGATGCTCCTCCAGCCTGTGGATGCCGCGCGACCATACCTGCTCGGACAGGCGGTTGATGATCTCGATGCCGGTCAGGTCGCCCTTGTGCACGGTACGGTCGAACGTCTGCCCGGCAAACGCCTTCTGGTGCACGCTGCCGTCGGGATTGCGGTCGAAGAAGCAGCCGAGTTCGTTCTCGAGTTCGTGCACGCGCTCGACGGCCTTGGTCACCAAGGTCCAGGCCAGGTCCTGGTCGGACAGCCATTTGCTGCCCTCGATGGTGTCCATGAAGTGGCGCTCGACCGAATCGCCGGGTGCCAGCGCCACGTTGTAGCCGCCCTGCACCATGCGCGTGCAGCCGCACTTGCCAAGCAGCCCCTTGACCGCCACCGTGATGTGCATCCCGGGTGCACGCTGGTGCGCATGCAGCGCCGCGAACAGGCCCGCACCACCCGAGCCCAGGATCAGGATGTCGGTCTGCAGACGCCGAATTGGCGCGGTCATGGGTGTACACCCAGGCTGGCCAGTACGGCAGCGCGCCGGGCCTGTGCAGCGTCGCGCACAGCGTCGTACAAGCTGTCGCCATGGCTGTCCATCGCGACCAGCAGCGGACCGAAATCGCGGATGCGGAACTGCCACAGGGATTCGGGATTCAGGTCGTCGAGGTCGACGTCCTCGATCTGCTCGACCCAGGTGGTCTCCAACGCGGCGGTACCACCGATGATGGCGAGGTAGGCCCCGCCCAGGTCCTTGAACGCCTGCGCCGAGGCGGCGCGCAAACCGCCCTTGCCGACCACCAGGCGCACGCCGTATTGCGCCATCAGCGGGCGCGTGAAGCGCTCCATGCGGTCCGATGTGGTGGTGCCGATACACACCGGCTGGTAGCCGGCAGGAAACGCGTCGCTGCGCGCGACTTTGCGCACGTTGGGCGCGGTGTGGATCACGGCATGGCCGCGCAGGTCCAGGCGCGTGCTGCGTCCGCGGTCGAACATGTGGATCTGTGTTGCGTCGCGGATGCCGAACAGACGCCGTTGCAAGGTGACGGTGTCGTTCACATGCAGCGCGCGCACCTGGGCCTCGGTGGCCGGCATTGTCAGTTCATGGTGGGCCATGGTGGTGGGGCCAGCGTCAAAAGCCAAAAACAACGCCCGCAGGCGTGAAGTCGGCACGCGCGCGGCGGGCCGAATGGCATTGCATGTTGACTGCGATCGGGTTCATCGTGATGTGCGTCGCGGCCAGTTCGATGTGCACGGCAAACGCCGTCGCGTCGCCGCCCAATCCTTGCGGGCCCACGCCCAGCTGATTGACAGCAACCGACAGTTGCTGCTCGAGTTCGGCCCCGGCCGCGTCCTGGCAGCTGCTGCCCAACGGCCGTGTCGCAGCGCGCTTGGCCAGTGCCATGGCGAGATCGGAAGTGCCGCCCAGGCCAACACCGACGATGGTCGGCGGGCAGGTCTTGCCGCCGGCGCCGAGCACGCAGTCGATGACGAAGGTCTTGATCGCGGCAATGCCCTCGGCCGGCACCGCCATCTTGAGAAAGGAGTTGTTCTCGGAGCCACTGCCCTTGGGGATCATCTCGATGCGCAGGGTTTCGGGCGCGTCGCTGAAGTCGATATGGATGATCGGCACGCCGATGCCACAGGAGCTGTGTTCGTTGTTGCGGGTCAGCGGATGCACGACCGAGCTGCGCAGCGGGTACTCGCGCGTGGCGCGCTCGCAGCCGCGGCGCACCGCCTGCTTGAGCGCCTGGCCGTCGACCTCGACGCCCTTGCCGATCCACAGGTTGTAGATCGGCACGCCGGTGTCCTGGCACAGCAGGTTGTCGGTGTGTTCGGCCACCGCGATGTTCTGCACCATGGTGGCCAGAACGCGTTTGGCAGTCGACCCCGTTTCGCTGGACTGGAGCTGGCCCAAGCCCTGTTTGATGTCAGGCGGCAGTATCTTGAGCGCACGGATGTACAGCTCTTTGGCGGTGTCCTCCACGGCCTGCAGGTCGATCTTCATGGGGTCTTTCCGTGTTTTGGATGGCGTTCAGTTGGCAACCAGGCCACGGTTCTTGACGACGACGCCCCAGCGCGCCAACTCCTGGTCCATCGCGCTGATGAATTCGGCGGTCGAATTGCCGACCGGGGAAATGCCCAGGTTGTCGAGTTGGGCCCGGGTCTCGGGGCTGGCCAACACCTTGGCCGTGTCACGCTGGATCTTGGCAACGATGGCCTCCGGCGTGCCAGCGGGTGCGAACAGGCCGAACCAGCCGGTGTTCTCGAAGCCTGGCAAGCCACTCTCGGCCACCGTGGGCACGTCGGGTAGCCGCGGCGAACGCTGCTTGCCGGTAACGCCCAGCGCGCGCAGCCGGCCATTGCCCAGCAGGGCCGACGCGGCGGAAAAATTGCCAACCATCAGCTGCACCTGGTTGCCGATCAGGTCGGTATAGGCCGGGGCCTCGCCCTTGTAGGGCACGTGCGAGATAGAAATGCCGGCGGCATCGGCGAAGTTCTCGCCCGCCAGGTGCACCTGGCTGCCGACACCGGCCGAGCCGAAGTTGAGCTTTCCCGGCTGGGCCTTGGCCAGCGCAATCAGGTCTTTGACGCTCTTGACCGGTGAGCTCTCCGGCACCACCAACAACATCGGGCCGCTCGCCACATTGGTGATCGCCTGCAGATCCTTCCTGGTGTCGAACGGCATGTTCTTGTACAGATGGGGATTGATCGTGATGCTGCCCGAGGCCATCAAGATCGTGTAGCCATCGTTTGGCGCCTTGGCAACCATGTCGGCACCGACGTTGCCTCCGGCGCCGGCGCGGTTGTCGATCAGCACCGACTGGCCCCACAGGGCCGCCAGCTTCTGGCCGACCATGCGCGCCACCACATCGGTGGTGCCACCGGCCGCGAACGGTACGACCATCCGGATTGGCTTGGTCGGCCAACTGGCCGGCGTCTGCGCGTTGGCAGCCAGCGGCAATACGACACCGGCAAGCGCGACGCCGAGTGCACGGCGCAGTGGGGAGAAGGATGGAATCGTCATTGCGGTTTGTCTCCAAAAAATAAAGCTGACAGAAAATCCACCGGCTGCATCGTCTGTGCGATGTCAGGACAGCAAGGACAGTGCGAACGCCAGCCCCGTGGCCATGGCAAAACCTGCCGCCGCAGCGATCCAGTTCTTGCGCAGTCCCGAGGCGGAACCAAATTCGATCAACAAAAGGCGCACGCCGCCCATCATGTGCAGCGACAAAAGCACGACCAGCCCCCACTCGCCAAACTTGAACAGAGCGTGGTCGGCGAAGCGCAGAAAACCGTCCAGCGCAGCCGCGCCATGCAGGGCCTCGCCCAAGGCCCAGAAATGCAGGGGCAGGAACAACGCCAGACCCAGCCCGGACAAGCGGTGTACAAGGAATGCCCACCACGCCGGATGGGCATGGGCACGGGCCTCGGTGCGCCGCACAGCCGTCATGCCGCTGGCCCCCCGGTCACCACCGCCCAGACGGCGCGCAGGCCGGTGACGAGCAACAGCAGGCCGAACAGCCGCGCACCCCACAACGCCACGCGGGCACCGACACCCCACCACTCGCGCGCGATGTTGGCCAGGCCGACCGGTACATGCACCGCGCAGGCGATGACAAAAACCGCATAAAACACGCCGAAGCTCCAGCTGCCTTGTGTGCGGCCCAGGATCTCGGCGGCACTCAGGCCACCGCGCACGGCATAAATCATGATCACCAGGTGCACCAGCACGCACAGCGCCAGCACCATCGCGCTGATGCGTTGCCAGTACCAGCGTTTGGCTTCGGCAATTGCCGCCGCGCTCACTCGGATACCTCCGCCCTGGGGCTCACAACTGTCCCCGCACTGCCGCCTTGCCGACCATGCGTTTGAGCCCGGCGATCGACAAGGTGGGTGTCAAATGCTTGGGGCAGTGCTCGGTGCACGAGCCCTGGGTGTGGCAGGAATGGCAGCCGGCATCACCCGCCACCGCGCGCAGCCGTTCGCGCTGCTGCACGTCGCGCACGTCGTTCACCAGCGTCCAGGCCCGGTTCATGGCCGCCGGCCCCAGGTAGTCGGGCCGCCAGCCGACCACATCGCAGGAGGCATAACACACGGCACAGCCGATACATTCGATGCCGGCATTGGCCGCCGCACGCGCTGGCGAGTCTGGTGCGACCTGCGCGAAGCCGTCATCGCGGGTGCCGGTGCCTTTGAACTGGCCCTTTGCGGCGGCCCACTTGTCGAAGAAAACCGACATGTCGGTGACCAGGTCCTTGACCACCGGCAGATTGGCCAGTGGCGCGACCTGGATTGCACCCTGCCCATCGACGACCCGCGACACATGGGTGCGGCAAGTCCAGCGCGCCTTGCCGTTGACCGTCATGGCGCAGGAGCCACACATACCAACACGGCAGGAAAAACGATAACCCAGCGAGGGTTCGAGGCGCCTTTGAATGAAGGTGATGACGTCCAGCACGGTCTGGCTCGCCTGGCGTGGCACTTCATAGTGGCTGAATGCGCCAACCGCCCGACCGCGCCAGACCGAGACCTTGAGGGGCGCCTCGCTGCCACTGCAGGGTGAAGTTGAACTGTCCATGCGGTCGATGGTAGGTGCGTCCATTCGAAAAGGAAAGCCATTTTTATTGCGTTCGAGGCAAAGCAATTCTTTAGAATGCTCGCGCCACCAGGGAAACCAAACATGGCGCAAGGCCCATGCCATCGATCCGCAACCTGAAAACCTTTCTGGCCGTCGCCCGCCTTGGCAGCTTCGTGGGCGCAGGCAATGAGATCGGACTGACCGCCGCCGCCGTGGGCCTGCAGATTCGCGCACTGGAGGCCGAATTGCACCAACAGTTGTTCGACCGCAGCGGGCGCTCCATCGTGCTCAATACCGCTGGCCGCTCGATGGTCGCGCCGATGGTCGACCTGGTCGCGCGTTACGACGCGCTCGCGGCACCGCCCGAGGGCGAATCGCTCAGTGGCAAACTGGTGATGGGCGCGCTGGTGTCTGCGCTGATGGGAGCGTTCGCCGACGCCCTGCTGGCCCTGACCAGCCAGCACCCGGGGCTGGAAGTCAAGTTGTTCGCCGGACTCTCGGCCGACTTCACGCGGCTGGTCGAGCGCGGCGAGCTCGATGCCGCCGTGGTCGCACAGCCGCCGTTCCGGCTACCAGCGAGCCTGGTTTGGACGCCGCTGTACGTTGAGCCGATGGTGTTGGTCGTGCCGCGCCAGCCGCGTTTTGCAATCGCCGACGGGCCGCTGCAGATTCTGCGGGCCAGCCCGTTCCTGCGTTTCGACCGCCAGGCCTGGACCGGCCACCTGGTCGACCAGGCGTTGGCGCAAGCCGGCGTAAAGGTTCGGGAAGGCATGGAACTGAACTCGGTCGAGGCCATTCTGGCGCTGGTGCGGCAAGGTTTTGGCGTGTCCATCGTGCCCAAGCTGGCCAATGTGCAGTGGTCGCGCGACCGCGCGCTGCGGGCGATTGCGCTGCCCGGGGTCGACGTGCAGCGCCAGGTGGGGCTGCTCGAGCGGCGCGAACACGGCCGCGGCAGGGTCACTGCCGCGATCAAGGACTATTTCGCCGCGCGCTGACCGCTGGTCAGTCCAGGTCGGTGCGCAAGGCACTGCGTGTCGAAGTACCCAGCCGCCTACGGCGTATGGGCCTGTTGCTGAGGCGCATTTCGAACCAAAACTCAATGAAATCTGGAACTTACGGCTGTAACTGTCGAACTCGGGTGGATTGACTTGGCAACGGAATTGTCAACCCTGCGGTGGACCAAAGATACCAGTTGAACGGTGACGGGTACTTGGTGCTGTTCAGTAGCAACTGTATTGATGGAACGAACCACTGGCAGCAATTTTTCAGGCCTTCGAATGCGCGACCAAGTGTCGCCGCTGCAACAGGCGATTGGCACTGAGCATCAAAATGATCGTGGCAGACATTAAAACAAAAGAAATCGCAGCGCCAAACGGCCAATTGTTTTGTTGTGCAAACTGCCCATAGACCAGGGGCCCCATCATTTGGAACTTCGGCCCACCCAGCAGCACTGGCGTTGCGTAAGCATTCATTGCAAGAATGAACGTCAGAATGCCTCCCGCAAGAACGCCTGGCAAGGCCAGTGGCCATAACACCCTTTGCGCCATCTTCGCCGGGTTTGCACCGAGACTGAAAGCGGCCTCCTCAATGACTGATGGGATGCCCTCGATTACGCTCTGAAGTGTTAGCACCATGTATGGGAGATTGACTGCAATAATACCGATTAAAACTGCAGTTTCGGTATACATAATCTCGATCGGCTTCGTGATGATGCCGAGAGACATCAGCATATGATTAAAAAACCCCTTGTTTCCAAGTGAGGCCATCCATCCTGCTGCACGCACAGCATTACCGACAAAAAGCGGCAGCACAACGAGAATAATAAAGATATTTTTAAAGCGTGACTGTGTTCTGGCTAGAACATACGCAAGGGGAAAGCCAAAGACAAAACAAGCCAAAGTACATATCGTAGCAACCCGGATTGTTCGAATCAGAATATTTGTGTAATAAGAATCAGAGAAAAATTTGAGGTAATTGTCCGCGGTCAATGCATCGACCATAAATTGACCGGGGACGAACGCATTCAGACTATAGCGGAACAGAATCGCGACAGGAACCAAAAGCGTTATCGCGACAAACACAGACGCCGGGCCCACTAAAAGACCAGCGGTTAGTCCCGCCTTGGTGTGAGCTTCCGTGCGCTGCATAGTTGTTTCAGGCTTTGAAGACCTTGTCCCACCATTCCTTCATGGCGGCATCGTTCTTGGCCAGGTATTCATAATTGAGATCTTTGAGTCGCTTCTGCTCTTCTGCAGTAAACCCGATACGCTTTTGAAGATCTGGGGCCACAACGGCGTTTGTAGTAGCGGCGTTATATCCCATGTCGACTGCAAACCCCTCTTGCGCATTTTTCTCCAGGGTGGCATTGATGTAAGCGTACGCAGCGTCTTTATTAGGTGCATTTTTTGGAATCGCGAACCCGGAAATGTACAGCGGGATACCTTCCGTGGCTGCAGCTGAT
>CAMAWD010000101.1 GCA_945861785.1 Rhodoferax sp. OV413 | reverse complement strand
GCCAGTTCATGACAAATACAAACCATTCAGAAAATCTGGCACGGCGACGGTCTTGCCATCGAAGTCCGCAAGCAACCCGTTGATTTCATTGGGTATTTTTCTTGGAGTTTGTTTTTCATACCGGCTAGGGCTGGAAACATCGCCGTTTTTGAAAAAAAATGAGGGTTAATGAGGGCCGCATGAACCCTCATTAACCCGCAGGAACTGGCAATAACCAGCATGAAAATAATGGTGGAGCTGGGGGGATTTGAACCCCCGTCCGCAAGCCATCTTCGAGCAGATCTACATGTTTAGTGGTCTGATTTGAGTCTCGCCACCTGTGTCGCGCAGTCACACGCTACCCAGGACGCCAGCACCCTATTTTCTCGCCCCACGCCAAGGTACCCGGCGCAGAGCCAGCCGATGTGTATAACCTTACAGCCTGGACATCATTCCCTTGCGGTCACGACACCCTTGCCCGGCCCACCGGCCTGCCGTTGTAAGGCTCACTGGTTATTAAGCAGCGAGTGCGAAACGTTCGTCGTTTGCAGTTAGTTTGTTTGAATCTGTTTTACGAGCGCATTCAGCTCGACATGCACCACAACGATTCCGAACCCACGTCGAAACCAATGCAGCCCCTCAACCACCATTTTAGGCCGGGGGCAGCAATTCCAAGAGCTCGATCGGAGAATTAATTGTGGCATCAGCTCCCCACAGGCTGGTGTCTGCGCCCTGGCCCAGGTAACCGTAGGTGGCGGCCACGGTCGCCATGCCGGCGGCACGGCCGGCGATGATGTCGCGCTCGTCATCACCCACATAGACACAGGCTCCAGGGTGCATGCCGATACGGCGAGCGGCTTCCAGCAAGGGCGCAGGGTGGGGCTTGAGGTGCGCGGTGGTGTCGCCGCTGATCAACACCGCAGCGGCCGAACGCAGGCCCAGGGCCTGGGTTTGAGGCTCTGAATAACGCGCAGCCTTGTTGGTCACGATGCCCCACACCAGGCCGCGCCGGGTCAAATCCGCCACCAATTTGCCCACGCCTTCGAAGGCGCAGGTGTGTTGCAACATGCACCGCTCGTAGTGAAGAAAGAATTCCGCCTTCAGCGCGGCAAACGTGGTGTGGTCGGGCGCCACCCCAAAAGCGACATCGATCATGCCGCGGGCTCCGGAGCCCGCCATCGGACGGTAACTGGCCATGGGCAGTGGCGCAAGTCCCCGTGCCAAACGCATCTGGTCGGCGGCGGCGCCGAGATCTGGTGCGCTGTCGATCAGAGTGCCATCCAGGTCGAACAGCACGGCACGAACCTGCGAGAGGCGCGACCAAAGTTGGTTCATGCGCCCTGGTTCAAAGGCCGCTGGGTGGCAAACAGGTAGTTGACGCTGGGGTCGTCATCGAGCCAGTAACGCCGCGTCAGGGGGTTGTACTGCATGCCACGGGGCTGGCGCAGTTCCAGTTTTGCATCGCGGCAGAACCGCGCCAGTTCACTCGGCCGGATGAACTTGGCGTAGGCGTGGGTGCCACGGGGCAACAGGTTCAGTATGTATTCCGCTCCCAATATCGCAAACACAAACGATTTCGGATTGCGGTTGATGGTGGAGAAGAACACCCAGCCACCGGGCCGGACCAGCTTGGCACAGGCCCGGACGATGGAGGCTGGTTCGGGCACATGCTCGAGCATCTCCATACATGTGACCACGTCAAAACCCGCAGCTTGCTCAGCAGCCAGCGACTCGGCACTGATCTCGCGGTACTGGACATTGGGGGTCTCGGCCTCCAGGGCATGCAACTGGGCCACACGCAGGGATTTGGTCGACAGGTCGATGCCCAAAACCTCGGCGCCCTTGCGCGCCATGGCATCGGCCAAAATGCCACCACCGCAACCAATGTCGACCACCCGCTTGCCCGCCAACGGGCTCAACTGGCCGATCCAGTCGAGGCGCAGCGGGTTTATCTCGTGCAAGGGTCGGAATTCGCTTTCCTTGTCCCACCAGCGGTGAGCGAGATCGGAGAATTTGGCCAGTTCGGCCGGATCGACATTGGAAGTGGACGTCATGGCTGGATTATCCGCACAAGCGCTGCACCCGGGAGCGAAGAACGGCGGAACCCAACGCAAAAAACACGAAACCCCGCCGAGGCGGGGTGTCTGGGGAGGCACCCGGTGAAGGGTGCCTCGGCAAGCATTTGACGCTTACTTGTTGGCGCGGGTACCAACCACTTCGATTTCAACGCGGCGGTTCTTGGCGCGGCCTTCGGTGGTCTTGTTGTCGGCCACTGGCTGCTTCTCGCCCTTGCCTTCGGTGTAGACGCGGTTCTTTTCGATGCCCTTGGACACCAAATAGGCCTTGACGGCTTCCGAGCGCTTGACCGACAGCTTCTGGTTGTAAGCGTCGCCGCCGACGGAGTCGGTGTGGCCTACGGCAATCACGACTTCCAGGTTGATGCCCTTGACTTTGCCGACCAGATCGTCCAGCTTGGCTTTGCCTTCAGGCTTGATGACGGCCTTGTCGAAGTCGAAGAAGGCGTCTGCGGCGTAGGTGACCTTGGTGGCTGCAGCTGGCTGGGCAGCGGCAGGTGCAGCAGGACGGGCTGCTGGTGCGGCGGCTGCTGGTGCGGCGGCTGCTGGTGCGGCGGCTGCTGGTGCGGCAGCGGCTGGTGCGGCAGGACGAGCTGCTGGTGCGGCAGCTACAGGTGCGGCGGCTGCTGGTGCGGCAGGACGAGCTGCTGGTGCGGCAGCGGCAGGTGCGGCAGGACGAGCTGCTGGTGCGGCAGCGGCAGGTGCGGCGGGACGAGCTGCTGGTGCGGCAGCGGCAGGTGCCGCCGGGCGGGCTGCAGGTGCTGGTGCCGGAGCGGCTGCAGCGCGAGGAGCAACAATGGCACCATCGCATCCAACAGCAGCGGTGGCAGGTGTCCAGAAGTTGTCGCGCCAGCAGAGTTCGGAGCTGCCGTTCTTCCAGACCAGTTCGGAACTGCCATTGCGCCAGTTGTCGATGGACTGTGCGCCTGCGGCGGTGGCAAGGGCTGCCGTTGCGAACAGCATTGCCACTTTGTTCAGCTTTTTCATATTTCTCCTCAGTGAGACAAAAACCGCAGCGGCGCTGCGAGGTGTTGGAAGCCCCTGGTGACCACCACCTGAAGCATGAGATGTATTGTGCCATAGGCAGAAGGGGCTTCAAGCGCCGAGACGACGGTCGAATGCAGGTCTTCGCCTCGTTTGACCCAATGTGTTGCCTGTTCACGACAACTTCTTGCGCCTAAAATCGCACTTTCCGTCGAAAAAGCCTCGCATGACCCAGTTCGCCAAAGAAACCCTGCCCATCAGTCTCGAAGAAGAAATGCGGCGGAGCTACCTTGATTACGCCATGAGTGTGATCGTCGGGCGCGCACTGCCCGATGCCCGCGACGGCCTCAAGCCGGTGCACCGGCGTGTGTTGTTCGCGATGCACGAACTCAACAACGACTGGAACCGCGCCTACAAGAAGTCGGCACGTATCGTCGGCGACGTCATCGGCAAGTACCACCCCCACGGCGACCAGTCTGTTTACGACACGATCGTTCGCATGGCGCAGGATTTCTCGATGCGCCACATGCTGGTCGACGGCCAGGGTAACTTCGGTTCGGTCGACGGCGACAACGCCGCCGCCATGCGTTACACCGAGATCCGGCTGGCCAAGATCACGCACGAGATGCTGGCCGACATCGACAAGGAAACCGTCGACTTCGGCCCCAACTACGATGGCTCCGAAAGGGAACCTCTGGTGCTGCCCAGCAAGTTGCCCAACCTGTTGGTGAACGGCTCAGGCGGCATTGCGGTGGGAATGGCCACCAACATCCCTCCGCACAACCTCAATGAAGTCGTCGACGCCTGCCTGCACTTGCTGCGGCACCCGGAGAGTTCCATCGACGAATTGATGGAGATCATCCCGGCGCCGGACTTCCCCACCGCCGGCATCATCTACGGCATCAACGGCGTGAAGGACGGCTACCGCACCGGGCGCGGGCGCGTTGTGATGCGCGCCAAGTGCCACTTCGAAGACATCGACCGCGGCCAGCGCCAGGCCATCATCGTCGATGAGCTGCCCTACCAGGTCAACAAGAAGACGCTGCAAGAGCGCATGGCCGAACTGGTGCACGAGAAGAAAATCGAGGGCATCAGCCACATCCAGGACGAGAGCGACAAGTCCGGCATGCGCCTGGTGATCGAACTCAAGCGTGGCGAAGTGCCCGAGGTGGTGCTCAACAACCTGTACAAGCAAACGCAGCTGCAGGACACCTTTGGCATCAACATGGTTGCCCTTGTGAACGGGCAACCCAAGCTGTGCAACCTGAAAGACCTGATCGAGGTGTTCCTGGAGCACCGCCGCGAGGTGGTTACCCGGCGCACCGTGTTCACCCTGCGCAAGGCGCGCGAGCGTGGCCACGTGCTCGAAGGCCTGGCCGTTGCGCTGGCCAACATCGATGAGTTCATTGCCATCATCCGCAATGCGCCGACACCCCCGGTGGCCAAGGTCGAGTTGATGAACCGGGCTTGGGACAGCCAGCTGGTGCGCGAGATGCTCACCCGCACGCGCGCTGACGGCGGCGTGATAAGTGCCGACGACTACCGCCCGGACGGCCTTGAAAAGGAGTTCGGCATGGGCGGCGACGGCCTGTACCGGCTGTCGGACACCCAGGCCCAGGAAATCCTGCAGATGCGCCTGCAGCGCCTCACCGGCCTGGAGCAGGACAAGATCGTCGCTGAATACAAGGAGGTGATGGCCGAAATCGAGGACCTGCTCGACATCCTTTCCAAGCCGCAACGCGTCTCCACCATCATCAGCGACGAGCTGGGCCATATCAAGCAGGAATTCGGGCAAAGCAAGCTGGGCGCTCGCCGCAGCCTGATCGAGCACAGCTCCTACGACCTGAGCACCGAAGACCTGATCACCCCGACCGACATGGTGGTCACGCTCAGCCACAGCGGCTACATCAAGAGCCAGCCGCTGTCGGAATACCGGGCGCAAAAACGCGGCGGGCGTGGCAAACAGGCCACGGCGACCAAGGAAGACGACTGGGTCGACCAACTGTTCATCGCCAACACCCACGACTACATCCTGTGTTTCTCGAACCGGGGGCGCCTGTACTGGCTCAAGGTGTGGGAGGTCCCGCAGGGTTCGCGCGGCTCGCGCGGACGCCCGATCGTCAACATGTTCCCCTTGCAGGATGGCGAAAAAATCACGGTGGTGCTGCCGCTCACCGGTGAGAAGCGCAGCTTTCCGGCTGATCATTACATCTTCATGGCCACCAGCATGGGCACGGTCAAGAAGACCACCCTGGACGAGTTCAGCAACCCGCGCAAGGCAGGCATCATCGCGGTCGACCTCGACCCGGGCGACTTCCTGATCGGTGCCGCCCTGACCGACGGCCAGCATGACGTGATGCTGTTCTCCGACGGTGGAAAGGCCGTGCGCTTCGACGAAAACGATGTGCGTCCGATGGGCCGCACCGCGCGCGGCGTGCGCGGCATGATGCTCGATGACGGCCAGGGCGTGATCGCCATGCTGGTGGCCGAGGACGAACAGCAGTCGGTGCTGACCGCGACCGAAAACGGTTACGGCAAACGCACCAGCATCACCGAATACACGCGCCACGGCCGCGGCACCAAGGGCATGATCGCGATCCAGCAAAGCGAGCGCAATGGCAAGGTGGTCGCTGCGACGCTGGTGCATGTGGACGACGAAATCATGCTGATCACCGACAAGGGGGTGCTGGTACGCACCCGGGTCAGCGAAATCCGCGAACTCGGCCGTGCCACCCAGGGTGTGACGCTGATCGGGCTGGACGAAGGCTCCAAGCTCAGCGGCTTGCAGCGCATCGTGGAGAACGATGCCAACGTGGCCGACAACGACACGCCCGGTGACAACACCGCCACCGGGCCTGAAGAAAACCAGGGCGAATGAGCCTGTCCCGGCCGGTCCACGGGCATCGCTGACATCCATCCTGAAAACGAACAAGCGGCCCTGATGCGACGTCCCTATAACTTCTCCGCCGGTCCGGCCGCGATTGCGGACGAAGTGCTGGCACAGGCGGCCGCGGAGATGCTCGACTGGCACGACGCCAATGGCCGCTCCAGCGGCATGGGCGTCATGGAGATGAGCCACAGGGGCCGGGAGTTCATGTCCATCTATGAAGGTGCCGAGGCTGGCCTGCGGGAACTGCTGGCCGTGCCGGATCATTTTCGGATTCTGTTCATGCAGGGTGGTGGCCTGGCCGAGAACGCCATCGTGCCGATGAACCTCTCGGCATTGCGGCATCGCAACGCAGCGCCAGGCGAGGCCGATTTCGTGGTGACGGGCAGCTGGAGCCAGAAGTCCCACAAGGAAGCCGCGCGTTACTGCACGACAAAGCTTGCAGCGAGCAACGCCGGGTCCGGGCACACCACGCTGGCGGCGCCGGCCACCTGGGAGATCGGGGCTGGCGCGAGTTATGTGCACGTGTGCACCAACGAGACAATCCACGGCGTCGAATTCCATGAACTGCCGAACCTGGCGGCACTGGGTTGCGATGCGCCACTGGTGATCGACTTCTCCTCGCATGTGGCGTCGCGCACCGTGGACTGGTCGCGCGTCGGGCTGGCGTTTGCGGGGGCGCAGAAAAACCTGGGCCCGGCGGGTCTGACGGTGGTCGTGGTGCGCGAAGACCTGATCGGCCATGCACTGCCAATCTGCCCGAGCGCCTTCGACTACAAGCTGGTCGCCGACAACCAGTCGATGTACAACACGCCCCCCACCTATGCCATCTACATGGCTGGCCTGGTGTTTGCCTGGCTCAAGCGCAACGGCGGCATCAAAGCCATGGAGGAGCGCAACATCGCCAAGGCCAAGATGCTCTACGACGCCATCGACGCATCCGGCCTCTACGAAAACCGGGTGGACGTGAATTGCCGCTCCCGCATGAATGTGCCGTTCTTCCTCAAGGACGAAACCCTTAACAACGCGTTTCTTGCAGGCGCAGCCGCGCGCGGGCTGCTTGCGCTGAAGGGCCACAAGTCTGTGGGCGGCATGCGTGCCAGCATCTACAACGCCATGCCGATCACCGGCGTCCAGGCGCTGGTGGCCTACATGCGAGAATTTGAGCAAACCAGCGCCTGACCCGGGCTGCACCAGGCCACCACGACTCCCATGACAAAGACACTGCCAGAACTACGACAGCAAATTGACGCGGTGGATGCGCAGATGCTGGGCTTGCTGAACCAGCGCGCGGCGCTGGCGAATGAAGTCGGACACATCAAGCGCCTGGATGGCTCGCCGGTATTCCGGCCCGAACGCGAAGCCGAGGTCATTCGTGGCCTTCAGGCGCGCAACCCCGGCCCGATTCAAAACGCAGGCTTGGCGCATATCTGGCGCGAAGTGATGTCCGCCTGCCGGGCACTCGAGGCGGCACAGCGGGTGGCATTTCTCGGCCCGGCCGGAACGTTCAGCGAGCAGGCGACATTCCAGTATTTCGGCTCCAGCATTGAACGTGTGCCCTGCAGCAGCATCGACGAGGTGTTTCGGGCCGCCGCTTCGGGCAGCGCCGAATTCGGGGTGGTGCCGGTTGAAAACTCCACCGAGGGCGTGATCTCCCGCTCGCTCGACCTGCTGCTGACAACGCCGCTCCAGATTGTGGGGGAGACCAGCCTGCTGGTGCGGCACAACCTGCTGCGCCAGTCCGATTCGCTGGTCGAAATCGAGGCCATCTACGCCCATCCACAGGCGCTGGCCCAGTGCCAGGGCTGGCTCAACACGCACTTGCCCGACGTCGAGCGGCGCACGGCCTCCAGCAACGCCGAAGGCGCAAGGCTCGCCACCACCAATCCAGCCTGGGCTGGCATCGCCAGCGACCGGGCCGCCTCCGAGTTCGGGCTGCACATCGCCGCGCATGCGATCCAGGACGACGCTTTCAACCGCACACGGTTTGCCGTTGTCTGCCTGCCCGGGCAGATGCCCTCGCCAGCGGCAACCGGGCATGACTGCGTGAGCCTGATCGTCTCGGTGCCGAACCGCCCAGGCGCCCTGCATGACTTGCTGGTTCCGCTCAAGAAGCACGGCGTCTCGATGACGCGTTTCGAGTCGCGACCTGCGCGCTCCGGCCAGTGGGACTACTACTTCTACCTGGACATCCAGGGCCACCCTTCACAGGCGCACATCGCGCAGGCCCTCGAGGAGCTGGAAGGCCTGTGCGCCTTCTTCAAAGTCCTGGGCACCTACCCCGTCGGGGAGCATTGATGTTTCAGCAATTGGGCTTGATCGGCTGCGGCCTGATGGGTGGCTCCTTCGCGTTGGCGCTCAAGCGGGCGGGTCTGGTGAAACGCATCGTGGGTTACAGCAAATCACCTTCCACCACCGAGCGGGCGCGCCAAATGGGTGTGATCGACGTGGAGGCTCCCTCGGCGCTGCTGGCGGTGTCGGGCGCGGACATCGTGCTGATCGCGGTGCCGGTCGCCTCGACCGAGGCCACCTTCAAATCGATCAAGCACCTGGTGACGCCAGGCATGCTGATCATGGACGTCGGCTCGACCAAACGCGACGTGATCGATGCCGCGCGCCGCGCGCTGCGCGAGCAGGTGGACTGCTTCGTGCCGGCCCACCCGATCGCCGGCAAAGAATTGTCGGGCGTGGAAAACGCCGATGTAGACCTGTACCAGGGCCGCCAGGTGGTGCTCACACCCATCGACCGCACAAACCCGGTGCAGTTGCAGCAGGCGGTCGACGTGTGGTCGGCCCTGGGCTGTCGCGTCGTGAAGATGACGCCCGAGTCGCATGATGCCGCCTTTGCCGCCATCAGCCACCTGCCGCACCTGATCGCCTTCGCGCTCATGAACTCCATCAGCGGCCAAGCTCTGGGCAAGGACTTCCTCTCGCTCGCCGGCCCGGGTTTTCGGGACTTCACCCGAATCGCTGCGTCCGAACCGGCGTTGTGGCGCGATGTCATCCTGTCGAACCGCGAAGAGCTGCTCAACCAGTCGCGCATGTTCCAACGCAACCTGCAGTCGCTTGAACTGATGATCACCAGCGGCAACTCCGAAGCCCTGCTGGAGCAGATCGAAAACGCCAGCGCCACCCGTGCCAACTGGAGCATGGCAAAGCAGCAGAAGTAATGTTCGCAACCGAGTTTCTCGATGTCCCCCACCTGCAGAGCGCGGGGGGCGAAGTCACACTGCCGGGCTCCAAGAGCATCTCCAACCGCTTGCTGCTTTTGTCGGCGCTGTGCGCCGGCAGCACCACCTTGCACGACCTGCTGGATTCCGACGACACCCGCGTGATGCTCGCGGCCTTGCGCGCCCTGGGCTGCGGGGTCTCGCAGGCGGGGCAGTCGGTCACGGTCTCGGGGCTGGGGGGCAAACTGCCACACACGCAGGTCGACCTGTTCATGGGCAACGCCGGCACAGCCATGCGGCCCCTGACCGCCGCCCTCGCCGTGCTGGGCGGCGACTTCAAGCTGCATGGTGTACCCCGCATGCACGAACGTCCGATCGGCGACCTGGTGGACGCTTTGCGGCAACTCGGATGCAACATCGGCTACCTTGAGAACGACGGCTTTCCGCCGTTGCGCATTGGCAGACCCACGCTGGTGCTCGACGCGCCCATCCAGGTGCGCGGCGACGTGTCTAGCCAGTTTCTTACCGCCTTGCTGATGGCGCTGCCACTGGTGGCGCGCGAAGACGTGGTGATCGATGTCGTGGGCGAGCTGATCTCCAGGCCTTACATCGAGATCACGCTGAACCTGCTGGCGCGTTTCGGCGTGGCGGTACGGCGTGATGGTTGGCAGCGCTTTGTGATTGCGGCCGGCTCGCGGCTGAGTTCCCCGGGCGAACTGCATGTCGAGGCCGACGCCTCGTCGGCAAGTTATTTCATCGCGCTCGGCGCCATTGCGCCGTCAGGGGGCCGGGGTATTCGCATCCATGGCGTCGGTGCGGACTCGATCCAGGGCGACATCCGTTTCATCGAGGCCGCGCGCCTGATGGGCGCGCAGGTCGACAGCGGCCCGAACTGGCTGCACGTGTCGCGCGGGACGCGCGCCGATGGCGCGGCGCTGCAGGCCATCGACCTGGACTGCAACCACATTCCGGATGCCGCCATGACCCTGGCGGTGATGGCGCTGTATGCCCGGGGCACCACGACACTGCGCAATATCGCCAGCTGGCGCGTCAAGGAAACCGACCGAATTGCCGCCATGGCCTGCGAATTGCGCAAACTCGGCGCCTCGGTCGAGGAAGGCAGTGATTTCATCCGTGTGACACCACCGGCTTCGCCAGGCGACTGGCACAGCGCCAGCATCCATACCTACGACGACCACCGGGTCGCGATGTGTTTCTCGCTTGCGGCTTTCAATCCGGCGGGGCTCGCGGTGCGCATCGAAGACCCGAAATGCGTCGCCAAGACTTTCCCTGATTATTTCGAGACCCTTTTCTCCGTGGTCCGGACCCCTGTGCAGCAGATCCCGGTGCTTTGCGTCGACGGCCCGACCGCCTCTGGCAAGGGCACGCTGGCGGCAGAAATTGCGCGCCGCCTGGGTTACCACTTTCTGGACTCGGGGGCCCTGTACCGCATCACGGCATTGGCTGCCACGCGGGCGGGTATTGGATTGGACAGCGGGGGCGAAGCAGCCATCGCTGATCTGGTCCGCAGCCTGGACATCCATTTTGGCCCGGGGCAGATCTTCCTCGGCGGCGAGGATGTGAGCGATCTTGTGCGCAGCGAACCGATGGGCATGAACGCATCCCGCGTGTCCACCCTGCCGCGGGTGCGCGCGGCCCTGATCGACCTGCAGCACGCCCGCCAGAAGCTGCCCGGCCTGGTGGCAGACGGCCGCGACATGGGCACCGTGATATTCCCGCGGGCGCCGCTGAAGGTTTTTCTCACGGCAAGTGCTGCAAAGCGCGCTGAAAGGCGCCATAAACAGTTGATTTCAAAGGGCATTGCAACTACACTCGACGCTCTTCGCGCAGATTTGGAAGCCCGCGATGCAAGGGATTCATCCCGCAGCACCGCACCTTTGAAACCAGCGCAAGATGCCCTCCTCCTGGACAACTCGGACCTGACGGTCGAACAATCCGTCGAGACCGTATTGGCCTGGTGGCAAGGCAGGCAGCCGCTACGCAACCCGTAACAGCTGCTGCTCGATGCGCCCGGGCTGCCCGCCCTGGCAATGGTCCACATGACTCCCCTCGCGCCTTCTTTCTATTGCGCACTGGTTGTGTGGTTCAACAACTTAACCCCGCGGTTATTCCGCAAAACAGAATGTCTGAATCCTTTGCCGACCTATTTGAAGAATCCCAAAAACGCTCGGAGACCCGCATCGGCGAGGTCGTCACCGCCGAAGTCGTGCGCATTGAACACAGCTTTGTGGTCGTCAACGCCGGCCTGAAGTCCGAAGCTTATGTGCCACTGTCAGAGTTCAAGAGCGACAAGGGTGAGCTCGAAGTCCAGGTCGGGGAATTCGTCTCCGTGGCCATCGTCGCCATGGAAAACGGCTACGGCGACACCATCGTCAGCCGCGACACCGCCAAGCGCCTCGCATCCTGGATGTCCCTCGAGAAATCGCTCGAATCCGGCGAGTTCGTCACCGGCACCACGAGCGGCAAGGTCAAGGGCGGCCTGACCGTCCTGGTCAACGGCATCCGCGCCTTCCTGCCCGGTTCGCTGGTCGACACCCGCCCCACCAAGGACTTGTCTCCGTACGAGAACAAGACCATGGAATTCAAGGTCATCAAGCTCGACCGCAAGCGCAACAACGTCGTGTTGTCGCGCCGTGCTGTGGTCGAGGCCAGCATGGGCGAAGAACGCGCCAAGCTGATGCAGACCCTGAAAGAAGGCTCCGTGGTACACGGTGTGGTCAAGAACATCACCGAGTACGGCGCATTCGTCGACCTCGGCGGCATCGACGGCCTGCTGCACATCACCGACATGGCCTGGCGCCGTGTCCGCCATCCGAGCGAAGTGGTCACCGCCGGCCAGGAAATCACCGCCAAGATCCTCAAGTTCGACACCGAAAAGAACCGCGTCTCGCTGGGCCTCAAGCAGATGGGCGATGACCCCTGGATGGGCGTCAACCGCCGCTACCCACAAGGCACGCGCATGTTCGGCAAGATCACCAACATCGCCGACTACGGCGCATTCGTCGAACTCGAACCCGGCATCGAAGGCCTGGTGCATGTGTCTGAGATGGACTGGACCAACAAGAACGTGGCCCCCAGCAAGATCGTGTCCCTGGGCGACGAGGTCGAAGTCATGGTCCTCGAGATCGACGAAGACAAGCGCCGCATCAGCCTGGGCATGAAGCAGTGCAAGGCCAACCCGTGGCAGGAGTTCGCACAGAACACCAAGCGCGGCGACCGCGTCAAGGGCCCGATCAAGTCGATCACCGACTTCGGCGTCTTCGTGGGCCTGGCTGCCGGCATCGACGGCCTGGTGCACCTGTCCGACCTGAGCTGGAACGAGCCGGGCGACGTGGCCGTGCGCAACTACAAGAAGGGCCAGGACGTCGAAGCCCTGGTTCTGGCCGTGGATGTCGACCGTGAACGCATCTCCTTGGGCATCAAGCAGCTCGACTCCGACCCGTTCACCACGTTTGTCAGCGTGAACGACAAGGGCCAGGTCGTCACCGGCAAGGTCAAGACCGTCGACCCGAAGGGCGCCGAGATCGATCTGGGCCAGGACGTCATCGGTTACCTGCGTGCCTCCGAGATCAGCCGCGACCGTGTCGAAGACGCGCGCAACGTGCTCAAGGAAGGCGACGAAATCACCGCTGTGGTGGTCAACGTCGATCGCAAGACGCGCAACATCCAGTTGTCGATCAAGGCCAAGGACGCCGCAGACCAGCAAGAAGCCATGGCCACACTGAGCCAGAACTCCCAGCGCGAGAATGCCGGCACCACCAGCCTGGGCGCCCTGCTGCGGGCCAAGCTGGACAACAACTGATAGGCGTCTGATGGTCAAAGACCGGCCGGTGCCCGATGCATCGGCGGTCTGCCATGCACAATGCGTAACTCCATGACCCGATCGGATCTTGTCGAAGAACTGGCCAACCGTTTTGGCCAGTTGACCCACCGCGACGCGGAGTTCGCCGTCAAGGCCATCCTTGACGCGATGAACGATGCGCTGGTGGCTGGTCACCGGATTGAAATTCGTGGCTTCGGCAGTTTCTCCATCAACCGGCGCCCCCCGCGGATGGGCCGCAACCCCCGCAGCGGCGAGAGCGTGGCCATTCCCGAGAAGCGGGTACCGCATTTCAAGCCAGGCAAGGCCTTGCGCGAATCGGTCGACCAGCGCACCGCAGAAATCGAAGCTGGAACCGGCAAGGACACTCCTATTTTCTGACCGGCAACGCCAATGAAGAATCCCGTATGGCTGCTCAAGTGGATACTGAAGGCAGCCATTTTTTTTACCCTTTTCGCCTTCGCGCTGAACAACCAGCACGAGTCGAGCGTGCACTTTTTTTTCGGTAACCAGTGGCGCAGCCCGATGGTCCTGATCGTGCTTGCGGCATTCGCCATCGGCATGGTCGTTGGCACCCTGGGCATGGCCCCGTGGTGGTGGAAGCACCGTAGCGCCGCGCTGCGCCAGCGCACACCGGCAAACAGCGCGCAAGACCTGCCGACATCGCCGGGCCCCGGCGCTCCCCATGGACTTTGACGTCAGCTGGTTGTTGCTGGGCCTGCCGCTGGCTTTTGTTTTGGGTTGGACCGCATCGCGGTTCGACCTGCGCCAGCTGCGCATGGAGAACCGGCGCGCACCCAAGGCCTATTTCCGCGGCCTGAACTTCCTGCTCAACGAGCAGCAAGACCAGGCGATCGATGCATTCATCGAAGCGGTGCAGAACGACCCGGACACCTCTGAACTGCATTTCGCGCTGGGCAACCTGTTCCGGCGGCGTGGCGAATACGAACGTGCCGTGCGCGTGCACCAGCACCTGTTGTCCCGCGGCGACCTGAGCGCTGCGGACCGGCACCGCGCCCAGCACGCCCTGGCGCTGGATTACCTGCGCGCCGGCCTGCTGGACCGGGCCGAGGAGGCCCTTCTTCGCCTCGAAGGAACACCCTTCGAGGCCGAGGCCCGCCTGGCCCTGCTGGCCAATTACGAACGCTCGCGCGATTGGGCCCACGCCGCCGAAGTCGCCCAACGCCTGGAGAGTTCCGACCAAGGCAGTTTTGCCGGGCGCCTCGCCCACTACCTGTGCGAGCAGGCGGCCACGCATCTGGCCGCCCATGAGCCGGACAAGGCACAGTCCCTGCTCGAGCAGGCTATCGCCGACGCACCGGCGGCAGCCAGACCGCGGATGGACCTCGCGGTGCTCCTGAACCAGCGCGGCGATGCCTCGGCAGCCCTCAGAGTCCTCGACGACATGGTGCCCCGTGCGCCGGCCTCGCTGCCCATGATTGCCGGGCAACTGGCCCAACTCGCCATCACCTGCGGGCACGGCCAACCGGTGCTTGCGACGCTCAAGGCCCATTACGAACAGTCACCCTCGATCGACGTGCTCGAGGCCATCGTCAAGCTGGAAATACACCTCGGCGAAAGTTCAGCCCAGGCCAGCACCTGGTACCTGCGCCACCTGGAGCGCGAACCCTCCCTGGTGGCCGCTGCCAAATGGATCGCCGGTGAAAAGCTCGAGCATGGGCAATTTCACCCGCTGGTGCAGCGTGCGCTCGACCATGCAGTGAAACCCCTCACCCGTTACCGCTGCGCCGCCTGTGGTTTTGAAGCCAAGCAGCACTTCTGGCAGTGCCCCGGGTGTCAGGCATGGGACAGTTATCCGGCACGGCGCGTCGAGGAACTGTAGGCTGGCGAGAAATATGGCGTTGAAAGACACCCGGAGCGTCAACGCATTGCGTTCAGGCCCCGTTATGGGTCTGGCCGTGTCTGACCGACGCGGCTTTGGTCCACTTTCAAATAAACCATCAGGAGATAACGCATGTTGAAGAAGATCCTGGCCATCGTGGCCATGTTGTACGCTGCCGTCGCTTTTGCCGCAGTCGACGTGAACAAGGCCACCGCCGCCGAACTCGACGGTATCAAGGGCATTGGCCCGGGTACCTCGACCAAGATCCTCGACGAACGCAAGAAGGGCAACTTCAAGGACTGGAACGACTTCATCGCGCGGGTCAAAGGTGTGGGCGAAGGCAATGCAGCCAAGTTTTCCGCCGAAGGCATGACCGTCGGTGGCGCTGCATTCAAGGGCGCAACCGCAGCACCAGCCGCCACCAAGGCAGCCGACACCAAGCCCGCTGCGGCCGCCGCTGCACCTGCGGCCAAGGCAGCCGACACCAAGCCTGCGGCGGCCGCCGCTGCACCAGCCGCCAAGGCAGCCGACACCAAGCCTGCTGCGGCCGCCGCCGCACCTGCGGCCAGCGCCCCCAAGAAGTAACACCGGCGAAGGTCCTGCGCCAGGCTTGACGCGCCTGGCATGCACGGAAAGCAGAACCGCCAGCAACTGGTGCCGGGTGAATGGCTTGGTCAGGTGTGCGTCCGGTTCTGCCCCGCCGGCGGTGCGCCGTAACCACCCCCGCCCGGGGTATGGATCTCGAACACATCACCAGGCTGCATCTGCACCTGACCGATATGGCCCAGCTCTTCCACGCTGCCGTCATTGCGCACCACACGGTTGATGCCAGTTGCGCCAGGCTGCCCACCCGCCAAACCGAAGGCAGGCACTCTGCGGCCATTGGACAGGATGCTGGCCGTCATCGCCTCGAGGAAGCGCACCCGACGCACGCCGCCGTCACCACCGTGCCAGTGCCCGGCGCCTCCCGACCCGGCGCGCAGTGTGTAACTCTCCAGGCGAACCGGAAACCGGAACTCCAGCACCTCCGGGTCGGTCAGGCGCGAGTTCGTCATATGGGTCTGGACCACACTGGTCCCGTTGAATCCGTTCCCCGCGCCGGAGCCACCGGCAATGGTCTCGTAGTATTGGTGGCGGTCGTTGCCAAAGGTGAAGTTGTTCATGGTGCACTGGCTTGCTGCCATCACTCCCAGGGCGCCGAACAAGGCGTTGGTGATGCAACTGGAGGTTTCGACATTGCCTGCCACCACGGAAGCCGGGGGATTGGGGTTGAGCATCGAGCCCGCCGGGATGATCACGTGCAGCGGTTTGAGGCAACCCGCATTGAGCGGAATGTCGTCGTCCACCAGGGTGCGGAACACATACAGGACAGCGGCCATGCACACCGCCGTTGGGGCGTTGAAATTGTTGTCCTGCTGCGCCGAGGTGCCAGTGAAATCGACCTCCGCGCTGCGTGTGGCGGCGTCCACGCGGATCGCCACCGCAATGCGGGCGCCGTTGTCGAGCGGCAGCACGAACTGCCCGTCCCGCAGCCGCGTGATAACCCGGCGTACAGACTCTTCGGCGTTGTCCTGGACGTGCCCCATGTAGGCCTGCACCACGTCCAGCCCGAACTGCGTGACCATCTTCTGGAGCTCCTGCACACCCTTCTCGTTGGCGGCGATCTGGGCGCGCAGGTCAGCCAGGTTTTGCCGTGGATTGCGCGCCGGCCAGGCGCCCCCGCCGAGCAACTCGAGCATCCGGGCCTCCTGGAACACGCCCGCCTGAACCAGCCGGACGTTGTCGAGCTGCACACCCTCCTCGTCGATGCGCCGCGAGAACGGGGGCATCGAGCCCGGCGTCGTCCCACCCACATCGGCATGGTGCCCACGGCTGCCCACGTAGAACATCGGCGCCGCCGTGCCGGCGAGGTAGACCGGGGTGATGACAGTGATGTCCGGCAGGTGCGTGCCGCCGTGGTAGGGGTCGTTGAGCACGAACACATCACCAGGCTGCATGCTGGCCGCGTTCTCACGAATCACGGTCTTGATGCTTTCGCCCATCGAGCCCAGGTGCACCGGCATGTGTGGTGCATTCGCGATCAGATGGCCTTGTGCATTGAACAGCGCGCAGCTGAAGTCGAGCCGTTCCTTGATGTTGACCGAATAGGCGGTGTTCTGCAATTGCAGGCCCATCTGCTCGGCGATGTTCATGAACAGGTTGTTGAACACTTCGAGCAGCACCGGATCGACCTGGGTGCCAGCCGCATGCCGAACCGGGCGCGGGACGCGCCGCTCCAGCACCAGGTGGTCGAGCGCCGTCAGCTTGGCCTCCCAGCCCGGCTCCACCACCGTGGTGGCGTTCTTCTCGGCGATGATCGCCGGGCCGCTGATCACATCGCCGCATTGCAGATCCTCGCGCACCACCAGCGCGGCGTCATGCCATGAGGCACCCGAATACATGCGCACGGTGTCACGCCGTGGGACTTCGCGGCGCGGGTGCAGCGCCCGCCGGGGCTCGAAAGGCAGTTCGCCGTCGATCACCGCCTCGACCGAAACCGCCTCGACGACCAGGCCCTTGTTCTCCATCAAAAAAGCAAAGCGCTGGCGGTAGGCGGTCTCGAAAGCGGACTGGACCGCCGCCAGCCTGTCGGCAGGGGTCTGGCCCGGTGCGTCCGGGTAGGCCACCTGCAAGGCGGAGTCACTGCCTGCGTAACGCAGGTGAACACGCCGCAACACCCGCACCACGCCGTCTGCGGCCTGTTGCCGCGCCAGTTCATCACGGGCCGCCACGGCCAGCAATTCCAGCTGTGCCTCCACGCCGGGCAAGGCGGACACTTCGAGAATGGATTCGACCGCCTGCTCGCGGATCAGCGACTGGTCCGCCAGGCCCATGCCGTAGGCACTCAATACACCGGCAAGCGGATGCACCAGTACCCGGCCCATACCCAGCGCGTCGGCGACCAGGCAGGCGTGTTGCCCGCCCGCGCCGCCAAAACACTGCAGGGTGTAACGGGTAACGTCATAACCGCGGGCCACCGATATCTTCTTGATGGCGTTGGCCATTTGCTGTACCGCGATCTCGATGAAACCTTCGGCCACCTCGTGCGCGGTGCGCCCGGTCTGCGCCGCAAGTGCGCCAAACTTCTCGTGCACCACGATGGCGTCGAGGGCCTCGTTGCCAGCCGGACCAAACACATGCGGAAAGTACCCGGGCTGCACCTTGCCCAGCATCAGGTTCGCGTCGGTCACGGCCAGTGGCCCGCCGCGCCGGTAACTGGCCGGCCCCGGGCTGGCCCCGGCACTCTGTGGACCGACCCGGAACCGCGCACCGTCAAAGGCCAGGATGGAGCCACCACCCGCGGCCACGGTGTGGATGCTCATCATAGGAGCGCGCATGCGCACGCCGGCGACCTGGGTCTCGAATTCGCGCTCGAACTCGCCGGCAAAATGCGACACGTCGGTGGACGTGCCCCCCATGTCGAATCCGATCACCCGGTCGAGTCCGGCCAGCGCTGCGGTGCGCGCCATGCCGACAATGCCGCCTGCTGGTCCGCTGAGGATGGCGTCCTTGCCCTGGAACACCTGCGCATCGGCCAGGCCACCAGAAGACTGCATGAAGAACAGGCGCACACCCGGCATTTCGCGCGCCATCTGGTCCACGTAGCGGCGCAGGATCGGCGACAGGTAGGCATCCACCACGGTGGTGTCGCCGCGGCTCACGAACCTCATCATCGGGCTGGTTTCGTGCGACGTGCTGATCTGCGTGAACCCCACCGACTGCGCCAGCCGCCGGGCGGCCTTTTCATGGGCCGTGTAGCGGTAACCATGCATGAAAACGATCGCCACGCTGCGCAGACCGGCATCGAAATGTTGTTGCATGGCGGCCCGCAAGGCCGCTTCGTCCAGCGGCTGGACCAGTTCGCCGTTGGCGCCGAGCCGCTCCTGTGCCTCGACCACGGCCGCATACAACAATTCGGGCAGCACGATGTGGCGCTCGAACAGGCGCGGACGGTTCTGGTAGGCAATGCGCAAGGCATCACGGAAACCGCACGTGGTCACCAGCAGGGTCGGTTCGCCCTTGCGCTCAAGCAGTGCGTTGGTGGCAACCGTGGTGCCCATCTTCACGCAGGCCACCTGCTGCGAGGTCACCGCCTCGCCAGGCGACAAACCCAGCAGATGGCGGATGCCAGCCACGGCAGCGTCCCGGTAGCGCTCCGGGTTGTCGGACAGCAGCTTGTGGGTCACCAGGCTGCCGTCGGGGCGCCGGCCCACGACGTCAGTGAAGGTGCCGCCGCGGTCGATCCAGAATTGCCAGCGTGGGCCGCTCGAATCGAGATCGTTGACTGGAGTCTGCATGGTGGCGGGGCTCGTCGTTCAAAGAGATGTGGCTGCGCGGGCCGCCTGGTCGTACAAGCCTGACATGGTGCGCAAGGTCCGCGCGACGTCTCCGATATCGTCATTCATCTCGGCGTCCAGACTGTCGATCAAACACTGTTCGCGCACTTCGCGGTATTTGGCGATCACCACATCGCCCTGCGTGGTTGGTGAATAAAGGACTTCCTTTCCCTGCTTTTCTGCCCGCACCAGTTCTGCCGCGACCAGCTTCTTGAGCGAATAGGCCACGACATGGGTGTCTCCGTAGTTCAGCACAAAGCAGATGTCTGCAAGTTTTTTGTTACGCGCGCGATGGTTCACATGGTGCAGGATCAATACGTCGGTAATGGTCAGGTCAGGCACGCCGGCGGCCGCCATGCATCGCACGGTCCAGCGCGAAAATGCATTCCAGGCGACGATCATGCCGAACTCGAACTCCGACGCTTCCTTGCTCCGCGAAGAGACCAGATGAGCGGACGACACGATGGGCCGCGGGGTTGAACGGATCGCTTTGGTGGACGCGGATTTGCGCATGCTGGCTTCGTGTTCTTGACAGTGATTTATAGATGATTTGTTGACACTTTACAAACATATCCGATAAACTTCAACTCAAAGTGACAATCAGGAGACTATTGATGGGGCTTGACGGCGGGCATGTGCAGGGGTCTTTCGCATCCGCGATGGCGCTGGTTGCCCGCGACGCCGAGACTGCCATCTCGGATCTGGGCCACATGATCGCCGTAGACACCTCCTTCCCGCCCGGTGCTGGGTATGACGCATTTGCCGACCTGACCGAGACCCTTGTCCGGCCCCTTGGCTTCGAGGTCGAGCGGGTCGTGGTTCCGCATGCACTTTGGCACGTGCCGGGTGGTCCGGCGCGCGGGCAACGCACGAATCTGGTGGCCAAGCGACCCAGCGGCAAACCGGTATGTGGTCTCTATTTTCATGTCGACACCGTGCCTGCCGCGCCGGGCTGGCAACAAGACCCACTTCGACTGACACGTGTCGGCGATCGCCTGATCGGCCTGGGCGCCGCCGACATGAAGGGATCGATGGCCGCTGTGCTGTTGGCGCTGCGCGCCGCCGCCGCCAGCGGCATTGCGCTGGCCTACGATCCCATGTTGTTGTTTTGCACTGACGAAGAGGGCGGGCTCTACCCGGGTGTGCGTTACCTTGCGGAACAGAACCGGCTCGAGGGGCACATCGTCAATTTCAACGGAAGCGCGGAGGCGCGTATCTGGGCTGGCTGTTTTGGACTTTTCAACCTTCTCATCACGGTGCGTGGGCAGACGGTTCATGCGGGCGAAGGTAACCGGATCGGCACGGGGGCGAGTGCCATCGATGGCGCCCTGCCACTGCTTCACGCCCTGCAGGAGTTGAAGGGCCGGGTCGCACAACGGACATCCGCATTGCCGCCGCCTCCGCATGCTGGCGGGCCGCTCCGATCCCAACTCAGCATCGCGTCCGTGCATGGCGGCCTGTGCGGTGGACAGGTCCCCTCCTTGCTCGAGATCGGCGTGTGCCGGCGGTACGCACCGGAAGAGTTATTCGAAGACGCTCTCGATGAGTTGCAGGCACTCATCCGCGCCGTGATGGCGGAGCAGCCGCACCTGACAGTCGAGACCGCGCTGACAGGTCACCTGATTCCCACCGGGGAGCCCGGGGGGCCCCACTGGCCACGCTGGCAACAGGCAGTGGGCCACGGTTTCGGTTATGCACCACAGGATTTTCAGCGGTGGGGCGCGGCCAGCTGCTCCGATTTCGGCTATGTCCAGCGCGCCGGCATGCAGGAAGTGCTGCTCGGTGGACTCGGCCGGCCAGACCGCCAGATTCATTCGCCTGGCGAATTCACCACCACGGCGGACATCGTCTCACTGGCGCGCGCCGTGCTTGCCTATCTTTCGGCAGATTTCGTGCCGGAACTGATCCCCGAAAAATCCCACTGTTCACTTTGAAAGAGCACACCATGTTAAGTTTGGACCGTCGTCGTTTTCTGGCTGCTTCCGCCGGTTTTGGAGGCCTCGCCGTGGCCACGTTCGAAGCGCAGGCCCAGACGCCGCGCAAGGGAGGCGTGCTGCGCATCAGCGTCGACCAGGCGGTCGCCAAGCTGAACCCACTTCTCACCCGCGTCAATCCCGAGTACATGGTCTCCGAATTGCTCTACTCGGCGCTGACCCGGCTGCGTGTGGACATGAGCGTCGAGCCGGATCTCGCGCAGTCCTGGACCAGCACGGCCGACCTGCTCGAGTGGACCTTCATATTGCGTCAAGGTGTCACCTTCCACGATGGAAGTCCGTGCACCGCCAGCGATGTGGTGGCCACGTTCGAAGCGATCCTCGACCCAAAGACCGCCTCCCCGGCGCGCCAGAACGTCGGCCCCATCGCCAAGGTCACGGCCAAGAACGACACCACGGTGGTCTTCACGCTGTCGGCACCTTTCGCCGACCTGCCCGTCACCATCGCCTATACCAACGCCAAGGTGATTCCGGCATCAGTGATCAAGTCGGGGCTCACCAGGCTCGACAGCGCAGCCATCGGCACCGGCCCGTTCAAGCTGGTCTCGTACGAAGGAGACCGCAAGATCATCGTGGAGCGCAACCCGGCCTACTACGACAAGGGACGCCCCTATCTCGACCGCATCGAGATCGTGGTCTATCCGGACAGCACTGCCGAAGGCTCGGCCCTGATATCGGGCGACACGGACATGATCTCCACGGCGCCGCCGACCGAGTTCGCGCGCCTGCAAAAGGCCAAGGGCGTGAAGGCCCTGCGTGTGCCGTCGGGGCAGTTTTGCAACGTCAACTTCGGCTGTGACCAGAAGCCGTTCAACGACGTGCGCGTGCGCCAGGCCCTGGCCCTGACGATCGACCGTCCAGCCATGGTCGATTTCGTGACAGAGGGCTTTGGAACCCCCGGCAACGACACGCCGATGAATTCTGCCTACCGCTACTACACCGCCCAGGCCCCGAAGAAGCCCGACATCCCCAAGGCGCGCGCCCTGCTGGCTGCCGCGGGTTACCCGAATGGCCTGGATGCGACCATGATCGCGTCGGACCGCCCGCCGGTACGCACGCAGCTGGCGGTGGCGATGCGCGAGATGGCGAAACCTTCGGGCTTTCGCATCAACGTAGAGACCATGCCGCACGCAACCTACCTGGACCAGGTCTGGAAGAAAGGTCCGTTCTACGTCGGGTTCTACAACATGCAGGCGACGGCGGACGCAATCTTCGCGCTGCTCTACACCTCGGACTCCGCCTGGAACGAGACGCGCTGGAACAATGCCGCCTTCGACAAGGCAGTCCATGCCGCCCGCGCCACAGTGGACGAAACGAAACGCCGGGCGCTCTACGCTGAAGCGCAGAAACTGATGTACGCCGAAACCCCCTCCATCATCCCGATCTTCTTCGACCTGCTGGCAGCGCAGCGCGATTGGGTGCAGGGCTACCAGCTGCATCCACGTGGCGCCGTGTTCCGGCTCGACCACGTCTCGCTGGCCGCCAACGCCCCCAAACGCGGCTGACATCGTAACCGGTCGCAGGCGTGTCGCCAGCCTACGTTCTCAAGCGCATCGCGCTGATCGGCTACACCCTGTTTTTGGTGTCGCTGATCGTGTTCGCGATCACCCAGGTCCTACCGGCGGACGCCGCCGTGATGCTGCTGGGCGAAAACGCTACGGCCGAGGCGCTGGCCGCCGTGCGCGAGAAACTGGGGCTCAACGCGTCGGTATGGGTCCAGTACAGCCGCTGGCTGGCCAACGTGCTGCAGGGAGATTTCGGCATCTCGATGCGAAATTCCCAGCCGGTCGGCCCGGCCATGTTCGCAGCGCTCGGACGCTCACTCCTGCTGGCCTTGCTCGCGATCACGCTGATGCTGGTCCTGGCCGTTCCGCTTGGCATCATCGCTGCGATCCGGCGCGGCAAGACGGCGGATTTAGCGGTCAGCGTCACTTCCTACGTCGGCGTCTCATTGCCCGAGTTCGTGACCGCCACGCTGCTCATTCTCGTATTCTCCGATTGGCTACAGTGGCTGCCGGCAACCGGGTATGTCCCACTGGGCGAGAATGTGGCCGATGGCCTCCTGCACCTGGTGCTGCCGGTCCTGACGGTCTCGATAATCCTGATCGCCCATGTGTCACGCATGGTGCGCTCCGAACTTGTCGACGTCCTCCATTCCGACTACGTCCGGGCGGCCCGGCTCAAGGGACTCTCCGCCCGGTCGGTGCTCTTCAAGCACGCCTTGCGCAACGCGCTCCTGCCAACCATCACCATCGTCGCGCTCGATGTGGGCTATCTGCTGGGCGGGGTCATCGTGGTCGAGGAAATTTTCGCCTTGCCCGGCATTGGACGGCAACTCATCGTGGCCGTCCAGAGCCGCGACCTGCCCTCGATCCAAGCTGGCGCCCTGATC
>CAMAWD010000100.1 GCA_945861785.1 Rhodoferax sp. OV413 | reverse complement strand
GGGTTTTTGGTGCGCGGCGTTCCAACGACTTTGCAGGATCAGGTCGGCGGTGCGTTCGGCGCAGCGGCATAAAGGAGGAGCCCGCAGGGCGGGGGACAGCCGCGGAGCCGAATGCGCCGTCGGCCTGGTCCCACACCAAGCCGCCGGGTTCCAGGCTGTCATGTTTTCCGGAAAGACCAACAACGTCCGCAAAGGGCCGAAGGCGGTCACTCGCACGGGCGTCGGCGCGCTCCATCCCCGGCATCTTTGGGCGCACATCAACAGGTTCACCCCTTGACCGCGCCCTGCGTCAAACCGCCCACGATCTGCTTCTGGAAAACCACGATCAGGATGATCAGCGGGATGGTGATACTGACGGCGCCGGCCACGCCCTGCATCAGCAACGCCTCGCTCTCGGCCGTGATGGCATTGGCGATGGCGGCCGGCATTGTCATCTTCTCGGCGTTTGTCAGGGCCGAGCTGAGCAGGAAGTCGTTGTAGGCCAGCAGGAAGCTGAACAGGCCGGTGGTCACCACGCCCGGCCACATCACCGGGATGATCACGCGCCGAAAGGCCTGGAAACGGGTGCAGCCATCCACCAGTGCGGCCTCGTCGAGTTCACTCGGAATGTTGACGAAGAACGAACGCAGCATCCAGATCGTGAAGGGCTGGTTGATCGCCACCAGCACGAAGATCAGCGTGAAGTAGGTGTTGCGGATGCCCAGCGCATCGAAGATGGTGAAGAACGAGGGCAGCAGGCTCGAATGCGGAATGGCCCGAAACACCAGCGCTACCAGCAGCAGCCAAAAGCCCAGCGAGCCCCGGTAACGCGACAAGCCGTAACCCGCCAGGCAACCGACCGTGAGCGAGATCGTGACTGTGAACACCGTCACCAGCGCGGTGTTGAGGAAGTTGCGGTAAAACTCCTTCTCGATCCACAGGCGCGAATAGTTCTCGAAGGTGAACGGCGCCACCCACTTGATCGGGGCAGAGAACGCGTCAACATATTGGCGGAAAGAGATGATGGTGGTCCACACAATCGGCAGCGAGGCGATGACCAGCCACAGGGCCAGGCCACCGTACATCAGCACCGACAGGGACAGGCTGCGCTTGTTCATTCAGACACCGCCCTTCTGCTCGCGCCAGGTCTTCACCAGCAAGGGGATGAGCAGGATCAGGATGCCGATCAGTGTCAGCACCGCGGCCGCACTGGCCTTGTAGGGGTTGTTCTCCTGCAGCAGGATGAAATAGGTGAGGTACTGCACGCTGGTGGTGAACGCGCCCTGCGTCAGCACGATGACCGGCTCGAACACGCGGTAGGCGTCCATCAGGTGGATCAGCGTGACGAACACGATCAGCGGCATCAGGTGTGGCAAGGTCACATAGCGCAGCTTCTGCCAGCGCGTGGCACCGTCGATGGTGGCGGCTTCCAGCGAGTCCTGCGGCACCGACTGCAGGCCGGCATACAACACGATGAAAGCAAACGGCACCACATGCCAGATGCCGTACACGATGATCAGCAGGCGCGCCGACCAGGCCTGTGCCATCCAGAACACCTGGATACCGACGTTGGACAGCAGGTAGGGCACCAGGCCGTTGTCGCGGAACAGCCACTTGATCGACAAGGCTGCCACCACCGGCGTGATGATGAAAGGCAACAACGACGCCGAGATGAAAACGCTCTTGAGCCTTTGCGTCGCGCCGTTCACCGCCAGTGCCAGCAGAAAACCGATCACCAGCACGAAGGGCAGCGTCACAAAGGTGTAGATCATCGTGAAACGCAGGGCACCGAAGAACTCGTTGTCTTCCTTTGCGCCTTTGGCCGCCACGCCACCGACCGCATCCGGCGGCGCCGATGCCGGGGCTTGCGCGTCCAGGCCCAGGACCTTGCGGTAGTACTCCAAACCGACGAACCGGCAGGCCTCGATGGCCCGCCCGGATGCGTCGAGCCTGGCGCGCTGCGTGATCGTTTCCTTCTTGCCAAAGGGTGACGACTCTTCCACCTTGACCGTCTCCATCTCCAGCGTGCAGTTGCGCACCGACAGGAAGAACGTGGTGAGCATGGGCACCGCCAGCAGCAGCAGCATCAACGCCACCGAAGGCCCGACGAACTGGAGGAAGGATCTGGTTTTCATGGTCGTGCGTCACACGGAAATCGGCGCTGCGGCCATGCCGCCCGGAGCTTGCCCGGTCGGCATGGGGGGAGGACGACGCACCAACTTACTTGATGAATCCCTTTTCGGTCGCGGCCTTCGCATACGCCGCAGCGGCGCTGTCCAGTGCGGCCCTGGGAGCCATCGCACCGGTCAGCACGTCCGGGATGATCTTGCCGATTTCGCCGTGGGCCAGTCCGAAAAACGGCTCGCTCGGCCAGGCCGGCGCGCCAGCTTTGGCGGATGCCGTGACACCGGTGCCAAAACGGGTAGGCTTGTAGGACGAACGAACCCAGATCGTGAGGTCGTTCCCACCTTTCGTGGTCTCCTCGTCCAGCGCCTCCATCAGGACCTGGAACACCGTCTCACGGTCGCCCCCCAGGTTCTTGGGCATGACCACACCATCCCACCACAAATGCGTGGCCGACTTGCCACCGGCCACAGCAGCCGGCGCCGCCACGAATTCCATTTTGCCGACGATTTTCGACGCGGCCGGATCGTCCATGCGGGCTGCCCGGGTGGCCCACAAAACACCCATGGCGGCCTTGCCCTGCTGGAACTGGTTCATCACGTCGTCGGTGTTGGAGGCCAGGTAGTTGGGCGTCATGTAGGTGGTCATCGCCTTCATGGTCTCCAGCGCCTTCACCCCTGCGTCGCTGTTGAAGTCGGGCGCGGCGGAGCCCGCCTTGAAGAACTTGCCGCCATACCCGGCAAAGATGTTGGTGAACTCGGTGGCGCTGTCCCAGCCCTTGGTGAAGGTCTGTGCGATCGGAAACTCGATACCGGGTTCCTTCTCCTTGAGCGTCTTGGCCGTGGCCAGCATTTCGCTGTAGCTGGTGGGCGCCTTCAAGCCGTGCTTGTCGAACAGGTCCTTGCGGTAGAACAGGTTCTGCGCGTTGACCTGGAACGCAATCGCCATCACCTCGCCATTGACCTTGACCAGCATGCTGTCCTCAAGCTTGTACTTGGCCTTGTACTTGTTGACCAGGTCGGTCATGGACTGCAACTGGCCCTTGCTGTTGAGGTCGGAGAACTGGCCGCCCGAGATGACGGCCGCATCGAACGCGGACTTGCCGGCCGAGCCGAAGGCCTGTTGGGCCTCCTGCTGGACCTGCGGTGTCATCTTGAACTGCACCTTCAGGCCGCCACGGGTGCAGGTTTCCATTTCCTTGGCAATGTGCTGCAGCACTGGAAACGCGTTGCCGACGATGTTGATCTCGCCGGGCTTGACGTTGCTGAGCGTCTCGCAGCGCGCGTGGCTCAGACTGGGAAGGGTCGCGAGCAGCACCGCAGAGGCCAGCAGCGTACGGCGCATAGTGAAAAGTTTCATGGGTTTCTCCTGGGGATGCCGGTCTGGTTGGGGTTACAGGCGCATCCGGTTCTGCGTCTGGCCGTCGAAAAGGTAACAACGTTCGGTTTGCACCGCGAAGCCGGTGCGTGCGCCCATGGTGGCGCGAAATTCCTTGCCGGCTTTCGCGGTGATGAACTGGTCTGCCAGCTTGAGCGTCACCGTGGTGGCGTCACCGAGCAGCTCGAACGAAAAGACATCCCCGGTGATCTGTGCGTTGTCGGGGGGAACCACGAGAATGTCCTCGGCGCGCAGTCCCAATACGATCTTGTCCTGTGTCAAGCTGCCAAATCCGCCGACGCGCACCTGGTAACCCTCGCCCTGCGCTTCGAACACACCGTTGCGCAAGGCTCCACGCACCAGGTTCATGGCTGGTGCACCGATGAATCCGGCCACGAACAGGTTGTTCGGATCGTTGTAGATGGCCTCGGGGGTGCCGATCTGCTGCACCTCGGCCTTGCTCATCACCACCACCCGGTCCGCCAGTGTCATCGCCTCCACCTGGTCGTGCGTGACGTAGATCGTGGTCACGCCCAGTTCATGGTGCAGGTGCTTGATGTGCGCGCGCATGCTGACACGCAGCTTGGCATCCAGGTTGGACAGCGGCTCGTCCATCAGGAACACCTTGGGCTCGCGCACGATGGCGCGTGCCAGAGCCACGCGCTGGCGCTGGCCACCCGAGAGTTCCTTGGGCCGGCGCTGCAAGAAATCGTCGAGCTCCACCTTGCCGGATGCCTTCATCACCGCAGGGTGGATTTCGGCCACCGGCGTGCCACGGATGCGCAGCGGGAAACTGATGTTTTCGTAGACCGTCATGTTGGGGTACAGGCCGTAACTCTGGAACACCATGGCGACGTCGCGGTCCTTGGGCTCCAGCGCATTCACGCAGCGCTCGCCAATCCAGATCTCGCCCTCGGTCGGGTCTTCCAGGCCGGCCACCATCCGCATGGTGGTGGTCTTGCCACAACCCGAGGGGCCCAGCAGCACCAGGAACTCGCCGTCGGCGATGTCCAGCGACATGCGCTTGACGCCCACCGACGCGCCCCAGGATTTCGCGATGTTCTTGAGCTGGATTCTGGCCATGGTGTTCTCGGTTGGTGCCGGGTGTCAGGCGCGCTGATTCAGGATCTGCATCCAGATCGCCACTTCGTCCAGCAGCACCCATTCACGCAGGACACGGCCCTGCACGAACTCGGCGTGCACGATGCCGAGCAGTTCGACCGGTCGGCCGGTGCCCTTGCCGAAACGGGTGGCGTCCATGTCCACCGGTTCATGCAAGCTCTGTGCCCGGAACCGCAGGGCCAGGCGATCCGGCCGGCCGCTTCTGGCCATGTCGCGCTGCATGGCGAGGTGCTCGACCTCGAAGCCGGTGACGCGCAAGGCCGCGAACAGGCTGCGCCAGAAATCGGCGATCTCGGCATGGCCGTAATGCAGCCGCTCGCCCGGGCCAATGTGTTGTGCTGCGTCGTCGTACACCGCGGCAGCCGCATAGTCGCGCGCCAAGAAACCTTCGATGGCACGGGCATACGCGAGGGCCATCGGGTCGGCGCTGATGTGGGACACGTAGCCCTGCGGCGCCGGCCCGGCGAGCGGCTTGTTCCACCCGCCACGCTGTTCCAGCCACTGCTGCGCCAGCGCACGCGGCGTGCTGCCAATCTGCAACGCAATCGCCGCCTGGTCGCGCACCAGCCACTCATGCACGATGCGGTTGTCCTTGCAGACGCAGTCGGCGATGGTGCGGGCATGCACCCGCGCACCGCTGGCGCGGCCGAAGCTGCCGTCGCCCAGGTGCGTCATGGGCGAGATGATGCGGTGCGAGCTCAAGAAACCACCGTCGACGTCACCCGACTGGATCACGTCCTCGGCCAGCAGGCGCCGGTCCGGGAACATGGCCAGCGTGGCACGGGTTCCGGCGATGACATCGTCGACCGAGGTGCTGACCGCCATTGGCGTCTCCACTATGCAAGGGTCGCTGTAATAAGTGCGGATGTCGTCGATGCGCCGGCCTTCCCAGATGCGCTCGGTGATCACGCGGATGTAGTGGTCGAGGTCGCGGAACTCGGCCGCGAAGCCGCGCATGCCAGCCCCCTGGTGAAAACCTGCGACAGGGGCGAGGGTCGAATTCATGCGCTTTCCTTCAGGCTGTTGCGCCGCAGCGTGGAGCCGCGCACGACGAGGCGTGCAGGCAGCACCACGGCACTGCTTTGCACTGCCCCGTCGATCTGGTCCAGCAACATGCGTGCCGTGGCTTCGATCATCGCGTCGGCGTCCTGCTCGACCGAGGTCAGCTGGTAGGAGCCCCACGCGGCCTGGCGCACATTGTCGAAACCAACCACGCTGACATCGAGCGGTATGCGAAGCCCCAGCTCCATGCGCAGCGCGTCCATGACGGCGATCGCCATGTGGTCGTTGGCCACGAAGACGGCATCCGGCCGCTGCGGCGCCGGGCCGGCGAACATGTGCCGGGCCGCCGCCTTGGCTTGCTCGAAGTCGTAATTGCCTACCGCGCGCGCAAAACAGCGCCGCCCGTGTTCGGCCAGCGAATCCCGAAAGCCGCGCTCGCGGTCCAGGTTGGTCGAGCTGTCCTCCATGCCGGCGATGTAGGCGATGCGCTCATGCCCGGTGTCGACCAGATGGCGCGCCACCAGCCGCCCGCCCTCGTAGTTGTCGCTCGTCACCGAACTGCAGGTGTGGTTGTCCCGGATGGTCCGATTGAACAACACCACGGGGATGCCGGCGTCGGAGCAACGCAGCGCCAGTGCGCTGGACAGCGCGGTGGACGCCAGCACCAACCCGTCCACCTGGTATTGCAGGATCTCGGACAACACAGAGTCAACCTCCCGCGTGTCGGCAATGAACAGCAGCACGTGGTAGCCGTCGCGCTGCAGACGCTGGGAAATCTTTTCCAGCACCACCGGGTAGAACTGGTTGTCGAGGTAGGACATCACCACCGCGATCATTCGGCTGCGCCGGGTGATCAGGCTGCGCGCGATGGCATTGGGCCGGTAACCGAGCTTGCGCGCAGCGTCTTCCACCTTGGCGCGTGTCACCTCCGACACACTGGCGCCCGGCGTGAAGGCACGGCTCACAGCCGACTGCGACACTTGGGCCAGGCGGGCGACATCGAGGGAGGTGACGGCGGCCATGTCAGTACCGCCCGGCCGTTCCGTAGGTACTGACGGCCCCCTCGGGGGGCAGCGATACACGCAGTGATGAGCGTGGGGGCTTCATGTACTACCTTGCAGTCCAGCCGCCGTCGACCATCAAGGCGGAGCCGGTGACCAGGCTGCTGGCGTCGGACGCCAGAAACACCACCGCGCCCATCACCTCGTCCAGGCGCCCGACGCGGCCGAGCGCGGAGCCAGCCTCGGCGAAGGCGCGGAACTGCGGGTCGGCCAGCATCGGCGCGGTCATCGCGGTCTCGATGTAGGTGGGGCACACGGTATTGACGCGGATACGGTGCGCGCCCAGTTCCCAGGCCAGCGCCTTGGTCATGCCCTCGACCGCGTGTTTGCTGGCGCAATACAGGCTGCGCTTGGGGCCGCCCACATGCCCCATCTGGCTCGACACCGTGATGATGGAGCCACCTCGCCCGGCGGCCAACATGCCGCGCGCGACCTCGCGGGTAACGAACACCGTGGCACGCACATTCAGGCCCATGACGAGGTCGTAGTCCGCATCCTGCATGTCGGTGATCAGCGAGGGGAGGTTGGTGCCGGCGTTGTTGACCAGGATGTCGAAAGGCCCGGCCTGCGCGACGTAGGTGGACACAGCCGAGGAGTCGGTCACGTCCAGCTGGCCCGCGGTCGCCAGGCCGCCGTCGGCGCGGATGTCGGCGCAGGCGGTCTCGATCTCGCCCGCCGTGCGCGCGACCAGGAACACATGCGCCCCGGCCTGGGCCAGTGCGTGGGCTGCCGCCAGGCCGATGCCGCGGCCGGCGCCGGTGACCAGCGCAGTTCGCCCGTCGAGACGAAACGACGGCGTGCGCAAGCCGGCAGGGGATCTGCTGGCAGTGTTCATGCGGTGCCCACCGGTCGTGGCGGCACACGTTCGCCGCGGTCAAACGCCTCCCAGCCATGGCCCTTGAACGGGTCCACACCCAACTGCTGCATCACGTGCGGGAAGTCGACCATCACCCAGTTGTCGGCGATCCTGCCGTCAACGACCTTCCAGAAATCCATGTAACGAATCTCGACGCGTTTGCCGGTCGGCGCGATACCCATGAATTCGCCCGAATGGGTGGCCTCCTGACGACCGAACGCGGCCATCCACTCGCCCTGCACAATGCGCGCTTCGTCGATGCAGACCTTGTCGGAAAACGCCGCCTGGAACGGGCGCTGCCAGTTGTCCTGAAACTCGCGCAGTCCGTGTTTCGTGCCGCAACCGGCATTGCCCATCCAGCGGAACTCGGGCGCGAAAAAACGCCCCATGCCCGCGATGTCGTGGTCATTAAGGCCGTCCACCATGGACTCGACCACGTGTTGCGTCTCGGCCGTACGTGACAGATCGTTGTCTCGCGTCAGCGCCGCCTGTTCGGGGCGTGCGCCTTTCATGGCAGCCTCCGGGACAGCGTTGCGCAATACACGGTCGATCGGATGCAGTTCATGGCAGCGCCGGCACCGGTTCGTACCACGGCACTTCAGCGCGCGTGCCATAACGCCGCACCCGCAGGTTGGCCTGCTCGCCGTGGCCGGCGAAGTTCTCCATGTGGCACAGGCGCGAGCAGTACGCGCCCACCAGCGCCGAGGCCTCGTCGGTCAGCACTCTTTGGTAGGTGCAGGTCTTGAGGAACTTGCCCACCCACAGGCCGCCGGTGTAACGCGCGTTTTTGTTGGTCGGCAACGTGTGGTTGGTGCCGATCACCTTGTCGCCAAAACTCACGTTGGTGCGCGGGCCCAGGAACAAGGCGCCGTAGTTGGTCATGTGGTTCAGGAAGTAGTCCGGGTCGCGCGTCATCACCTGCACGTGTTCGGATGCCAGTTCGTCGGCCTTGGCGAGCATTTCTTCATAACTGTCACAGACGATCACTTCGCCGTACACCGCCCAGGCCTTGGCCGCGATGCCGGCTGTCGGCAGGATCTTGAGTTGCCGCTCGACCTCGGCCATGGTGTCGCGGGCGAGTTTTTCGGAGTTGGTGAGCAACACCGCGGGCGAGGTTGGCCCGTGTTCCGCCTGCCCCAGCAGGTCGACGGCGCACAATTCGCCATCGACCGATTCATCCGCGATCACCAGGGTTTCGGTGGGGCCGGCAAACAGGTCGATGCCCACACGGCCGTACAACTGGCGTTTGGCTTCTGCCACGAACATGTTGCCCGGGCCCACCAGCATGTCGACCGCCGCCACCGACTGCGTGCCGATGGCCATGGCGGCCACTGCCTGCACACCGCCGAGCACCAGGATCTGGTCGGCGCCTGCAAAATGCATGGCGGCCACGATGGCCGGGTGCGGCGCGCCTTCGAATGGCGGCGCAGTGGACACCACCCGCTTGACACCGGCCACCTTGGCCGTGAGCACACTCATGTGGGCCGAGGCGATCAGCGGGTATTTGCCTCCGGGCACATAACAGCCCGCCGCATTCACCGGGATATGCCGGTGCCCGAGCACCACGCCGGGCAGGGTCTCGACCTCGACGTCCTTCATGCTGTCGCGCTGGATCTGGGCGAAGTTGCGGATCTGCTTCTGGGCGAACCGGATGTCCTCGACCTCGCGCGGCGAGAGCTTGCGGATCGCGGCTTCGATATCGGCCTGCGACAGCGTGAAGCTGGCCGGATCCCAGTTGTCGAACTTGCGGCTGTAGGCGCGCACGGCGTCATCGCCGCGCTGTTCGATGTCTTTCAGAATGCCCTCGACGGTGGCACGGACCTGCGCGTCGTCGTCGGCCCGGCCCTGGGCGTCCTTGCCGCGCTTGAGGTATCGGATCATGGATGGTTGAACCTGCAGTGGTTGGGGAAATGTCGGACTTCGAAATTATGCATACGTATGCAATTTAACAGCAGAAACCGGATGTCGGATAGGTACTTTCCCGAATATCAGGCAGCCGGGCGCCGCGCAAACTGGCTGCGCAAGCGCGCAAGCACATCCACGTCCATCTGCAGCAGCACATTGAGGATATCGATCGGCACCCAGTTCTCGCGGATCAGGCCCTGGTCGGCCAGGTAGAAGTCCATCACCCGCATGGTGACAGGCCGACCGGTGGCGCCCAGCCCAAGCCAGCCACCGCCCAGGTGCATCATGTGCCGGCTGGGCCAGCCACCGGTGGCCGAGAAACGCCCGTCGCCGATGCGCACGTAGTGGCTGCCGCCGTGCTGGCCCAAGCCGGGTGGCTGTGGCTGGTTCGGCTGGCGCGGAAACGCGTTCCGGAACGGCAACTGGTGGTAGTCCACAAACCCCTCCAGCCCCCGCGTGGCGCCGATGCCGCTGGGGCCGTACCACATCATCTTCGGGTGCCAGTACTGCTTTTGCGCCATGTTCAGCAGGCCGTCGCGCCCCTCGCCCTGCGAGTCGTCGTAGGCGCCCAGCGACGCCTGCATGTCCAGCGTCAGCTGCAGGCTGGCGCCAGACTCCGCGACGTCCTGCGGGGTAAAGAGCAGGCCGTCGGCCGACACGGGGCCGGCCCACATACCTTCCTGCCCCAGGCTGGGTGCCAGCGGCCAGAAACCGGCCTGGCGGATCACATCGAGCACGTCGAGCAGCACGCTGCTTTGCACGATCCGGCCGTCGACCATCTGATGGAATTCACCATAACGCAGGTAGACCACCTGGTCCGTGGCGGGAATGCCCAGCCAATCACGTCGGAAGCTGCCCGCAAGGTGGCCGACCATGCCCACATAGGCGCGGCCCTGGTACTCTGCGCCCATCACGATGCCATGCCGACGCTCCAGATCCGGAAAGGCGTGCAACAGGGGGCCCCAGACCACCCGCTCGATGGCTTCCAAGCCGCGCAACTCGTTCCATGGATGCGAGCCGCGCCACTCAGCGTCCGGATGGTAGATGCGCGCCAGGTTGGCCGAAAGGGTTGCCGGGCTGGACTCGGCGATCGCGTTCATGGCGGACCAGACGGCGCGTTTGTTGGCAAGGTTGGTGGCTTCGGTAAGCATGCGGGTGTACCTGTGCTGGAAAGGGTCGGGCAGAACCTGGCAAATGATGGGGGCGTGCCCTGCTGTTTCCCGATTCTAGCCAGGTTGCATACGCTTGCAAAGAAGATGGAAATCGGGCCACCTGGGCCGCGCTGCCAGTGTGCTTCGAAATGGCCCGGGCTACACTTTCACCATGCCCGTCCCTGCCGATTTTGCTGACTTCTGCTGTGAACTGCTTGCCAGCACAGGCAGTCTGCGCAAACGCCGCATGTTCGGTGGGTGGGGCCTGAGCGTGGACGGCCTGACGATCGCACTTGTCACCGATCTGGGCAAAGGCGCCAAGTTGTGGCTCAAGGCGGATGTCGACACCCGCAGTATTTTTGAAGCCGCGCAATGCGCACGGTTCACCTACCCCATGCGCCAGGGTGAAGGCCTGGTGGACCGCAGCCTGAACTACTATGCGCCGCCAGACGATGCGATGGATGCCGCCCACGCGATGGCGCCATGGGCGCGGCTGGCGCTGGAGAGTGCGCTGAAGGCGCGTGCAGCCGCAGACTTGAAGGCGGACCTTCGCCGCAGCCACGTAAAAAAGCCGTCGCCCATGCGTGCGAAGGCAACAAAAGCAGCCAAGCCCCCTCAGGGCTGATTGAACTCCATCGGAGACAGAACCCGGCCGCGACCCAGGCACCACTGGCGCGGGCGGCAACTGGCGAACCGGATGGCGGTGCGGGCCTTGGCGCTGGTGCGGCAAACATCGGTGCAACCCGCAAACCCCGCGCTGCGACCACCAGCGCGCCGCGCCGCTGACCCGCTACAGCGGCCAGACCGCGCCGTTCTCGTTCAGGATCGCATCGAGCGGAACGTCATGCGGCTGGGGCTCGAACTCGGGCAGGAAACCATTCGTGAAACCCAGGCCAACCGTGAAAGGCTTGGGTTGCAGGGTGGCCAGGGTGCGGTCATAGAAACCGCCGCCATAACCCAGCCGGCAACCGCCAATGCCATAACCCACACAGGCCACGAAAAGCAGGGTCGGAACGATCACCTCGGTGTCCTTGGGTTTGGGGATGCCGTAGGCGTCTTCCTCCATGCGGCAACCCGGGTACCAGGCGTGGAACACCAGCTTCTTGTGCACTTTGTCGACCACCGGCAAGCCGATGCGCCGCAGCTGGGGCTGGTCGATCAGTTCGCCGTCTTCCTTCCAGCGGTGCAGCGCGGGCAACGGGTCGAATTCACCCTTGATCGGCCAGTAGGCGCCAATCACGGTCTCGGGCCGGCCCACCAGCCAGATACGCACCACGTCCTGCAGGACATTGGCGCGCGCCTGGCGGTCCGGCATGGCGAGGCGTTGCGCGATCAATGCCTTGCGAAGGGCTTTCTTTTCCAGCGTCTTCTCGTCGTCGGAGTTGTCCATAATCCCCCACATGAAGTTCACAGCCATTTTGACATCGATCGCGCTGGCCTTGCTGCTGCCGCTCGGTGCCGCCCAAGCAGCGCAGGCGCAGGGCAAAGACACCGCCAAGGGCGACGAGGCCGCGCTCGAGATGGCCGAGGCCTTCAAGAAGTTCGACCGCAAGCGGCTCTCGGCCTTGTTGCCACAACTGCATGGCCATGTGCTGGAGCCCTGGGCTGTGTACTGGGATTTGCGTGCAAGGCTGGACGAAGCCGGCCCGAAAGAGATCCAGGACACCCTGCAACGGCTGTCAGGCAGCTACCAGGAAGACCGGCTGCGCAACGACTGGCTGCTGATGCTGGGCCAGCGGCGCGACTGGGCCACGTTCAACATTGAATACCCGAAGTTCCGCATGAACGACGACCGCTCGGTGCGTTGTCATGCCCTGTCGGCCGACTTCAACGCCAGTGGCGCCGACGTGGCCGGGCAAGTGCACGAGTTCTGGCTCGCACAACGCGACGCCGAAGACGCTTGCTCCAGTGCCGCAGAACAGCAACTCAAGGCCGGCAAGCTCAAGCCTGACAGTGCCTGGTTGCGCGCCCGTCTGGGCATGGAAAACGACCGCCAGCGGGTGGTGACGCAGGCACTGACCCTGCTCAACCCTGATTGGGCCGCCAAGGCCAGCACCATCTACACCAATCCGTCGCGTTACCTCGACGAAAAACTCACCGCGCTGCTGCCCCGCACCAAAGAGCTGGTCACGCTGGCGCTGGTCCGGCTCGCCACGGAAGACCCGGCCCTGGCCGCCGCCCAGCTGGACAAGCTGCGCTGGAAGACCCAGCTCACGCAGGAAGAACGCAGCTGGGTCTGGGGCGTGATCGGCAAACGTGCTGCACAACGCCTGTCCGACAACGCCATGGGGTGGTTCGGGAACGGGCAGGACAAGTTCATGCACGAAGACCATCTGGTCTGGAAGGCGCGCGCCGCACTGCGCGCCGGCATGTGGCCGCAGGTGCTCGAGGCAACCGGCGCGATGGGCGAGCAACAACGCCGCGATCCGGCCTGGACCTACTGGCGCGCACGCGCCCTGCTCGCCCCTGGGCGCAACGAGGCCGACCGCCAGGAAGCCGCCCGCCTGCTGGAGAGCATCGCCAGTGTGCGTGGTTTCTACGAACAACTCGCACTCGAAGACCTGGGCCGCAAGATCACCGTCCCCGACAAGCCGCTGCCGCCGACACCAGAGGAAAAGGAAACCGCGAAGTCCAACACCGGTCTGAGCCGGGCCTTGCACGCCATCGCGATCGGCCTGCGCAGCGAAGGCGTGCGCGAATGGAACTACAGCATCAGTCTGCACGACAAGGGCGGCATGGACGACCGCGCCCTGCTGGCTGCTGCCGACCGCGCCTGCCAGCGCGAAGTGTGGGACCGCTGCATCAACACCAGTGAACGCACCCGCAGCGTGATCGATTTCGACCAGCGCTTTCCCATGCCGCACCAGGCTGCAGTGGTCAAACGCGCCAGCCAGATCGGGCTCGACCCAGCCTATGTCTATGGACTCATCCGCCAGGAAAGCCGCTTCATCACCGACGCGCGCTCATCAGTCGGCGCGTCCGGCCTGATGCAGGTGATGCCAGCCACCGCCAAATGGACAGCGAAAAAAATCGGCCTGACCAACTTCACCCCTGGCCAGATCAACGACCGGGACACCAACATTGCCATCGGCACCGGCTACCTGAAACTGGTGCTGGACGACTTCACCGGCTCCATGCCCCTGGCTGCTGCTGCCTATAACGCTGGCCCCAGCCGGCCGCGCAACTGGCGCAACGGCCCCATCCTCGAGGCCGCGATCTGGGCCGAGAACGTGCCATTTTCAGAAACCCGCGATTACGTCAAGAAAGTGCTCAGCAATACGACGAGTTACGCGGCTATCCTTACCGGACAACCACAATCTCTCAAGGCGCGTTTGGGCAGCGTCGGGCCCCGCCTGGGCAATGTGGATGCAGACAACAAGGATCTGCCCTGAACCGGCGGAACAAGCACATGCTGAAGAAGATATTGGTTCTGGGCGGCACCGGCTTTGTCGGGCGCCATGTGTGCGAGAAGGCCTCGCAGCTGAACTGCCGCCTGACCGTACCGACACGCCGGCCGGACAGCGGCAAGTCGGTGTTGCCACTGCCCTGGGTTGACGTGGCGGTGGCCGATGTGCACGACGAAGCAGCATTGACCGAGCTGGTGCGTGGGCACGATGCGGTGATCAACCTGGTGGCCATCCTGCACGGCAACCAAGACGCCTTCACCCATGTGCATGTAACCCTGCCGCAAAAGCTGGTGCGGGCCTGCCAGGCCACCGGTGTGCGCCGGGTCGTGCATGTGAGCGCGCTGGGCGCGGCGGCCAGCGCGCCGTCCATGTACCAGCGCAGCAAGGCCCACGGCGAAGCCGCGCTGCTCGGCGGCGGCCTGGACTTGAGCATCCTGCGCCCCAGCGTCATCTTTGGCGCCGGCGACCAGTTCATGAACCTGTTTGCCCGCCTGCAATCGGTCTTTCCTGTCATGCCGCTGGCCGGGGCCGACACCCGCTTCCAGCCGGTATGGGTCGAAGACGTGGCGCAAGCCCTGGTGCAGTTGCTGCTGCATCCGCACGCACCGCCCGTGCTGGAGGCCGTCGGTCCCGATGTGTTCACCCTCAAGCAACTGGTGCAACTCGCGGGCCGTGTGTCAGGGCATGAACGCCTGGTGGTGGGCATGCCAATGGCCCTGGGGCGCATCCAGGCCCGCATGATGGAACTGGCACCCGGAATTCCCCTGATGAGCCGCGACAACCTCGATTCGATGCAGGTCGACAACATCGCCACGCCCGGTGTTCCGGGCCTGCAGGTTATCGGTATCCAGCCCAGCGCGCTGGCCGCCATTGCGCCGAGCTTTCTGCGGCCCGACGCTGGCGACCAGATGCTGAACCGGCGCCGCTCCGCCGGCCGGCTCTAGACGGTCGCGGGCTGCTTGTCGTGGCGAGGCCCCCCGGCATTGACGGCGACGTCTACCAGGCGGCCCAGGCCCTGATCACGACCCGACAAAACGTATCTGCCAAGCGACTCGACGACCCTGGCCCGTCGGGCGCAGAATGCGACGCCCTGCTGGACCTTGCCGCGGCTGCACCCGACCATGGACAACTCACGCCCTGGCGCTTCGTGACCATCCCGGCGCAACTGCGGCACCTGCTGGCCGAGGTTTTCGCGCTCGCACTGCGCGACCGGGATCCAGATGCCACGCCCGAACAAGTCCAGGCTGCCCGTGACAAAGCCCACCGGGCGCCCCTGTTGCTGGTGGCGGTTGCCCGCCTCGGCCCGCGCGAGCCCGACACGCCGGCGCAGGAGCGTCTGGTCTCTTTGGGTGCTGCCATCCAGAACATGCTGCTCGGCGCCCATGCAATGGGTTACGGCACCGGGCTGACCAGCGGGCAGGCGATGCGCTCACCGCGCCTGCATGCGCTGCTGGACCTGGCCGTTGGCGACCACCCGGTGTGTTGCATCAACATCGGCACGGTGCGCAGCCACAAGCCGGCCGGCCGCGTGCGACCGGCACCGTCGGCGTTTTCCAGCACGCTGGTGCAAGCAGCCCCACCACCCGGCATACCGAACGCGCGATCACCAACTCTTCGTCCGTGCGAATGACACGCACGGTCACGCGGCATAGGCACCCACGCATTTCTTGGCCTGGTAGCAGAACAGGGCCACCGCCTCTGCGGCCCGCGCATCGGTGGCTTCCAGCGCCAGCAGGTCGCGCATGTCCGGGCTGGTCTGCGAAACGCCACGCAGGCCCGAATTGGGCGTGAACCCCATGCTGGTACCGATGCCCGAACCGCCCAGAACAGCGGCCATGCTGGCCCCGCTGCCCAGGTGGGCCAGCACCACACGCCCGCGGGCGGCTGCATGCCCGGATTGCCTGTCAAGGGTTTGCGGCCCCCGCCGTTGGCGCGCCTTGCACAGTCGGCCCATACCGTGCCTGTATCCGGGCCCGGTGCGCGGGATCGATGTTCACACGACCCAGGTCACCCTGCACATGGGGCAGCGCCAGCAAGCGTGGGTCCATCACACGGAACCACAGGGGCGGCAGGTAGGCCAGCGGGAACATGCCGAAGTAGCCGCTGGGCAACTGCGGCAGTTGCTCGAAGTGGCGCAGCGACTGGTAACGGCGCGACGGGTGCGCATGGTGGTCTGAATGGCGCTGCAGGTGAAACGTTGCCAGGTTGGTCACCACGTGGTTGGCATTCCAGGAGTGGTGCGGCTGGGGCGCCTCGTAACGGCCATTGGGCAGCCGCGCGCGCAACAGCCCGTAGTGCTCGACATAGTTCGCCGAAGTGAGTTGCCACCATGCCACCAGGTTGTGCACTGCCAGGAACGGCAGCATCACCCAGCCAGAGGCCAGCAGCAATGCGCCCTGCAAAACCACCGTGACGGCGTAGGACTGCAGCATCGTGTTGTACGCGCTCCACGCCAGCATGCCGTCACGCCTCAGGCGCTCGCTCTCCAGCCGCCAGGCGCGCCGGATGCCGCCTGGCAGTTCACGCAGGGCAAAGCGGTAGATGTTCTCGCCCATGCGCGCACTTGCGTGGTCCTCGGGCGTGGACACCCAGCGGTGGTGCCCGCGTCCGTGCTCGACCGTGAAATGCCCGTAAGCCGGCACCGCGAGCACCAGCCGCGCCAGCATCTGCTCGGTGCGGGTGACCTTGTGGCCCAGTTCATGCCCGGTGTTGAGGCCCAGGCCCGACCCGGCACCAGCCACATACGCAAGCAGCAGCAATGCCCACCAGGTCAAGTCCTGTGTGCCAGCCCACCAGGCGCAACCGATGAACGCCACAAAATGCAGCGGCACCGTGGCCCAGGTCAACCAGCGGTAGAAACGGTCCGCCTCGAGTTGCGGCACGATCGCTTCGGGCGGGTTGTTCAGGTCTTCACCGATCAGCCAGTCCAGCAGCGGCATGAACCCGTAACTGACCAGGAGCGGAAGGCCCAGCGCAACCGCCATACCGCTCCACGCGTGCGCGGCAATGCCGACAAAAGGCATCAGGGGATAGACCAGCGACAACGTCCACCACCAGCGCTTGCGGTCGCGGTAGGCAATGTGCCCGCGCACGGGGTCCTGGAGGGTGTAGAGCCTGGTCAATGAACTGCTCCAATTGATGCCGCCATTATTCACGAACCTGGTGGTACAAGGCACCATTCACCGCTCCGACCGCATCAAAATCCAGCCCGCAGACAGTTAGCATTCGACTTTTGGAGAACCGCATGTTGAAACTCTATATCGGCAACAAGAACTACTCGTCCTGGTCGATGCGCCCCTGGGTGCTGCTCAAGCAGTCTGGCATCCCCTTCGAAGAGGTGATGGTGCGTTTTGACGCATTCAGCCCCGACTCACAATTCAAACAGCGACTGGGCCCGCTCAGCCCGGCGGGCCGGGTGCCGGTGCTGGTGGACGGCGACCTGGTGGTCTGGGACACGCTGGCGATCGCCGAGTACCTGGCAGAGCAGTACCCGCAACAGCGGCTCTGGCCGGCAGCGACTGCAGCGCGTGCCCGGGCGCGCAGCATCTGCGCCGAAATGCATTCCGGGTTCCAGGCGCTGCGTGGCGCATGCATGATGAACATCGAAGCATCCCTGCCCGACATTGGCGCGTTGGCCTGGCGCGACAAACCGGCGCTGCGTGCCGACGTGGCGCGGATCGTCGAGATGTGGAGCGAATTGCTGGCCGAACACGGTGGGCCGATGCTGTTCGGCGCGTTTTCAGTCGCCGACGCGTACTTCGCGCCGGTGTGTATGCGCCTGAAGACCTATGCACTGCCTGTACCAGGCGCGATCAGCGCGTATGTGGAGCGCGTCGGCGCACTGCCCGGCGTGCGGGGGTGGACCGACGGGGCGCTGGCCGAAAACGACTTCATCGATTTCGAGGAGCCTTACCGCCTGCACCGCTGATCCTGATCCCGGGGTGCCAGACACCCCTGCCCTACACTCCCGGCGATGCAAATTTATCTGGTCGGCGGCGCAGTGCGCGACACCCTGCTGGGCCTTCCCGTCAAGGACCGCGACTGGGTGGTGGTGGGTGCCACGCCGCAGCAATTGCTAGGCCGCGGTTTCGTGGCGGTGGGCAAGGATTTCCCGGTGTTCCTGCACCCGGGCAGCAAGGAGGAATACGCCCTGGCGCGTACCGAACGCAAGACCGCGCCCGGATACCGGGGTTTCGCCATCCACGCCGCGGCCGACGTCACGCTGGAGGAAGACCTCGCCCGGCGCGACCTGAGCATCAACGCCATGGCGGTTGAGGCCTCGCAACTCGACCGCGACGGCGAGTTTGACCCGGCGCAGGTGCGGCTCACCGACCCCTTCCACGGACAGCAGGACCTGCGCCAACGCGTGTTGCGGCATGTCACCGACGCCTTTCGGGAAGACCCGGTGCGCATCCTGCGCGTGGCGCGTTTCGCGGCCCGATTTGCAGACTTCGCAGTGGCCCCGGACACCATGTCCATGATGTGTTCCATGGTGGAACACGGCGAGGCCACCGCCCTGGTGGCCGAGCGCGTATGGCAGGAAATGGCGCGCGGCCTGATGGAGGCCACGCCTGCGCGCATGTTCACGGTGCTGCAGACCTGCGGCGCGCATGAGGTGGTGCTGCCGGAGTTGACGCAGGGGCACGCAGGGGCTGGCGACCATGTGCTGCGCATGCTCGACCAGAGCGCGGCGCGCCATGCGCCGCTGGAAGTGCGTTTTGCCTGCCTGTGCCTGTACGCGCACCCGGTTGGCACGCCGGCTCCGGCCCGCGACGCCCACCCGATCCGTCAGATGTGCGCCCGATTGCGCGTGCCTACCGACTGCACCGCCATGGCCGAAGTGGCGGCGAGGGAACGCGTGGCGCTGCAGGACTGCGTGAACCTGGCCCCCGGCGCCCTGGTGCAACTGCTGGAGCGCTGCGATGCGTTTCGCAAACCGGCGCGTTTCGCCGACCTGCTGCTGGTGGTGGAGTGCGACGCCCATGCCGGAGATGATCGCCTGGACCTGCCTTACCCGCCCCGGGCACATATGCTGGCCGTGCTGGCTGCGGCCCAGGCGGTCTCGACCGCGCATGTTGCCGCGCAGGCACAGGCGCAAGGGCTTGCCGGGCGGCAAATCGGCGAGTTGGTGCATGCGGCGCGGGTAGAGGCCGTGGCGGCACTGACACGCTGACGGACAACGCGCGCAACCGCACCGGGGTCGGCCGGAAGGTACTGGTGTTTCCACCAATAGCCCGCACACTCCAGTTGCCGGAAACTTCATTTTTCTTTCGAACCAAATGGCCGACCGGGCCCTTTCGCTACCGCCCACATCGGGCACCAACCGGAGAAAAAAATGCTGTTCAAACGTTCCCTGACCGTTCTGGCCCTGGCCCTGTCATCTGCTGGCGCATTCGCACAACTCGTCGTCGGCGTGAGTTACGACGCATTCCAGGAAGAGCGCTGGAAGACCGATGAGGCCGCGATCAAGGCCGAGCTCGCCAAGTCCGGCGCAAAGTACATCATGTCCGACGCGGGTGCTTCGTCAGAGAAACAACTGGCGGACATCGACGGCCTGATCGCCAAAGGCGCCAAGGTGCTGATCATCCTGGGCAAAGACAAAGACGCCATCCTGCCAGCCGTCAACAAGGCCGCCCAGCAGAAGATCCCGGTGATCGCCTATGACCGCCTGTTCGAGGCGCCCGGCGTGACCTACATCACGTTTGACAACAAGGAAGTCGGCCGCATGACCGCCCGCGCCATCCTGGCGGTCAAGCCCAAGGGCAACTACGCCATCATCAAGGGCGACCCGGGTGACAACAATGCCGGTTTCCTGCGTGAAGGCCAGGGCGAGGTGCTGGCCGATGCCATCAAGAAGGGCGACGTGAAAATCGTGGGCGAGGAGTTCACCTCCGGCTGGAACCCGCAAAACGCCCAGAAGAACATGGAGCAGATCCTGACCAAGAACGCCAACAAGGTCGATGCCGTGGTCGCGCAGAACGACGGCATGGCCGGTGGTGTCGTGGCGGCCTTGGCCGCCAAGGGCCTGAAAGGCATCCCGGTATCCGGCCAGGACGGCGACCACGCTGCCCTGAACCGCGTGGCCCTGGGCACCCAGACCGTCTCGGTCTGGAAGAACTCGGCCGACCTGGGCACCGCAGCAGCCAAAGCCGCAGTCGAGCTGGGCGCCGGCAAGCCCGTGACCGGCGCAGCTGACTGGGCCGGCGGCCCCAAGAAGATGACCCTGAAATCGATCTTCCTGAAACCCATTCCGTTGACCAAGGACAACCTGGACCTGGTCCTGAAAGCGGGCTACATCAAAAAAGATGTGCTGTGCAAAGGCGCCGACGCCACCAAGGTCGCTGCCTGCAAGTAACCGTCTGACCTCCGGGCTCCGGGTCGACCACCGCGGGCTGACGGCCCGCGGTGTCGTTTGTGGCTTGAGATTGCTTTGACGAGAGGAGATGGCGATGAATACATTGGTGCAGGCGCTACGGCGTGCCCAGGTGGACTGGCGCATGGTGCTGATGTCCGGCGTACTGGTGGCCATTGCGCTGGTTTTCAATGTCCTCTCGGAAGGCATCTTCCTGTCGCCCGAGAACCTGTACAACATTGCCCAGCAGACCGCGGTGGTCGGCATTCTGGCAACCGTCATGGTGCTGGTCATCGTGACCCGGCACATCGACCTGTCAGTCGGATCAGTGATGGGGTTTGTGGGCGTCTTGATTGCCTACCTGATGTACACCGCGAACTGGTCCTGGCAGGCTGCAAGCCTGGTCGGCCTGGGCGCCGCCATTGCCGTGGCGGTGTACCAGGGCGCGCTGGTCGCTTTTCTGGGTGTGCCGGCATTTGTGGTCACGCTCGGCGGACTGATGTCGTTTCGGGGTGCGGCGTACCTGGTCGCAGATGGCAAGACCCAGCCACTGGCCGACCCGTTTTTCCTGCAACTTGGTGGCGGCTTCAACGGCGGCATCGGGACCGACGCCAGTTGGGTGATCGGCGCCGTGATCTGCCTCGGATTGATCGTGGCCACCGTCAACAAGCGCCGTGCGAAAAAGGCCTATGGCGTGCCCACCAATTCCGCGTTGGTGGACGCCGTCATCGTGATGATCCCGATCGTGATCGTGCTCAGCTTTGTGGCGGTGATGAATGCCTACCAAATACCCAACAAGCCTGAGGCGCAGGGCATTCCCATCCCGGTGCTGATCTGGGGCGCTGTCGCCATGGTGATTTCGTTCCTGGTACACCGCACCCGTTTCGGTCGCTACATTTTTGCGATGGGTGGCAACCCGGACGCAGCGGCGCTGGTTGGCATTCCGGTGCGCAGAGTGACGATTTTGCTGTTCCTGCTGCTGGCCATCCTGACCACCATTGCGGCAATCGTGGCGATATCCCGGCTCAATGCGGGCACCAACTCCCTCGGAAACAACCTGGAACTGCTGGTCATCGCCGCCACCGTGATCGGTGGCACGGCGCTGGCGGGTGGCAGCGGCACCATCATCGGCTCGGTGCTGGGCGCCCTGATCATGCAGTCGATCGACAGCGGCATGCTGCTGCTGGACATTTCGATCGGCACGCGTTACGTGATCATCGGCCAAGTGCTGATTGCCGCCGTGGTGTTTGACGTGGCCTATCGCAAATGGACCGGAGACGTGGTGTGAACCGCCACGCAGCACCTACCGCGGACATCAGCCCATGACCAATCTGACCAAACGCACCGTGGACACCTCCAAGTGTCTGGTCGAACTGCGCAACATCAACAAGGCTTTCGGAGGCGTGCGCGCCGTCGACGACGTGAGCCTGAACCTGTACCCCGGTGAAGTGGTGGCGGTGCTGGGCCACAACGGCGCCGGCAAGTCAACACTGATGAAGATGCTGGCAGGCGCCTACCCGATCGACAGCGGCGAGGTGGTCATCGCCGGCGAAAAAGTACAGGTGCGCACGCCTGCGGATGCGCAGCGCCTGGGCATCGAGTCAATCTACCAGACCCTGGCCCTGGCTGACAACCTGGACTCCGTCGCCAACCTGTTCCTGGGGCGCGAGTTGTTGACCAGGTGGCGCACGCTCGACGATCACCGCATGGACGCCGAAGCGCGCAAGGTGTTCCATCGGCTGAACAAGAATTTCACCAACGTGCGCATCCCGGTACGGCGCCTGTCGGGAGGCCAGAGGCAGGTGGTTGCGATCTCGCGGGCAATCTATTTCAATGCGCAGATCCTGATCATGGACGAGCCCACTGCCGCCTTGGGCCCTGAAGAAACCGCCATGGTGGGCAACCTGATCCAACAACTCAAGGCGGAGGGCGTGGGCATCTTCCTGATCAGCCACGACATGCACGACGTGTTTGCCCTGAGCGACCGCTTGTCCGTGATGAAAAACGGCAGGCTGGTTGGCACTTACCGGACCCAGGATGTGACCGAGGACGAAGTGCTCGGCATGATCATTCTGGGCAAGCAGCCGGCCGGCAAAACCCAATCAGAGCGGCCAGCCAGATAACCAGATGCAAGTTGACAGGGCGCCATCAGTGCCATGAGAACGATCGGCGATCAGCAACTGCTCAAGTGCATCAACAGCAGCGTCTTGTTGCGCCTGTCGCGGTGCGAGCCGGGCTTGTCACGCGCGCGGTTGTCGCAACACAGTGGCTTGACCAAATCCACCGTCAGCGCGCTGGTGCGCGAGTTGCTGGGGTGGAGGTCGGCGGTGCGCTGTGCTCCTGCGGGCGTCGGGGTTGTGCAGAGACCTTCATCGGCGCTCGCGCCCTGCGCACCGCGTCCGGTGCGCCGCGAGGAGGCGAGGCACCCGACGCTGCTCGCCACGGCCACACAAACTGCGTCAAGTTACGCCCAAAGCGCTGGCGTCATGGCGCCCACTGTGCGTGTCGCCCGTTACGGCATCCTGGCGGCCGCCGTCGGGGCTGCCGCAGTGACCTGGCCTCACCAGCTGCGGCCCCTGCGGCAGCACAATGGGTCGTTATTGGCCCAACTGGAACCAACATGAAAAAAGTCGCATGGGGCATCCTCAGCACCGCCAAGATCGGCCGCGAAAAAGTTATCCCCGCGATGCAGTCTGCGCAATGCTGCGACGTGCAGGCGATCGCATCGCGCTCACTTGAACGTGCTCAGCAGACCGCTGTGGCGCTTGGAATTCCCCGTGCCTACGGCAGCTACGAAGAGCTTTTCGACGACCCAGCCATCGAGGCCATCTACAACCCGCTGCCCAACGAGCAACACGTGGCCCTGACCCTGCAGGCGGCCCGCGCCGGCAAGCATGTGTTGTGCGAAAAGCCGATGGCGCTGCGTGCCGACGACATCGCCGCATTGCGCGAGGTGGCGGCCAAGGTGCACATCATGGAGGCCTTCATGGTCCGGTTTCACCCGCAATGGGAACGCGTGCGCGAGCTTGTGCGCGCGGGCGACCTTGGGGCGGTGCGTTCCATCCAGTCGTATTTTTCATATTTCAACCGCGACACAACCAATATCCGCAACCACAGCCACCAGGGCGGTGGTGCTTTGTACGACATTGGCTGTTATGCCATCGTCACGGCACGTTACCTGTTCGAAGCCGAACCGCTGCGGGTGGTCGCCTTGGTCGACCGCGACCCGGATTTCGGCACCGACCGCGTCGTCAGCGGATTGATCGACTTCGGCGAGGGACGGCGACTGGACTTCACGGTCTCAACGCAAGTAGTTCCCTACCAGCGCGTCAATGTGTGTGGTGAACGCGCGCGCATCGAGGTGCGCATTCCGTTCAACGCCCCCCTGGGCGGCGCCACCGACATCCTGATCGACGACGGAACCGCCCTGGACGGCCGCGCCATCCGGACAGAAACCATTTCCCCATGCAACATGTACGGTCTGCAGGGCGATGTGTTCTCGCGCGTGGTGCGCGGCGAGATTGCGCTGCCCTACGGCCTGGACGACGCGACACGCAACATGCGGGTGATCGATGCCCTGTTCGCCTCCGAGAAAACCAGTGGCTGGGTGGCGGTTTGAGATGGCGCTTACACCCGACTACAGCGGGTTCAGCGGACAGGTTCTGTGGTCTGCTTTCGGCCCTTTGTGGTCGTTGTTGGTCTTTCCGGAAAACATGACAGCCTGGATACCGGCGGCTTGGTGTGGGACCAGGTCGACGGCGCATTCGGCTCCGCGGCTGTCCCCCGCCCTGCGGGCTCCTCCTTTATGCCGCTGCGCCGAACGCACCGCCGACCTGGTC